>DATLRQ010000078.1:0-170243 GCA_035534555.1 Candidatus Micrarchaeaceae archaeon
CGGCGACGTCAAATCGAAGACGTCGCCGCACTTCCTGATTACCGAGACTCTTAAGGATTGACCCCTGCCAGCGTCATGGTCGTTGTGTGTGAGCCGTTCGAGTCTGTCCACGTGACCGACACGCGGTCCCCTGCCTTGTGCGAGCGGATCGCCGTGCCCAGCGCTGCGCTCGAGGTGATCGAGGTGCCGCCGACCTTGCTGATGATCGCGCCGGGAGAGATTCCCGCGGAGTCGGCGGGGGAGCCAGACTGAACAGTCACGACCTGGGCGCCACCGGCGTTCGTATCGCGCACCGAGACTCCCATGAAGCCAACCTGGCCGTAGACGATGTCCGCGGCGGCCTCACCGGAGCGGATCCGGTTGACTATGGAGATCGCGGTGTCTGACGGGACCGAGTAGTTCGTGGTTGAAGTCTGCGAGCGGAAACCCTGAACGTCGCCGGCGGTGATCATGCCCACGACCTGGCCCGACGAGTTCACGATCGCTCCGCCTGAGTCGCCGGGCTGGATGGGAGCGTTGCTCTGGATCATGCCGATGAGCTGCTCGGAGTTGCTGCCGCCTTCGCTGGCGGTGATGCTTTGGTCGAGCGCGGTGACGTTGCCGGTGGTAACCGAGGGTGCGCCGCCCAGGCCGAGTGCGTTGCCGATCGCGACGACCGGGTCGCCGACGTTGACGCTGGACGATGACCCGAGAGTTATCGTCGGGAGGCCGCTCACGCCCTCGATCTGAATCAGCGCGACGTCTCTGGCGGGATCAACGCCGATAACGTGGGCGTGGAAATTGCCGCTGCGACCCGCGATGACGACGCTGATGCTGGTCGAGCCGTCAACGACGTGGTTGTTGGTAAGCACCTCACCATCAGAGGTAAGGATCTGGCCGGTGCCCGCCGCCTGCCCGGAGGTCGTCACCGTGTTGATATCGACGATGGCCGGAGTGACGAGGGCGGCGATGGCGTCGGCGCTGGGGTTCCCGTTGTTTGGAGCCGTGGTGGGGCTGGCGATAGGAATCGGGGACAGACCAGCAATCGGCGACTGAACCGCGGCGCTGGGCTGCCGGAAGAAGTTGGCGAGCCCCCAGCCGACTCCGATGCCACTTCCACCCGCCGCAAGGGCGGCGACGAGGAACGCGACGATGATCCAGCGTCCGATGTGGGGATCTGAGTGAGAGGGCGGCGGCGGTGGTGGCGGTGGCACCCAGTAGGTGGCTTGCATCGGCGGGTAAGTGGCCTGCACAGGCGTGGGTTCCACGCGCGGCGCCAAGGGTTCTGCCGGATCGGGATACTGCGACATTGGGTTCACCTCCGCATCTCGCGTCATTGGATTTCTTGACCATACGATGCGGTCCTTACCTTTGAGCTAGCTGGACGGATTCTTACGGTTTGCTGAGAAACGCCTCACCTCGATTCAAACTAGACGCCAAGGTCAGCTCGTGGTGGGCGGGATGTGCAGGACCACGATGCGGGTGGTTGCCCAGCTTGAGTTGTATTGGGCCAGGGTCCAGTACGCGTGGTAACGATTGTTGGTATGGGCGTCGACGAGATCCCACGACGTGCCATCACTGGCGACGACTATCGCCTCGTGATCGTAAACGCCATCGTTGTTGAAGTCATAGAGCACGATGTCGCCCTCGGTGGCGTTATCCGCGACCTGTTGCCCCGGCGCGATGCCGTAATAGGACGCGACCTGGGTCACGCCCGCGAGGTGCCGAAGCGCAAAGATGCTGTTGTCCTGGGCATTGACCCACGGCAATGCGTAGGTCCAGTGGCGCTTGTTCTTCACCATGTACCAGGCCGCATCCCCGCTGTACGTGGGCGCCAGGCGCATCGCGATGCCGCCCGCGTGGAGCGCCTGCGATACGAAGTTCGTGCAGTCTCCACCGCTGCTGGCGAACGAAGGCCACGCCGGGTTGTAGGCCTGCCAGTAAGTGTCGGCATAGGCGGCTGCGGCGGCTCCGTTGTAGCCCGAGGCGGCAAAACCGGTCGTTGGCGCCGAAACTGCGAACAGCGCCGCCACGAACCAGACGATCAGCACGGATCTTCTGATCACTGAGCTCCTCCTTTGACTGCTCATCGCTCCAGCCATCCCCCGACCCAGATTCTTACACTTACGGCCGCCCAGCGGACGAGCCCGGTCCCCAGCGCAACGAACTAGAGCGCCATCGAAGCGACGATCCGCCGGCAGGCCCCGGGCGGAGGATCGGCCGGGGCTCGGTCCACTGGTGGGCCAAGCACCAGAAAGACGCGCCGACAAGGCTGAAGTGGGAGCGGTTCGCAGACGTCAGACCTGCCGACAAGGTCCAAAGTTCGTCGCCCGCTCAAAGCCAAGAGACCTTCTTAGCCTCCTCGACGTTTAGCCGGTCCCCGTCGGGTCAACCGGAAAATCATCACGAAGTCAGGCTGAGCGTTTCCAGATCAGCGTGCGCGTTACGGGTTCGCCACCGGCGCTGGTTGTCGCCAGCTTGATGGTCAGGGTGTAGCCATCGACGTGCATCTCACGCGTGAACACGCTCCCCACGTCTTCTGGCGAAAGCGACCCCTCCAGGGTTGTCCTCACCGAGCCGGACCCCTCATCCACCGTGTAATTGCCGAAGTACGCGTCATAGCCATTGACCGCAGTGCTGTTGTTGGCACCGGCGCGGATGGTCACAGCGCCTTCGCCGCTTGATCGATCTCGCTTCATGAACTGGGCCGCGAAGTTGCCTGCCATGTCGAAGACGAGAAGCGCCACCGGATCGGCCCCCAGGCCTGCGTCAACGCGCCGCTCGCCGGCGGCGGTGCGGTCTTCTCGCGACACCAGCCGCCATGTGCCGATCAGCTGCGAAGCCAGAGTCGCCATGAGTCAGCCCTTCAGGGCGCCGCTGCCGGCGAAGTGGAAGGGCGGTGCATTAACCCGAAACCGTAACGCGCCCCCCGTCGATTACGAGGCGTTCGCCGGCTCCAGCTCTCTGGATTCTTCTTCGTCGACCTCTGCTTCGGTTTCGGCGACTAGCGATCCGTCGCCCAGCTCCGTGCCCGGCCGCTTCTTCGCGGCCAGCAGCGGCACTGTCGGCATGAAGAGCGTGATCACGAGCGAGATGACGATCGCGACGGTGCCGATAAGGAACATCTCATGCAGCGTCAGCGCAAGACCCGCTTTCACGGCGACGATTACCTGGTCGAACAAAGGCCGGGCCGCCGCGGGCAACGCCGCGCGGGCAGCCGCGAGGTTGGCGGGGTTGAAGATCTGCTGCGCGCTCTGGCCGCCAATCTTGAAGGTATTCGCGACCGCCGGCGGCAGGTTGAGGGCTGCGACCTGGCTCTGGATGTTTGGGCCCAGCCGGCTGGCCAGGATCGATCCAAAGATCGCAGTCGCGATCGTCCCACCGACGTTGCGGAAGAACTGGATGTTGCTGGTCACGACGCCGAGGAACTTCCTGTCGACAGCACTCTGCACGGCCTGGATGTAGAGCGGCATCGTCACACCAAGGCCGATACCGACGAACACCAGCGATGCCGTGACCTGGAGCTGGGTCGAGTGAACGGAGATTTCGGAAAGCAGGAACATGCCCACGGCGGTGACGGCTGCGCCGACGGTGCCCAGGTACTGGTAGTGCTTGATGCGGACCATCAACTGGCCGGTGAGGATGCTTGCGCCGATCAGGCCGAACATCAACGGCGTGATCAATGCACCGGAGTTGGTGGCGCTGATGCCTAGCACGCCCTGATAGACCAGCGGCACGAAGATGATCGTGCCGAACATCCCGAAGGACATGATGAATCCGATCACGATGGACACCGCATACGCCCGGTTCCTGAACAGGCCGATCGGGACGATGGGCTCCTTCGAGCGAGCCTCGACCCAGATGAACACGAACAGGACGACGATGCCGCCGATCAGAGGAACCAGCGTCTGCCAGCTGCTCCAGCCGTACGTGGTCGTTTCGGAAAGCGCGATCAGGACCGGCGTCAAGGCCAGCGCAAGAAGGCTGGCTCCGGCGAAGTCGATGTTTCGCCACGAGGCCTTGGTTCGGACGAAGGGCAGGAACATGGCCAGCAGCGCCATGCCGAGCACACCGGCGGGGACGTTCACGTAGAACACCCAACGCCAGCCCCAGTTGTCGGTGATGAAACCGCCGGCAGTCGGGCCGATGATCGACGCGAGGCCGAACACGCCACCGAAAACGCCCTGCATCCGAGCGCGCGTCTGCGGGCTGAAGATGTCGGCGAGCACCGTGAACACTGAGGCGAACAGCACGCCGCCGAAGAGGCCCTGCGCGCCGCGGAAAAGGATGAGCTCGGTCATGTTCTGGCTGAGTCCGCACAGCCAGCTCATCGCCATGAAGCCGGCCATGCCGGCGAGGATGAAGGGCTTGCGGCCGAACAGGTCGCCCAGCTTGCCGGCGATCGGGACAGTGATGGTTGACGTCAGCAGGTAGGCGGTGGTGACCCAGGCGTAGCGGTCGAAGCCGTTCAGCTCGGCGATGATCCTCGGCATCGCGGTGCCGACGATGGTCTGGTCAAGCGCGGCCAGAAGCAGCGCCAACATGACGCCAACGGTGACGAGGATCAATCGGCGGCGGGGCATCTCAACAACGGCGGTCATACTTTTTCGAGCTCCTTGGTTGCAGTCAGGTTGCGGGCGAGTTTCAGACAGAGGTGACGAAGCTGCTGTAGCTCGTCGTTCGTGAAATTGGCAACCAGGCCATGTTGCTGGCCACCCATCTCGGTTTTGATGTCGCTGAGCTTCTGCTTGCCAGGTGCGGCGAGGCGAACCCGAATCGCACGGCGGTCCTCGGGGTCTGGCAAGCGCTCGACGAAGCCGTCGGCTTCGAGGTGGTCGATCAACCCCGTGATGTTTCGAGGGCTGACGTCCAGCTCCTGGGCCAGGTCGCCGAGGGTGATGGAATCTTTGTCCCGCAGGCGCCAGAGGACGCCCATGCGGCTCTCGCTGAGGCCGTGGCGCTCGAGCCAGCGGTCCATCGCGTTGTGAAGGGCGTGGGAGGCGGTCCGAAGGGCGGCCAGCGCCTCGGTGGTGTCAACCTCGTCCAGGCTCGTGCCCAGCTTCAGGCGCTCGCGGATCCGGCGGTCGAAAAGACAGCCGTTCGCGTCGCTCTCGATAAAGGGCTCATGCATCTCTGAAGTACTTCAATATTACCTAGTTCAGGGTTATTCCAAACCAGCCGGGAGATCTGTCCTGCCCGCATCCTTCGGGGTTCCATGCTCGTGGTGCGCCGGGTGGTCCCCGCAGGACCGGAGGGGTGTCCGGCGGTACCGTGAATCAAAAGCTGCCACCCCCAGTTGTAGAACTTGTGAACAAAGCCACCATTTCCCCTGAAATCGCCAAAGCCCTCTCCCACGGCGGCGTAATCGACATCACGACGGCAGGCGCCAAGTCCGGCCGGCCGCGCCGAATCGAGATCGTCTTCCACAAGATCGACGGCAAGACCTACATAAGCGGGATGCCCGGCTTCCCCCGCGGCTGGCTGGCCAACCTCAAGAAGGACCCGCACTTCACCTTCCACCTGAAGGGCGCTGTCGGCGCCGACCTTCCAGCCACCGCCCGGGTCATCGGCGAAGAGGCGGAGCGTCGCAAGGTCCTCCCCCACGTCGCCAAGATCTGGAAGCGCACGGACCTGGAGAACATGGTCGAGACCAGCCCCCTGATCGAGGTGACCTTCTAAGTCCCCGAATCCGGTTGCTCCCGCCCTTTCGGGAGTATCGTGGCGCCGGAAGTCGTGGAGGGCGAGAACCCAGCGGAACCAGGGAGTAGCGCAGCCCAAGGCGCCGAAGGGCAGCCGCCGGTCGCCTCACCCCCGCCCGCCTACCCCCAACCGGCCTTCTCCACACCCGCTGCCTATGCTCCGCCGCCCCAGCTATACACGCCCTACCCGGTAGCTCCTCCGCCGGCAAGGCAACGCCATACGGGCCGGCTGCTGCTGATCATCGGCCTCGTCCTGGTGCTGCTCCTCGCCGTGGGCGGAGTCATGGCTGTGCTGGCCAATTCCTCCTTGATGAGCACCTACAGCGCTCAGAGGACCGTCACCGACTACTTCGCCGCCCAGAAAAGCGCTAACACGGCCTACATGCTCGCGAACGCCAACTTCCTAAGGGGCGATGGATCCTACAGCGAGTACTTCGACGAGGGCGGCCTGAAGGCGATGCTTGCGATCCCGCAGAACACGGACATCCAGGACGTCAACGTCGCATCGACCACGGTCGTTGACAGCAACACGACCACAGTCAACGTCACATTGACCTGGGCCGGACATCACGTTGTGCAGGCGTACACGCTGCACCGCGACCTGGCTCGCGTTCACTACAACTTCTACAACTCGTGGCGGATCGACATCCCGTTCCAATCGATCAACGTGACCCTTCCCAACCAGCCAGGCAGCATCGCGGTGGATGGCTTGGGGCTGCCACAAGGTGCTCTGTCGAATATCCAGGTCATGCAGGGCTTCCACAAGGTGACGATGGACGCCACCCCTCTCTATGACCAAGCTTCCGCCGACGCTGACGCGATCGTCGCGGGTGCGTCAGTCGTGTTTCCAAGCACGATCAGCGCGACCGCGACAGCAGCCGCGAAGTTGGCCATCAAGAAAGCGTTCGGCACGTGCGACAAGGCGCTGAACGCAGTTAAGGGTTGCCTGAGTCACACGTACTATGCGGCGAACCAGCCGGGCTTCATCTACTTCTTCAACATGCCTGGATACGGGGAGATCGACTACACCCGCTATGTGATGACTTTAACCAGCGACCCCACCAAGGACATCAAGCTCACGGTGAGCGCGGACGTGAACAAGGTCGCGGCCAGCGGCGCGTGCAACTTCACGATGACGGTCGACGGCACCCGGAAGTACTACTTCAAGGGACCGTGGAACGGGACGCTGACCATGTTCAACGGCTCGTTCATCTCGAACGTGACCTATTACTGCTTGACGTCCAAGGCCTAGCAGCCGGTTCGGGGCTCAGACTGGCGCGGTAGCGGTGCCTTTGAGGAGCCGCTCGGCCTGATCGGCCAGCTCCGCCACGATCTCGGCCGCGGGCTGCACGCCGCGCACCTCGCCCACCGACTGCCCGGCGTAGCACGCCATGGCGCCGATGTTGCCGATGAAGCCTTTGAAGGGCGGGATGCCACGGAACTTGGCGATGGGCTCGCCGTTGAGCTCAGCGACAAACGAACCGTCGAACGCCTCGGCGGCATCGAGCGCCGACCTCAACACGCCATGTGTGGACGGGCACAGCGGGCATTCGACCTCGAAGCGGTTGGTGCGGACGCTGTCCTCAGCCTGCGCGGAGATAATCGCCCTTACGTAGTCCGGATGTGCATTGGACTCGGCGGCGGCGATGAAACGCGTGCCCATGCGCACGCCCGCCGCACCCGACGCCAGCACCGCCGCCATCACTCGCCCGCTACCGATGCCACCGGCGCCGAGCACGGGGATCGAAACCTTATCCAGCACCTGCGCCAGCAGCGGCATCAAGCCGAGCGTGCCCCGGATGTGGCCGCCGGCCTCGACGCCCTGAGCGATGATGAAATCGCAACCAGCCTTCTCGGCGGCCATAGCCTCGACCACGGAGCCGACCTGCCAGGAGGCAAGCGCGCCGGCCTCATGGACGATTCGGACGAGCTCAGGGTCGGGATCTCCCCAGAAGAAGTCGATGACCTTGGCCTTGTGGGCGGAGTAGTCGAGGACGTCGCGGTCCAGGTAAGGGATGAGCTGATTGACGCCGAAAGGCTTGGACGTCAGCGAGGTAAGGCGGTCGAGCCGCACCTTCACCTCGTCCAGCTCGACGCCGGCGAAGGTGACCTGGCCGAAGGCGCCGGCGTTGGAGACCGCGGCGGCGAGCTCGGGAGAAAGGATGTTGCCCATGCCCGCGAGCTGGATGGGCACCGTGCAACCGACAAGGCGGGTGAAGGCAGTCTCGAGCATGGCCAACGCAAGGTATCAAATGAGAACTGGATCTGAATCCCCTAAACGCAGGGGCAAGAGAAAGGCCGCGCCCGAGAGCGCGGCGGCGCGGGGGTGCCGCGCAGCGGCCCGGAGGGGACGCCCAGGTTGGCACGCCTGGGCGCCCCGTGCCGCCTACTCGCAGAAAATCCGGACCTTGACGTCGTCTTCTTCGTGGTCGATGTCCACCGACAGGTCCTGGAGCTGGTCGATGACCTCGTTGATGTTCTCGGGCTTGATGTTCCTGATGTCGAAATCAACCCCATTCTTCCGAAGCTCCTCGTTCACCCTCTCTTGGGCCACCGCCGGCACGAGGCTGGCCAACCGGACCCCCGCGCGCAAAAGGGCGATCGGCACCCGGATGTTCACGTGAACGGGCTTGTCCTTGTTCCCCTCCTTGGCGTCCACCATCACCCGAATGAACTTGGGCAACGGCCTGGCCTGAACCGCGCTCGCCGTGGCGGTGGCGGACCCACCACCGAGCGCGCCAAGGAGGCGGTCGGCCTCGCCCGCGTTGATCTTGCCCTCGGCCAACATCTCAAGGATCTGCCTGCGCTCTTCTGTCATTTCAACTCCTCCAAGAGGCGAACAGCGACGTCGGCCGTAACCTCGCCGCGGCGAAGCCGCTCGAGGATCTCCAGGCGCGACGGCGCGGGGTTGGTTTCAACAAATTCGAGTTGTTCGCCGATGCGGTTCAGCCGCGCCTTGATGGTCGGGTAGCTGACCCCGAACACCCTCTCCATCTCTTTGATGGAGCCGTGCGACCTGACGAACGCGATCACGAACACCTGGTCCTCGGCGCTGAGGCGAGCGAGCTGGGGCAGCTCCCACGCCCCTTCGACGGCAGCCCCACTCTCGCCAAGGCGAACCCGCTCCACGACCACCTGTCGACCCTGGGTGATCTTGGTGAGCTCTTGCCATTCTTGAGTCTTTGCCATCACTGACTTGAGATTATTAAGGCCGGAGTAGTGATTTGTCAAGTTATTTAATCGTAGAGTCGGATTCTGGGTTGGCGCAGAATATCGTCATGCCCTACTCCATCGACCTCAAAGCGATCCAGGCCCCTTGAAAGAGAGCTACAAAACCGACCCGAAAACCGCGCTGGTCACCACCTCCGCCAAAAGCGTGCCCGCGGACATGTCTGACCCGCGCCACTGCGCCGTGGCACCAACGGAGCACTCGAGCGTCGTCATCAGATCGGGCCTCCACCCCGCCGCGGAAGGCGCCGGCGACACACCGTGCTCAGGCGACATCCTGGCGGCGGCCCTGGCGATCTGTGAGGAGAGCACTTTGAGATCGGTCGCGGCGAACATGGGCATCGAGCTGGAAGGGGTCGAGGTGCAGGTGGACATGGACTGGGATTTCAGGGGCACGATGGCCACCGATCGTGATGTTCCGATAGGCGCAACAGGGATCCGGATGTGCACCCGAGTAAAGCTAAAAGAAGGGCTGGACGAGGAGCGAGCACGGCGTATGCTGGGCAGTGCGGAGCGCTACTGCTCAACCCTGCAGACGCTACGTAACGGAGTCAACGTGACGACCGATTTCGCCATCGCTAACTCTTAAACAGCGCTTTACCCACCACTGCTGTAATGGGTTTGCATTTGGCAATCACGGGGATTCAAGGAGGCGACATATGGCAGAAGCCAAAACCGCAGTAGCCCACAAGCCCGTATGGACGGACCTATCGACAAGCGATCCCGAGGGGGCCAGGAAGTTCTACTCCGCGATCTTCGGCTGGAAGGTCGAAGTCAACCCTGACCCGCAGTACGGCGGCTACGCGCTGGCGAAGGCCGGCGGCAAGGACGTGGCGGGCATCGGCCCGAAGCAAATGGATGAAGCCCCGACTGCATGGACGGTGTACATCGGCACACCAGACGCTGCTGAGACGGCCAAGAAGGCGGAGGCCGCAGGCGGCAAGATCATCGCCCCGGTGATGGAAGTCGGCGACCAGGGCCATATGGCCATCATTCAGGACCCGAGCGGCGCCTACCTTGGCCTGTGGCAGGCCGGCAAAATGCAGGGCGTGCAGTCGACGGACTCAAACGCAATGGGTTGGGCCGAGCTCAACGCGCGCGGCTTCGAAAAGGCCGAGCCGTTCTACAAGAAGCTGTTCGGCTGGGGCGAGAAGAAGAGCCCGATGGGCGAAGGCCAGAGCGGCGAGTACACCGAGTTCCAGCTGCACGGCGACAGCGTCGCGGGCGGCACGGAGATGAACGCCATGGTGCCGGAGCAGGTTCCGAGCTACTGGTTGGTTTACTTCAACGTCGAAAACGTCGACAAGGCGTTCGACAAAGTGATCGAGCACGGCGGCAAGGAAATGTTGTCGCCGATGGACATGCCCGGCGGCCGCTTCGCAATCGTGAGCGACCCGCAGGGCGCAGCATTCGGAATCCTGAAGATGGAAGAGTCCAGGTAATCGGACAACCAAACGCGCGGGCCGGCATCGCGCCGGCCGGCGCAACTACCATTCGTCGGTTGACTTCTAGATTCATCCGCAGGTTGGCAGTCGTCGCCCTGGCAGTCGGACTCATGACCGCATGCAACGTGCAAGCCGCAAAGGGTCCTGCTTCAAGCAGCCGCGTTGACACGCCTACGAGCGGCTCGCGTTTCTCCTACCCATCGCCCTAGTCCGCGCTCGCGCCGACCGACCCGGCGGCCGCCGCAACCCGCTCCTTATCTTTGTCTGCCCGTCGCGCCACCACGAGGATCGCGATGGCGATCGCGAGCATCAAAGCCGCAAGCACGACGAGGACAACGAAATCAGCGTGCAGCCCAGCCTGGAGCTGTACCCGCGCACCGAGAGGATCTTTGCTCGAGTTGACATAGCCCTGCAGCAGCACGCCCATCAGTGAGACGCCGACGGCGCCACCGATGGTGCGAGAAAACTGATTAAGCGCGGTGGCGGCGCCACGCCGGCTCCACTCGACGATGTTCTGAATCACGATGAGCAAAGGCGCGGCGATGGCGCCCATGCCGGAGCCAATGACAAGCGAAGCGGCGCCGGTCCAAACGAAGCCACGATCGGGAGACCCAACGGCGAGCATGAGAGTGCCGACCACCAATGCGAGCGACCCGGCGACGACGAGCCGCTGGTAACCGATACGAACCATGAAGATCCCGGCGAGGGCTGAGACCACGGGCCAGCCGATCGACATCGCACCAACCGCAGCGCCGGCGTCAAAGGGCGAACCGCCCTGCACCTCCTGCACCCAGAGCGGCACGTAGGTGGTGATACCGAACATGACGGTGCCCATGAGGGCGCCGACGGCAATGGCCGGACCGATGATGCGGTTGCGGAGCAGATCGAGAGGCACCGTGGGGCTAGCACTGCCCCACTCCACGCGCGCAAACAACGCGAGAACGACAACGGCAGCGACAACAAGCAGCCAATTGGGCGTGGCCGACTGGCTGCCGGCCCCGAGACCGACGAGAAGGAGGACAACCCCCGCGGTGAGCAGGAGCGAGCCGCGGACGTCGAGCCGGCGAACACCGGACTTCTCAGGCCGCCGCTCCTTATAACCCCAGACGAGCGCAGTCGCCACCACTCCGAGGGGGAGGTTGATGAGGAAGATCCAGCGCCAGCCGATAGTGGATACGAAGATCGCGCCGAGGGCGGGCCCGATGATCGCGGCGATCGCCCACATGCTGCTGAAGAGCCCAGACAGGGGAGCGCGCTGCTTGAGCGGAAAGATGTCACCGAGGATGGTGAAAACGAGGGGCTGAATACAACCAGCCCCGATCCCCTGAAGAGTGCGAAAGGCGATGAGCCAGATCATGGAGGGGCTGGTCGCGCAAAGCGCGGAAGCGACGATGAACACCACGATCCCGACGAGCAGAACCCGACGCCGACCGTGCAGGTCAGCGAGGCGACCCCAAAGAGGCACGGTGGTCGTGGCCGTGATGAGATAACCGGCGACGATCCAGGGATAAAGCTGAAAACTGCCAAGATCGCGAGCGATCGTCGGCAGAGCAGTACCGACGACGGTTGAGTCCATGGCGGCAACAAAGAGCGAGACCATAAGCCCCGCCATAACGCGATATAGCTGAGGCGTCCACGGAACGCGCTCGATCTGAACGTTCACCTATTCAGCCTAGCCAATGTCGCTGGTGCGACCTCGGTAGATAAGCACCGCGCGCCTGGCCCAGACCATCGATCGCCGAGGGGCCGACGACCCGAATGAGCCGGTGCTGAACGCCGCTGCGTTGCCGAACTCTGACGCGACCATTCCGCAGCGGCTCGGCCCGGACGATTTAAGTTCGGTTCTATCGCCGCCGCCAACGGGATGGCTGACTGCTTCGATCTCAGCCAGCCAACCCCTACGCTGCCGCTATGAAGTCGAAAGAAGGGTCAGGCAGTCACGGGTAGCTCACCACCGTGACCGGGACGTCCGGGTTGGCGATCGTCGACGACCCGCCAGTGTTGTTAACGACGTTCAGGATGCCGCCTTTGCCATGCGTCGCGTCGAGGAAGATGGTCAGAAGGTCGTTAAGGCTTGAGGCTGGCAGGGTGTTGGGGACCTCGAACGCATGCGCGGCAAAGATGTCCACGCCCTGGTTGAAGAAGCTGTAGCTCCCCATTCCGTACCCCGCGAAGCTGGTCACGCTGTCTCCAACCTTGAAGGCCGCCCAACCGTCGACACCCGCGGCTTCCATCCACGCCGACTGGCTGGGCGGGTCGTAGGGCATCTCGTTCTGGAAGAACACGTCGGTGCCGCCATTCCCGTTCCAGATCACTTCGTACTTCTGGTAGTGCTCGACGAACAGGCCGTACGCGGTCACGTTGTCACCGTTGACGACCACACCGGTATCGGCGGTATTGCTGGTCCAGCCCACCCCGTTGCCGTGGTCGGCTCGCCACGCCCAGATGTCATCGAGGATCACGTTGTTGCTGTTGACGACCAGGCTTGTCGTCGCCTTGCCCGGTGTTGCGCCGCCGATGCGGAAGAACACATCGGAGAGGGTCGTCGGGTCGGTCGCCTTGTTGTCGCTCCGCGCATGCCCGCTCCCCACCTGCAGCAGCATCGGGGAGTTCGTCGTGCCGGCGTCGAAGATCAGCCCCGACAGCATGATTCCCTTCGCGCTAGCCAGGTTCATTGACACGATTCCGTTTTCCGGAACGAGGGTCGGGAAGCCCAGCCCGAGCACCACGGTGTCGGGGCGAGTCACCTCGATCGTCTGGTCGAGCTGGTAGATGCCCGGGGTCAGGATTAGGTTCTTGCCGCGGTGCAGCGCGTCGTTGATTGTCGCCGCGGAGTCGGTCGGCTGGGCGACGAAGAAGCTCTCGATCGGCAGGGAGGTGCCCGGCGTTTGGCCGCCGGCCCACGTCGTTCCGGCCGAGTCGTGCTGCACGCTGGGCACGAAGACGCTGAAGCGATTTGGAGTGTCCTCATAGAGATAAGGCGCCTCTCGCGTCACCGGGCTGGTCGCAAGGGTCGTGTACTGGTTGCCGCACGGGAAGCACTGGGCCGGCGCACCTACGACGCCCGAGAACACCTGGTTCCATACGCCGTTGGTCCACGTGTCGACGTTGCTGTTCCTGGTCACCCACTGCTGCTGCGACCCGTTGATCACCACGCTGCCGTCGAACTCTGAATCGGCGATGAACCCGCCGCTGGCGAACGATGGCCCCGTGCAGTAGTCCATGAGGGTGACGAGCCCGTTGACGTGGACTCTGCGCATCGGCGCCGCCTGCGAGACTGGCCAGAATTCGCCGCTGTAGCATCCGAATCCAGGGGTGGTCACGTTGATGGTCAGGTTCGACAGCGATCGCCAGAAGTTCTCCAGCGCCGTGCACTGGCCGCCGGAGCACTGGTTGCGCGCGTAAACGGACCCGTTGATCACTACATCGTTTGGCGACAGGCCCAGGCCCGCAACCTCCGTGTAATAGCCGACCTGAAAGTTGAGAGGGTCGGAACTCGATCCGTAAGTGCCAGGCTCGAACAGCAGGGCATACCTCTGCGTCCCGAACTGGTTTGGCACCTGCTGGCTCGCGATCCCATCGACAGTGGCCTGAATCTGGTTTTGTGGCATGCTCGGATTGAAGATGTAGACGCTGGAGCCGAAGGTGGGTTGGCTCGGCGACGCCAACGCGGTGGCGACACCGCCGCCAGTGGTCACAAAAGCGCTGACGACAAGAGCGCCCACCATCAGTATCGAGTGCCACCGGGAAAAGAATTTGCGCACGATCATCTCGTCATCTCCTGTGCTTCATCCGCAGCCAATCGGATGCCCCCTTAACGACAAGAACACTCCCCACGTCCCGTCCCGAAGCCCTAGCTCATCGCAGCACCACCTCCGTGATCAGCCTGAGGTCGCGGGACGAACGTCCCGCGTGCACCTTGTAGGCCCCTCGACGCCAAGCCCAATCGCGCCGCGCCTCGTCGAATCGGGCGAACGAGCGCGACGGCACCGTCAACCGCACCTCCGACTGCTCGCCTGGGCCTGCTACGACCGAAGAGAACGCAGCGAGTACGCGGTGCGGACGGTTGGGATCGTCATCTGGTCCCTCGACATAAATCTGCACCACTTCGCGCCCGGTACGGCGGCCAGAGTTGCGGACGGTCAGCCGCAGGTGAAGATCCTCTTCTGGCTTGATGGAGTCGGTATCGAGCGCGATGGACCCGTAGCTCCACTCGGTGTAGCCCAGGCCGTGGCCGAAGCAGAACTGCGGGTCAGCCCCACTTCGGTCGTAGCCGCGGTAGCCGACCAGCAGCCCCTCGCCGTAGGTCAGGGCGCCCGCCTGTGGGTGGGCATCGAGCACCGGCGAGTCGGCCTCCGCGCGAGGCACCGACACCGGGAGGCGCCCGCCTGGCTCAGCGCCTCCCACCAGCACATCGGCCAGCGCATCCCCGAAGGCCTGGCCCGGGAACCAAACCTGGATGATGGCCGCGACATCGGCGGCCCACGGCATCAGCACGGGCATGCCTGAGTTGACCACCACCACCGTGCTCGGGTTGGCGGCGGCGACCCGCCTCACCAGCTCGTCCTGCCGCCCTGGCAGCGCCATCGTCTCCCTGTCGTAGCCCTCGCTCTCCGTCCCATCCGGCGACCCGACCACAACCACGGCCACATCGGCCTCGGCGGCGGCCCGGACAGCTTCGTCGAGCAGGCTTTCATCATCGACTCTTGGCGTGATGCCAAGACGCATCGCAGCGAAACCCTGGCTGTGGCCTCGAGCGTTCGGGCCGTGCTCGAAGCTCACCTCGACCCCTCGGCCGGCCTTGAGCTGCAACGGCACGCGGAGCTCGGGCGGCCGTGACAGCGCCTCCACCACGTCTCGGGGCGGCAGGTTCGTGGCCTCAGCCAGCAGCGTGCCGTCAACGCTGACGCGCAGCAGGCCCACGCCTGACACACCCAGGACGTGCGGGCCGTCGACCTCAGGCCGGTATCGCGCGCGCAGCGCAAGGATGGAGCCCGGAAGATGTACCGCCGCCGGCAGGCCGTCCCACCAGGTGACCACGCTTCTCGGGAAGTGCTCGTCGTGAACGACCGCGCCATCCGCCGTCCGCGCCTCGAGGCGTACGCCCTCCTCCCCACTGACCGGGTCGTTGAGACTTCCCTGCGCCGGTGCCGCGGTCGTGGCGCTGGTCAGGCAACCCTGGTGCACGCTGACCGCCGCGACTCCGAACGCATCGCGCATCGACTTCGCGAGGTCGGTGCGGACCGACGGCAGGACGCGCACGCTGCCGCCGCCCTGGGTCGTGGGGTCGATGGCATTGGGGCCGATCAGCGCGATCTTTCGGACCTTGCCGATTTCCAAAGGCAGGAGTCGATTTGGATTGGTGAGCAGAACGAAGGATCGCGCGGTGGCCTCACGCAGGAGTTGCGGGTCAACGAGCATTGGCGCCACCTGGGCGTGAGAACCGTCGTCAGGGGCCGCCCCGTTGAGAGCGCCGACACGCCGGGCGAGGCCCAGCAGCCGCGACACCTTGTCGTCGACCTCGGCCTCGGGCACCGTGCCGGCGCGCACCGCTGCGACCAGCAGCTCGCCCCACGGCCCATCCGGCCCCGGCATCACTAGGTCAAGCCCTCCGATCGCGCTCGCCACAGTCGTGCTGGTGGCCGACCAGTCCGACACCACTACCCCCTGGAATCCCCATTCCGTCTTGAGCAGGTCGCGCAGCAGAACCAGGTTGGTGGTCATGAAGGCGCCGTTGACTGAGTTGTAGGCGGCCATCACGAGAAAGACGTCCGCCTCGGCCACGCACGCTTCGAAGGGCGGCAGGTACAGCTCCCTGAGCACCTGCTCGCTGACGCGAGCGTCGTAAGTCCGCCGCTCCGTCTCCGAATCGTTCGCCACGTAGTGCTTCACCGTGGCCCCGACACCCACCGACTGCACGCCGCGCACATAGGCGACCGCGATGCGGGAGGTCAGCAGTGGGTCCTCGGAGAAGCACTCGAAACCGCGGCCGTTGAGCGGGGTGCGGACAATGTTGACGGTTGGGCCGAGGACCACGTCGATGCCTTTTGACCGCGCCTCGCGCCCGAGCGCACGGCCGAGCTCTTCGATCAATCGCTCGTCCCACGTGGCACCGAGCCCGATCGGGGAGGGCAGCGACGTGGACGGATTGGCCGAGTCGAAACGTGTTCCGCGCACGCCGGCGGGGCCGTCGGAAAGCACCATGGGACGCAGGCCGACCGCGCTCTCGCCATGGAGCACCCACGAGTCCAGGCCCGTCAGCAGGCGGACCTTCTGCTCGAGCGACAGCCGGGCTACCAGCCCCGACTCATCGCCATGTACCCCTGTGGCAATACCGGTCATAACGTTTCTCCTCGATTGTGGAAGATCGCGGCCGGCACGTTGCCGGCCGCGACATTGTCTTGAATCTGCAGGCTCAGGAAACCGGCTTGAGCTGCATCAGGATGTAAGGCATCTGCGGGTCGCTGGGCGACGGGTTCATGTACGGCTGCGACTGGTTGGGCCAGCCGGTGTACTTCGCGCTGCTGAAAACGTTCCAGTCGGCGCCATAAAGCAGCGGAGCCTCAGGCACGTCGGTCGACATGATCTTCTCGAGCTGCTGCACGATCGGGTACAGGGCGCCCGTGTTGCTGGGATCGGTGCTCGCGTACTGCGTCAGCGCCGACTGCGCCGCCGGGTTCGAGTAACCGATGAAATGCGCGGTCGAGTTGGCGTCCGTGTTGTCAAGCCAGTTCTGGTACTGGATGTACGGGATGCTGCCGCCCGAGCCCCAGTGGATGGCCGTCTGCCACTGCGAGGGTTGCGAGGTGATGTTGGTGTTCCAGTCGGAGTAGCCCTGCGCGGGCTTGGTGGTCACGTCCATGCCCAGGGGCTGAAGCTCCTGTGACATGAGCGCGGCGTTTTCCCAGTAGTCGGAGAAGGGCACTGGGTCGTAGACCGAGAACTTGATGATCTTGCCACCCTTGGTCCAGCAGTTGGCACGGTTGCTGCCATCGCAGTTCCCGCCCGACTTGAAGGTTCCGGTCGCGCTGTCGTAGTGAGAGCTCGCCGGAGCACTCCAGCCGCCGGCGGTGAGGATGTCGTAGACGTCGGCGCCTGCCGGCAGGTTGTCTGCCTTGGCCGTGGCGGCGTCCGGCACGCTGCCGCTAACCGAAAGGTCATTTGCCATGCTGCCGTCGCTCGGAAGGAAGGCCTTCTGGTTGGGCAGAATGAGCGCGCTCGTCGAGCTCGCGGGCTGCTCGTAGCCCGACTCGCCCAGCTGCGCGAGAGCGTTGCGGTCCACGCCGTAGCTGACGGCCTTGCGGACCGCAGCCTCGTTGATTCCCGAGGCGCCGCCGTTGCCTGGGTTCAGGTTGAACCAGAGCGTGACGGTGCTGCCCGCGGCAAACCAGGCGTGGTTGGTGAGTGGGTTCAGGTTGACGTAGTTCGCGTAGACGTTGGGGATGTCGTTGCCGGCCCAGTCCAGCTGACCGCTCACGAGCGCGTCGCTCGCCGCGGCGTTGGTGGCGATGGACGGGGTGTCAATCTCGGATTCCGGCGGAGTGCCGCCCCAGTAGTTCGGGTTCGGCTTCCACTTGATCAGCGAGCTCGAGTAGCTCTTCAACATGAAGGGGCCCGTACCAACCGGGTTGGCGATCGTCATCGTCGGGTTAGCGGCGATCTGCTGTGCGACCGACGCCTTGAGGATGTAGGTGTTGCCCAGGATCGGAAAGAGTCCGGTGTACTGGGCGTTCGTGAAGTGGAGCGTCACCGTGTTCCCGGACACTGTCGGGTCCGACGCCTGCGGCGGCACGCCAGTGGTGTCCATCTTCGGGTTCTCGAGGGCCTTGAAGGTGGCGGCGACGTCAGCCGGGCCGAATGCCGAGCCGTCGTTGAACTTCACGTTCTGGCGGATGGTGACCTGGAGATCCTTGCCGCCGTTCTGGAACACGTATCCAGTCGCCAGCCAGTAGTGCGTGCCGCTGTCGGTCGCATCGAGCTGGTCGTACTCCACCAGCGGCTCGTTGACCAGCGTCCGCGTGCCCATGCTGGAAGAAACCGAGTTCGTGTCGTAAGGGTTGAAGTCCTGCGAAAAAGTCACGCCTGTCGTCGGCTCAGCGATCAGCGCTTTGCCTCCCGTCGCCGTCCCTGCGGTCGACGCCGGATTGCAACCGCTGGCCGCCACGGCCAAAGCCGCGCCCACGACCAGCCACAGATACGATCTCCGATTCATCGATTTGTCACCTCCATGACGAACAGCCCGCTGACGGGCGGCGCATTTTGGACGGGGTACCGAAACGGGGACACCAGCTCCCTCCATCGCCACCGACGACCGGCGGCGACCGAAACACCAGGGTTACATCCAACCTTCCTCACCTCTTTATTTCGTTCTCCATCGATGCGCTGGGGGTTGCAAGGACGCCGTTTTCGCTGCCGCCTCGGTCGGCCGCGTTGACATGGAGCCAGCAAGCGGCGACGTGGCCCGGAGAGACGGCGATGTTCGGCGGGACCTCGCGCTTGCAGATGTCCATCACGAACGGACATCGCGGGTGGAAGCGGCAGCCGCTTGGCGGCGCGCTCAGGCTCGGTGGCGCGCCACGTCCCTGCAGGTGCGGCGGAGTCACCCGGTCGGGATCCGGCGCCGCAGATAGCAGGAGCTGCGTGTAAGGGTGCGCCGGACTGTCGGTCAGGCTGGTGCTCGGGGCCGACTCCACGAGCTGTCCCGCGTACATGACGACGATGGTGTCGGCGAGATACCGCGCCGAGGCGATATCATGGGTCACGTAGAGGATGGCGAGACGCTCCTCGTCGCGAAGCTCGGCGAGCAGGTTGAGCACGCCCAGGCGGATCGACACGTCGAGCATCGACACCGGCTCGTCGGCGATCAGAACGCGAGGACGCACCGCCAACGCGCGCGCGATGGCGACGCGCTGCCGCTGACCGCCTGAGAGCTCGTGCGGAAACTTGCCAGTGAAGTTTTCGGGCGGCCTGAGAGCCACACGGCGCAGAAGCTCGGCCACTGCGGCATCCGGCTTGCCGCCCGCCATGTGGTGGATCTCCAGCGGCCGGATGAGGTGATGGCGGATTGTGCGCACCGGGTTCAGCGAGGCGAATGGGTCCTGGAAGACCATCTGGACCTTGGCCGCGTACGAGCGCGGCCTGCCTCGTGGCGCCCGCCGGCCGTCGAGAAGAATCTCTCCCTCGTCAGGCTTAATGACCTTCGCGAGCAGCCGCGCGATGGTCGTCTTGCCCGCCCCGCTTTCGCCCACCAGCGCCGTGACCTTCCCAGCGTCAAGACGCACCGACACCCGATCCACGGCGTGCACGGGCACCCGCCGCGCCAGCGGACCGCGGCCCTGCCTGACCCAGAAGTACTTCGTGAGATCGCGACCTTCCAGCACCGGTGTCACCACACTCATCGCGCGCGGACCTCGGCGACGCCGGGATCCGGTCGGGCCAGCTCCGCGGGGACTTTCGCATCGCCCCTGTGAAGCCAGCAGGCGACTTCCCTCGCCGACCCGTTCAGCGGCTCCAGCTGCGGCACGTCGTGCCGGCATTGGTCCAGCGCCCACGCGCAGCGCGGATGGAAAGCGCAGCCCTGCGGCAGATCCCTGAGGTCTGGCGGCGACCCCGGAATGCCCTGCATTCGCTCGCGCTTGCCATGCATAGGCGGGAAGCAGTGGATGAGTCCGTGCGTGTACGGCAGCCGCGGGGCATTGAACAATGCGGCCGCGGGCGCCCGCTCCATGAGCCGGCCTGCATACATGACCGCGATCTCGTCGGCGAGCTCGACCAACAAGGAGAGGTCGTGCGTGATGAAGAGCGCGGCGAAGCCGAGCCGGTCGCGCAGACCGACGAGCTCCTCGAGGATCTCCCGCTGGGTGACGACGTCCAGGGCCGTCGTCGGCTCGTCCAGGATCATGACCTGGGGCTCAAGCGCGAGCGCGAGCGCGATCATCGCCCGCTGCCGCATCCCGCCCGACAGCTCGTGGGGATAGCTGCGCAGCCGGTCGGCGTTAATCCCCACCATGTCGAGCAGCTCTCCCGACCTCGCCAGGCGCGCCGAGCGCGAGAGATGTGGGCGGTGCACGCGCAGCAGGTCGTCGAACTGCGCGCCGATGGTGATCACAGGGTTGAGCGCATTCATCGAGCTCTGCAGGACGACGGAGATCTCCGACCACCGCACCGAGCGCAGCTCCTCTTCGTCCGAGGCGAGCATATCGATCGTGCCGCTCGGTCCGCCTCCTCCGACCGGCTTGGAGTGGAACAACACCTGTCCGCCGGCGATCACGGCCGGAGTCCGCAACAAGCGAATCGCGGCAAGGGCCAGCGTGGTCTTGCCGCTGCCGCTCTCGCCGGCGAGGCCGAGCACCTTGCCGCGCCGGAGGACCAAGTCGCAATCCACGACCGCGTGGACGGCATCGTCGCCGTAGCCGTAGTCGACGCTGAGCCCATGGATCTCGAGCACTGCATCGCCTGCGCTCTGCGCGCGTGCTGCCAGTGTTGGCACGGCGGGCCGGGTGCCCGCGACCGGGGTCATGCCCAACTTGGCGTGCGAGGTGATGCCGGCTTTCTGGGCCGCCTTTCGCGTGAGGCCGGCGACGCGGAGGCGCGGGTTGATGAACTCGTCGATGCCGAAGTTCACCAGGGCGAGCCCCGTGCCAAGGAGAGCGACGCACAGGCCGGGAGGGGCCCACCACCACCACCACCCACCGCGGATGGCGTTGTTGGCGAATCCCTCGCGCAGCATCTCGCCCCAGTTCCACAGGCCGGCCGGCGACGAGGTCGGCGAACCGCCAAGCCCGAGGAATGAGATCGCCACGTACGCGTAGATGGCGTAGAGGGTGGTGAACAGAAAGGACGCGGCGACGATCGGGACGAGGTTGGGGAGGATCTCGGCGAGGATGATCCGGAGACGCCCCTCGCCTGAAACCCGTGCGGCCTCGACGAAGTCGCGGTTGCGCAAGGACAGGGTCTGGGCGCGCAGCACGCGCGAGCTGTAGGCCCACGCCGTCACCGCGATGATGAACGCGACGAGCAAGATGCTCGAGCCCGCGGTCGGCACGTAGTCGGCCAGCACGATCAGCAGCGGAAGTCCTGGGATCGCGAGGAAAACGTTGGAGATGAGCGAAAGCACCTCGTCGGTGTTGCCGCCGAAGTAGCCCGCAGAGACTCCGAACAGGATGGACAGGACCGTGGCGATCGCTGCCGCGAGAAGGCCGACGAACAGCGTGGCCTGCGTGGAAACCAGGACCTGTGACAACACGTCCTGGGCAAACACTGTGGTGCCAAGCCAGTGGGCGGCGGAGGGCGGCAGCGGGAGTGGATAGTAGTTGGCTGGTATGCCGGTGCCCGGCCCGGTGCCGGGAACCAGGACGTGCTGCACCCAGTGCTTCGGGTCGGTCGCGTTCGGCGAGTAAGGTGAAATCCATTGACCGATGACGGCAAACACGGCGAAGGGAGCCAGCATCACCAGGCCGGCGATCACTTTCGGGGAGCGCGGCAACCGCAGGGCTCCCATCTTCGGGAGCATCGGCTTTGGGGCCGGACCGGCGACCGGAGCCTGGGTCAGGGCGGTGCTATCGATCGTCATGGTCAGGCCGTCTGCCTCGTGCGAGGATCGATCAGGACATAGACGACATCCGCGAGCAGGTTGGCGCCGAGCACCACCAGGGTGATGACCACGAAGATCCCCTGCACCAATGAGTAGTCGAGCTTGGCGAGGGCATCAAAGAGATGGAAGCCGATCCCGGGATAGTTGAAGACGATCTCGACCAGGATCTGGCCGGCGACCACCAGGCTGATGGCGATCGTGAAGTTGGAGACCACTGGCAGAAGCGCGTTGCGCGCCGCGTACCAGATGACGGTTCTGGTGGGCAGACCTTTGGCCGCGGCCACCAGGACGAAGTCCTCGTCCATGGTGGTGACCATCTGGTTGCGCATCGACAGGATGAATCCCGCGATGGAGGCGAGGACCACCGTCGCGGCGGGCAGGATCGCGTGGCCGATGACGCTGCTGATGTAGGGCCAGTTCGGCCCTGGCGTGACAACGTAGATGTCGTAACCGAAGAGGCTTGGAAACCACTTGAGCATCGTCCCGGTCTGGCCGAAGATGAGGACGAGCACGAGTGCAAGGAAGAAGTAGGGAAGCGCCTGGAAGAAGGTGGCGGCGGGCAGTACCCATTCAAACCACGAGCCGCGGCGCCAGGCTATCCAAATGCCGAGCGCGGTGCCGACGAAGAAGCTCAAGGTCGTCGCGACCAAGAGCAGGCCTAGCGTCCACGGCAGATAGGAGAGGATGAGGCTGCTCACCGGGGCGTTTTCGGACCACGACTGGCCGAGATTCCCGTGGGCGAGATTGCCGAGGTACTGGACGTACTGGTCCCACAGGCTCGTGTGGACGTTAAAGCCAAGCTGCTCCTCGACTGCGATCACGCATTGCGCGTTGCAGTTGCCCGATTGCGAAGCCCTCGCCACGGCGCCGGCAACAGGGTTGCCCGGCACGACGCGTGGCAAGAGGAAGCTGACAGTGATGGCCACCCAGGCGGCGAGGAAATAAACCCCCACCCGGCGCAGGACAGCGGCCATCGCTAAGCCTCCTTCCCGACGAGCGGTCCAGGGCTCGTTCCCGTTGACGCGCTGCGAGGGCAGCCGCAGCTCTCACGGACAATCAGCTGGACCGGGAGCACGATCTCCGGCTCCCCACCCGCGGCATTGATTCGCGAGTAGAGAACCTCGAACGCCTTGGCGCCAAGCTCCTGCATGGGCTGGCGGACCGTGGTCAGCGGCGGGCGCAGGTGGCGCGCGACGGGCACATCGTCGAACCCCGTGATGGCGACGTCTTGCGGCACTCTTATCCCGCGTTGGGCGAGCGCGTGCATCGCTCCGATGGCGGTCTGGTCGCTGGCGCAAACGATGGCGCGCGGCATAGCGGTGCCGGCGTCCAGGAGTGATGCGATCACCGCCGCACCGCCCGCCGCGCTGTAGTTGCCCTGCCACGCAGACCCGCCGTGCATGTCTGCGCCCGCGGCGGCTGCCTCAGCCTCGAAGATCCGGGCGCGGGCTCGGTTGTCTGGGCTGTCGCCCCGGCCTGAGAGGTACCCAACGCTGCGGTAGTGATGGTCGACCACCAGGTGTCGAACCAGGGCGCGCATTCCGGACTCGTTGTCGCAGCGGACGTTCATCGACTCTGGGGTCGGGCTGCCCGCGAGGGTCACTACCGGCACGATGCTCGCCACCTTGGCGATCCCGACCGCCGAGAGCATCCGGTCGTGGAGGATGAGGCCGTCGGTCTTGCCCGCCATAGCGGCGACGCGCTGCAGCACGTTGTCGTCGTTGAAGGCGACCGAGCTCATCAGCACGTCGAATCCGCGACGTTGCGACTCAGATTCGATGCCTCGGTTGATAACGTCGATGTAGAGGAAGCTCTCGTACTCGTCTTCGAAGAGGGTTTCGTCGCCGCGGCGGAAGACGACCCCGACCACCTCTTTGAGGCCGTTAGACAGAGCCCGGGCGGAGCCGTCGCGGACGAAGCTCAACTCGCGAACCGCTTGCAGGACCCGTTCGCGCGTCTCGGCGCGGGGGGTGCCCAGCCCGTTGAGGACACGCGACACGGACGCGATGGAGACTCCGGCGCGGGTGGCGACGTCGTAGATCGTCAAGGTCCCCTTGGCTTTCTTCGGCTCTGGCATCGGCTGATGGGTATCCCCCGCCACCGTCCATAGGCACACCGGTAAGCGCTTACCGGTAAGCGCTTACCGGACCCTAGCACGACCGTTTGCTTAATGCAAGGGGGTTGTTTGGAGGACCTGCGGCGACTCCTAGGAAGGCTTGGACGAAGCGGGGTCGTCGGGTCGCGAACCGCATTTCTGGCGCCGAATCACAAAGCTGACGGTCCTTTTTGACAGCGGTGTCAACAGCGCGGAATCAGGCCAGACTGTCGCGGTGACCCAGTCCGAGGTTCCTGAAGCCATACCCACCGTGCCGGCCGAACCACCGGCCCTGGCACGGTCCATCGCCAGGGAGCTGGTGACGCGGTACCAGTTGCGCCCTGTGGACCAGCGTGATTCCCGTTTGGGCGGCATCGCCGGTCAGTACGAGCTGGCGATGGCCGTGGACCGGCAGCCGGGGTGCATTAGTCGGCTTCTACAGACCCACGGCGAATCCGTTCGGAGCCTCCGGCGATCTGGCAGCGCGTTGCCGCGACGCGCTCGCATGGGGGGCTGAGCGCCTCACCACGCAGCGCGCACAGACCTGCGACGTACTCATCGTGGTGGTGGGCAGGGTCGAGAAGCTCGCCTTGACGCCACCACCGAAGGGGCCGGTCAGCATCGGTGTGGTGGCGATCGATCCAGACTCGGGTGAGGCGGAGGCACTGCTACCGGTTCCATCCGGTCTGCCCTCACTGCGAGCAATGCGCGGCCATCTGCGCGCCATTCGCTCCGGCCATGAGGCACCGACGCTCGCCGCCATCGATCTGGCCGGGCGGCAGATGGTGGATAGTGGCTACCAGAAACCGGCGGTTCGGCCGCTGGCGAAGACGCCTGTTGTCACCTATTCGCTCATCGGCTTCTTCATCGCTGTGTACGCCGTGGAGAAAGCCCTCATCACTTCGAGCGGCAGCCTTGGCCTCACCGATCTCGGCGCACTGGTCAACGTCGCCGGGACCCATCTCATGGGTCCCCACGATCCGAGCATCGGGGCGTGGTGGCGCTATGTGAGCTCCGCCTTCCTCCACGACGACCAGTCGTACCTGCACATCGCCTTCAACAGCTTCGCCCTGTGGAACATCGGACGGTTCGCAGAGATCTGGTTCGGCCGGCTCGTCTTCCTCGGGACATTCCTGCTGACCGCTGTGGCCGGAGGGATCACCTGGGTGGTGCTCACCAGCGGCGACACCGCATTGGGCATAACCGTCGGCGCCTCAGGCGGTATCACCGGGCTAATGGGCCTGCTCATCCTGGTGGGACGGTTCCAGGTCGGCAGTTTCCCCATGCCACCGCAGCGGGTCCGTCAATGGATCGGCATCAATGCCGTGCTCATCTTGTTCATGGGCATAGCCGGCCTGGGAGGCCTCGTCAACAACTACGCGCACGTGGGCGGTTTTGTTGCGGGCATGGGACTGGCGCTGGTGCTGCCACCGCGAGCGGCGATTGGAGGGCGGGATCTGCGCACGGAGGAGACGGCGGCATTGGCGCTAGTCATTGCTGCCGCGGCTGTCGCGCTTATCTTTGCCGCCCTGCATGTGCAATCCGAGATTGGTTCTTCGACAGCAATCTCGGTCGACGGCCAGTATTCAACGACCGCGATCGTCGGGGTCCCAAGTGACTTCGACTTCACTGTGAAGAACGTCGGCACTACACAAATCACAAACCTGACGATCCTTTTTGACGACGGCGACCGCTTTCTCGATCACTACACGGTACTCACGTCGGGACGTGCACCGTGGAAGAGTCCCTGCCGGGACTGGCCTGTGGGCCCCTCGCTCCCGGATCCGAGGTGCAATTCACGATGACAGCACAGCCCCGGGATGCCGGTAGCTTCATCTTCAAGTTTCACGTCGGCGATGCTGGTCTGCATCTTGGAGAGGCCAACGGCGACGTTTATTTCTATAGCTGAACGCAGACAGTCGCGAGCTAGACCGCGAAACCCGTAAATGCTGCTCCCAAGATCAGCTTTGAGAACTGGAGCCCACGCCCGGATTCGAACCGGGGACCTTCGCCTTACCAAGGCGATGCTCTACCACCTGAGCTACGTGGGCGGGGCTGAAGCTTCCGAATTCTAGGGTAGGAGCGCTTACACTCGGCGCGAGCGCGACTCCCATGCCTATGACGCTTGACGAACTGATTGATAGGGCCCGGCGCGACATGGTGCGGGTCCAACCGGAGCAGGCTGCAGTCGAGTTCGCCCACGGCGCGTTGCTGGTCGACATCCGGCCGGCTGATCAGCGCTTGGAAGGCGGCGAAATTCCTGGGGCAACCGTGATCGATCGCAACGTGCTCGAATGGCGCCTTGCCCCCGACTCAGAATGGCGAATCGATGCGATTGCCGGACCCGAAACCCGCGTCATCGTCATCTGCAGCGAGGGGTATTCGTCGAGCCTGGCGGCAGCCACCCTGAAGGAACTCGGCCTCGTCAATGCCACCGACGTTATCGGCGGGTTTCAGGCTTGGAAGGCGGCCGGGCTACCGGCAGAGCGCTAGCCTCCCGACTCCACCTTTCCCACGTCGGTCAGGATCTCCGCCTTACCCCTGATCTTGATCGCCGCCGTCAGCTCCGTGAACTGCGCCACCAAGACCTCGCCCTCGTCCAGCCGCTCAGAATGGTGCGACCTCGTGTCCTTGCCCCTCGTCAGGCCCATGATCACCACCCCATCCTCCAGCGCCTTCACGACCACATAACGGCCCCGCGCGCTCCCCTCCTCTTCGCTCATCTCCACCTCTTCTATTGCTTCCAACTCGGCTTGCCTCGCCCGTTGCCATTGCCGTTGGCCTGGACCTTCGGCCTCACCGTCTCCAGCTTCGTCGCCGGCTGGCCGACCAGCTCATCGATCTCGGCCGCCAGGGCCGGACCAGCCAGCACATGGTAGCGATCCGCGTGCACGGTCACCTCTCGGCTCCCCACGACCACGTGCAGCACCACCTCGTCCGTTCCCGGGTGCCTAGCAAACACCGTCTCCAGCTGCTCGGCGAGGCCCTCATCGCTGTTGGGGATTCGCACGTGGACCAGCTGACGCCTTGCCTTGGGTTGGCACTCCGGGTCGTCCCACAGCCAGGCCATTTCGGCCACGATCGAGGCCACTTCGGCTTCGACCTCGATCTCCGGGTCGATGGTTTGGGCTGCGGCTCCAGTCGCTCTCGTGCTGCCCGCTCTGGCATCCACCCTGCCCTGCACCACCAGGACCTTATCGGGCTCAAACAGGAGTCTTGTCTGTTCGAAGATGCGCGGGAACAGCACCACGTCCACGCTGCCTGTCAGGTCCTCGAGCTGCGCGTACGCCATGATCTGGCCCTTCCTCGTTACCACGCGCCGCACTTCGCGCACCAGGCCCGCCACCCTCACCTCGGTGTCCTGCAGCGCGCTCGTCACCTCCACCGCCTGCGTGTCCGACAGCTTGGCCAGCTCCGCGCTGATCCGCCGCAGCGGGTGATCGGATAGATAGAGGCCCAGCAGCTCCTTCTCCAGGCGCAGCTTCTCCTCCCCTCCCATCGGCGCCACATCGATCAGCAGGCCATAGTCCTCGGCCGGCGAATCCGACGAACCCACCATGTCCAGCAAAGATGTCTGGCCCGACTCTCGGTCCTTTCGCGCTCGATCGGCGCGGCTCAGCGCTGATTCCAGCGTGGCGATCAGCCGGTTTCTTTCCCCGAGGCTGTCGCACGCGCCGGACTGCACCAACGCCTCCAGCACCCTTCGGTTGACGTCCTGGATCGCCGTCGTTCTTTCGCACAGGTCCTCGAGCGACTTGAACTGGCCATCGGACTCACGTAGCGCAACTATCGACTCGACCGCGTGCTGCCCCACGTTCTTGATCGCGGCCAATCCAAAGAGAATTCGCCCGTCGACCATCGAGAAGTCCGCGCGCGACGCGTTGATGTCGGGTGGCAGCACCTCGATGCCCCTGCTCCTGCAGTCGACGATCGCCGTCGCCACCCTGTCCGCGTTGCCCTCCATGTGGATCAGCAGCGAGGTCATGTACTCGAGCGGATAGTTGGCCTTCAGGTATGCGGTCTGGTACGCGACCACCCCATACGCCGCGGAGTGAGCGCGGTTGAAGCCGTACTCCGCGAACTTGGCAATGCTGTCGAACAGCGCATCCGCCGTGGTTTGTGGAATGTCGCGCTCCAGCGCACCCTCGATGAACTTGGTGCGCATCTTGGCCATCTTGGGCTTGTCCTTCTTGCCCATCGCGGAGCGCAGGATGTCCGCCTCGCTCATCGAGAAGCCCGCGATCTCGCGCGCGGCCATCATCACCTGCTCCTGGTAGATCATCACGCCGTACGTCTCGCGGAGGATCGGCTCCAACCGCTCGTGCATGTACTCGATCGGCTCGCGCCCTTGCTTGCGAGCGATGAAGGCGGGGATGTTGACCATCGGCCCCGGGCGGAACAGCGCCACAGCGGCCGCGACGTCCGAGAAGACCTGTGGGCGCATGTCCATGACCATCCGGCGCATGCCGGCCCCTTCCAACTGGAACACACCGTGCGTGTCTCCCGCCGACAACAGCTCGTACGTCTTGGCGTTGTCGAACGGGATCTGCTCGATGTCGATCTCGAGGCCGCGGTGTTCGCGCAGCAGGCGCAAGCACGTGGCGATGATGTCGAGGTTCTGCAGGCCGAGGAAGTCGATCTTCAGCAGGCCGATGTCGCCCACCGCCTTCATGTCGTACTGCGTCACCACCGCCTCTCGCCCGGGGCCGAACTGCAGCGGCGTGTACTGCACCAGCGGGAGCGGCGCGATCACCACTCCAGCCGCGTGCGTGCTCACGTTGCGCGACACGCCTTCGAGTGCCTGTGCCACGTCGATCAGGCGCTTCTGCTCCTCGCTCTCCTCGTACGCCTGGCGGAACTCCGGGACTTCCTTCATCGCCTCGGCGAGGCTCTTCGAGCGTCCCTGCCAGACGGGGATGAGCTTGGCCAGCCGGTCGGTGTCGCGTAGAGGCACTTCCAGGACGCGGCCCACGTCGCGGATGGCCGCTTTCGACGCCATCGTCGTGAAGGTGATGATCTGGGCCACCCTGTCGACCCCGTACTTCTTGGACACATAGTTGATGACCTTCTCGCGTCCCTCCACCGAGAAGTCGCAGTCGATGTCGGGCATCGAAACGCGGTCGATGTTCAGGAAGCGCTCGAAGATCAGGCCGTGGGCCAGCGGGTCGAGGTTGGTGATGCCGAGGCAGTAGGAGACCAGGCTCCCTGCGGCGCTGCCCCGGCCCGGCCCGACCACTATCCCCTGCTGGCGTGCGAACTTGTAGAAGTCCCAGACGATAAGGAAGTAGGACGCGTAGCCCGTCTGGCTGATGACTGACAGCTCGTTGTTCGCGCGCTCCATGACCGCTTCGGTAGGTTTTTCGTAGCGCCAGCGGATGCCGTCCTCGACGACCTTCCTGAGGTACTCGTCGACAGTTAGGCCATCGGGAACGTCGAATGGTGGCAGCAGCGTGGCACCCAGGTGGAGCTTCAAGTCGACCATGTCGGCGACGTCGATGGTGCTGGCGAGGGCGTCGGGGAGGTCGGCGAACGTGGTCCGCATCTCATCCGGGGTCTTCAGGTAGTTCTCCTGTGACGAGAAGCGCCAGCGGTTCGGGTCGTTGAACCTCGCGTTGGTCTGCAGGCACAGCAGCACGTCGTGCGCTTCGGAGTCGTGCCGGTGGACGTAGTGCAGGTCGTTGGTGGCGCACAGCCGCAGGCCAAACTCCTTGCCGAACACCGCCAGCGCCTCGTTCACCTTGTCCTGCCGGTCGATGCCGTGGCGCTGGACCTCGAGCAGGAAGCGATCGGCGCCAAAGATGTCCTTGTAGGTGGCGACCGACTCGCGCGCGCCGTCGAGGTCACCCTCGGTGATGCGGCTCGCCGGCTCGCCCTGGAGGCAACCCGAGAGGGCAATAATGCCCTCCGAGTGCTGGGCCAGGATCTCCTTATCGATGCGGGGCTTGTAATACATGCCCTCCATCTGCCCGACGGTGCAGAGCTTCATCAGGTTGACGTAGCCCTCGTGGTCCGCGGCCAGGAGGGTGAGGTGGTTGGGGTCGCGGTCGACGCGGCCCTCTCTTAATAGACGCGAGCGGGGGGCGACGTAGACCTCGCAGCCCACAATCGGCTTGATCCCAGCCTCCTTGCAGGCCTTGTAGAAGTGGATCGCGCCGTACATGACGCCGTGGTCGGTGATGGCCAGGGCGGGCATCTCGAGCTTGGCCGCAGCCTCCACGAGCGCGTGGATGCGACTTGCCCCATCGAGCAACGAGAACTCGGTGTGGTTGTGCAGGTGGACGAAGGTTTCAGGGGCGTGCGGCATTCTTTTGGCTGGGTGTGGCGGACCCCGGGGATAGTCTACTTGGCCCTGGGTTCTGAACTATAAGCTAACTATCATCAGTTTCGAATTGAGCTCGACGGGTCACCCAGCTCTGCCCACCGTCGAAACCGAAGACGGCGTCATCACGGTCGCCTCGATGGACGCGCTGCAGCAAGATGCCCAGGAACTAGCGATTCGCGCTGAGAATCTGATCGCCCAAATTGCCGTTGCGCAGGGCCAGGTCGCCGATGCTCAGGCGAAGGCTGGGTGGGTACTCATTGCAAACCCTGCCATTTGGCAACCAGCAGACCGAGCGGCTCGGCTCGACGCTGCCCGTGGACAGGGCGATCTGGTATTGAGCCTTGAGCACAGCATCGCCGATATCAAGGCCCGGTCGCACCACGGGCTTGGCGGACTTATCCAAGGCGCAAAGGACTCGCGCGAAGACAAAGAGCTGGAGGAGAAGCTCCGGTCCGCTCAGGATGAGCTCAGCCTGCGATATCGGGCAGTTGTAGATGGCCTTGAGCCCCCAACTGGCGTATCAGATGCAGATCAGTTGCTCATTGAGGCGAAGCAGGCTGACGTACAGGTACGCGACCTCACCCTGACGCAGGCGGCCGTTTCGACTGAGGTAACGCGGCTCTCCGATGAGATCAAGCGCCGCAAGGATGTCGCATCCAAAGTCGGGTTTGATGCACTCGGGCTCGAGGCGGAGCTGAAGTTCAACGGTATCCGTCCGATTGAAACCAGCCTCGTCCTGAAACCGAAAGAGATCGCGGCGGTCGAAGTTCCGGCCACCCTGTGCAGGTTCAAGACGAAGACCGAATTTGTTGGCGGGAGCCACGGCGTCAGCATTCCGCTAGGTCATGGATTTCGGTATCGAGTGAGCAGCTTTCGTGGACATCCGGTTCAAAGCGAATATCTGGCACACCTGGACACCGGCAAGCTGGTCGTTACCAACACGCGCCTCGTTTTCCTTGGTACCAAACGAGAAGTTTCAGTACCAATCGCCAAGCTGCTTCAGATCGAGCCTTACTCAGACGCGTTGGGTATCGCGCGCGAAGGAAAGGAGACCAAGGATGTCTACTTGGTCCCCAATCCCGCTTATGTCCTTCAGATTCTGCAGTGGGTGATCAGCCAACAAGACCAGGGCCAGGCTTGAATTCAGGAAGCGTCACAGCTCAGAGTGACGGGCCGCCGACCATCCGACCCGCGACCGAAACCGATCAGGTGACGATTCGCCGCCTCATCAAAGAGGCCGGCATCAATCGCATGAGCCTCGAATGGCCGAACTTCGTCGTCGCCGAGGACGGCGGGGCGATCGTTGGGATCGGGCAGGTCAAGACTCATGGCGACGGGAGCCGCGAGCTCGCCTCGATGGCGGTAATTCCGGCTCGTCAAAGCGAAGGCATCGGCGGTGCGATTATCAAGACCCTCCTCGCCCGTGAGCATGGCGTCGTCCATCTCACCTGCCGGAGCCAGCTTCACGGGTATTACGAGCGGTTCGGCTTCAAGAGGCTAGACCCGGCGGAGTTCCCCCGCTATTTCAGGCGAATGATCCCGATCATCAACGTGGTCGCGCGGTTGGTCGGGACCCAGATCCTGGTGATGCGGCGCGAGGCCGATTAGCCGAACCAGACGTCCACGACGGGCGAAACGCTGGTTGAGCTCGGTGACCCGGATGGGCTCGCCTGTGGGCCGCGGCAGCCGGCGATTGCCAGCAGCAGCAGGATGGCTCCGCCCAGCTTTCGCACTCGCGAGGCGTAGCCGCACGTGTCAGGCACAATGGGCACGATGAGCGCTGACGCGACGGTGGATCAGGCTTCCCGCGAGCTCTTACACGAATTTCGCAACCTGCTCGCGGTGATCGTCAACCATTGCCAGCCGATCGCTGACGGGACCAACGACCCGGCGGCGCTCAAGGCGGACCTAATCGAGATCCGAACTGCTGCAGACCGCGCCCTGACGCTGGCCGACACCATCCTCCGCCCCGCCGTCGATTACGGCCCGCTCGAACCACTCCTGCACGACCGCTCGGTGAGCGAGATCATGGTGAACGGTCCGGACCAAGTCTTTATTGAACGCCGCGGCGTCCTTACGAGGTCGGAGGTCCGCTTCGACGACGAGAACCATGTGCTCGAGACGATCCGGCGCATGGTCGCCAGCACTGGCCGGAACATCGACGCCTTGAATCCGATTGTCGACGCACGTCTCCCCGATGGCAGCCGCGTCAACGCCATCATCCGGCCCGCGTCCATCCATGGCCCGACGCTCACGATCCGGAAGTTCACGGACGCGGTCCTCAGCATGGACGACCTCATCCGTGAGGGCAGCCTCAGCCCTGCGATGGCGGAGTTCCTCAAGGCGGCGGTGCTCGGCCGGATGAATATCTTCGTGTCGGGTGGCACTGGCTCTGGCAAGACCACCACCCTCAACGTCATCGCCGGGCTCATCCCGCACAACCAGCATGTGGTCACCATCGAGATCGCGGCGGAGCTGCAGATCGACCACCCCAACGTCATCTCGCTAGAGCACCGCCCACCGAACGCGGACGGCAAGGGCGAGCTCACGATCAGGCAGCTGCTGCGCAACAGCCGGCGCATGCGGCCCGACCGCATACTCGTGGGCGAGGTTCGAGGCGGCGAGGCGTTCGATGTGATACAGGTCATGGACGACTACGCCGGAAGCATGTCAACCATCGAGTCGAACTCCGCACGCGAGGCGGTGGCCCGGCTCGAGATGATGATGATGACGGCCTCGATCGATATTCCTTTTGAGGCCGCCCGCGCGCAGATCGCTTCAGGCGTCAACCTCATCGTGCACCAGGCCCGTATGCCGGATGGGCGCCGCAAGGTGGCGCAGATTGCGGAGGTCGTCGGCTACGACTCCAACGGCGCGATCCTGCGCGACATCTTTCTGCTTGGCATGGGCGCCGACCTGCGACTCGAATACAAAGCCACCGGTTACATCCCGACCTCCCTCGACAAGGCGGCCTTTTACGGGGTCCAGGTCGATCCGGACCTGTTCGACCGGGTGAAGTCGCGCTTCGTCCCGCCGGGGCCCGACTGGCCCGGCGCTGGCTCGCAGCAGCGGGGCGGCACGACCGAGAGAGAGGTCCGCCAGGTAATCGTGGTGCCGTTCAGCTCGGACCCGCCCACGTCTACCATGGACTCCACGCCCGAGATGCAGGAGGAAATGCGCAAGCTAATCGACGCGGCGCGCTCGGCGGTGGCCGAACTGAAGGCCTCGGCTAAGCCCAAGCCACCGGACACAGTCAACTGATCAGTCGCGTGGGGGCCCCGCCGCGGCACAGTCGGGGTCGCCGATGACACTACGATGAACAGTAGTGGCTCGAATCTCTCTGCCTTCTCTCGCGCACGGGCCCGCTGAGGGTCCCCACTCCGGGATTCGCGAGATCGCCAACGAGGCGCTTCGCACGCCTGGCGCGATCCGTCTCGATGTCGGTCAGCCCAACTTCCGAACCCCCGACCACATCGGCGACGCCGGCAAGCGCGCCATCGACGAGGGCAAAACCTACTACACCCACACGCAGGGCCTCCTCTCCCTCCGCGAGAAGCTCGCCGCCAAGCTCTCGCGTGTCAACGGGATCCACGTCACGCCCGACCGCATCGCCTGCACCCCAGGCGGCGTGGGCGCCATCGCCGCCGTGTTCGCCTCTGTGCTCGAGGACGGCGACGAGGTCCTGCTCCCCGACCCCGGGTGGCCCAACTTTCGGATGATGCTGTCCTGGACCGACGCCAAGGGAGTCTTCTACCCCTGCCGTCCCGCGGACGGCTTTCAGCCCGACCTCGACGCACTCGCCCGCCTCATCACTCCGCGCACCAAGTTGCTCGTGGTCAACAGCCCCAACAACCCGACCGGTGCAATCTACCCGCGCAGGACAATCGAGGAGCTCGTCGAGCTCGCGCAGCGCCACAACCTCTGGATGATCAGCGACGAGTGCTACGACCAGATCGTCCTCGACGGCACCTGGACCAGCCCCGCAAGCCTCGCGCCCGACGATCCACGCATCGCCTCGGTCTTCACCTTCTCCAAGACCTACTCGATGACCGGCTGGCGCCTCGGCTACGTCGCCGGTTCCGCGGAGCTCATCGACACCGTCACCAAGGTGCTCGAGTCGAACTCGTCGTGCACCTCGACGATCAGCCAGGTCGCCGCCGAGGCCGCGCTGGATGGGCCACAGGATTGCGTGACCGACATGGTCACGGCCTACCGCCGGCGCCGCGACCTCGTGATCGACCTGCTCCGCGAGGCGGGTCTCTTCATCGCCGAGCCCGCGGGCGCCTTCTACATAATGGCCGACGTCTCCCCCAGCGGACTCGACTCCCGCTCCTTCGCCTTCGAGCTCCTGAGGAAGAAGGGGGTTTCGGTGGCTCCCGGCTCTGCCTTCGGCGAGGTGGGCAAGGATGCGGTCAGGATCAGCCTGGCGAGCTCAGACCAGGACCTGCGGGAGGGCGTCGGCCGCCTGGCCGAATTTGTGAGGATGCGTTCGTAACGTTCCGCGCACAGCGGGCGTTCTGGCTGATGTGCTGGTCAGAATGTTCCTCGGATTGGTCGTCAAGTCACTCGGACCGGGTCGCCTGCGGCTCCACGTCGTGAAGCTGGCCCACTCCCCCAGGTTTTACTAACCTGACCCATCAGGCGGTCCCTTTCTGTAGGATGGGCCCCTCGGTGCCCGTAACTGCTTACGTCTTCTCAACGTTGGACCACACGTGCTGCTGCTAAGGCCCGCTCTGGCATTCGCGGTTAGACAGCTACACCCTGGCCGTCTTCGCCTTGCGCTCCTGAAGCTGGGCCACAACCTCAACGCCTTCTAGCAAAGTCCTCCCCGCTTGCCGGGGGACGTGTGGGCGCAGGGCCGGAGGGGGCCTTCTAGCTGGCACCACGTTCGAGAAGCGCGACCGTCTCGATGTGGTAAGTCTGCGGGAACATGTCCACGATCGCTGCTCTTCTGACCCTGTATCCGCCCCTCACCAGCGCGATCAGATCCCTTGCATGGGTTGACGGCTCGCAGGACACGTAAACCAGCCGTTCCGGTCCCAGCCTCAGCAGCTCCGCCAGCGCCGCCGGCTCGCACCCCGCCCGCGGCGGGTCCAGGATCGCCGCCTGGTGACGCCCCATGCGGACCTGCCGGAGCATGGTCTCAACCTTCCCGGTCAGGTACTCGACCCTCGCCGCGTTGATCCTCGCGTTGAGATGTCCCACCTGCACGGCGCGCGGATTCTCTTCGATCGCCGTGACTCCGGCGCAGGTTCGGGCCACCGCCACTGATATCGTCCCGATGCCAGCGTACAAGTCGAGGACGTGGTCCTCCTCCACCGCCGCGAGCATGTCCAGCGCCGCCTGATATAGGACGAGCATCTGCCCGTAGTTGGTCTGGACGAACGTGTCGCTGCGGACGCGAAAGCTCATGTCCCAGAACTCGAGGGTCATGGCGTCGTCTAGCAACACCTGGTCGGGCAGCAGCTCCCCCACCCGCCGCGCGAACTCGTCGCGTGGCCACACCGGCTCCTTGCCCTTGAAGCGAAGCCGCCACAACAAGCCTTTGCCGCCCGGCTCGATGGTGAGCAGCAGGTTCTGTAAATTCGGGAGTTGCAGCTCACCGGCCGCTTGCGCGAACGCGGGGAGTGCCTGCTCGATGCGCAGGTTGTGGATGTCGCAAGTCGCGATCGGCAGCACGGTGTGCGAGCGGAGGCGGTGGAATCCGAAACGCCAGCCCGCGCCCGTGGCCACCGCCTCGAACTCACCGCGGATCCGATACCGCCACGGGTCTTCCATCCCGAGCACGGGCGTGTCGGGGGGCAGCCGCAGGCCGGCGCGCGCCCACGCCTCCTCCACCACCTGCCTCTTCAGCTCAAGCTGGTGCGGATACGAGGCGTGCTGCCACTGGCAGCCGCCACAGGCGCCGAAATACGGGCACCGCGGCTCGACCCGGTTGGGCGACGCCTCGATCACCCGCGTGGTCGCGGCCACGGCCACTCCCCCCTGCTTGCCGCGTGGCTCCGCCTCCACCACCTCGCCCGGTAGCGCGTAGTTCACCAGCCACACCCTGCCCTCGCCGTCGCGCGCGATGCTCGCACCACCGTGCGCGGGTGAGGTCGGCCTGAGGATCACCGGCGCCAGAGCGCCATCGGATCTTTCGCGGGCTTGAAACCAGCCGCCTGCACCATCTGTGTGGCGAGCTCAAAGCCCATCCCCACCTTGTCCGGCTGGTGCGCATCGGCTCCGAACGACACCGTCTGGCCGCCCAACTCTCGCCACCACCTCACGACAGTGATGTCCGGACAAAGCGTGTCGCCGCGCGTGGTGTTCACCTCGAGCACTCTGCCGCTCCGCGCTGCGGAGGAAAGGATCGCCCGGATTTCTTCCTGATAGTCCTTCTCTCGATACGGCGCCGAACCGTCGACCCAGTAGCGCTTCGGATAGTCGATATGCGCCAGCGTCTCGAAAGGTTGATCGCTGTCAACCATCGCCAGCACCTCGCGAAAGTACTCACGGACAGCGCCGGGGAAATCGAGTCCGGCGGTGGTTCGGAACTGACTGGCGTCGAGCAGCTCACCACCAATCCGGACGCTGTGAATGGACCCCAGCACGTGGTCCAACGGTGCCGCCGCCAGGACCTCTGCGGTCTCGCGCGGGAACCGATGCGGCTCGCCGAGCTCAACGCCGGTGAGGATCCGCAGCCCCTTGAACTGTGCCCGGCATCGCTCGACTGCGTCGAGATAACCAACGATGTCGACCGAGTGCTGACCTTCATGCACCAGGGCCCAATCCGCGTGCTCGGTGAACGCGATGGCGGGCAGTCCGATCTCGATCGCGCGCTCGCAACTGCGCTCCATGTGCCCGCGGGGAGCGTCCCACGACCACTCGCTATGCACGTGCAGGTCTGGGGGTTGAGGCACTCGACAAGGCTAGGAGATTGCTTATCTTTGCCGCTGTGGGCGCACTCGATGGGAAAGTCGCGGTCGTGACTGGCGCGAGTCGCGGCGTCGGCAAAGGCATCGCGCTGGGACTGGGTGAGTCGGGAGCCACCGTCTACATCACCGGCCGCAGCCTAGACAGCTCAGACGATCACCGCGGATCGCTCAAGCAAACCGCGCAGGAGATCGACCGGCTCGGCGGCAAAGGCATCCCGGCCAGGTGCGACCACGCCGTCGACGAGCAAGTCAAAGCGGTGTTCGATCGAGTGCGTTCCGAGCAGGGCCGCATGGACATCCTGGTCAACAACGTCATGTCGACACCGCAACGCTCGGAGCTTCCGTCCGGCATGTCCTCCTTCTGGGAGCTCCGCCCGTTCTGGGCGATACCGGTCAAGTTCTGGGACTCTTTCAATAATGTGGGCCTGCGCTCGCATTACGTGGCCAGCGCCTTCGCGGCGCCGCTGATGATCGAAACAGGTGGAGGCTTGGTCGTCTGCATCTCATCAGGCGGGGCCGTTCAGTACGTGGGCAATGTGGCCTACGGGGTAGGCAAAGCCGGTGTCGAGAAGCTCGTCGGCGACATGGCGGCGGAGCTTCGCCCGCACAATGTCGCATCCATTTCCGTGTGGCCCGGGTTCACACGGACTGAGGATGTCGTCGACGACCCCGTGCGCTATCCCGACATCAGCCGCAGCGCGGCGCCCATATTCAATGGGCGGGCGGTAGCGGCATTGGCGGCCGATCCGAAGGTGATAGAGAAGACCGGCACGCACGTGACGGTGAAAGATCTAGCCGCAGAATACGGATTCAGCGACTCGCCAGGATCGAACCAGCGGATCGGTGCATAGCCGTCTGGCTTCGTACCTGGACTTACCGGGCGCCCGTTACGTGTACGTCGTTTAGGTCAAGGGGTGCTCAGCGCCTTCATCAGCAGATCGCTAGCCACCTTTGGGTTGGTTTGAGGCGCGCGCTTCTTGACGTCGGCAATCAGGGCGCCCAGCGCCTGCTTCTTCCCCGCTCGGTAGTCCTCGGCCGCGCGGGGGTTTGCGGCGATCACCGCCTCCACGATCGCCTTCACAGACGCTTCATCGCTGTCCTGGGCAAAGCCCCGCTCCGCGACGATCTCTGCCGCTGTGCGGTTGCTGCTGAGCGACTCATGAAGCACCTCGCGGCCCTGGTCTCGCGTGATGCTGCCGCCGGTCACGAGCTTCACGATTTCACTTAGAACCGCTGGGGTCGGCAGCTTGCCCGAGGGCGCGACCTCGCCGACGATCCAGTTCGCCGTCGCCCTGGGTTGCGCGCCGGCCTTGACTGTCGCTTCGAACAGGTCCGCAAACGCAACTTCAGCGGCGATGAGGTGGGCGTCCGTGGCGGGCAGGCCGTACTCCGAGATCAAACGCGATCGCCTTGCGCCCGGCATCTCTGGCAAGGCTTGGCGGAGCACTTCGATCCATTTTGGATCTAGCTCGAGGGGCGGCAGGTCCGGCTCCGGGAAGTAGCGATAGTCCTCCGCGAACTCCTTGCTGCGCTGCGAAAAGGTGCGCTGCTCGGCCTCCGACCAGCCCCGCGTCTCCTGCGCCACTGTGCCGCCTGACTCCAGCACCTCGACCTGGCGCGCCACCTCGAACTGGATCGCTCGGTGCAGCGCGCGAAACGAGTTGATGTTCTTGAGCTCGGTCTTCACTCCCAGCTCTTCGGTGCCCGCGCGCCGGATCGAGATGTTCGGCTCCGCGCGCAGCTGGCCCTTCTCCATCTCAGCCTCAGACGCGCCGATGGTTCGGAGGAGCGTGCGAAGCGCGACCGCGTAGTCGCGCGCTTCGTCCGCTGATCTAAGGTCGGGCTCGGTCACGATCTCCATCAGCGGGATCCCCGCGCGGTTGAGGTCGACGAAAGATTCCTTCGCCATGTGCAGCTTGTCTCCTGCATGCACGAGCTTTCCGGTGTCCTCCTCGAGGTGGACGCGGCGTATGCGCACCTTCCGTCCATCGAGTTCGAGGATTCCGTCGTGGCTCATCGGCAGGTCGTACTGGCTGATCTGGTAGCCCTTCGGCAGGTCGGGATACATGTAGTTCTTGCGATCGAACTTGGTGTGGCGCGGGATCTCGCAGCGCAGAGCAACGGCGGTCTTGAGGCAGGCCTCGACCGCGGCCTTGTTGATCACCGGCAGGGTTCCGGGCAGCCCCGCACAGATCTCGCACACATTGGAGTTGGGCAGATCGCCAGGCTGACCAACTTCGCAGCCGCAGAACATCTTGGTTCGGGTCCGAGGCTGCACATGAACCTCCATCCCGATGACCACCTCCCACGCGGGGGGTTGTCCTCCCCGCTTGCCGGGGAGGTGGACCGAAGGGCCGGAGGGGGGGTTCAGGTCTGCACCGCCGCTCACAGCGGCGCGACGGCGACTTTCATCTCGCTTGCCACCTCGTACGCACGCGCCACGCGAAGCGCCACGTCCTCACGCCACTGCGGCGCCAGCACTTGCAGGCCAACAGGTAGGCCCTCAGACAACCCGCACGGCACGCTGATCCCCGGCAGCCCCGCCAGGTTCCCACCCAGCGTGAGCACATCGCAGAGGTACATCGCCAGCGGATCCTGGGTCTTGGAGCCGATGGGAAACGCGACGGTCGGCGAAGTCGCGCTCACGATCGCGTCGCACTTCTCAAACGCGGTGTCGAAGTCGCGCTTGATGAGCGTCCTCACCTTCTGCGCCTTCAGGTAGTACGCGTCGTAATAACCGCTCGATAGCGCATAAGTGCCGAGCATCACGCGGCGCCGCACCTCGGTCCCGAACCCCTTTCGCCTCGTTTGCATGTAGGCGTCGGTGACGTTCGCCGCGTCCTGGTCGGACATCCCATACCTGACGCCATCGAAGCGCGCGAGGTTGGATGAGCACTCGGCCGGAGCGATGATGTAGTACGCAGCAAGCCCGTAATCGGTGTGCGGCAGGGTCACATCGACGATCTCCGCGCCGGCCCGCCGCAGCGCCTCGAGCGCCTTGTCGATTGCCGCCTTGACACCCGGCTCGATGCCGTCCACTTCGTAGTACTCGCGCGGCAGGCCAAGCCTCATTCCCTTAACGCCGGCCTCGAAGTCACGCCTCACATCGTTGGGGCGATCCGATGACGTGGCGTCCAGCGGGTCGTGACCCGCCATCGCCTCCAGCAGAATCGCAGCGTCTTCGACCGACCGAGCAAGCGGGCCGATCTGGTCCAGGCTCGACGCAAAGGCGATGAGCCCATAGCGGCTGACGCGCCCATACGTCGGCTTCATCCCCACCACGCCGCACAAGGCGGCGGGTTGACGGATCGACCCGCCCGTGTCGGTGCCGACCGAGACCACCGCCTCGCCCGCGGCGACGGCTGAGGCACTCCCACCCGAGCTCCCGCCCGGCACTCGAGTGAGATCCCACGGGTTGTGCGTCGGAAAGTAGCCCGAGTTCTCAGTCGAGCTGCCCATCGCGAACTCGTCGCAGTTCGTCACCCCAACCATCACCGCGCCGGCCTCGAACAGCCGCCGCACTGCGGTGCCCGTGTAGGGCGGCTTGAACCCGCGCAGGATCTGCGACCCCGCCGTGGTCTCGACACCCTCCACGCACAGGACGTCTTTAACGGCAAGCGGAATTCCCGCGAGCTGGCCCGCATTGCCCGCCTTGAGTGCGCGATCGGCCTCGGCCGCTTGCTGCGATGCCAGTTGCGGAGTGGTGCGGAGGAACGCCTTCACCTCGCCGTCCACGTTGTCGATTCGCATCATGTGCTCGGAGAGGAGGTCCTTCGCCGACAGCTCGCGGGCGTGCAGCAAGCGCTGCAGCTCCGCCAGCGTCATGTGGGTGGTGTCCATCAGGCCTCTTCCTGGATCGAGGGCACGCGGAAGAATCCGTCCTGCGCGGCCGGTGCGTTAGCCAGCACCTGGGCCTGCGTGAGGCCAGGTCTCGGTTCGTCATCGCGCAGCTGGTTCACGATCTCCACGACCTGCGCGGTGGGAGGAATGTCATCCGTGTCGACTTGCTGCAGGCGGTCGATGTGCCCGAGGATGCCGCTCAGCTGCTCGGCGTAGAACTCCTCGTCGCCCGGCTCCAGGTCGAGACGAGCAAGCATGGCCACATGACGCACCTGATCGCGAGTTAGGGGCATCGAAGTAGCTTAGGGGGTGGCGGGTTTTCGACTCCAGAGGAGGCCGACCAGCGCAGGGATACCGCCGATCGCGCCCGCGCCGCTCAGCGTCAGGGTGACGGCCCCGATCCACGCCAGCGGCCGGCCCCACGGCTCACGCCGGAGCAGGCCTAGCGCCCCCGCGGCTCCTGCGAGTCCGGAGAGGGCCGACAGGCAGATCGAGGTCCAGAGCGCAATGCGCACGCCGCCGACAGCTGAGGGTTCGGACATGAAACCCGAGACGAACCAGGCCCACCCGATGGTGACCACGGCGCCGGCCAGCAGTGCCACCCAGAGCCACGCGGGCGTGATCGGTCGATCAACAGCGGGCTGAACTTGAGCGGCTTCCACGGAGCCGTTCACTTTGGCACCAAGGCGAGGAACTGCTCTTCGTCGAGAACGGCGACTTTCAACTTTTGTGCTCTCTCCAGCTTCGTGCCCGCGCCGGGACCCGCCACGACATAGTCCGTTTTCGCGCTCACGCTTGACCCCGCCTTGCCTCCCATCCGCTTCACGAGCGCCTCCGCGTCCGGGCGACTCATCGTCTCCAACGTGCCCGTGAAGACAAAGGTTTTGCCTGTGAACGGGCCTTCGCCCACTGGCTCGGTGGCCTGCGGCTCCACCCCCGCGCTCAACAGCTTCGTCACGAGCTCGCCTCCGTGGCCGTTGAAGTACTGCTCGATCTCCTTCGCCATGCTCGGCCCCACGCCCTCGGTGCGGACCAGGTCCTCCTCATTCGCCGTACGCAGCTTTTCGATCGACCCGAACTCCGCGGCCAGCAGGTCCGCCGTCGCCTCTCCCACCTGTGGGATACCCAGCGCATAGAGCAATCGGCCCAACGGCGGCCGCTTGCTGTCGGCGATGCGTTCGACGAGGTTGGACGCGGACTTGTCGGCGAACCCATCGAGCTCCATCGCCTGGTCCTTCGACAGCCGGAACAGGTCGCTTGGGTCCTCGACCCAACCTTTATCGATGACCTGCGTTAACGTCGCGTAGCCCAGGCCCTCGATGTTCAGCGCGCCCCGGCTCGCGAAATGCCGCAGACGCTCCAGTCGCTGCGCCGCGCAGAACGGGTTGATGCAGCGGTGTGCGATGTACGGCTCCTCGCGTACCACCTCTCCCCCACACACCGGGCACTTCGTCGGCATGCGCCAACCTTCCCTGGGCTCCATCACGCTGACGATCTCGGGGATCACGTCACCCGCACGATGGATGACCACCCGCGCCCCGACGTACACGCCTTTCTCATTGACCTGCGCCTCGTTGTGCATGGTGATATTGCGGATCGTCACGCCGCCCACGATCACGGGCTTCACGTGAGCCACGGGAGTGAGCACTCCCGTCCGGCCGACGTAACAGTCGATCTCTTCGACCACCGTCTCGGCCTGCTCCGGCGTGTACTTGAAAGCGATCGCCCAGCGCGGGGACCGGGCCACGAAGCCAAGCTCGAGTTGCTGGTCGAACTTGTCGACCTTGACCACGATGCCATCGATCTCGTGCTCGAGCTCGTGGCGCTTGCGCTGCCACTCGGCGTGGTACTCGATGACCTCGTCGATCGACGCGAGGCGTCGACGGTGCTTGTTGACCCGGAAGCCCATCTTCTCCAGCGTCCGCAGCACGTCCCACTGCGAGCGCGCGGGACCGGCAGGATCGAGCATGTACATGAAGGTCTGAAGGTCGCGGCTGCCTGTCACCTTGGGATCGATCTGGCGCACGCTGCCCGCAGCCGTGTTGCGCGGGTTGACAAAGCGCGGCTTGCCGGCCGCCTCGATCTCGCGGTTCAGCTTCTCGAAGGCGGCGATCGGAAAGTAGACCTCGCCTCTGACCTCGAACACATCTGGCAGGCCGGCGACGGCGGTGATCGATAGCGGCACGCTCCGGATGGTCCGGATGTTGGCGGTCACATCCTCGCCGACGGTGCCGTCGCCGCGCGTGGCTGCCCGCTTCAGCCTGCCTTTCTCGTACGTGAGGCTGATTGCGAGCCCGTCGATCTTCAGCTCCGCGCAGTAGGTGACCTTGTCCCCCAACACGCCGCGGACGCGCTTGTCGAAGGCACGAATCTCGTCCTCGTCGAATGCGTTCTGCAGGCTTAGCATCGGCGAGCGATGGCGCACCTTCGCGAACTGCTCTGAGGCTTCGCCGCCGACGCGCTGGGTGGGCGAGTCGGGGGTCACCAGCTCCGGGTGCTGTTCCTCCAGCCGGCGCAGCTCTAAGAACAGGGCGTCGTACTCGGCGTCGGAGATCTCGGGCATGTCGAGGACGTAGTAGGCGTGCTCGTGCTTGCGGATCTGCTCGCGCAGCTCGTTCGATCGCGCGGCCGGGTCGGCGACCTTTTTGCGCTTGCTCATTTCGTCAGCGGCGCGATCATTCCGGAAAGGATCTTGAGCCCAACCTTGTCGAACTTGATCACCAGCTCCTCGTCGGTGCGGGTGAGCGTGCTCTTGACCACGATGCCGCTGCCGAACGCCGGGTGCGACACCCGATCGCCGCTCGTGAAGCGCTGAACAGGTGGCGTAGCGGGGGCCGCCTGTACCTGGAGCTCCTGGTACCTCTCCTTATATCCCTGGCGCGGCGGGGCCACGGGCGCGCTGCCGCGCGGCGCCGACAGCATGGCCTGCGGGATCTCGGTGAGGAAGCGGCTTGGAAACGCCGGCTGCGAGCGCCCGTACAGGTGGCGCCGGAACGCGCAGCTCAGGTACAGCCGGTCCTTGGCGCGGGTCATGCCCACGTAGCAGAGGCGCCGCTCCTCGGCCATCTCGGTGGCGGCCCCGACCGCCGACGGGTTCTCCTCGCGCTCGTCCAGCGCACGCTGGTGCGGCAGCAGGCCCTCCTCCATCCCGACCATGAAGACGACGGGGAACTCGAGGCCCTTGACCATGTGCAGCGTGATCAGGGTGACGCCCTCGCCGTTCTCGTCGTAGGCGTCGACATCGGACACCAGAGCGACCTCGGCGAGAAAGTCCTCCAGACCCTGGTCCGGCGCGCGGTCGTCGAAGCTCTCAGCGAGTCCGCGCAGCTCGTTGAGGTTCTCCATTCGGGCTTCGCCCTGGGGCGTGCCGTCGAGGTAATACGCCTTGAGCCCCATCACCTCGATGACGTGGTCGATCAGCTCGCTGGGACGCATGACGCCCATCACCGAACGCAGGGATTCCAGCTGAACGCGGAACTTCCGCAAGGGATCGATGGCCGCGCGCGGCAGGTTGGGCACGCGGGCCGGGTCGGCGAGCACAGCGAGAAGGTCAGCTTCGGTGTCGCGCGCGTAGGCGCCCAACGCGTCGACGGTGACGTTCCCGATCTTGCGGGGCGGTACCGACACGATTCGCGCGAAGCTCAACGCGTCCCGCGGGTTGAAGCAGAAGCGAAGGTAGGCGACGACGTCCTTGACCTCGCGGCGCTCCCAGAACCGCACACCGCCAACGAGACGGTACGGGATGCGGCGGCGCGCGAGCACATCCTCGAAGGAGCGCGACTGCGCGTTCGTACGATAGAGGACCGCGAAGTCTGAGTAGCCGCGCTTTTCCGTCTTGCGCAGGCGCTCGATCTCATCGGCGACGAACTCCGCCTCCTCGACTTCGTTGTACGCCTGCGTCGCGCACACCTTCTCGCCACCGGTACGGTCGGTCCACAGCTTCTTCTCAGCGCGCTCCGGGTTGCTGCGTATGACGCTATAGGCCGCGTCAAGGATGGCCTGACTGGAGCGGTAGTTCTGCTCCAGGCGGACCACGTGCGCGTCCGGGTAGTCCTTGCGGAAGTCGAGGATGTTGCGCACGTCGGCTCCGCGGAACCGGTAGATGGACTGGTCGTCGTCGCCGACCACCACCACGTTGCGGTGCTCGGCCGCCAGCTGGTTGACGAGGACGTACTGCGCGCGGTTGGTGTCCTGGAACTCGTCCACGAGCACGTGGCGGAACCGATCGCGCCACTTGTCGAGCGCCTCGTCATCGCGGTTGAAGAGCTCGACCAGCTTCATGATCAGATCGTCGAAGTCGAGGCCGCCCGAGCGCTTCAACAACTCCTCGTACGACTCGTAGACGCGGCGGACGATCTCGTCGTGGTAGCTGCGGTTCGGGTAGTCGGCAGGCCCCTTGAGCTCGTTCTTCGCCGTGGAGATCGCGTTGCTGAGCGCGGCCACGGGGTAGCGCTTCTGATCGAGCTTCAGGTCATCGAGGACACGCCTCAATGCCGCGCGCGTGTCGTCCTCGTCGAAGATCACGAAGCTCGGGACAATGCCGATCCGGTGCGCGTCGCGCCGCAGGATCTTGACCGCCGTGGAGTGGAAGGTGCCGACCCACATCTTCCCCGCGCCCTCGCCCACGAGTTGCTCGACTCGACTGCGCATCTCCTTGGCCGCCTTGTTGGTGAAGGTGACGGCTAGGAGGCGGTCGGGCCAGACCTGATGGGTGGCGATGAGGTAGGCGATCCGGGCCGTCAGGACGCGGGTCTTGCCGCTTCCGGCACCGGCGAAGATCAAAAGGGGGCCTTCCTCGTGCATGACGGCTTCCCGTTGGGGCGCGTTGAGGCCGTCCAGCAGGGCGTCGGCGTTGGGCGTGGGGGAATCGCCGGAGGACATGGGGAATCGAGTTTACCGGTGGCTGGCGAGCAACCCCGCCGACCGGCTGTGCGAGCCTGAACGGCCCCTCAGGCCCTGCGGGCCACCTCCCCCGCAAGCGGGGAGGACGACCTGCCTAAAAATGCGCAGGAACGCCCGGAACTCGTCGTTACACTGCCCGTGGCCCTGCTCCAAGAGGCAGATCTCGGCATGCGCGATCAGATCTTTTACGAGATCGCGCGAGACCTCAGCTCCTCTCTCGAGCTCACGGTGGTGCTGCGGCGGGTCATGGATAGCGTGATCAACTATATGAAGGCCGACCGGGGCTTCATCGTGCTGGTCGAAGCCACGGGCGTAATGGAGGTCGTGATGTCCGGCGGCAACGCGGACCCCGAGAAGTCCAAGGAGTTCCTGGGCTCCCGCACCGTCATCGATCACGTCGTGCGGACCGGAAATGCCGTACTCTCGACCGACGCTTCGCTGGACGACCGGTTCAAGGGCCAGCAGTCGGTGATCCTTCAGAACCTGCGCTCGATCATCGCGGTGCCGCTGGTTACCAAGGACACCGTCATCGGAGCGGTCTACGTCGACAACAAATTCCATGCCGCCGTCTTCGCGGAGAAGGACAAGAAGTTCCTCCAGGCCATCGCCGACCTCGCGGCCATCGCGATCGACAATGCAAGGCAGTACGAGCGCTCCGAGTTTCTGCGCCAGCTGTTCGAGCTCTATGTCAACAAGCAGGTCACCGACTACGTCCTCGCCCGCTCCGACCGCGAGACCAAGTTCCTCCCAGGCGAACGCAGGCAGGTGACGATGCTGACCTCCGACATCGCCGGCTTCTCAGCCCTGACGCGGTCGATGGAGGCGGAGGAGCTCGTGCGCTTCCTGAACGACTACTTCTCCCGAATGATCGACGCTGTGCTTGCGCACGGCGGCAACATCGACAAGTTCCAGGGCGACGGTATGCTCGTCGTCTTCGGGGCGCCGAACCCGCTGGTCGACCACGCGGACCGCGCCCTCGCGGCCGCGCGGGCCATGATCGAGGAGATCGAGGGCCTGAATCGGGAGCTCAACGACATGGGCAAGCCGCAGATCTCAGTGGGGATCGGGCTCGACACCGGCGAGGTCGTGGCGGGTCACGTGGGGTCGGAGAAGCGCCTCGAGTTCACCCTCATCGGAGTGCCTGTCAACAACAGCTATTGCCTCTCCAAGGTGCGGCCGGCCACGGTGCTCATGTCCGAGACCACGCGGAAAGCGCTGCCGGACGACGTCGAGGTGATCGACTACGAGCCGTTGATCCTGAAGGGCATGACCGCCAAGCAGCCGATCTACCAGCTCGCCTATTCGACTGGGGAGTAGAGCCGCTCGCACCCGGGCCCGGGCGCGGATCCGACCAAAAGGGCCACCAATGGCTGGCCGAACCGCGCCCGGACGCGACCGTCTGTGCCCGACCGGCGCGGCCTTCTAACCCTGGCAGCTCCAGCGACCTGGGCCATACGTCTTGTACAGCCACGCCGCGGCCTCGGCGTTGGCGACCGCGTCAAAGCGGGACTTGCTCGCCCAGGGGGTACCAGACCATGTGCCCGCCATGAACTGGAAGAGGCCCGTGGCTCCGCTGGCCGTGTTCACCGAGTTCGGGTGGTAGCGGGATTCGCAGTAGGCGACGTTGATTGCCCACTGGACCGCGCGCGGCCCCAGGGGGCTGAAGGCGTCGTTGATGATCTTGGCGATGTAGGGCGGCGGCGGCGCGTGGTTGGAGAGGGCCGCGTAGCGGGCCGCCACGGCTCTGGCCGCCGCCAGCGCGTTCTGTTGCGTCTGGTACTTGGCCATGCCCCGCTCGAGCTCCTGCGTCCAGGCCTGGACCTGGGCTGCGGCCGCCGCGAGAGCTCGCTGCTCGCGCTCCTGACTGACCACCGACTGGCCGTCGTAGGCGTTCAGCTGGGTGACGGCTACCGCCGGGGCGGGTGCCGCGGGCGTGTCGACGCGCGGCAGGACGACCGCCGCCAGGACCACGGTCCATACCAGGACCGCCCGAAACAGTGGAACCAAACCCCTTGCGCTCCCCTAGCTTGAAGTCGCCCTACCCCTGGGGCGATGTTCAGGCCTGAGCTCGAAGCGGGGACGCAGTGCGGGGACCGCTCAGGAACCGAAGAATCGACACGTTAACAGACGAGTGGCCACTTTGTGTAGCCGTCTGAAAGGTCTAACGGTCGGTCGGCCCAGGACTTGCCCGAGCCCGCTTGCGCGTCGTCATCAGCCCGATTACGCGCGTTTGGGTCCGACGTCGCCTGTGGGGAGCGCGGCTTGCTCCGAAGCAGGGACTATATGTGGGTGAAAGTTGTTCTGCCCGAGCGCTTGAGGTCCGTGCTCCTTCGCCTTCCCTCCGACCCCGAGATCGCCTGGTACACCGATATCGATAGCTGCATCGCGGCGATACCAGGCGCCGAGGTCGTGTGGGTCCAGTTCGGGCTCACCGACATCGACACCGTGTTCAGGGCCGGCACCGATCTCAAATGGGTGACGAGCGCCGCCACCGGAGTGGACGGCTGGCCGCTGGACGTTCTTCGCCAGCGCCATGTCGTTCTGACCAACGGCGCTGGCGTCGGCGCGATCCCCATCTCGGAGTACGTGGTCATGGGCCTACTCGCGGGCTTGAAGGGCTTGCCCGAGCTGGTCCGCGCGCAGGACCGGCGGGAGTGGCTGAAAGGATCGCCGCCTTCCCTGGCCGAGCTGCACGGGAAACGTTCCCTGGTTTACGGCTATGGCGGGATCGGTCGGGCGATCGCAGAGCGGCTGCGGCCCTTTGGGGTGACGGTGACAGGAGTGAGGCGCAACCCCGGCGGCGAGGCGGGCGTCATCGCCTCAGACGACTGGGAGGCTCGTCTGCCTGAGACTGACCTTCTAATACTGTCCGTGCCGCTGACTGGTGCGACAAGCGCGCTGGTTGGGAAAGATCAGCTGGCGGCGCTGCCAAAAGGGGCGTGGGTCGCCAACATCGCGCGGGGCGGGCTGATCGATCAGGAAGCGCTGGTCGCCGCCCTCAAGTCGGGGCACCTTGGCGGCGCATACCTCGACGTCACCGATCCCGAGCCACTGCCGTCGGACTCCGATCTGTGGTCGATGCCAAATGTCATCATCACGCCCCACACCTCGTGGGCGACCGAGCATCTGATGGACCGCGCGGCGGAAATCTTCGTCGACAACTTCAATCGATATCTACGGGGCGAGCCACTGCGAAACGTCGTTGACATCGAAGCGGGGTATTGAACACACCCTCCGACCTTTCTAATTGATTGCCACGCCACTTCGAACTCGGTAGGCCACGATTGGAGTTGCGAACCCCTTCAGCTCCAGCTCCAGGCGCTCCGGTTCCAGCTGCCGCTCCTCCAACCACGAGCTCACTCTGCGCAGGGCCTCTTCGCTCATCGTCACCTCGCCCGCGGGCGACTGCGCCTGCAGCCGCGCGGCCAGGTTGGTCACCTCGCCCAGCACGCTCACGTTGGCGGAATCGGTCAGCCTCCCCACCACCGCCGGCCCCACTGCGATCCCGGCACCCACCGGAAGGCCCGCCAGCGCCGCTTTATCGATGATCGCAACGGCTGCCCTCAGCGCGTCCAGCGTGTGGTCGACGCGCTCACCGGAAATGTTGAAGGTGGCCATGATCGCGTCGCCGGCGAACTTGTCGATCGAGCCGTGGTGCCTTGCCACCTCCTGCGACGCCCATCGCTGCAGAGAACCGATGCGCTCGAGCATGTCCGCAGGCGCGATCCGGCCGCTCATCTCGGTGAACCCGCGCACGTCGGCAAAAAGCACCGTGACCATCCGCTCGCCAGTGGTAACGCGTTCTGTGGCGGTGGGGACCGGGTCGACGTGTCGGGGAGGCGCCACCTCCAGGCCAAGCTTCTGCGCAGCATCGCGGGCGAGCTTCGCCGCGAGTAAGGCGCCGGCTTCCTCCGCTTCGGCGACGATCACCTGCAGACGCTGCTGGGCCGCCCGACTATCGCCCGCGCCGGCTTCGGCTTCAGCCAGGGCGCGCCCCGCGTGCCAGGCGTCGAGAAGAAATCCCTCCTCTCGAAACGATTGCTCGGATCGGGTAAGCAATCGAACGCCGTCTTCGAAGCGTCCCTCGTAAAGAGCCAGGCGCCCATGGGCGGCGGCAGAGCGCGGGCCGGCCTCCGCCGTGGCAGTATGCTTCGGCATCGCCTCGAGGAACGAGCGCAGCCAGGTCGGATCCGGCGCCGCTCCCTCAGCCACCGCGTCGGCTGGCGAGCCAAGATCGGCCTGAACCGGCGAAATCGACTTCGCATCGCGCAGCGCCTGCTTGAGGTCGCCGGCGGCCAGGTGCGTGCGCACGCGCGCAGCCCCGTCATACACCGCGTCCTGGCCGTCGACTCGCGCCGATATCGGCGGGAGCTGCGCCAGCGCCTCAACCGGCTTGAGGTTTTCGGCCAGCGCGTGGGCCAGCACCACCGAGCTGCGCCACCCCATCTTTTCGTGACCTAGGTCGCGCGCAAACTGCTGCGCCTTTCTGCTCAGGCTGATGGCCTCATGGACGCGGCCGGTATGCAGAGTGATCAGAGCACTCAGATAAGCGGGCCATGCAAAACCAGGTGTCGCTGTCGACTCCATGCGGTCGGCCCACAACTGAGCTCTCCGTCCCTGACCGAGATGAACGGCGATCCAGGTGGCGTTGTAAACAGCATTTCCCGCCTGGACCTCGTAGCCCCCTTCTTTGGCAGCCGCGTAGCTGTCCTCAAGATGCCTGAAGCCTTCGTCGACCAGTCCGCCGCTGATCTTGGCGAGGGCGAGGAAGTTCCACGACCACGCCAGCGCCCTGCCCGAGCCCACGGCTGTCGCCACCTCGGCCGCGCGCTGCGCGTCCCCGATACCCCGGTCGCCGGTGCGATCAAAGACATCGAGGCCTGAGAGCCTGATGTACGCAACAGCGAGAGCCTCGCTGGGGCCGGCCGCTTCGAGTACGTCGCGGGCGCTTTCGAACTCTTGGCGCGCCAGATCTGATCGCTGTAGCTCCCAATAGCAGCGACCCAGGAGATTCCTCCAGCCCGCCGCTTCGAGGTGCTGGCCTGCAAGCTCGAGGTCGGCGATTCCTGCCTCGATCAGGGTCTTGGCCAGCGGGGGCTCAGCATTGTTGTAGTAGGCCTCGCCGGCCTCGCAGAGAAGCCGCCCGCGCTCCGCCGGGTCCTTCACGTGCGGAGCCGCGCGCTCCAACAGAGTGGCTGCGTCCCGATAAGCGCGACCATTCGTCGCATCCGCGGCGGCAGCGACGCACATCCCGACGGCCTCGTCGAACTTGCCGGCCAGCAAAAGGTGGTGGGCGAGATCGATGGCGGCACGGTCGGGGCGCGATGACAGCACCTCGGCGACGCGAGCATGCAGCTGCTGGCGCCGCGGCACCACCATGTCCTCGTAGGCGGCCTCCCGGGTCAGCGCGTGGCGAAACTGGTAGCGGCCGTAGTTGGCGCGATCCTCTTCGAGCAGCTGGTACGTGACGCCGGTCTCGATGGCAGAGAGGACTGCGATCTGCTCGACTCCGGTGACCTCGGCGAGCGTCGCCAGATCGAACGAACGACCCACCACCGCGGCGGCCGACAGCACCGCGACCTCGTCTCGGCTAAGGCGCTCGAGACGGTGAAGGATGGTGTCGCGCACGGTGCGCGGAATGCGAAGCTCGTTGACCGCCTTGCGGTCCCAGCCCTGCGCCGTGTGAAAGATGTCACCGCGATCGAGGGCGTCGCGCAGCATCTCTTCGATGACGAAAGGGTTGCCCTCGCTGCGCTCATGCAGAAAATCTCTAAACTCATCGCTGATCCGAGGCTCCTCAAAAATCGCGCAGACGATGTCGGCCACGCCATCGGCTTGCAACGCCTTCAGCTCCACCATCTGCACCTGGCCCGAACGCCGCCAGGCTTCGATCGTCGGCAGCAGCGCGTGCTTTCTGTGCATCTCGTCGGTGCGATAGGTGGCCAAGATCAAGACGTTGGTCGAACGCAGCCGGCGCGTCGCATAGTCGAGGAGCTCACGCGTCGCCGGGTCGGCCCAATGCAGGTCCTCGAGCACGACCAGGAGCGCGCTATTCCGCGCCGCATCGCGCAGCAGCAGCAGGATCGACTCGAAGAGGCGAAGCTTGGCTTGCTGGGCTTCGCCTCCAGTGGCCTGTGCACGGCCCATCTGTGGGAACAGCTGGGCGAGGTCGTCGGATGCGGCGCCAAGTCGGTCGCGCAACGCCGCGACATCCTCCCGGGCCAGGTAGTTGCCGATCGCCTCGAGAAAGGGCAGGTACGGTAGCGAAAGCTCGGCCTCGCTGCAGACGCCGGAGACGACAGCACAACCTCGGCGGCGAGCCCTCATGACGAGGTCGGCGACCAGCCGGGTCTTGCCCATCCCCGCCTCTCCTCCGACGATCACCACGCCTCCATCGCCCCGCAGGGTCGCCAGCAGGGCGTCCTCCAGCAGGGAGATTTCGGATTCGCGACCAACCAGGTCTTCACAGAGGACTCGCGCGAGGGCCATCTCTAGAAAAGGTTAGTGAGCTTTTTGCGCAGCCACTTGCGCCCCGGCTGGTCGCGGTATGCCGGCATGAGCGCTTTGATCGTCTCGAAGGCCGCGGCGCTCAGCGAGCCGGGATCTTGGCCCGCGGTCTGGAGTGGCCGGCCGATGACCACCTTTATGCGTTTGCCAAACCACAGGTCCTTGGTCCCCGACAGCGCCACCGGCACTACGGGCACCTTCGCCTTGATCGCGAAATGCGCGAAGCCCTTCTTGAAAGGCATCAGCTCGCCCTCGGTCGGGCCGTAGTTGCCTTCGGGAAAGATCGCCACCGCGCCACCGACCTCCAGGCACCTGTCGACGTGGTGAAACAGCGCGGGATCGCCATGCCGCCCCTGTACGACGGGCACGAAGCCACCGGTCGAGCGGACGAGGAACCACTGCACCTTGCGGGTGACCAGGAGGGTCGGGTTGGCCAGGAAATGAAGCCTTGGTTCGATCGGCAGCACCATGAGGAGCGCGAACTCGTCGAGCCAGTTGAGGTGGTTGGCGATGACCACGTAGTTGCCGGGACGCGGCACGTTGCCCAGCCCTTCGACGTCGAAGCGGAAGAAGAAATGGAGGAGCGGGACGGCGACGAGCCTGACGATCCGGTACGGGATGTTTGATCGGCGGCCCACCGGAAGCAAGTCCGCTGGCGGCATCGGCGCCTGAGCCATGTCGCTCAGTTCCGCGGTTGGGTGGTCCGGCGCATGGTGGCCGAAAGTTATCTCATCGCGAGGCACGCGGCTCCGACCAAAAGGGGCACAAATGCGCCATGCCTGGCGAGGGATCGGACGATTCGCGCCCGAGTGGCGCGCGAACTCGTGCCCCTACGGCTCCAGCGGCCACCACTGCAACATTCGGTTGTAGGTTCCCAGCGCCGCCTCGACCGCGTGGATCGCGCTGGTCAGGTTCGCCTGCTCGCCGCCGGTGATCTTGCCGGTCTTGACGTCGGCCCTGACTTCGTTGAGGAACGCGCTCATCTGGTTGTGCGAAGCGTTGTTGTCGCCGCGGGCGGCCGCAGCGCTCGCAGCATCGAGCTTGGCGAGCAGGCTGTTGATCTGACCGCTGTTCAGAGTCTTGATGCCGCGGACGTAGGCCTCGATGCTGGTCAGGGCTTGCTGCGGCGTCTGCACCACGACCGTGGTCTTCGCCCCTGCGGCGCCGCCATCGTCGTCGGTCACCGTCAGCGACACGTGGTACGTACCGGGCGCGCCGTACGCGTGCGACGCGGACAGGTTGCCCGAGCCGGATGGGCCAAAGCTGGCCGAGCTGGTGGTCGAGTCGCCGAAGTTCCACCGGCTTGTGTGGCTGTCCAGGACACCGGGGTCGGAGAAGCTGCCCGTGAAGTTGATCGTCTCCTCAGGTGTGACGACCAGCGGCACGGTAGTGCTCACAGAGGTGATGTCGGCGGTCGGCCACACGTTGGTGCCGGTCACGGTGACCGAGGCGGTGTCGCTCATGCCGCCGTCGTCGGTCGCTCGCATCGTGACCACGAAGGTGCCTTCGTCATCAGGGGTGAACTGCCAGTGGGCGCCGGACCCGCTCTTGTAAGCGGCTCCGTTCTTGGTCACCGACCAGCCATAGGTGAACCCGGCGGCATTGTCAGCTGCGCTCGGGCTGGTGGCGCTGCCGGCCAGGTGGACAGCGGTTCCCTCGGGGCCGGTCGATCCCGGAGCGGTGATGGCGGCGATGGGAGCCACGGCGGCGACGCTGACCGGGAAGGAAGTTGTCGATGTTCCGCCACTGCTGTCGTCGGCAGTGATGGTGATCGTCTGGGAGGCTGCCTCATCGGAGGCTGCCGCCGACCATGACCACGTCCCGGCGCTCGCGCCGCTCTTGGTGATGGTTCCGCTGGAGGCGGTGAGAGCCACCGCGTTGCCGTCGGGGTCCGAGAACGTGCCAGTGTTGGTCGGCGGAGCGCCCTCGTTCACGGCGACGGCAGCGTGGTCGGCGGCGACCACGGGCGGTTGGTTGGTCGGTGTGGTGGAGACCCAGGTCTTGAAAGCGAGGTCCTTGGTTGCGAAGGGGCTCCAGCCGCAGCCAATGCAGGCGAGCCACTCCTGGCCGCCGGTGTAGGCGTCAAAGCCGCTGCCCCACCAGAAGGCGCTGCCGACCCGCGTCGTCCAGACGATCGCGTACTGGGTGCCGGCCGTGATCGGGAAAGCAGGGCTGATCGTGTAGTCGTGGTAGGTGTTGCCGAAGGCATAGTTGAACTGAGTAGGGGCCGAAGCCTGCTGCATGGTGCCGCCGGTCGGCGAGCCGTCCGCAGCCACGGTGCGGATCTGGACCCAGCCCGTCACGAGCTGTGAGTGGGTTTCCAGCGATAGCGAAACCTTGTCGATCTGGCCCGTGGTCGACGCCGTAAATGTCTGGGCCATCACCTTGGTGCTGTTGATGATGTTGGGAAGGACCGTGGCCGGGAAGGACTGATCGACCGCGTCGGCCGCGACCGCCTGGGCGGGGATGGCCAGCAGCAGCCCGGCGGCCACGCCGGCGGCAAGCGTCCACCGGGGCATGGCGCCCCGAGGCGTGCTCAACCGGATGCGGCCGAACCGATGGCTCATGACCATCTCGACGCAAGTGCACAGTGATTCCTGCGCAAGATCAAAACGACCAATTTCCGAGTGGCGGAGGTTGGGCGGCCTGGAGCTGACCATTGGTGCCCTTTGGCCGTCCCCAATGCTCTCGAAACGGCTGTTCGTACCCTTCTGGCTACATCACTCACCCGGACTCGCGACGAGGCTGCACCGTACCAGCATCGCAACCGGGTCGGGCGTCAGGGCAAGATCGGCCGTCCGTGGGGCCCCATGGGCCAGTGGGGGTTGTGGGCGACCTCCCAAAGGTGTCCGTCGGGGTCGGCGAAATAGCCGTTGTAGCCGCCCCAATCGGTGGCCAGTGCGGGGCGGGTTATGCGCCCGCCGGCCTTCACGGCAAGAGCCAGGAGCTCATCTACGTCAGCGGGGCGGTCGAGGTTGATAGCGAAGGCGGACCCGCGGTAAGCAGCATCGCTGCCAGGCTCAACAGAAAGCCCAGCATCTTTCGCGAGCTCCTCGTAACCCCATATCGCGAGGATGCCGCCATCCGTATCGAAAAAGCTGACCTCGCCAGGCAGCGATGCAGTCGACATTGGCCACCCGAGTGCCTTGTAAAACCGAGTGCTGACAACAACGTCGCGCACACCAAGAGTCGCAAGGCTGAATCGCGCGGGCAACGTCATTCGATAATTTTCGGACAACCGTGGCCTGCGAAGAAATCGATGGACAGCGATGTGACCCAGAAAGCAGCAACCGGCATGCCGATGAGGAAAGCTCGAGACCTGGCGCTCAGCCTTGTCGAGACGACCGAGCAGGATCATCACGGCATGCAGAAGTCCGTTCTGGTGGCAGCACCAACAGCAGCACGAAACCCGCTAGGCAAGGTTGCGCCTTCCCTGACACTACCCAGCCCTCAGGCAACTTCACCTCCTGCGTTGGATCGTCCCAAGTCGTCTCGCCATCCGGGTAGCGGCCGTTCCCGCGTGAGCCGTGGTGGCCTTTTTCGCGGGATTGGTACTGGTGCGGGAGATTGGTGCCGGGTATAGAACCGACGGAGATTGGTGCCGGCGCAGGGATTTGAACCCTGGACCATCGGTTTAAAAGACCGTTGCTCTGCCAAGCTGAGCTACGCCGGCTGCCAATGATTGTGGCTGGTAGTCGAGGCCGGTTGCTCGGCGATTCCGGGTTGGGCTCAAGGTGCCACCGGGGCGAAGATCCGTCAAAGGCTGGCGGCGAGCGATTCCGCGCCGGCGCCATGGTTCGTCAGGAAGTAACAGACCACGTCGCTGCCGGCACCGACCACCGCCCTGCCGAACACCTGCGGATCCTGGTGAGCATAGAAGGACTTCCACAACGTCGACAGCGAAGTGGCAATTTCGGCCTGAGGCAGCAACCGGTCGTTCCGGCCCGAGTTAATCCGATCTTGACCGATCGTGCAGTGCGTGTGCCCTGACGCCGCCCTGAATCTTCAGGATGGCGAAGTGAGAACCGAGGTAAGTCGCTGGACGTCCTGCTCGGCGATGTCAGTGAACCTCAAGCCGACCTCAAACTTCGATTGGGCTCCAGGCCTCAGCTCACCGACCCAAACGACCTCCGCCCACACATGAACCGCCGAGCCATCTCGCAGTATGACGTCGAGCTCGAGCCGGGAATGAACTCCAAACGTCTCATCCGAGAACACACGCATGCCCCCGAGGCTGATGTCCTGGGTATTTCTCTGGTGATGCATCCAGCTGAGGCCCGCAGGTCTGCAAAAGACGTCCGCTTGGACACGGGGGTATCGCCGACGGTCTGACACTGTCGCGCCAGCATAAGTCTCCAGGCCAACCGGAACTTGGCTGGGCTGCCCGCAAGCAATCGCGGCCCTCCCCGTTGGGCAGCCAGAAGGTGGCTGAGTCGGGCAGACAGAAGGTGGCTGACACTCGGGAAGGTTACGAGCGCATGCCTGTCCGGCCTTTTTTACTAGATCCCGAGCTGAGTCGCATGGTGTCCGATCTGACTCGCGACGTCGAACAGTTCGATTCCTTGCTTCAAAGCCAGCGGAACCTGTTCCAGCAGGCTAAAGATGTGCAGCCGGCCGAGCGGCAGTGGAGACAGATCCGCACCGAACTCGGCAGGATCACGACCCGGGTTCACGCCGTCCTCGACGAGATCGCCCTACCTATCGCCGATAGCTGAGCTCGCGGTCGGGCGACCTGCGCCAGGCTTGGCGGCGCGGGATCGGGATGAGGAATATGTCAGTCGCTAGTCGCCATACCAGCCGACGATATCGACCACGACCTGGGTCGAGCCTGTTCCGTTGTAGAAGTCGACAGCACCGCCGGTGCCGACCTTAACCACGACCAGGTTGGGCACCGTCTGGTTGGCGACGTAGTTTAGGTCTGAGGCCAGAGGCCGGATCGTGCCGTCCGGCCAGACCGTCATGAAGCTGGCTGCGGTCGGGCCTGTCACGGTGACGTTCAGGACCACCGCGGTGGCGTTTGCCGGCACGCCCTGGAGGCCCGCGACCGGCAGCGTCATTGTCCCCCCCGCCCCGATTCGGCCGTGGCCGTTGCGGGTGTCCATCAGCCGCGTCGGCGTCATCGCCCCGAAATCGGACCCTGTCGCCGCCAGATCGGTCCCGTCAGTGAACCAGCCGCCAACGTCCGCCACCACGTTCACCGAGCCAGCGGCGTTGTAGATGCTCACCCAGCCGCTGGTCGCCGTCCGCGCGTTGGTGCCGACCCCGACGATCACGCGGTTCGGCACCGTCTGCCTTTTGACGAAGTTCAAGTTGGAAGCCAGGGGACGGGTCGTCCCCATCGGGTAGACGATTAGATAGCTCGAGGCGCTGGCACCGATCGCTGTGACGTTGAGGATCACCGCTGAGACGCCGGTGCCGGGGACACCGCTGCCCGAGCGGCCGCCTATCTGCACATTGATGGTCTGTCCCGCTCCGACGGCGGTGTTATAGCCACCGTTTCCATTCCGCGTGTCCAGGATTCGGTCGGGCACCACCGGGTTGTACAGGCCGTCAGTCCCCGGCGTTCCACTCGGCACCGAGACATAGCCGGCAACGTCGAAGATGACATCGGTGCTGCCGGCCCCGTTGTATGCCGTGACCTGCCCACTTGCTCCCAGCGCCACCTCGACCAGGTTGGGTACGGTCTGCCCGGCCACCCAGTTCAGGTTGGAGGCGAGCGGCCGCGGGACGCCGGTCGGGTAGATGGTCAAAAAGCTCGCCGCCGTGGTGTTGGTTACCGTCACGTTCATGACCACCGCCGCAGCCCCCGTCGGCACTCCGCCTTGGCCGCTGATCTGGATATTCATCTTCCCGTCCGCGCCCAGCCGACCATGATGGCCGCCGATGCTGGTCCGCGTGTCCAGGACGCGCTGCGATACCAGCGGATGGTAGGGCCCGGGCGCTTGCACGTACGTGAACAGATCCGCACTCGAGGTCGCGCTGCTCCCACCCGCCGTCGTCACCGTCACGTCGACCGCTCCCGTACCTGGCGGACTCGTTGCCGTGATCTGAGTCGCGCTGTTCACCGTGTATGTGCTGGCGGCCACAGTGCCGAACGTCACCGCCGTTACCCCGCTGAAGCCGCTGCCCGTCACCACCACCGATGTCCCACCCGCCGCTGTACCAGTGCTCGGCGACAACGATCCAACCGCCGGCCGCGGCACGTATGTGAACTGGTCGGCAGAGCTCGTGGCGCTGGTTCCCCCCGCCGTTGTCACCGTCACGTCCTGCGTCCCGGATCCGGGCGGACTCGTCGCCGCGATCTGGGTTGAGCTATTCACCGTATACGTGGCGGTCGTCGCCCCGAACTTGACAGCGGTCGCGGCACTCAAATTAGTACCAGTGATCGTCACCGGTGTACCGCCCCCACTTGGACCATTGCTCGGCGATATGGAAGTGACTGCGGGCGAGGGTGGCGGCGGGCCCGTGTACGTGAACTCGTCGGCGATGCTGGTTGTGCTGGAGCCCCCCGCCGTTGTCACGATCACATCGACGACTCCAGATCCCGGTGGGCTCGTCGCTGTGATCTGAGTCGCGCTGTTCACCGTGTACGTGCTGGCGGCCGCGCCGAACTTGACGGCGGTTGCTCCCGCGAAGTTGGTGCCGGTGATTGTCACCGAGGTGCCGCCGGTGGCCAGACCGGTGTTAGGAGAGACCAGCGTTACGGTTGTGACCGTGCTGGCTGCCAGACCCGCTAGGTGGTCACGGAAGCCGATCCCGAATGTTGTGGGTGTCCCGTCGTAGGCGCTGATCAACGAGGGAAAGCTGCAGCCGTACGTGTCCCAGGCCCAGCCCAGGTAGCTGATTCCGTTGGCATCAGCCCAAGGCATGTACGTATCGATGTAACTGTGACCGCAATCGGTCTCACCCAGCTCCCCAGTCACCAGCGGCACGCTGGCGGCGATTGGAAGGAGGGTGCTGGCGCAGCTCAGGCTGTTGCAGTTCCCGACGAAGTCATAGGTGTGGAATGAGGCGACGATCTGGGAAGCCGAATCGGTCGGCCGGTAGGTCAGCCACTGGCTGAGGTCGCCCGCGTAGCCGATCCCGCCGATGAGGATCGGCTGCGTGGCGCCGGTACCTCGGACCGTGTTGACCAGGCTCTGCATGCCGACGGTCTGGAAACCAGCCATGCAGCCGTCGCGCAGGCACGCCCAGCTTATGCCTTGGGGCTCGTTGTACAGGTCGAACAGCACCTTCGAATCGCTCTTGAAGGTGGTAGCTACCGAGGTCCAGAAAGCGGTCCCGTGATCGGCGTCGACCATCACCTGCTGGCCCAGAGATTTGTTGGTCCCAGGAGCGTTCCAGTGCAGCTCGAGGATCGCATAGATGCCGTAGGCGTGGAGGCGTGTGACGTAGTCGACGATGGCGGACTGGTAGGCGGCCGACGTCAGCGGGCTGACTGGCAACCCGTTAATACCGAGCCAGCAGTCCTCGTTCAAGCCGAGCCGGACAGCGTTGATGTGCCAGCTCGCCATAGCCGCGATCGAGGTGTCGTCAGAGGGGCCGTCGAAGACATTGTCGCCACCGCCAGTGCACATGTACTCGCTTCCCGACCGGTTCACGCCCAGCAGTCGGATCGTCGCACCGTTGCCGTCCACAAAATGGTTGCCCACGACCGAGATCGCGGTCAGTCCCGCTGCGCTCACCGGCCGAGACGTGGCGATGTTGCCTACGGAAACGACCGCGACTAGGGCAATACAGACTGCGATGAGGCGATGTCTCGCCAATTCAATTAGTCGCATTCCACCATCCCAGATGGGTTATTTTTTCGACCCGAGATCTCAGATCTCGGAGATTTCCCCGCTAAGCTAACGACGCTCGGCGTCGCAATAACTTGCGTTCCGAGATACGAGCCGGGGCGGATGATCTCGCGTCCTGATCCGCTCTGGGCGCCTGTCCCGACCCCGCCCGGGCGTCAGAGGGATGACGGTTTTACCAGCCCATAGGCGGCATCGGCTATCGAGCCGTACCGTCTTCAACGTGAACCTACCGGCTCCAACGACGCTCTCAAACGGCGCGACCAACGACACCCGGAGGATTCTTGTCGTCACGACTTCGTTACCCGATCCGCCTCACTGGGGCTCCGCGATCCGGGTCCGCGAACTCGTTCGTGGGCTGTCAAAGCGGCATCGAGTATCGCTGCTCACCTACACCCGGCCATGGGAGGCTGAGAACGTCCAAGCCCTAAGGGCGATCTTCGAGTCAGTCCACACGGTCCCGGCGCATTGGCCGGATGGCTCGGACCGTTCGGGCCGCCTGCGTTCGTTAGGCTCCCTAAAGCCGTTCGCTGTTCGTCGGATGAGCTCGCCGGCCATGCAGCAGGCGCTCGACGAACTATTGCGCGCTGGAGACTTCGACCTTGTCCAGATCGAGTCGAGCTTTTTGTCCGGTCTCGATCTGTCATGCGCTAAGACAACTGTTCTCGACGAGCACAACATCGAATACGAGCTGCTTGGGCGAACCGCTCGCGTCGAACGCAAGGTGCCGCGCAAGCTGTTCAATCTCGTCGAGTTCACAAAGGTCCGGCATACAGAAAGGCGGGCGTGGAAGCGCTTCGACGGATGCGTCGTCACCTCCGACCGCGACTTATTGGAGGTCGCCTCCGTCGTTCCTGGCCGGCCGGTCGCTACGGTTCCAAACGGGGTCGACCTGGCGGCGTTTGCCCCGCGACCTGGCACTCCCATGTCAGGTCTTGTGTTCACCGGGCTGATGAGCTACCGACCCAACATCGACGCGGTGACCCATTTCGTGCGGGAGATCCTGCCCTTGATCCACCGCACCCGGCCGGCTGAAACATTCACGATTGTGGGCTGGGGAATTCCCGACGAGGTCCGCGCGCTGCTTGGGCCGCGGGTCATAGCCACCTCCAGCGTGCCCGACGTGCGGCCTTACCTGGCGGGCGCTGCTGCTGTTGTCGCGCCGATCAGAATCGGCGCTGGAACGCGCCTGAAGGTGCTCGAGGCTTTGGCGATGGCGCGGCCCCTGATCTCAACCACGCTCGCCTGCGAAGGCCTCGACCTTGAGCCGGGACGCGATTTCCTGGTCGCAGACGACCCGTCCCGCTTCGCTGAAGCGGTCATACGCGTGCTCGAGGACCGGTCTCTGGCCGACAGGCTCGGAGCTTCGGGCCGTCAGGTGGTGGAGTCGCGCTACGGCTGGGAAGCGTCGGCGGTTCAATTGGAGGCGCTCCACGATCGGCTGCTGGCCTCAAAACGCCCTCGCGACAATCGCCGCTCAAATGGGCAGACCGTCTCAGGCGGACTGGCGACTCGGAGCCGCTGACCGCCGGCGCCTTTGGGACCTCGTCGATCATGGGGGGCCGCATCTTCATCTGGTCGGGACCTGAGTCGATCTTGGGCACCTCGCCGGACCGGACGCCTCGGGACAGACGCCCATCAGGAGCCGGGATTCTCCATGGCCAACGTGCCTGCCGGCAAATAGGCTCGAAACCGTGACGCTGGAGGTTGAGTTGAACGGCGCCCGCGCGCTGGTGACGGGCGGGGCAGGCTTTGTGGGCTCTCACATCGTCGAGCAACTCGTCGCCGCGGGTGCCGCCCGCGTGTTGGTACTCGACGACCTCATCAGGGGACGTCGCGAGAACTTGCATTCGGTCTCAGACAATGCAGCGGTAGAGATCATCGAAGGCGACATCTGCGACGCGTCGCTGATGGACCAGGCGTGCGCGGGGAACGATTACGTCTTCCACCAGGCGGCCCTTCGGATAACCCAGTGCGCAGAGGATCCGGTACGGGCGGTGAGGGTGATGATCGAGGGGACTCAAAACGTCCTCGAGGCGGCAGTTCGGCACCGCGTAGCCAAGGTCATGCTGGCTTCGAGCGCCTCGGTTTATGGAGAGCCGGACCGCCTGCCGATCCAGGAATCCGATGCGTTCAACAACCGCACGATCTACGGCGCGGCCAAGATCGCCAACGAGCAGATGGCGCGAGCCTACGCGGAGATGTACGGGCTACGGTACATCGCCCTCCGTCCTTTTAATGTGTACGGTCCGCGCATGGACGCCTTCGGCGCCTACACCGAGGTGATGATCCGCTGGCTGGAGCGGTTGGCCCGAGGCGAAGCCCCCGTGATCTTCGGTGACGGCGCGCAGACGATGGACTTCGTCTACGTGGCGGATGTTGCGCGGGCCTACCTTCTGGCGGCCACGTCCGATGCGGTCGACGATGTGCTCAACGCCGGGTCGGGTATCGAAACGAGCCTCAAGGAGCTCTGCCGAATGCTGTGCCAGGAGAGCGGCCATCCCGACCTGGAACCAATCTATACCGAAGGGCGCAAGGTCAACGGAGTGACACGCCGGTGCGCGGCGACAGAGCATGCGCGTGAAACGATTGGTTTTGAGGCCCGAGTCGGACTAAGGGATGGCTTGCGCGAGCTGGTGGATTGGTATGCCTCGCTGGCGGACACCGAGAGAGTTGCGGTCTGATGATCCCGATCACGCGGCCGTTCCTGGGAGAGGAGGAAGTAACCGCTGCGGCAGCGGTGATCCGGTCGGGCTGGCTGACACAGGGCGAGCGAGTGGAGGAGTTCGAGACAGCGATTGCCCGTTACGTTGGTGCGGGGCGAGCGGTGGCCGTGAGCAACTGCACCACCGCGCTTCACCTGGCGCTGCTAGCGGCCGGCGTCGGCCCCGGCGACGAGGTCATCTGCCCTTCCTTCAGCTTCATCGCCACCGCCAATGCGATCGTGCACGCCGGCGCTCGGCCAGTGTTCGTAGACATCGATCCCTACACGTACAACATTGACCCCGAACTGGTCGAAGCGGCGATAACACCTCGCACGCGAGCCGTGATGCCGGTCGATCAGATTGGGCTCGCGGCCGACATCATGAGCATTCGGGTAATCGCAAAGCGTCACGGTCTGAAGGTCGTCGAGGACGCGGCCCCTTCGCTGGGCTCTATGGTGGGAGGGCGGCGAGTGGGCAGCCTCAGTGACCTCACGTGCTTCAGCTTCCATCCGCGAAAAAGCATCACGACGGGCGAAGGAGGCGTGATCACGACCGACGATCCCGATACCGCGATGTTGCTGAATCGGATCCGCTCACACGGTGCGTCTACTTCCGACCTAAACAGATATCGGTCGAAAACCGTCAGGTTCGAAGAGTATCGGGAACTCGGTTACAACTACCGGCTGACCGACATCCAGGCAGCGATCGGCATAGCGCAGCTTAGGAAGCTCGATTCAATCCTGGCTGAGAGGCGCAGACTCGCGGCACGCTATGCCCGGTTGCTGGGCGACTGCGAATGGCTGCAGCTGCCGTTCGAGCCGCCTGCCCGACTTCATACCTACCAGTCGTACTGCGTCCGCGTGCGGTCGCGGGACCAGCGTGAGGCGATCATGGCCGACCTGGCCGGCCGCGGCATTGCTACTCGGCGAGGGGTGATGGCAATCCACCTGGAGCCGTTCTACAGGGACCTCTGCCCCGACGTCAGCTTGCCCGTTACGGAGCGGTGCTCGGCGGAGACCTTGCTGCTTCCGCTCTTTCCAGGACTGACCGCCGAGGAGCAGGAGTTGGTCGCGGACTCCCTCCTCAGAGCGGGTGCTGAGGCTGACATGAGCGGCGGCGTGACAGTTCGGCAGGACGAATTCGTCGGCTGACGTGGCGGAACCGATCCCCACGGCGGCCCCTCATCAACGAGTGGGCGGGCGGCTCGAAGGATGCTAGTCGGACGCGACCGACGCAATAGGCGGTGATGGCTTGCAACTTCAAGCGCGCGCGTAAATTACCAGGCTTAGGCGACTGCAAGTGACGCCCCTCACCCGCATGCTCAGCCGCAAAAGCAGCGTCAACGCCCGACTGCCATACAACTGGAATTGGCAGCGCAGGTGGGAGAAGCTGGACGACTTCCTGTCTACTGATCGAATCGTCTTGGTTGATGTTGGAGCGCGCGGCGTCGCACCGCCGGAGTTGGAGTCACTGCGCTCGTACGTTCGCCGCATCGGGTTCGAGCCTGACCTTGAGGAATGTCAGCGACTAAGTAACACTGGCAACGGGGAGTTCTTCCCGATGATAGTTGGCGGCCTTGGCGGCGCACAGCGTTTGAACCTTTATAGCGACCGCGACTACAGCTCCGTTTACGAACTCGCCGATAGGTATACGCGGCTTTGGCTCCACGGCATTGAGAAGGATTCCAGCGTCGAGGCAGAAGTCGTGACCCTCGATTCCTTCGTGGCTGACCATCCCGACCTATGTCCCGACTTCCTCAAACTCGATGTCCAAGGCGCAGAGCTCGCGATCCTCCAAGGTGGAGAGCAAACTCTGCAGCGGACAGGGCTGGTCGAAGTTGAGGTTGAGTTCGCCGAGATGTACAGGGGCCAACCGCTGTTTCACGACATTGCCGCATTCATGTCCAATCGTGGCTTTGAACTTTTGTACCTAAACCGGGGATTTGCGACCAGGCGCGAGGTCTACGACGGCCCGAGTCGCGGCCAACTTATCACCGGCGACGCGCTGTTCGGAAAGACCGAGAGTGAATGCCGCAACATGACCGTGACGCAGAGGGCGAAGTATGTGATTCTCCTCGTCCAGCTAGGTCACCTCGATATTGCGTACCAACTGGTGGCTGAGGATCCAACGATCGAAGGCGTTATCCCGCAAATTCGGAGCGTGTTCAAAGCGAATCGCGGGAACCGCTGGAAACGAGGAGCGCTGATGCAGTTCGACAAGATCCTGGCCGTGCTACTCCATTACCGTCGATACAATCAGCTTGGTACTGATTCGGACCGTTCGTGGCCGATTCGGTAGGGGTCGGCGCAGAGCCCTAGCTTCATATGTGCGCCGGCACCGCTTGAGCGTAGCCTGCGCGAGGCTGCCCCTTCCGTCGCCTCGCCGGCAATCAACCAAAGGCGGGTCGCCACCGGGCGGGTCATCGCGACGCTGCTCGGGTCGTCATCAAACCCACTCCTCCCAGGCGTCGAAAGCGCCCTCCAAGGCGGCCTTGAAGTGCCTTTTATCGTCCGCCCGCGTGATGAAGGTGCGAGGCACCGTGCCCGGCGGTCGGTTGACGACCGCTTGTGCGTAGATCAGCTTGTAGCCGGCATCCCCGGCCACCTCGTGCGCTTGGCTGGACCAATTCTTCGACTGCCCAAGTGGGATGGCGAACGCGTTCGTGCGGATGCCGGTTCGAGTCTCAATCAAGCGGCGGGATTCAGCGAGCTCGTCACGGGCCGAGGCCAAAGACAGGGAGCCGAAATCCGGGTGGCTCACCGAGTGGCTGCCGATCTCCACACCGCCGGCTGCCAACCGCGCCACCTCTGCCCAACCCATGATCACGCCGTCGCCGAAGCCGTGCCGTCCGTCGGTCCAGTCGGTGACCACGAACAGCGTCCATGGAATCCCAAATTCAGCCAGGATCGGCGCGGCGTTGGTCGCCACCGTCAACAGGCCGTCGTCAAACGTGATCGCTAGGTCGGTTTTCAAGGCCCTCCCCCCCGCCACCGCTGCGGCGGGCACGAATCGATAACCCAGCTCCAGTGCAAACTCGATCTGCGCTCGGAACCGAGCCGGGCTCACGTCGTTCACACCCCACCGCCCAGTGCCGATCGAGTGGTAGCAAAGGATCCGGCCGTCCGCCGTCATCCGGCGCCTCGACGTCTTCGCGAGGACCGCCCGCTCAGCCTTCATCCGCATGGCGGCAACGCCAGCGCGGCGGATACCGGCCTTTCTGGCGACCGCCTTGAGCGGGTTGACGATCGAGGTCACGGCTTCCCCACCCTGAGCTGGGAAATCGAGACTTCGCGGCTGGAGCCGGGCCTAGGGCACCGCATAGCCGAGCGCCTCCGCGGTTGCTCCCAGGACGCGGCGGTAGACGTCGAGGTCTGCGCCGGCAAGGCGCGACCGCATCGGCGCCACCGGGCTGGGCGTCCAGCCTTGGCGCTGGGTCGACGGTTCCACCCCGATCGCCAGGCAGACTCGCGCGAGCTCGACCTCCGACTGACCGACCAGGTCCTCGAATCGCACCTCGACGAATGAGCTTTCGGGAAGCCGGCCACGGACCTCCAACCAACGCGCCAGAAGATCGCGTAGCGACTCACAGACACGTGTGAAGTTTGGCGCCGCCCACGCTTGAGCGCGGTGGGCGACCGCCAGGTCCAGCGGATCGCGCGTGACGTTTATATAAAGGCAGTCCGGGGCCATGCGGAGCAAGAAATCAGCGAACTGCTGGTTGTTGGTTGTCTGTTCACACCACGCGAGCTTGCCTTCGGCCCGCGCCTTGTCTCCAAACAAGCGGTCCAGGAACCGTCGTGCAGCCGCCAGGGCCCCGACCTCGCTGAGGCGGCCAGCCTGGTAAAGGTAGGTCCGTTCGCGACCGACCCGCGCAGGTAGGCGAAGACCCTTCAGTTTGAACGGCAGGTGCGCGTTACCGATGCGCGCGCCCGCGCCCACAGTCATCCCATCGCCGCGGTGGCGGATGACCCCCAACTCCGTGATGAAAAGCTCCACCGACTGGTGATAGTGCTTTTTGCCGAAGAAGCCCGCCAGGTCGAATCCGCTATATGGATAGCTTCGCGGTGAGCAGAGGTGATGGTGCAGGAGCCGGTCGAACTCGTGGAGCGCGACCTCCAAGCGCTGGGGGGAGTAGGCACTGCTGATTGCATTCACCACGTCCATGACGCCATTCGGGGCAAGCACGATGTTGGTTTCCAGGTGGCAGGTCAAGATGCCGGGATGGCGCCCCAGCAGGCCATTGAGGGTCGAGACTCCTGACTGACCCGATCCGCCAATGAAGACTGCGCGTGGCTGCTGCACCGAAGCCTGGGCTTCATCGCTCGAAGCCCGCAGGAGCGTCGGCCCCCTCATCGCACGGGCTCCGACCCGCGGCCGCCGCGGCCGCGACCCAGGCGCGGCCTGATCGACGCGGCCGCGACCAACCTTGCTTCAGGGTCCCTTGCCATCGATACGGTCGCGTGCAATGGCGACGCGACGACTGAACGTACAAGCGCTAGCCGCGCTGCCCGCCCTCGGCCCGCGCGAGCATGGGCTTTGGCGTTGTTCAGCAGCTCGCTGTGGTAGGCGCCGAGGTGGTGGAGGTAGGTTCGCAGCACGTACCGAAGCGGCGGTGCTTCCTTTCCGGCCCGCCGGACGTTCCTCCAGAACACTCTTCGGAACGGCCCGAACTGCCTCCAGTGAAGGTCGTCCCAGCTTCCACTCGGACGTCGGCGGAACAGCACGCTTGGAACCGGGACGAAGCCCACGAGGTGATCGATCGCAAGCCGCATGTGGAGGTCCCAGTCCTCGTCGCCGAGCAGCGTTTCGTCGAATTGCCCGACCTGGTCGAGGACGGATTTGCGGATCACTGTGGCCCCCAGCTGAGGCTGGACCCGCAGCAGTTGCGCGAAGATCCGGCCATCGTTGGGAAGGGACACGGGCCACGGGAGGCCGGGGCGCCGGAGCTCGAAGTCGGTGTTCTGTACCTGGCCTAGGACCGCACCGAACTCCGGCCGCCCGGCCAGCCATTCCACCAGCTGGCACAGATGGCGCGGCATCCAGACGTCGTCGTCGTCGAGAAAGGCCACATACTCGCCGCTCGCCGCCGCGACCCCGCGGTTGCGGGCAGCTGACACCCCTGGCGTCGCACACCGCAGATAGCGGGCGCCGAGCTCGTCTGCGATGGACCTGGTGCTTTCGCCGCTGCCGTTGTCGATCACCAGGATCTCGAGGTCGAGGCTAGGCTCCTCATTGGCCCTTACGCTGGCCAGTGCTTCCTTGAGGAGGGAATCCCGGTCACGGGTGGGCACGACCACGGAGACCCTGCGCGCTCCGCCTCCCGACACTAGCCTCGGCGCGGCGACCCGGCTCATGGTGAAACCTGCCCCGGCCCGCACTCACGATCGCCGCCAGGCGAGCTGTTGGCCCGGAGGCGGGCGGGAACCCCATGGCGGCCGCCGCCATAAAGTTCGGCCAGGTCGTCGACCACCCGCTCGATGGAGAACTTTCGACGCGTGTGCGCGGCGGCTCCACGACCCAGACTCTCTCTCAGGTCGGCATCGGCGAGTAGTCGCCTCAAGACGATTGCGAGGCCGCCCGGGTCGGAAGGCGGCGCGCATAGGCCGGTGACCCCGTCGAGCACAGGCTCTTCCGGTCCACAGAAAGTGATCACTGGTGGCAGTCCGCGGGCCATGGCTTCCAAAAGGGCTACGGACATCGAGCCCGCCGGAACGGCCAGGACGAATGCGTCCATCGCATCGAGGTAGGGCGCCGGCTCGGCGCGGTGACCCGCAAAGCGCACTTCGGCGGCTATGCCCAGTTCGGCCGCCAGCGCCTCCAGGCCGGCGCGGAGCGGGCCGTCGCCGATGAGAAGCAGCTTGGACGAGGCAACGTTGGCGATTGCGAAAGCGCGGAGCAAGTCGTGCAGACCTTTGCCCTCGGCGAGCCTGACCAGGCTGCCGAGGACCACGGTTTGCGATTCGATTCCCATCTCCGCCCGGATCTCGCGCCGGTTGCGCGTGCGCGTGTCTTGGGACACTTTTTCGACCGGCACGCCGTTGAGGATTGACACGAGCTTGTGCGGTGGCGTGGCCAGTCGATCGGCGCGCAGCCTGGCGTTCCGTTTCGACACGGCGATGATCGCGTGAGCTTGGCGATCCATAGTCCAGCGCGCCAGACGCTGGTGCCTGCTTGGCGATTCCACGGGAACATCGTGTTCGGTGATCACGGCCATTGCGCCGGCGGCGTATCGGGCTGACAGCACTACGGCCAGGCCGCCGGTCGCGCCGCCGGTGTGCACGTGGACCACGTCCGGCCGCCACCTCATGCAGATCTGGCCGAACCCCAGCAACCGGCGCGCCTGCTTGGCACGGCCGCGGCGCCCGTCGGTGTCGAGGCGCTGCACATGCGCTCCCGCGCGCAAGAAACGTGCGCTGAGGTCGGCGAACCTGTCCGACTCTGGGACGATGGCGATCACCCCGACACCGCGATGCACGAGCTCGGCTGCTATGTCGACGCAGTGCGTCTCCATGCCGCCAACGCTGGTTGACTGAAGGACGAGCATCACGCGTCTCGGCAGTGTTGGGTCGCGCAGCGCGGGTGCCGAGCTCCGCTGGAGCTTGTCCTCGGCTACGCTCACCACCGCTCTTGCGCGATACGGTGACCAGCGGGCGTCGCTGATGGCGCCTTCATGACCAGGACAATTCGACAGGCTGCCCGCGCTTGCCCACGGACTCGGTCGCGGCTTCGAGGATCCGGACTACCCTGAGACCGGATTCGCCATCCGTGATCGGCCTCTGGCCGTTGCGGATGCATTCTATGAAGTGCTGGACCTCCACGCGTAGTGCCTCGGTCAGGCTCACCTGCGGCGCCCACATGTCGCCGACCCGATAGCCAACCATCAGTTCGTAGACCGCCTCCGACGGCGTGTCGACCGTGATGCCCCGGTCGTAGATCTTCACCTTCTCGCTGGGCTCGAGATCGTCGTAGACGATCATCTGGGCGTCGCCACCGATCAGTGTCCGCCTGATCTTGACGGGCGCCAGCCAATTGACATGGAAGTGCGCGAGCAGGTTGCTCTCGAAAAAGCACGTGAGGTAACCGGTGTTGATCGGCCGACCCGGGACGTTGGAGATGCCGGTCGCGGCGACCGCGGTCGGCTTCGCCCCAAGAATGTGGTCCATGATCGACAGGTCGTGCACCGCGAGGTCCCACAGCACGTCGACGTCGTGCTGAAAAAGGCCGAGATTCACGCGGACGGAGTCGTAATAGTAGAGGCGCCCCAACCGACCAGCGTCGACGACCTCCTTGATTTTTTGGACCGCACCGGTGTACACGAACGTGTGGTCCACCATCAGCACGAGGCGGCGACGAGCCGCCTCGTCGATCAAGCGCTGCGTCTGGTCGGAAGTTGCGGTGAGGGTCTTCTCACAGAGAACGTGCTTGCCGGCGCGCAGGGCCGCCAGCGCGAGATCGAAATGGGTCGAAATGGGCGTGCAGATAACGATCGCGTCGATGGCCGGGTCTTTGAGCAGGTCCCTGACGTCTGTTGTCGTGACTATGTCCGGATACCGGCGCGCGACCGGTGCCAGGCGGTCCTGGCGCCTGTCCGCGATTCGGGTCACCTGCGAACCAGGGTACTCGGCGAAATTGCGCACCAGGTTGGGGCCCCAATAGCCGTAGCCGATGACGCCGAGTCGCACGGGCGGCGCCACTTGCGCACGCTGCATTGTGGACTGGTCCCATTCGATTCGGTCGAGGTCGGGGTCGGACCTTGTAAACGCGGCCCCGGCGGGTGACGCCAGCGATTCGTGCGGTCCGGCGCCGTTGTGCCCGAACGCCCGTCCGTTGCGCCCACGTGTTTGGTGCCTTGTTTCGGCCACTGATCGCAAGCCTATGGGCGCGAGGTTTGAGGCGGAATAGGCAGTATCCGATCGACCCGGTCCTGGGCCAGAGATGTCCTAGGACCTATGTCCCGATCCCAAAACCTTGGCATCCGCGCGTGGCCGAGGTCCGACAATCCTGGCCGGGACCCCGACCGCGAGGGTGTTCGCCGGCACGTCATGCGTGACCACGCTGCCGGCGGCTACCATGGCGCCGTCGCCGATCGTCACGCCGCAGACGATCGTCGCGTTCGCGCCGATGCTTGCTCGCCGGCCGACGTGGGTCGTCACGAGGCGCCATTCGACCTCCGTGAGCAGTTCGCCGTCATCTCCGACCGCGGACGGATGCCGGTCGTTGGTGAAGCAGGCGTGGGGGCCGATGAAAGCGCCGTCTTCGATCGTGACTCCGCTCGGGATGAAGGCGAACGGGAGGACCTTGACGTTCCGACCAAGCCGCACATCGCGTTGGATCTCGACAAAGGCCGCGATCTTGCACCCGTCGCCAATCTGACAGCCGTACAGGTTGACGAGCTCGGGCTGCGGGATCACCACGTCCTTGCCGAGCTGAACGTCGGACGCGATCACTCTCCCAACCTCAAGCTGTCATCACCATAGCGTCACGTCTCGCGCCTGCCGACTTTGCCACCGCATGCGCGACCCGCTCGACTGCCTCGCGAGTGATCTCGGGATACAGCGGGAGCGAGAGCACCTCGTCGGCTGCGAGCTCCGACTCGGGGAAGTCGCCGCGCCGGTAGCCGAGGTTCGCGTAAGCCGGCTGGAGGTGTACCGGGATCGGGTAATGGATGCCAGCCTGGATGCCGCCGGCATGAAGCTCACTCAGAACGCGGTCTCGGTCGCCCGTCCGGATCGCATACAGGTGGAAGACATGGCGTGCGTCGCGGCCGTCAGACGGGACGCGCACGCGCGCGTCGGCCAGAAGAGACGAGTACAGACACGCGTGTCGCCGCCGGAGCTCGGTCCAGGCCTCCAACCTGAGCAGCTTGACCCGCAGGATCGCCGCTTGGATCTCGTCCAGCCGAAAGTTGAACCCCTTGGCCACGTGGCGGTACTTGTGCTCCGCTCCCCAGTCCCGAAGTAAACGGACTGTACTTGCGTATGCCTCGCTGCCAGTCGTGATCGCGCCGCCGTCGCCGAAGGCTCCCAGATTCTTGCCGGGATAGAAGCTGAAGCAGCCGATGTCGCCCACGGACCCGACGCGACGACCCTTGTATTCGGCACCATGGGCCTGCGCGGCGTCCTCGACCACGACCAGGTTATGAGCTCGGGCGATGGCGAGAATCGGGTCCATGTCAGCCGCCCGGCCGTAGAGGTGCACGGGGATGACCGCCTTCGTCGATCCGGTGATAGCAGCCTCCAGGCGGTTTGGGTCCATGGTCAGGGTGTTCGGGTCGACATCGACGAGCACGGCGCGGGCACCCGTGTACTCGATCGCGGCGACGGTGGCGACGAACGTGAAAGCGGTGGTGACGACCTCGTCGCCAGGACCGACGCCTGCCGCCAGGAGGGCGAGATGCAGCGCGCTCGTACCCGAGTTGAGCCCAACGGCGTGCGCGGAGTCGCAGTAGGTGGCGAACTCGCACTCGAACGCCAACACCTCGGGTCCCAGGATGAAGTGCCCGCTCTCGAGCACAGTTTCGATGGCGACGTCGACATCTGCCTTGACGTCGTGGTACTGGGCCTTCAGATCGACAAGTGGAATCACAGGCTCTGCCATCTCGACCCCACCCTAACCAGCGGGCCAGGCATCATCAATGGGCCGTGCTGGTTGAGCCGGGACGCCGGTCCCGAACGCCGCGAACCGCGCTGTCCGGACCTGCCAATCCAGCTCCACGGCTTTGCGGAGGCGGCCCCATCCGCTCTCGTCCTGGGCCGAAAGCGCGGTCATGACCAGTCTTGCTTCGGGCGTGAGGGGGCGGAGGGCGCACAGCTGGCAGCCACCGGGCGCGTGGCCGAGCACCTCTGTCGCCGCCTCGAGGACGCCGGCCGCGAACGGCTTGGCCGTCACGCGCACGCCCTCGATTCGCGCCGCCGGGTGGCCGTTGGACGGCGTGAAGGCGGTCTGGGCGATCGCGAACATCGGGACGTCCGCAACTGTGTCGCCCATTGCAAAGCGGACCCGGCGATCGAGCGGCAGCCCGTTCCCGAGCTGCTCCGCGAGAGCGCTCAGGCCGACGCGCTTGTCGATCCGCGCCGGTACGAAGTCGGTTTGCGACTCCCCCGGGACAACCCTGATCGAATCCGCGGTGGCACTCGCCTCCAGCGCGGACGCGATCGTCCTGGCGTCGAGAGCGGCCAGCCGCCCCGAATCGTCGCGGTAGGCGCGCACGATTCCGGAGCACGCGTCGTCGACGTGCACGGCGGGAATAGACCGCAATGCGTCTCCAAGTCGGCTCACCTGGGCGATTTCGGACGCGTCGAGAAGGCAGCGCGCCTCGCCTGCGAGGTGGTCGTAGACGAACGCGCCGTACTCGGCAGCTCCACCTGCAAGCCGGTAGTGCCGGCAACGATCCCGCACGTCGCCAAGAGCTCGCCCGGTGACGATTACCGGTCGGTATCCGTGGAGCGTGAGCGCCCGCAGGGCACGTGCCCCCGCGGGTGTCGTCGTGGAGAAGCCCAGCCGCCCGGTCTCCAGGACGCCGTCAATGTCGATCGCGCACAGCGCACCACTTCGAGGCACGGCAAGCCCCTCGAAAACCGTGCGAGCCAAGTACTCCTGCATGCACCGGTCGAGGCGGCGGCCGAGCTCCGGTGTATCCCCTTCAAGGGAGGCGAGCTCGAGCAAAAGGATCACCTGGTAGAGAAGCCAACGCTCATCCGAGATCGACTCACCGGTGAGATCCAGCCATGCGCGCCGCAGCTCGTCTTTGAAGGTGGTCTCGGCGGAGCTGGCAGCTGCTCCTGCCAGGTCGAACGGAGCGTCGTAGCAGTAGAGGTCGCGGTTGCTGAATGCGTGGTCTTCGCCGCCGACTTTCACCAGGACGCTCGCGTCTCCGGGCCTGGTGAACCAGCGCGAGAGCGCGGTGTTGCCATCGACCACCGAGGGCCGCCGCACGTGCAGGAGTTGGCGTGCCGCGCGGTGCAGGGCGAATCGCGCTACGAATGCAGTACGCCCGAAACCTAACCCCAGCGCATCGCTGGCCCGTTGCCAGACCGCGTTGCGGCCAAACACGCGCACGCTCTTGTCCTTCGGCACTGCCAGCCCGCGCCGGCGCGCTAAGACGTAATCCGCGATGGCGGCCGCGTCCGCGCGGCCGGGCGTCAACCCTCGGAGATCGAGACGGCTGTCGCCGGCGGGGAGCTCCTGGTAGAGCAATCCGTCGACGACTCCGTATGTGACCGGAAGAAAGGGCGCCATCGTTTCGGCGACGCATTCAGCCTGCTCACCGAACAGCCCCTGACCGACGCCCCGCACCTGCAGACGCCGCTTCCAGGTCGTCGCCGCCGGGCCTCGACCGGCAATCTCGAACGTTGCGTGGACATGTCCCCGCTGTGGTTCTGCGGCGCCGGTCAGCGCCACCACCGAGGTGACAGTCGAGGAATCAGGGAGCAGGTCGGTCATCGTCCGGCTCACCGCCTCCGGCTGGAGCAATCGGTGTACGTGCCAGTCGGTGAAGGGCAGTACGACGGCGAAATAGCTGCGCAACTTCTCCGGCACAGCATTCGCTTCGCCGAACAGCTGAAGGAGAAGGACGATCGAGCTTGTGTCCAGGCCGTGCATCTCCAACCGCCGCGCTGTCGCCGCAATAGTCCCACCGCTCCCCGGAGGATCGTCGATCACTAGTGCCATACCGCCCTGCGCTCGAAGATCCTCGATCAGGTGGCGGTCGGCGCTCAGGAGCCGGTCAGTCGGCCGCATGGTCATGAGCGACACGCTTCGGAAGCCGCGCCGTGCGAGATGGGCGGCGCAAAGTGGCGCGAGGTAGACGCCGGAGGTGCGCACCCCGACCACGAGCAGCATGCGGTCGCGTTCGGGCCACCGTCGCGCGAACTCGTCAGCCAGCCAGTCGACGTCTTCGGGGAATTGGTCGAAGCTCCGGAACGAGGCCGGAAGCTTCAAGACATCGCGCCGGGCGGCGGCGGGGAGCCGCCGGACCGCCAAGCCGATGGTATCCGCCATCGAGTTCAGGTCCTCAACTTCGTCGTGCGCCTGATCGCCGCCCGCCAAGAGCGCTGCCAGTGAGGACGTAAACTCCGTCAGGTCGGAACGGAACCTCAGCAGCCGGCTTTCGCTCGGGATTAGAACGCGTGTATTCGCCGCGATGGCGGCCCCGGACTCGACGGCTCCGGCTGGGGCCTTGCCCGCGGGGCCTAATAGCGAACGCACGTTCTTCGCGACCTTGCGAGAAGAGAATGGGTCCCGGTGGAGGCGGTCTTCGGCGATCTGCACCATACCCGCTGCGACGATGTATGCATTCAGCCATGATCGAGCACGTGTTTCCCAGACCAGGAGTAGCGCGAGCTCGTCGAGGTCGCGTAAGAGCTCGTGCGCCAATGCGGGCCGAGCCGCCGGCGCTGGTTGTGGTTGCAGAGCCCGCGGGGAACGCATGGCTGGAGCTTCTGGGGCCGCCATTATTCGGAGTCTAGGCGCCGGCCAAACCCCGTTGGAATGGGCACCTTGAGGCGGCTCTGCCCGATGTCCCGGGCCCGGTGGGCTCGCGTCCCACCGTCCCAGGGCCTACCGGCTCAGACCTCGACCAGGCCCTTCCTCACCGCATAGAGCACGGCCTGTGAGCGGTCGTAGATCCCGAGCTTCTCGTACGTGTTGCTCACATGGTTGCGAACCGTCTTCTCGCTTATCGACAATCGATAGGCGATCTGCTTGTTTGCCATGCCGTTCGCAAGTAGCTTGAGTATCTCGATTTCACGATTGGTGAGGCCGTCGTAGAACTGCTTCGGCGTGGTGGTGCCAGTCAGCATCTCCAACACTCGATTCGCCACCGCGCTTGCCATGACACGCTCGCCAGACATCACGGCGATGATGCTGCTCGTGATCGCATCCGCCGACGAATCTTTTAGGACGTACCCGCTTGCGCCGGCCTTGAGTGCCTGGATGACGTTGTTGTCGGTCTCGAAGGTGGTGAGGATCAGGACCTTAATGCTCGGGTCCGCTTCTGTGACTTGCCGTGTGGCCTCGATCCCATCGACGCCTGGCATCTTGAGGTCCATGAGGACGACGTCGGGCTTCAGCTTGGCGGCCTGCTTGACGACGTCCTGCCCGTCAACGGCCTGGCCCACCACCTCGACGCGCGAATCCTCGTTCAGAAGTCGGGCCAGACCGGCTCGAAACAGGGTCTGATCGTCTGCGATCAGCACCCTTGCAGCTCGCGTGGCGACTGTCATGCGTGATTCTCCTTTGGTGCCGATGGTGTCATGCAATTCGGCTCTCCGTGGCCGTCAGAAGTCCTTTCGGGAAGACCGCACGAACGGTCGTCCCCTCGCCGGCCTGGCTGTCGATCTGGACCTGGCCGCCGAGAAGAACGGCTCTCTCCTTCATCCCAACCGTCCCGAATCCGAGCTTGCGAGTCTCATTCGTATCGAGACCCCGGCCGTCGTCGCCGATCACGACCGACACCTCGTCGTCGGAGTTGGGCTGAAGCACTATCCGCACCTCGTGGGCCCCGCTGTGCATCTTCACGTTCGCAAGCGCCTCTTCGATGATGCGATAGAGGTTGATGGAGGCGGGCAGGGTGATCAGCTCCGGCCAGCCCGGCAGCACTGTCAGCTGCGCCGAGATACGTGTCTTTTCCTCGAAGCTCGAGACCAGAGCGCCGACTGCGCCGACGAAGCTGTCTCGGACGGCTTCCTCCCCGCGGAGGTCGTGAAGCAGCTCACGCAAGCTGTGCAGGACCTGCCGCGTCGAGTCCTGAATCGTGTCCAGTTGGCGAAGCACGTCTTTCCAATCGACTTGCTCAGTCTTGAAGTTCTCGAGGTCGATGAGCATGCCGGTCAGAGTCTGGGCGACCCGGTCATGAAGCTCTCGGGCAACGAGGCGCCTGACATCATCCTCCAGGGCAGACTGCCGGGCACGCGCTCGCGCCCGGCCGGTACTAGGCGCAACAGACGAAGCCACCGAGATTCCCCTCCCCTCACGTGCTGACCATTCCTACGTTCCACGCCTGACTAACGAATCGTGACTTCGCAGGCCGCGTCGGGACGTTTGCCGCACCGACTTCCTTAGCCCTCCGGGTCAACCAGTCCCGGCCCTCTTCGCTTCCGTGAGGCTACGCACTGGCGGGTCGCGGGTCAATGGTCAGAACTGACCATTTCGTTACCAACTTGACCCAGACCTGCCCGAACCTGTCAGCTGCGCGCGTCCACTTCCTGGTAGGCACGCATCACGGTCTCCGCGTGCATCCGAGCCACCGCCTGGCTGCGATTCCTTACATGCAGCTTCTTCAGCACCTGCTGGACGTGTTTGTTGACGGTCGTGACGGAGACACCGAACTGCGTCGCGATCTCTCGATTCGTATGGCCTCGATTGAGCGCAGCCAGGACTTCCTGCTCTCGCCTCGTCAGACCGCGAATGGCCGACCATGTCGTGCCGCCGCTGGTCGCCGAGGCGGCATAACGACCGCCGAATATCTTCCGGATCGGTCCATATGCGGTGAGGGTCCTGACCGCCGCGACCATTTCCGTTGCCGACAGGTCTTTGGCCAAGTAACCGCTGGCGCCGGCGGCGCGGGAAGCGGCAATCGACGCCTCGTCGAGCGCGGCGGTGATGATCACCACCCGGATTTCCGGGTGGACATTCCTGATAGCGCGGGTTGCGGTTAGGCCGTCCTGTTTTGGTCCGAGACCGAGGTCCAGATCCATTAGCAGGACGTCCGTGGGGCTGTCGGCAATGGTTTCGAGCAATCTCGTCGGGCTGCCGAGATCCCAGACCACTTTGAAGTCCCTTTGCCGTTCGAAGGTGGCCCTGAGACCCAGGCGGAAGACAGGATGGTCGTCAACGATACCGACGCGGATCAGCTCGAAGCCCCCTTTCGTTATGTGCTTTCTGGCCCGAGCCTGTGGACGCCCGCCTGCCGGTCACAACATACATGAACTCGGAGCAAATGGATTGTGGTCGTTTCTCGTAGCGCGCTCGGGGAAAACCCAGCCCTTGGCGGACGATTTGGGCTTAGAGGGTCAAATCCCTAGGGAAAACCCAGCCGTCCCCTTGTTGTCGCTCATGCTGTCGTCTGACTAGCTCGGCTCCGAGCTCGGGACCGCCTCATCCAGCGACGTCTTGAGCCGCTTCAAGGCCTCAGCCGGCACCGGCGCCTCTTCCAACCAGCTGAAGAAGGCGTCTGCGATCCCGCGCCAGATCGCGACCTGGTGGGCCATGTTCCTGTTCCAGTAGGACTTTGACCACGCCGCGGCCGCCAACCAGCCTGCAACCACGCAGCAGAACGCCCCCGTGCCGATCTCAAGCCAGCCGGACCAGCCGTCCGGGCGCAGGCCCGCGAGGATGAGGATGCCGAGTCCGACGTTAACAATGACCCCCAGGGGCAGGAACACACCGTAAAAGATGTGGCCCTTCGATTTGGTGGACGATTCCGATCGCCCGTCGACACGCCGAACGATTTCTTCCATGCCACGACTGTCGCATGCAACATCGGTCGCCGCCAATGAGACGAATGTCCCAGAAAGGCCTTATCGGGCCGCGAGGGCGCCGGCTCGGAGGGGATCGGCGTGCGCGCAGCCAATCTCAACCGAGTTCGCGTCTCAGGAATTCGCCGGCGGCATTTAGTTGCCTGTTTCCATCGGCAGGCTCCGTATTTCTCCAGCGCATCGATTTCAAAAAGGCACGGCGCCGTCGACCGCACCGCGTGCCAGACCAGCTGCCCCTTGGTTTCTCGCAGGATGTCCCGGCCAGGGCCGAGACAACCCCGTTTGACGAAACCACGCCGCTACATCTCAGACGACCGGCACGCATCCGATGCAGTGCCAGTCCCGCCCGGCGACATTGTCCTGTCTCGGAGGTAGTACATCGATCCCATTACCCCCAAAGGACTATGCCAATACATTTCCAATGTGGTCGTGGTGCCGGCGCAAGCGGACGAGTCGACGGTCGGAGGATCCATCGTCGGCCAGGCGATCGAGGCGTTGGTCGTCGACCGGCAGCCCCTGTTCCTCGCCGCGCTCGGAACACTGCTGGGCGCGCCACCGATGTCAGCTCGAGTCACTTCATGTCCACGATCGGACACGGCCCTCGAGATCATCAGGGGCCGCGAGATCGACCTGGTTTTCTGTGAGGTGCGGGCAGAGCCGATCTCAGGTTTGAAGCTGACCCGGGTGCTCGCAGACGAGCAGCGATCGGTCCGCGTGATCCTCCTTGGAGATCACGACGACGCCCATGAGCTGGCTGAAGCTCTGCATTCCACGGCCGCTGGTCTGTTCACCAAGGATGCGACTCTCGACGAGTTCCTGGTCGGAGTGCAGGCGGTCCTCTCGGGCCATCGGGCGATCGGAGCTGGACTGATGGGCCTCGTCCTCAGTCGCCTTGCGCACCAACCGACCAACGAGTCGAGGCGATCGGTCAGCCACCTGTCGCCCACCGAACTCGAGATTCTTGCCATGATCGGCGACGCCGAGTCAGTTGCAGCAATAGCGGTGAGTCGCGGCATCAGCAGCAAGACGGTGCGCAACCACCTCGCCAAGATCTATCGCAAGCTCGACGTTCATGGTCGCACCGAGGCAATGCTGTGGGCCGCACGCTCGGGCCTGACCAGCCGCTAGAGACTCCAAAGGCGTCCCGAGGTCGAACCATTTGACTGCAACGCCACGCACGTCAGGATCGAAGCCCAGAGAGGTCGGGACAAACGGCCATGAGGTTGGGCAATTCCCCATTATCAATGAGGCCCTCACCGACCAATATGACCGAGTGGCCTTACAGATAGTCGACGCCTGGCAATCAAAAGCGTCGGCCAGCGAACCCCGGCTCGGGAAGGTACTCCTCGACGAGGGACTCATCACGGAGGAGCAGCTCGCCCTGGCCCTCGACGCTCAGCGAACGACGCTGTCGCGCCTCGGCGCAGTTCTGGTGAGCCAGGGCGCCATCGCTGAGGACGACCTGACCGTTGTCCTGAGCACGCTTCTCGGAGCGCCCGTCGCCGACCTCAAGCACATCGAGGTCGACGCGGAGGTGGCGCGGCTGGTGCCCGAGGAGTTCGCTCGCCTAAATCTTGTACTTCCCATGCGCCGCGAGGACGGCCATCTGGCGGTCGCGATGGCCGACCCCAGCAACGTCCACCTTCTAAACGATCTGCGGCTCATAACTGGGATGACGGTGATACCGAACATCGCCGGCCCGTCGGACATCCTGGCCAACCTGACCCGGATCCACACGATGCAACCGCGCCTTGTCGAGGCAGCCCGGACGCTCGAGGAATCCCGGCCAGAGATGCATCTCGATCGGATGATGACCCTCGAGCTGGCCAGCGTCTCGTCCTCCTCCCCGGCGGTCGAGATCGTCAACCTCCTCATCCGGCAGGGCCTTCGCGACCGCGCCTCGGACATCCACATCGAGCCGCAGAAGGACTACCTGCGCATTCGGTTCCGGATCGACGGAGTGCTACAGGACATGGCACATCTGCCCACTTCAACCGGTGCTGCACTGGCGTCCCGCGTGAAGATCATGGCCAGCATGAACATTGTCGAACGGCGGCGCGCACAAGACGGGCAGATCAGCGTCACTGTCGACAACCGCGAGCTCGACGTGCGGGTAGCGACCATCGAGACGATCTGGGGCGAGAAGCTTGTGCTGAGGCTGCTGGACCGAAGCCGGTCGCTGATCACCCTACCGCAACTGGGCTATTCGCGAAGCGCCTACGCCGAGTACCGCAGGATGCTTCACTCGCCCTACGGGATGATGATCGTGTCAGGCCCGACGGGTAGCGGTAAGACGACGACCCTATATGCGTCGATCCATGAGCTCGACCAGCAGGTCCGCAACATCATGACGATCGAGGACCCGGTCGAGTACACGTTCGAGAACATCAACCAGAGTCAAATCAACAAACTGGCCGACATTACCTTCGCAAACGGGCTGCGCGCGATTCTGCGCCAGGATCCCGACATCATCCTGGTCGGTGAGATCCGCGACCGCGAGACCGCCGAAATCGCGGTCCAGTCAGCTCTCACCGGCCATCTCGTACTTTCCTCGCTCCATGCCACCGACGCCGTCGGTGCCCTTTTGCGCTTCACGGACATGGGCATCGAGGCTTTCCTCATCGCATCTTCGGTGATCGCGATCGTGGCCCAGCGGCTTGTGCGCAAGACCTGCGATGGCTGCAAGGTCCCATATGCGCCCACGGAGGAGGACCTCGATTTCGCAATGTCGCTCGGGATGCCTCGCCCGGACACCCTCTACCACGGGCAGGGCTGCAGCAGGTGCAACGGAACCGGCTATTACGACCGCCTGGGAGTCTTCGAGGTGCTAACGATGTCGGACGACCTCAAGCGCCTGGTGATGAACAAGGCGAGCCACCAGGAAATCTTGGCCGGAGCAGTTGCCGGCGGAATGGTTCCACTGCGCACCGATGCATGGCAGAAGATCACCGCCGGAGTGACAACCGTCTCAGAAGTGCTTCGAAGCGTCTACATCATCTGATCGGAGGAGAACAACCATCGCCAAGTTCGCATATCGAGCGTACTCGCCCCGCGGGAACCTCGAGGAGAAGGTAGCGGCCGGCGAATCGGCGGCCACGGTCCATCGAAACCTGCTCGATCGGGGATTCAAGGTGGTCTCCGTTCGGCCGGCCAGCAATGGATGGCGTTGGGTATACCGTCAACTGCCGACGTTCTTCCGAGTCAAGACCTCGGACCTCATCCTCTTCTCACGCCAGCTCTCGACTTTCATCAGGGTGGGCGTCCCGATCACCGACGCCATCAAGTTGCTTCAGGACGCGTCCAGCTCGGGAGCATTCCGGCTCGCGCTGGCGGACATCGGCCAGGACCTGGAGGCAGGCGAGTCTTTCTCGGTGGCGATCGCCCACCACCCAAACGTCTTCACGCCGCTCTACGTCGACATGGTTCGGGCCGCCGAGTACAGCGGCACTCTGGAGCGGGTGCTGATCCAGGTCGCCACGCACCTGCAGCGCCAGGACTCGGCGATCAAGAAGCTCCGAAGCGCCATGATCTACCCGGCGGTGATCCTATTGCTGGCGGTCGCCGTCTGCACCGTCCTCATCGTGTTCGTGCTCCCCAACTTCGTCGCGATCTTCAAGGAATTTCACGCGAAGCTGCCGCTGCCCACTCAGTTGATGCTGGGGCTCGGCGTATTCGTGCAGAGCTACCGAATCCAGATCCTCGTGGGTGCCTTGGTGGTCCTGTTCGCGGGTGTCATCTTCTTCAATAGCCAGCCAGGCCACGTCTTCTGGGACCACCTCGTGATCCGAATTCCAGTTCTCGGCAGCATCGTCACCTACAGCATCATCGAGCGGTTCACCAGGACCCTGGCGACGATGTTGAGGGCGGGCATTCCCATCAGCCAAACCTTTGACATCGCCATTGCGGCGTCGGGCAACATCCACTTCAAGGAAGGACTCCAGGCGGTCAAGGGCCGCATGCTGACCGGGGACGGCTTCTCCGGACCCCTAGGTGCCACCGGTCTCCTCGCCCCAATGATGATCAGGATGATCCGGGTCGGCGAGGAGACCGGCACCCTCGATTCGAGCCTTGAGCAGATCGCCGACTTCCTGAACGAGGAGATGGACTACAAGGTCCGCAACATGATCTCGCTGATGGAGCCCACGCTCGTGATCGCCGTCGGAGCGGCGGTTGGCTTCGTGGCGGTATCCGTGATCCTCCCCATGTACGGACTCCTCCAAGCGGTCAAGTGATCCGACTGCTGAAGGACAGGCGCCGGGCGCAGGCCGGCACCACCCTGGTGGAGCTGCTTGTCAGCGTCACCATCATGGGCTTCGCGCTCGTCCTGATCGTCGGGACGATCAGCACAGGGCTTCTCAACTCCGCCGTTGCCAAACGCAATACCGCCACGGAGGCGGTCGTCCAGTACGAGCTCGACAGCATAAGCGGCAGCCAGTTCAACGGCGCGGCTCAAAAGTATTCTGAGTGCTTCGCGACGGAGAACAACAGCCCCCCAATGATGGCGTCCGGCTACCTGCAGCCGTGTCAAGACAACGCATTCAGCATGCGCGCCGACGTCTCCTGGACTGCCAGCTCGCCGACGGTGCAGGTCTGGACCATCGCGGTGGTCACCTGGCCCGGGCAGACGCCGATCGGCGCTCCGACCCAGGTTTACAAGGTGGACCGATGACGCGACGGTTGCACAGTTATGCGCGTGGTCAAGGGGGCTACACGCTAGTCGAGGTCATGGTCGCTTCCGCCATCGGCGCCATCCTGATGGCCGGCCTGACCTCCGTGATCTATACATCGGTGCACGCGAATGACATTGCGTCGAGCCGCGTCGAGGCCAGCTCTCAGATTCGAAGCTTCCAGTTCTTTGCGTACGACGACTTCGCGCACAGCGACATCCCGGGCACCAGCGGGTGCGGTACCGAGGGCGACCCCTGCACCACTGAGCCGATCGTACTGAGCGGCCTACAAGTGTCCAACTCGATAAATCCGTTGCCCGCGCCTTACCAAGTGAGCTATAGGTGGGACGGAGCAGAGTTCCTGGACCGCACGATCACGGGCGACCCACCCATCCACGCCGCGGTCGGTGTGAGCGCGTTCTCATGGTATTTGGGTGGGACGGCGCCCCACCAAACCGTCGTGGTGAGCATGACCGTGACCGTGATGAAGTACAGCGAGTCCCAGACGCTGCGCTTCTATCCACGCGTGACCACAAACTAGTGAACGCCATCCGCGCGCTCGTGACCGACCGAAGGCGCGCCCAAAGAGGCAGCGTGCTGAGCGCTGTCCTGATCATGGTGGCCTTCCTCGCGATCATCTCGGGCGCGCTGATGACCGAGCTCAGCACAAACCTGCTGCTCTCACGCACGCTGGTAAACCGCGTCGACAACGAGGCGACGGTGAACTCTGCTGTCGAGCTGGCCTTCAATCGGCTGCAGAACACCCCATTGGCAAGCGGTTGCCCGAACCTGAGCCCAATCAACCTGAACGGGCGAACAGCGGCGATCTCGTATCTGAGCTGCACCCCGGTCGTGGACGCCACCTCCCCTCAACTTCAGCGGATTGCTATCGCCGCCCCCTTCAACGTTGACGGGACTCATTCCGTGTTGCCAGCACAGGGCCGGAACGACTATCTCGTCGGCGATGCCGCCGGCAACGTGTTCGACTACACCTTCGCCACCATGACAAGGCGCTGGATGCTGCCCATCGGTGGCGCGGTGACCGCTCCCCCGATGGAGATGCCGGACCTTTCCAACACCCCCCAGGGCCTAATCGAGTTGGTGCCCGTTTCGAACCCCAATCCCGGAGTGAGTCCGGGCTGCGGCCCGGCCCACTACTGCGTGGCAGCAATTAAGGACGACGGCAGTGGCGATCCCAGCCTGCAGTGCTTCATGGCTGCCAAATCCGTGGTGACTTCGCTGCCGGCCGCCGGAGTCAGGGTCCCCGATCTCGCCTACTTCGGGGATGGAAACGGGAATCTCTTCGCGTACGACACCGATGGCGGCGATTGCTCCCTTCAGTCAAGCGTCTCGATCCCCGGGGGGCGGGCGGTCGTGGCCGGACCGATCGTATTCGGAAATTCACGCAGCACCGACAACCTATACGTGGTGGTCTCAGATGGGAGCTCGAGCCAGCTATGGCATTACACGGACAGATCGAATTCGAGTCTGGCGAGCGCGTCCAGCCTTGCGCTGCCGGCGGGCAGAGTGGTTGGTATGGCGGTCGAGCCGGGCAGCCTCCCCTCCAGCTTAGCGCTCACCTACGCCGGGGGTAAGGTCGCCCTGGTTCAGATCCAGTCTGGTTTTGGAATGACATTTCTGGGCAGCACAAGCCTTCCGACCAGCATCGGCGACGCGCCGTACTGGTGCCAATGCCCCGGCGGCGATGTGATCGGAGTCGCGGGGCTCAACGGCGGCTTGTACCTGTTGGACACCAGTCTTAACCGCATTGCCACATACCCATCTGGAGGTCCGGCGATCGACACGAGCCCCATCGCAGATTCGGCGGGAGACTGGTTCTTCGGTGCCGCCGATGGCTTCCTTTATGAGGTTCAGCGCCCGACCGGGCAGAGCACGATGGTGCTGGGTGCCGAGTTCGGGTCGGCGGCGGCCGCCATCAGCAGCTCGCCGCTCCTTGGCAGCTGCGGGACAAGTTGGATCTGTGTCTATATGGGCTCGGCCGACTCAGCCCTAGATCTGGTTTCGCTAGACGCTCGGCGTGCGGTGGTCACAGCCTGCATCTCCACCTCTCCGCCCGCCTGCTCCGGCTCCAATCCGCGTCTTTGGGCGAGCGTCGAGATCGGCTCCTCCAGCAGTCCTGACACTGTTCGCGTGGTGGGCTGGTCGTACTATTCCCCCTGACCTGTGCCGGATCTCGAGTCCCACCTGGCTGTTGACTTGTCTGGCGCCCTGATTAGAGTCCTCCAAGGCGCGATGGGTGGTGCCATGCGCTCCGGTTCGGCAGGCACGCCACCGGGTACTGTGGTGGGGGGCAGAGTCCTGGATCCGGCGGGGGTGGGCACCATCCTCAAGCAGCTACTCGCACGCAACGAGATCATCGAGACCCGTGCCCTGGTTGCCGCCAGTGACGCGCTGGCGACATTCCGGGTACTCAAGGTCCCATTGCCGGCGTCCGACAACGAAATTGATTCCGCCATCTCCCGGGCGCTGCCGCTGGACCCCAGCAAAATGGCCACCAGGTGGGTGAACCTGGCACCAAGCTCCAACACGCGCGACGTCTACGCGGCCGCGTGGGACCGTGCCCAGGTCAAGAACGTCACTGAAGCGGTGAGGCTCGCCGGGCTGGAAGCGACGGTGGTTGAGCTGAAATCCCTGTGCGTAGCCAGGGTGGTGCCCGAACCAGCATGCGTTCTCGTCGACATGTCCTCCGATCCGATGGAGGTCCTGCTCGTCGACGGCTACGTTCCGCAGGTCTGGCACAGCTTCCGGGCCGACGCGCCCCTTGGCGACGACCTCGCCCTGGCGTTGGCGACGCCGCTGCGATCCGTCCTCAAGTTCTACAAAGGCCAGCGAGACACAGAGTTCGGTTCGCATTGCCCGATTCTTATATCGGGAGAGCAGGTGCTTCCGACCGATGTGCTGACCAGGCTGGCCGATCTGGTCGACCATCCGGTGCGCACCCTGTCGATTCCTGCACGCGTGCCGCCCGAAATCCGCCACACGACGTACCTAGGGTGCCTTGGCCTGCTCATGAGAAGAACGCGGTGAAGCAACGCCGGGTCGAACGGGTCGAGCGCAGACGGCCGGTGGTTCAGTTCAACCTCATCTCGGAGAGCAAGACGGGGGCCCCCCGTCGGAGGCGAGGCTGCCTCTCGTTTCTGGCAGTGGGACTGCTCGCGTTGGCCGCCCTGCTGGCGGCCGGCTTGGGGATGCGCTAACCCGCTCAGCGTTGTGCCCACGGCGGGCAGGGACCGGCGCCCATGACGTGGGCCAATCGCTCTATTCAGCTTTGCTGATCCGACCTCCAAGATTGGCAACAGATCAAGCCACAGTCAAAACCCGGACGCTGCTCGAACGGAGTGGCGCGGTTAAGGAGCGATGAGTATGCAGGGTTTCTACGTTTGGGTGAACAAGAACATGCGCGGCCGCAAGGGCCAGCAGGGGTTCACCTTGATCGAGCTCCTCGTCGTCGTGACGATCCTGGGGATCCTAGCCGGCATCGTCACGCTGAGCCTGGTCGGCCTGACCACCAACGCATCTGTCCAATCGTGCAACCAGGAATACAAAACGGTGCAGGCGGCCCTCGATGCCTACATGGCCGACCAGAACGTCGACACGATCCCGGCGGCCACCGACACCCATGACATGACGAGCGACAACGGTTCGGTTGCTCTTTACAACACTGATCCCGGACCGACCAACCCGAACTACACCCGCAACGGCACGACCCAGTTCTACTACAGCTGGGACACCCACGGACGAATCACCAACATATATAAGGACGGCAGCCTTGGGGCAGCGCCCGCCGGGTGCCAGACCACCTAGTCCCGTCGTAGCGATGGAGAGAGGAAAGGCGCCGTGCATGCGGCGCCTTTCCTCTGAACGATGGGCGAGGTGAACCCGGCCGAGATCGAGTCGTTCGTGGCGGCATACCTGATCCTGGTGGCTCTGCTGCTCGGCAGTTTCATCAACCTTGCTTCAGACCGGATCCCCCGCGGCGAGTCGGTGATCCGACCCCGCTCGCACTGCCGAGCCTGCAGCCGTCAGCTCAACGTGATCGACCTGCTCCCGGTGGCCGGCTATCTGCTCCGTGGAGGGCGCTGCGCCACCTGCAGGACTTCGATCGGGGTGTCGGCGCCGATCGTCGAGGCCGCCACAGGCGGCTGTATGGCGACCGGCATCCTGTGGCTGGGTTTGTGGCCAGGGGCTGGGCTAGGCCTGATCCTGGTCGCGATGCTTGGACTGCTGGTCATCAGCCGTGCGATGCGTCGCCGCCGCGCGTCCGCGCCGGCCCAGCGGCTGCCTGGCTAAGAGTGGATCTCGGTCGGATAGAGCGAGCGGTCCTTGGCGTCGTGCTCGGAGATCATGCCGGCTCGCAGCAGCCCATTCAGTGACCTTTCTAGCGTCTGCGAGCCGTCTCGGAGCCCGGTCTGCAACACGCTCCGGAGCTGATCCGTCTTGCCTTCCTTGATCATCGACCGAACCGCGGTGTTGGCGACCAGCACCTCGAAGGCGGCGACCCGGCCGCCGCCCACCGCAGGGATCAGTTGCTGGTAGATGACGCCTGCCAAGCACGCTGCCAGCTGGATTCGGACCTGCTGCTGCTGCGCGCCGATGAAGCTGTCGACAATCCGGTTGATCGCCTGCGGCGCGTCGTTCGTGTGCAGCGTCGCAAACACCAAGTGGCCGGTCTCGGCGATGGTTAGCGCGGTCGAGATCGTATCGAGGTCGCGCATCTCACCGATCAGGACCACATCCGGATCCTCGCGGAATGCGCTCCGGAGGCCTTCGGCGAACGAGGGTGTGTCATCCCCCACTTGCCTCTGATCGACGATTGCAAGGCGGTGTTTATGGATGTACTCGATCGGGTCCTCGAAAGTGATGATGTGATACGGCCGGGTCTTGTTGATGAGGTCGACCATGGCGGCAAGCGTTGTCGACTTGCCCGAGCCGGTCGGGCCTGTCACCAAGATGAGGCCCTGGTGCCGCTCGAGCAGTCGGTGCACGGACTCTGGCATCCCGAGGAGCTCGAAGCCCGGAATCTGCAAGGGCAGCATCCGGAGTGCGGCTGCGAGCGAGTCGCGCTGAAAGTAAGCGTTGGCTCGTATGCGCGCCGCGTCGCGCCAGGTCAGTGCGAAGTCGACCTGACGTCGCTTCTGGAGCAGCTTCCAATCCGCCGGGTTCATGATCTCTTTCAGGAGGCGCTCGGTGTCGGCTGGGGTCAGCGGTGGCTCGCTTGAATCGAGCAGCTCGAGCCGCCCGTTTTTGCGGATTCGTGGCGGGCTGCCACAGCTGAGCAACAAATCGGACGCCTGCCGCTGAACAAGGCTTTCGATCACATCTTCGATGCTTCGCACTGATGTCACTTTATGACTCAGGCGTCCACGCTTCCAAGGTGCTCTTGGAGTCACCAGGCCGATGTGTCCCAGGCGGGGTCGCCCAATGTCCCGGGTGCCCGCCGTAAAACAGCGGGGCCGTCGCCACGTCAGGCGCTCCACCGGGCCGTCGGGACCGCTGCACATAGATCGAGGTAAGCCCGTAAGGGCGTCCCGCTTTGTCCCAGCCGGGTCAGGACGGCAGCCTCATGCGGCATCCGACCATCGTTCATACGATGAACTGACGGATGGCAAAGTACGTCGAAATCCTGTTCCGCCATCGACTGAGGTTCCTGATCCTGCTCGTCGTGCTGCCGGCGGAGCTCGCGCTGGCCTGCATCGCGTTGTTCCCGCACCAGACAGCAGTGAGCTCGCTTTGGGTCGATACGCCGGCGTACATATCGGTCTCACCGGCCGCATCGGGGTGGGATCAATACCTGACCCCGGCTGAAAACACTGTCGACGCCCTGAACCAGCTTCGGAGCACGAATGCGTTTGTGATCAGCCTGCAGAGCAGCCTCGATGCCTCCAACACTTTCCAGAGCGCGGGCGAGCGGGACTCCGTGCTGTCGACGCTGCTCACCGACATGGTGGTCACCGCGAGCGGGTCCCACCTCGTGGTCATCAACTACACGTGCCCGCGCGCGCCCATCTGCACCAACGTGGTCGCCTCCACCGAGCAGATCTACCATCAGTGGCTGGTCGACCAGGAGACGGCGCAAGCCAAGGTCGCAATCGATTTCTATACCGGCCAGCTCGCTGATGCGCAGACAAAACTGCGGAGCGATGAGAACGCCCTCGCCACCTATCTCGCTTCCCACCCGAACGCCAAGGCTGCCGACGCCTCACTGATTCCTGAGTTGGATCAGCTCCTTCGAAACGAGAACGGCGACACGCAGGCGGTCTCCTCGTTGCAGCAGCAGCTCGACGATACCGAGCTTACCAACGCAGCCGTCGGCCAGCTGGACAGCACGGTCCTCAAGGTGGTTGATCCGCCACGGATCGTCGGTGGCAGGCTCAGTTCGCTGCCGAAAAAGCAAATGACCATCGCGGCCGTCGCCAGCTTGGTTCTTGCCGTCGCGATGCTCGTGGTCATGGCCTGGTCGGATCGCTCAGCACGCGAGCCGAAGGACATCGAGAGCCGACTCCAGATCCCAGTGGTGGCCACGATCCACGACCTCACCCTGATGGGAGCCGCGGATGGCTAGGGAAGCCCAGCCGCCCATGCAATTGGCGCACGTCATGGAGACCGCACTGCGACCTCTGCCGCCCGCGCCCGGATTTGCCATGGCACCTCGGGAGCATGCCCGACCGATATCTCTGCCGCCCTGGTTCATCGATCGCTGCCGCCAGGCCTATCTCTCAGTCAGTTTTCCCGGTCCTCGTCGGGTATTGGGGATCACGAGCGCGCTGCGAGGCGAAGGCAAGACCACGGTCGCACTTGGAATCGCCACCGCCGTCGCGGCCGACACCGGGGAACCTACCATCCTGCTCGAGTGCGACCTGGAAACATCCTCCGATGAGTTCTTCGGTCTGACGAGCGGCCCCGGCCTGAGCGACTGGCTCGAGGACGAGCAGGCATTGCGAATCCTCCGGATGCCACCTCTTGCGAACACATATTTGATCCCCGCTGGGGGAGCCCGCCCTGACGCCGCGCGTGTCTTCTACAGGTTAAGCCAGAGCACGATCGTCGACGACTTGCAGCGCGAGTTCCCCAATGTGATCATCGACCTACCTCCGCTGCTCTCCATCGCCTACAGCTCGCTCGCCGCCAAGGTCACCGAACGCATCCTGCTGGTCGCGAGGTACGGGTCGACCCCGATCGACGACTTGGAAAAAGCCGTCTTCCTGTTGGGGCGCGAGCGCATCAGCGGGCTTGTTCTCAACGGCTATACCTCGAGGACGCCGAGGTGGCTCCGCAGGCTCCTCTAGGAGTCTTAGGACTATGGCCTTCGGCGCCCTGCTCGCGTTCATTTTCGCGCTCGGTCTGAGCGGGCGCAAAGCCACCAGGGGCACGTTCGTAGCCATCGGCGTGGCCGCGGTGGTCGCTTCGGTGTGGGTGTACCTGAGTTGAGCCTAACTTGAGCGCCGTCTCGAAGGTAATCCCGAGGCGGCAATTCATCGGCCTGTTTCTAGGCGGGCTCCTCGGGGTCGCAGGTACCGCTGAGCTCCTGATCCACCACCCTCACCTCGCCGCTCGACTCCGCGCCGCACTCATGCCGCCGGCGACCGACTCGAGCCTTCCGGCCGGCGAACTTTCCAATGTCGCCGTCAGCGTTGATTCGTCTGCGGCAGGCAGACCGATCAGCCCCTTCATCTACGGCGTCGCCTTTGCTGATGCCGCCACGCTGAAAGCATTGGGAGCGACCGTCGACCGCTGGGGAGGGAACACCACGACCCGATACAACTGGGTCATCGGACACGCCTGGAACTCAGCGCGTGACTGGGAGTTCCGCAACAACGATGGCGGCCACCCGCAGGGGCAGATGGCCGAGGCCTTCGTCGCTGGGGCGCTGGCGGGCGGTGCGGTGCCGCTGATCACGATCCCGAGCATCGGCTTCGTCGCCAGGAACGACGACAACCAGACGAAATCCGTCGGCGTCCCGGCCCAGGGTGGTCCACCGCTGGCACCGGGATCTTCCGCCATCGCGGGCTACAACCCTGCTGCCAACCGCCAGGTGACCAGCGTGCCGTCATTCGCGACCAAGCCGGGGCAGTTCACTCTGAGCCCGCCGGCCAGCTCTCAAGCCGTTTATCAGGACGAGTGGGTGCACGAGCTGCAGCGGAGGTTCGGCGCCGCGCCCAAGGGTGTCGGCTACTTCACGATTGACAACGAGCCCGACCTATGGTCGACGACTCACACCGACGTGCATCCCGTCCGCATGAGCTACGACGACATGCTCAGCAATTACCAGCAGTACGCGCTGGCGGTCAAGGCCCAGGACCCGAACGCGCTGCTCCTGGGGCCGGATGTCTCCGGATGGACCGGATACTTCTATTCCGACCTCGACCGCGGCAACGACAACTTCACCACCCACGCCGACCGAACGGCCCACGGAGGTCAGCCGTTTCTGCCGTGGTGGCTCGGCCAGGTCGCCAAGGCCGACCGCGCGCGGGGCGCCCGTTCGCTCGATCTGCTCGACGTGCACTTCTACCCACAGGCCGCGGGTGTGTTCTCCGAACGAGCGGACACGGCGACGCAGGCGCTTCGGATCAGGTCCGTGCGATCGCTCTACGACGCCAACTACACGGACGAGTCGTGGATCGCCACGCCCGTTGAGCTGATCCCTCGGCTCAAGCAGTGGATCGCGCAGCAATATCCGGGGACCGGTCTCGCGATCACTGAATACAACTGGGGCGGCGAGAAGGACGCCAGCGGAGCAGTCGCCCTTGCGGAAGTGCTCGGCATCTATGGGCGTGAGGGGGTCGAGCTCGCAACGTATTGGACGTACCCACCGCTAGACAGCCCCGCGGGCGCTGCCTTCCGCCTCTACCGAAACTTCGACGGCCATGGAGCGAGATTCGGGGACATCTCGCTTCCCGTGACTACCAGCCAAACAGCTGTGGTTGCTTATGCGGCCCGCCACTCCGAAAGCCACGAGTTGGACGTGGTCCTCGTCAACGAGGCGGCCGACCAGACAGCCACGGTACACCTCAATTTTGGTCTCGGCGAGACCGGAGTTGCTACTCAGTTCCAGGTTGCCCCGGGCTCGTCCGCGATCGCTAAGTCACCGCTCAGCGATCCCGCGGGACCGGTCGCGCTGCCGCCGTATTCCGTGACCCTTATTCAGGTCGTGCAGCGCTGATGGCCACAGCCGCCCGCGTTTTAGCGAGCGTGCGGCGGCCCACGGCCGAAATCGATTTCTCCGCGCGGCGGTTCGCGGCCGGTTTTCTGGCCATCGCCCTGGGCCTCTGCCTTCTCTGTGTCTTCTTGCAGATAACACTCGCGCTCCTGATCGCAGTCCCACTGCTCGCCGTGTGGTTCTGGCGTGAGCCCGTGCGCGGCGTATACGTGCTTACCGCCGGGGCCGCGATGATCGAGATCTTCCCGCTCAATTTCCCCGACTCCTTTACGGACCGGGTTCCCCTTTTTCTCAACCTCAACAACTCTGCAGGCCTCACCGGTTTGAGCATCACTCCCGCGGAGATCCTGATGCTGACCGTGGCGCTCGTTGCAATAGCGCGTGCCAGTTCTGAGGGGCGGCTTCACTGGCCCGCGGGCCGTCTAGTCGCCCCTTACTGCATCTATCTCCTCGTCGTGCTCGGAGCCGAGGTTCACGGCCTGCTTGCAGGCGGCGACTTCAAGACCTCTCTGTGGGAGATTCGGCCGCAGGTGTACGGGTTCATCCTGTTTTTCATGGCCACGACGTTGGTCGTGAACCGCTCTCAGCTGACACGCCTAGCGATCGTCTTCTTGCTTGCGGTCTCGGTCAAGGCTGTCGTGGGCGACTTTCGCTACTTTGTCACCCTGCAAGGCAACGTGGGCTCGCAGCTCGAGGTTCTCGCCCACGAGGACTCCTACTTCCTAGGCATGTTTATTGCAGCCGGCCTCGCTGCCCTGATCTGGCTGAAGGACCGCCGGATCCTGATTCCAATGGGCCTGATGTCGGTCCTGGCGCTGGTTGCACTGCTGGCCAACAGCAGACGCGCGGGCGTTTACGCCGTGGCCGGCGCAGTGGGCGTGATCGTCCTGCTCGCATTTCGCTTCGAGCCGGCGCTGCGCAAGCGTATCGGCTGGTTGTCGGTGGCCGTGCTGGTCGCGGGAGCCATTTTTGTCGCGTACGCGTGGGACAAGCAGTACGGGGTCCAGGCACAGATCGTGCGCCCGATCCGGGCCCTGGTCGACCCCTCCGCTCGCGATTTCAGCTCGGACCTGTACCGCATAGCGGAGACTGCCAACCTTGAGTACACCTTCCGTACGAGCCCGCTCATCGGCGTGGGCTTTGGGAGCCCGTTCGACATCGTGTACCCGATGGCGGACATCTCGAGCACCTATCCCTTGTGGAACGTGATTCCTCATAACTCCGTCATGTGGGTCGGAATGCGGATGGGAACGATCGGCTTCGTGACGTTTTGGGGGTTGATCGGACTGGCGGTGCTCGAAGGTTTCGGCGTGCTCGGCACGCGACGCGATCGTTTCTTACGTGCGGTTGCGGCCGTGTGCGTGGCGGCGATCGTTGCCGAGATCGGGGTCGGATATGTGGACATCCAGCTCGAGAACTATCGAAACCTGATCTTCCTTGGGGTGGTTCTAGGGGTTCTCAACCGGTTGCCCCAAATGCCAGAGGTCGAGCATGCCTAGATTCGGATTCGTCCTCGAGCAAACACTCGGTCACGTCGCTCACGGTCTCAACATCGAGCGGGCGCTTGCCCGCGAGCCGGACATCCGACCGGCGGTAATCCGTGTCGACTTCTCCCAACCGGCTGGGCTTCTCCGTCTGCCCGGCTTGCGAACGTGGTCGTGGCGCGCCAGCCTGACAGCTCGAAATGCGCTACGCGAGCGCATGCGGGAAGAGCCCCTCGAGGCCATCTTCTTCCACACGCAAGTGGCCGCGCTCCTCGCCGCGGAGATCATGAGATCGGTGCCGACCGTGATCTCGCTCGACGCCACGCCGCGGCTTTTCGACCGTGAGGGCGAGGCTTATGGGCACGCGCGCCAGGCCGAAGTGGTCGAGATGGTCAAGCGGCGGCTGAACGTGCGTGCGTTCTCGGGCGCAGCACGGCTCGTCACCTGGTGCCAATGGGCGGCTTATTCCCTGGTCGCAGACTATGGCGTTCCACTAGAGAAGATTGACGTCATCCCGCCCGGAGTAGACCTCAATCTGTTCCGGCCGTCACTCCTTGGCAAGCGATCGGAGCGGGTGCGCATCCTGTTCGTCGGCGGACAGTTCGAGCGAAAAGGCGGGCCGGATCTGCTGGAGGCCGCCAGAGGCCTGGGCGATGACGTCGAGCTCGACATTGTCACAGGCGGAGCGGCGCCGGCCATCCCCGCAGGCATGCGAGCGCGGGTCCACCGGGGGCTTAAGCCTCAGTCTGAAAAGCTGGTGGCGCTCTACCGGACGGCGGATATGTTCGTCCTTCCCTCGCGCGGCGACTGCATGCCGCAGGCCGTCATTGAGGCGATCGCCACCGGTCTGCCGGTGGTGGCGACGCGGGTCGGTGCGATTCCGGAGATGGTCAAGGACGGCGTCAACGGCTACCTCGTCCCGGCCCGCGACCCGCGCGCACTCGCGGCTGCGATCGGGGCACTCATCGAGCAGCCGAGCCGCCGCCACCGAATGGGACGGCACAGCCGTGTGCTCGCCCAGCAGGATTACGACGCCGATCGAAATAACCGCCGCATCTTCGGGCTGATGAAGCGCCTGGCGATGGAGCGGATGGTCGTCGCGAGGTCAGCATGAGGACGTTGCTCTCATCTCTCGAAGCGACCGCCTGGTCGGTCCGCAAGTTTTCCTACCAGCAGGTCCGCCACCGGTGAGCGGAGTGGCGCTCAATCGCCTGGTCGAACCGGCCCTGCTCAAGGCCCTGATCGCCAACCCGAGGCAACAGCTCGGAGGCGCCATCTCGCTCATCTCGGCGGTCGTCCAGCTGCGTCGCTGTACAGCGGTGGGTGCCCGTCCCCGCGTGCTGGGCAGGGTTCGCGTCCGCAACTACGGCCGCATCGTGATCGGCGAGCGGCTGCTGGTCCGCGCCGAACCATGGCCGACCGAGCTCGTCAGCCAATTCGGTGGAGTCCTGGAGATCGGCGACGGGACATTCATCAACTCAGGCGTGTCGATCTCCGCTTGCATCTCAGTCACCATCGGCAACCGCTGCCAGATCGGCCCTCACGTGACCATCATGGACAACGACTACCACGTGGCCGGCGATTTATTGATGCGCCCGGTGTCGAAGCCCATCGTGCTCGAGGACTTGGTCTGGGTGGGGGCGGGCGCCATCATCCTCAAAGGCGTCCGCATCGGGCGCGGCGCCGCGATCGGGGCGGGCAGCGTGGTCACCCATGATGTCCCGGCCGGGATGGTGGTGGCTGGTAACCCGGCCCGGCCAATCCGAGCTCTCACGGATCGCTGATGGCGGCGCTGGCGGCTGCGATGTCCAGGCCACGGTCCCGTCTTACTCGCAACGTCGCCGTCCTCGCCGGCAGCCAGGCGGTGACCTGGAGCCTGAGCCTAGTGTGGACAGTCTTCGTGCCACGGGCGCTGGGTCCGAGCGGCCTCGGCGAGTTGACAATCGCGACCGCGGTCACCGGGGTGATCGGCGTCGTCGCCGGGTTCGGCATCGGCACGCTCCTGGTCAAAGAGATCGCGCGCGACCACGAGCAGGCGGCTCCGTTGGTGGGGACAGCGCTGCTGGTCCGAGCGGGGGTCATCGTGCCTGCGGTCGCGGCGGTGGGCCTCTACATCCTGGTCGCCCACTCGAGCCGTGAGCAAGGGCTCGTGTTATTTCTGGCCGCCGGCGTCATGGCCCTCGCGCTTGTGACGCAACCGTTTCAGGCCGCGTTCCAGGGCATTGAGCGCATGGAGTACCTGGCCTACGGCGACATCCTGACCAAGGCTGTGATGTCGGGGGCAGGCGTCGCGCTGGTCATCATCGGATATCGCGTAGTGGGAATCATGGGGATGATGCTGGTCATCTCCGTCGCGGTGCTTCTCTTGAACGTCTGGTGGAGCCGAGGCAAGTTTGGGATCGCCTGGAGGCCGAAAAGCGACCAGCTCCGCTTTGTTGTCCTCGCGAGCTTTCCGTATTGGACGACGGGTCTCGTCCTCACCGTTTATTTGTGGATCGACTCGGTGATGCTCTCGGCCATGAGCTCGGACGTCGTGGTCGGCTGGTACGCCGTTCCGACGAAGATTTTCGGGACCCTGCTGTTCGTGCCGGTGATCCTGAGCACGGCCATGCTGCCGCGACTGGCGGCGGCATTTCGAGACGGAGCGGATGCGCTCAGGACAGCTGGCAAGCCCGTGCTGGAGCTCGTGCTGGTCCTGAGCCTGCCGGTCGCGGCGGGAGCGGCACTGGTCGCGCAGTCGTTCATCGCGACCGTCTACGGTCCAAGTTTTGCGCCGTCTGTCTGGGTGCTCGTCATCCTGGCTCTGACGGTACCCGCGACCTATTTCGACATCATGGTCAACCAGGTCCTCATCGCCAGCAACCGGCAGGTGGCATGGACCAAGGTGATGGGCGCCGCAGCCATCGTCAACCCGCTTATCAACCTGATCCTTATCCGCTACTTCCAGGAACATCAGCAGAATGGCGCGATCGGCGCGGCGTTGAGCCTTCTGACTACCGAGGTCGGCATCGCGATCGTCGGGCTCCGTCTCCTGCCCCCCATGCTCGATTCCGGCTCGGCGCTGCGACTTGCTCGGGCGATCATTGCGACAGCGAGCATGGCGCTCGTCGTCTGGATGCTCAGTCGCTTCGGGCTGATCATCGAAGTCGGCGCGGGCGCGGTCTCTTTTGCCGCTCTGGCGGTCGCCCTCAAGGTGCTGGACCTCAGGGAGCTCAAGGCGTGGACGTTCAGCAGGTGATGGTGCGCTTTGGCGGACGGTATTCAGGAGCGAAGCGGGCAGGCGCCTTGATGCTCGTGTCGGCAGTTGTTGATGCTCGGCTGAGGCGAGAAGTGGCCGAAGGGGTGCGCCCGCGCCCGGAGTATCTATTGCTCGAAGCGGACTACGGCGTCCAGCTGCTCGACTGGTCGCGACTCCCCGGCCCGCGTCGCGGCCGCAGTGGCTGGCGATCGGTTGTCCACGTCGCCGCTGCCCTACGTGGATTGAGCGAGTACGAGGTGGTGTTTTCCGACGGCGAACACGTCGGAATCCCTCTTGCATTTGCCCTTCGGGCGCTCGGGATCACGACCCCCCATCTGGTGCTCGGCCACCACCTCACCACCCGTGCCAAGGTCCCCCTGATCCACAACCTTCGCGCCCACCAAGGCATGGCGAGGATCCTGGTGCATTCCTCATTCCAGCAAGAGTTGGCGCACCGAGAGCTCGGCATTCCCGCGGCCAAGCTCGACTACGTGCCCTATTACGCCGACACCGAGTTCTGGCACCCCACGGGCGCAACGCAGGAGCCGCTCGTCGTCGCAGCCGGGCGAGAGCATCGGGACTACGCGACCCTAGCCGAGGCATGCAGAGGGCTGCCTGTACGCGTGTTTGTGGCGGCGGGGAGCATTCACTCGCCGGCGGCGAGCGGCCGCGATCCATCCGAATGGCCGAGCAACTTCGAACACGGCTTCGCGGACTACCGGAGGCTGCGTGACCTGTACGCACGCGCGAGCGTCATCGTGGTGCCTTTGACTGAGACCGATTTCCAGGCGGGCGTCACAACCGCTCTCGAAGCCATGGCCATGGGCCAGGCCGTGATCGTCACGGCGACTAGGGGGCAGAGCGGAGTCATACGCGATGGGCTCACGGGTATCACCGTCAAGCCGGGCGATGCCGCCGCACTGGCGGCGGCAGTCAAACACCTGCTCGATCGACCCGACGAGCGCCGCCGTCTCGGCCGGGCGGCACGGGAAGCCGTAATCGAGGGCTACAGCGTTGAGGATTACTCCAGACGCCTGGCCTGGCACTTGGCGGACCTTTCGACTGCGAAGCCGGCCGCCGCCTGAACCCCTGTTAGCGGACCTCTAATCTCAAGCGGGTTCGACGCTGGGGGTCGCCAGCCGCGATCGGAGCGCTGTCAACGTGATCGGCACCAGCCACATCGCATCGGTTGCATACCGGCCGACCAGGCGGCGCGGCTCACGAATAAGGCGGTAGGCCCATTCCAGCCCTCTGTCCTGCATCCAGCGGGGGGCGCGCCGGCTGCGACCGGCGATCAGATCGAAGACGCAGCCAACGCCGATCGCGACCGAGACCGGCAGTCGTTCACGGTGCAGATCGATCCACTTCTCCTGCTTGGGATGGCCGAGCGCAACCAGGAGTAGGTCGGGCTTCGCCTCATCAATGAGCGCGAGGATCTTGGCGTTGTCCATGTTCTCGACGGCGGCGCGTGGCGGTTCGTAGGTGCCGGAGACCACAAGGCCTGGATAGAGCTCGCCCAGTCGAGCGCCGGCATCCTTCGCGACGCCTCCCTCGCCTCCCAGCAGAAAGATCCTGGCGCCTATTTTGGCGGCTTCACCAAGTAGTGCCGGGACGAGGTCCGCTCCAGCCACACGACCTGGGATATGGGCTCGCAGTAGCCTGCCTAGCCAGACGACGGGAGCGCCATCGGCGATGTTTAGGTCACTGCTTTGCAAGATGCGCATGACCTCGAGGTCGTGCTGCGCTCTGACGACGAAGTCGAGATTGACGGTCGAGACCTGAAATAGACGTTGCCCGGCGAGGGCGGCTTTGAGCCGCGCGATCGCGGCAGCCAGGTCGACGGTGTCGACGGGGACGCCCGCGATGTCGACCCGTCGGGTGACCAGCTGCCCGCCTTGTCGATCCGACCGGTCCCACCGTGACGGGTCAAACCCATGCCAAAGGCGAACGTACGTGGACAGCTTCCAAAGGAGGAACCAAGGCGCGCCGAGGACCACGCGCCAGACAGCTCTCGGCGCGCCCGCGGCGCGCAATCCGACAATGACGTACGCGGGTATCGCAACTACCGCCTCGATCCAGGGGATCAACGCCCAAGCCGGCGCGACATGGGCCAGCACGGCGGCGGTCGTCAACAGCGCGCCTCCGGCGCTCGCCAAGCACAGGAGACCTAGAGGCGGCGTTGCCAGATCGAGGGCAGAATCGAGAAGTCGTGGGTCACGCCTGGTGATGGCGGTCCCAATCAGCCTCCCGAGCCAGGTGCGAACCACGTTGAAGCGTCCGCCCTCCCACCGCAAGCGCTGACGGTTCACCCCCGCACGGGTGGATGGACCCGGTCCGGACACCAGGGCGCCGGGCGCGAAGCGCGGGCCGATGCCGACCAGGCGGAGGCGCATCGAGTACTCCAAGTCTTCGACCCCTGTAAACGCATCCCAGGGGTGCGCCTCGAGCACAGATCGGGCGAAAAGCATCCCGTTGCCAACGAGGTTGGCAGCCATGCCAAGTCGCGCGCGGCCGGAGAATCGGACCCGGTGGAAGAGCAGGAATCCGGCCGCGATCATCGCCGACCGCGGCGAGCCCGGTTCGATGATGACGGTGTAATCGGCCTGCACGACAGGGTGCCCGGCAGCCAGCTCGCGCTCGAGGGCCGCCAGCATGTCGCGGTCCGCAACGGAGTCGGCGTCTACCACGACGACGGCGTCTGGGGGGTCAGGAGCCGTCAGAATTTGGTCCATCGCCCACCGCAAGGCGTGGCCCTTGCCACGAAGGTTGGGCTGGTGGCGCACCATCACACGTGCGCCAGCCGCTGCCGCGATCAAAGAAGTGTTGTCGGAACAGTTGTCCGCAATCACTGTCACCTGGTAGAAGGCACGCGGATAAGACTGGGCGAGCAGTGACTCTACGCAGCGTCCGATCAGATGCTCCTCGTCGTGAGCCGGGATCAGGACCGCGATCACGCTCTTGGGCTCTGTGGGATCACTTGGTGCCCCGCGCCCACCGAGCGCATAAGCCAGCGCAAGTGCTAGAAGATAGAGCCCGAACACTGAAACGACGCTGCCCGGCAGCGCCAGCAGCAGTCCGGGGACTGGGGTCAATATGCTCCCCGGCAACTTATGACCACCCAGACCGTCCGCAGCAAAATCTGCGCATCGAGCCAGAGCGACATGTTGCGCACGTACTCTCGGTCGTACTCCATCCACTGATCGAAGCCCACGTGAGACCGGCCGCGGATCTGCCAAAGGCAGGTCAGTCCGGGCTTGACGCTCAACCGGACCGCGTCGCCCGGCCGGTATTGCTCGACCTCTCGAGGGAGCGGCGGCCTTGGTCCCACTAGACTCATCTCGCCCTTGAGGACGTTGATCAGCTGGGGCAGCTCGTCAAGGCTCGTCCGCCGGAGAAGCGCGCCCACCCTGCTTACCCGCGGGTCGTTGCGCATCTTGAAAACCGGACCGTCGATCTCGTTCTGCGCTTGCACGTCGGCAAGCCGCTGCTCCGCATCGATGTACATCGAACGGAACTTGTAGAAGCGGAAAAGGCGTCCGTGGATGCCAACCCGCTCCTGGATGAAGAGGGCCCGCCCGGGTGAGTCGAACCTGATGGCGACGGCGATGACCAACCACAGCGGGAGCGACGCAACCAGGCCGATGGTCGCCAGAAATATGTCCAGCAACCGCTTCAAGGCCGCTTCATAAGCGAACCGCCGCCACCCCGACGCTCGGAGGGTGAACTGACCATCGGCGTGCTCGAATGGCTGGACCCCGGCTCTCTGCACCTTCCCTCTCGCAGCTAGGCTACGGGTGGGAGGTGTGCAGTTAAATAGGCATTAACTTCGTGCTCATGTCAGGCGGCTATCATCCGGAGGGAATTTGTCCCAGGCCTGTGGGCGATCAGTCGGGTTTGCGACCCGAGGCGACCAGAGCCGCCATGAGGATCATGCCGATGGCGACGCCTATCAACAGGCCGACCAAAAACTGCAGCACCGCGCCGCCAGTTTAGGACCGGTTGTCCGGGGGACGCTTTCGATTGGCCACTGAGACGCTTGACCTCAACCGGACAGTCGCCGCCGGATCCTCGCTCCCGCTCCCGCTGCGCCGGCGCCCGATTGTCTCTACGAGCCGACTTCGTCAACGTCGATGATGCTGCCGAGCTCCCGGAGGGCGCCGCGGGCCTGGGTCATAATCTGGATCCCGCAGACGCTGATGCGCCTCGACTGACGTCGGATCAGCTTTCGATCCAGCGGCCCGGGTTCAGCGCCATGTTCCTGGAGCAGGTGCCGCTGGTTGCGGATCATCGAATCGAACCGCTCAACGTCTTTGGTGAGCTTAGCCAAAGCGCGCGTGACGTTATCACCGGCAACCCCGAACACGAGTCGGCCGGGAACTGGATCGAGAACGCTAGGGTCGCAACGCACGACGTTAAGTGTGCGCTTAACGCCCGCTGCTTTGGGCCTGACAGCGCCTTTCAATGCCATTAAAACTACCTCGCTAGAGCTCAGCTCGCCATCCATAAATCCCATGATCGGCATCATGGAAACCCCTGGCCAGGGGCTGAGGCACGGCCCACGGCCTGACCACCAAACACGCCGCCCAGACCTGTCTCCTGACATGCACGCTGGGCACAGGCGGCCGTCGACGACCTGATGCGACCGCGACCAGGTGCGCTACGGGCAGCACGTTGACCCAGAGCAGCAATGAAAGCCTGACCTTCAGACCTTTTCAGGCCGAAGGCCAGGCCTAAGGCGCAGACATTGGTGATGGCGGGCGACAAAGACCGCTTCCTCCTCAGTCAGGGGTTGATACCCCCACTGCTTCGGTCTTTGTCCCCTAACGCACCATAGGCGGCGGCCGGTCCCACTGTCACTGGGACTTTCAACCCAAACGAGAAGAGGACCACCAACCCATACCACACGCAGGCGCTGCGATCATGTCGCGTGGTGTCGCTCGAACCGATCGCTCGCAAGGCGTCCGTCGCTGCGGTCGCCGCCACCACGGCCTTCGCGCTGTTCACGGCTTGGTGGTCGCTCGACGGCGGCCTGCGGCTTGACGCCTCGATGTTGCGATTCACGGGGTGGCTTCTGCGTGGGTGGCTCGACGTCGTGATCAGCGCGAGCTGGCCGCTCGGCGAGCCGCAGTTCGGGCTGGCGGCAGTAGGGCTCATTGCAATCCTGATGGTGACCCGACAGCGGTATCGGGCGGCCGCCCTGGTGGTCGGCAGCTTCCTGGCGCTGTCAGCCCTGGAAGTCGCGATCCTGGTAACGATTGGTGAGATCCGCCACGTCAACCTGAGCATCGACGCCTTGAGCCAACTCTATCCGAGCGGCCACACCGCCCGAGTGCCGCTCCTCGGTACCGAAATGGCCGCGATTGCCGGCCGGCCAGCACGCGGTTGGATACTCATTGCCACTGTGGGAATCGCGATCGTTGTGGCCCTGGATCGAACAGACTCGAAAATTCAGACCGGCTCGGCCGTCATCGGCGGTCTTTTGATGGGGATCTCCGTTTCTTTGTGGTTCGTCGCCCTTTTCGCAGCCTGGAAGGCGGCTGAGGCGCAACCCCGGCGTGGTCATCAGCCCTGAAGGCCCGTTCAATCTTGATCGACAAGCGAGAAACGGCACGACGACCACGACCATGTAAAACCCTTGCCCTCGGCAGCATCCGCGGCGCTGTCACGGGCGGGGCCCACCGCACTCCCCGCGGTCGGGGCGGGGAGGCTCATGGGGGTGGAGCCGCAACATGGTGTGGTTTGTCCGAGTCTCCGGTGGGTGAGCACTCACGAGGGCAGCGCGTCGGAACTCTAACCCTAGAAAATGCCCCCGCCCGAAGGTGAGGAGAGATGGACGACCGGGTGGGACGTCATCTACGAAGAGAACTACAGCTTCGACAACCTCTATGGCGGATGGGAGGGCGTCCAGGGCCGCGCGAACGCCACCAACTCGACGCAGATCAGCCAGGCCGGAACGCCTTACGCGTATAAGCTCCAGAACGACCTCAACCTTGACCTCGCCTCCGTTGCCGGCCGACTGTGCGGTCGCCACGATGACCGCTCCGGGCGTGCACTTCGCAAACAACCCGTGCACGGCTTCTCCCAGATGCAGTACCAGCTGAACAGGGCACTAAGGTCACTCCCCTACGATGGGGCCGTGAAAGCCTGGGTAGTTCGAGAGCTCGGCGGGCCCGAGGTCCTTCGCTTCGAGGATCTCGAACCTGGCGAGCCTGCGGATGGCGCTGTGCGGATCGCCGTCCGCGCCGCCGCCATCAACTTCCCCGACGCCCTCATGGTCGCGGGCACCTACCAGTCAAAACCGGCGCTGCCGTTCGTACCCGGCGTCGAGGTGAGCGGCGAGGTGATCGCAGCTGCCCCATCGACCGGGTTCAATGCCGGCGACCGCGTCATGGCGTTGCTGGACAGCGGTGGCCTCACCCGCGGTGGCTACTCGCAGCTCGCCGACGCGGTGCCGTCCGCCGTGTCCCCGATGCCGGCCGGCATGTCATTCGAGGAGGCCGCCGGTTTCACGCTCACCTACCAGACTGGCTGGTTCGGCCTTCACCGCCGCGCCAACCTGCAGCCCGAGGAAACCCTGCTGGTGCACGCCGGGGCTGGGGGCGTCGGAACGGCGGCGATTCAGCTCGGCAAAGCTGCGGGCGCCACCGTCATCGCGACCGCAGGCTCTAACGAGAAACTGGAAGTGTGCCGCCGTATGGGCGCCGACCACGTGATCAACTACAAGACGCAGGACTTCGCCGAAGAGGTCAAGAAGCTGACTGGGGGTCGGGGCGCAGACGTAGTGTTCGATCCCGTCGGTGGCGACGTGTACGACCGCTCGACCAAGTGCGTAGCATTCGAGGGCCGCATCGTCATCGTCGGCTTCACCTCAGGCCGCATCGCGCAAGCGGCCACCAGCCACGTGCTGGTCAAGAACTACTCGGTGGTCGGCTTGCACTGGGGCCTTTACAGGTCACGCGCGCCTGAGCTAATCGCCCCTGCCGCCCGAGTCCTGGTCGATCTCTACAAGTCCGGGAAGATCAAGCCCTTCATCTCCGTGTGCATGCCACTGGCCGAGGCGCCGGCCGCGCTTGCCTCTGTCGCCGGGGGCAAGAGCACCGGCAAGGTCGTTCTCACAACATGAGGGCGATGCGCATCGCCTTGGCCGCGGCCCTTGCCATCCTGCTCCTGATCACAGCCCTCGTCGCGGTCGTAATACTCGCCCCATTCGGTGGCGGCGGGGCACCCGAGGCGCTCGCAAGCGACCAGACGCTGAGCTTTCCGATCGCGCAGGACGTCGCGGACCTCGACCCGGCACAAATCTCCTCCCCGGCCGACGTGGACATCCTACGCAACGTCTTCTCTGGCCTGTACAAGTTCGATCAGAAGCTTCAGGAGGTGCCTGATCTGGCGATCGGCCCGCCCCTGATCTCGTTGAACGGTCTCACCTACACCTTTCAGATCCGGCACGACGCCAAGTTCTCCAACGGCGACCCGATCACGGCCGACGACTTCGTCTACAGCTGGAACCGCGCTGCCTCCAAGCAGGGCGATTACGCGAGCCTCTTCCAGCCCATCGTGGGCTACCAGGCTGTCGCTGACGGACGCTCCAAGACGATGAGCGGCCTGGTCAAGCTCGACGCCTACTCGTTTACGACGACGTTGATCAAGCCGGCCGGCTACTGGTTGACCACCGTCGCGCTCTGGCCTTTCTGGATCGTCGACAGCAAAGTCATCGCGACCGCCGGCGACAACGTGTGGTTCACCAATCCGCAGACGCTCATCGGGAGCGGCCCCTTCCGGATGACCTCGCGCTCGGCCGGCCAGGCGCTGGACTTCGAACCCGTGGCGCAGTGGTACGGAGGATCAACGGGCCGCATCACGCACGTGCACATCGATGTCGTCGCCGACCAATCCGTACAGATTTCAGGCTACGAGTCGGGGTTGTACAGCCTCATCGGTTACGCGCGCCAGGGCCTGGCGCCGACAGCCGCGGTCCGGTACACGACCGACCCCAAGCTACGCAGCCAGCTCCAGCTCATTCCAGCGGGCCTCACTTTCTGGGCCGGCTTCAACATGAGCAAAGGGCCGTTTGCCGGCCTCGCAAACGGTCTCGCCGGGCGCCACGCTTTTTCGATCGCCATCGATCGGAACGCGCTCGCGGCTGCCGTGTGCAACCAGGGGACCGCTTGCGTTCCGGCGACCGGGGGCCTGGTCAGCAAAGGTCTCGTCGGCTTCCTCGGGGATGGCGCCGATCCAAATGCCAAGTTCGATGCCGTCGCCGCCAAGGCCGAGTACAAGAAGTGGGATCCTACTGGGGCCAAGGTGAAGGGCCTCACCTACACATACGACACCGATCCGTTCAACAAGGCTGTGTGCGTGAACCTGGTGGCGCAGTGGTTCAAGAACCTGGGCGTCACCGTGAAGTGCGTCGAGGTCGATCGCAAAACGTTCTTCGACCAGCGCAACGGCAAGTGCGCATACCCGCTGTTCAGGCAGAGCTGGAGTGCCGACTACGACAACCCTCAAGACTGGTTCGACTACCTGTTCGTGGCCATCAACTCCGGCGGGTCGTGCTACTCGAATCCCATATTCGACACAGCTGTTAGGGCGGCAGACCAGAAGCCGATCGCGACTGCGGTAGCGGCTTACCAGGCTGCCGGTCAGACACTGATGGACCACGTCGTGTTTGCCGACCTCGTTTACGGAGTGCAGCAGTACTTGGCGCATCCGTGGGTCAAGGGGGTCGGCGGCAATGCGCTCTACGACTTCTCATGGACCGACGCGAGGATCTTGAAGCACTAACTCCGTACGATGTTCGAGCTATGAGTGTTGTAGGGATTGGTCATCGGCGCCTCGAAGGTGCCGAGAAAGTCGGCGGCACCACCAAGTTCACCGCCGACCTCGAGCTTCCAGGCCTGCTTTACGTGCAGCTCGTTCTCAGCCACCAGGCCAGCGCGAACATCCGCAGCATCGACCTGGACGCCGCGCGATTGGTCCCAGGCGTCATCGACATCGTCGCCGGCGCCGACCTTCCCACCGTCAGCGCACCAAGCCCCGAGAAACCACTCGCGGTCGGCCGCGTCTTCTATGTCGGCCAACCGGTCGTGGCGGTCATCGCCGAAAGCGAGACCGCAGCGGCCGACGCCGCCGCCCTTGTGGACGTCGACTACGAACCGCTGGACGTAACCATCGACCCCGAGCTCGCGATGCGAGAGGGCGCGGGTAGGGTGCTTGACGCCGAGGAAAAAGCCGACGCCGCCGACGCGTCGATGCACGGCGCGGGTACTGACTCGGAGTCCAGCGGAGTTGCCCCGAAACGGCCGGCAAACGTCAGCAGTGTCCTCAACCTCAAGCGTGGCGACACCGACGGCGCCCTCAAGACGGCGGACGCCGTTGTCAGGGCAACCTACGGCCTCGCCGGCGTGCACCACTCGCCCATGGAGCCGCACGTATCAATGGTCCGGCCCGAGCCCGACGGCGGGATGACGGTTTGGGCGCCGACTCAGGGTCCCTTCGCGCTTCGCGATGAGGTCGCCAAGGTGCTTGGCGTACCGACCCACAAGGTTCGAGTCGTGCCGATGGCAGTGGGCGGCGGGTTCGGCGGCAAAGTCACGCTGCTGGAAGCGCTCCTCGTGCTGCTCGCGAGGCGAACCGGTCGGGCGCTGCGCCTGAACCTCACACGCCAACAGGTTTTCGCGGTCGCGCGCTCCGCGCCGGCCGCCAGCTTCGACATCGAGCTCGGCGCCAAGCGCGACGGCACGCTGGTCGCGTTACGAGCGAACTTTCGCTACGACAACGGCGCGACCGCAGGCTGGCACGGTGGGATCACTGGAATGTTCCTCACCGGGACTTACCGATGCCCCAATTTCGAGATAACGGGCTACGAGGTGTCGACCAACAAGACCCCGGTCGAAGCTTACCGCGCTCCCGGCGCGCCCCAGGCCTATTTCGCGCTGGAGTCGGCGCTGGATGAGCTCGCGCTCGAGCTGAACATGGACCCAATCGAGCTACGCCTCCGCAACGCCTCGCGTGAAGGCGACTTGGGACCCGACGGCAAGCCCTTACCGCGGATCGCGATGATCGAGTGCCTCGAGGAGGCTCAAAAGCACCCTCTGTACACGAAACCAACCGAGAAGGGCGAGGGCGTCGGCATCGCCCTTGGAATGTGGGGCGGGGCGCGGACGCCGTCGTCCGCGGGCTGTCGCGTCGAGCCTGATGGCACGCTGACAGTGCACGTTGGCACCGTCGACGTGAGCGGCGCATCCACCGGTCTGGCGATGATTGCGGCGGAGTCTTTCGGCGTTCCCGTTGACCGCGTCCGGATCGAAACTAGCGACACCACGGTGGCGCCGTTCGGGCCGGTCGCCGCCGGCAGCCAGGTCACTTACAGCATGGGCGGCGCGGTGCAGGAGGCTGCGCTCGAAGCGCGCCGGCAGCTGCTCGAGATCGCCACCAACGAGCTCGAGGCGGCGCCGGAAGACCTCGAGATCGTGGACGGACGCGTGGCGGTGCGAGGCGTACCCGAAAGGTACGTCGAGGTCACCAAGCTCGTGGCGATGAGCACCGAGTTTATGGGTAAGTACCGGCCGATCCAGGCCACTGGGCGTTCGGCCGTCCAGGCCGCTTCCCCGATGTTCACCGTTCACATCGCACGCGTGCACACCGACCCGGAGACCGGCGCCTTCGAGCTCACCGGCTATGCCGCGATTCAGGATGTCGGGCGCGCCATCAACCCGCCAGAGGCGATGGGCCAGATCCACGGCGGCGTGGTGCAGGGCTTGGGGCGGGCGCTGGGCGAGCAGCTGGTTTACAACGTCGACGGGCAGCTGCGGACGTCCAGCTTTCTCGATTACGAGCTACCCACCGCCGACCAGCTTCCGGACATCGATGTGCGGCTCATCGAGGTGGCCTCTGCAGTCGGGCCACTCGGCGCCAAGGGCGTCGGCGAGCCACCAGCAGTACCGGGCCCGGCAGCGATCTCCAACGCGCTGGCCCGAGCCACCGGCATCAGGGTCCGCGACCTGCCACTCGATCGGTCGGCCTTCGTTCGCTAGCGGGACCGCCCATCATGGGCGCGTGAGCATCGGCGAGGAACTGCCCGTATCCGCCGAGCGGGGCAGTCCTGGATCTGCCATGCGGGCGTACGTTACACGCACCCTGCCGGACGTCTCCCCCATCCTGGTCTGCAATCGCGCCCCCTCCGAGCCGACCCCCGACGGAGGTTTCCGACGAGGGTCAGGCGGCGTCATCACGGCACTCTTGACATTGGCCGAGGCGACCGAGGCCGATTGGGTCGCGTGCGCCCGCAGCGATGAGGAGCGGCAGATCGCCGCCACGCAAGGAACAGCAATCAGCGTCCCACTGCTGAACTCCACCGGCCGCCTGCACTACGCGACGCCGACCCGAGAGCAGTACGAGCTGTACTACGGAGTTTTCGCGAACCCCGTGCTCTGGTTCATCCAGCACTACCTGTGGGACCTCGGCAATGAGCCGGTCATCGACGACCGCATCCACCAGGCGTGGGAGGAGGGCTACGTCGAGGTCAACCGCTTGATGGCGGAGAAGGTGATCGAGGTCGCGCGTGCAGCGCCGAGCCGGCCGCTGGTGTTGGTCCACGACTACCAGCTCTACCTCGTCCCACGCCTGGTGCGCACGGCTCTGCCCGCTGCGATGATCCAGCACTTCGTGCATGTGCCTTGGCCCACGCCCCAGTACTGGAAGGTCCTGCCCAAGCAGATGCGCGATGCCATCCTCGAAGGCCTGCTTGGGTGTGACGTCGTTGGCTTTCAATCGAGCCTGGACGTGCGCAACTTCCTCCTGACGTGCGAGGAGAACGCAGGGCTGCAGGTGGATGAGCGCGAGCGCGCGGTCTTCTACGGCGGCCGCGTCGTCTATGCCCGCCATTACCCAATCTCCATCGACGTCTCGACGACTGCGCGGCTCGCCGGTTCGCGTGGGGTCAAGCGGCAGGAGCGCGACCTGGCGTCGTGGCGGCCACCGAAGTTGATTTCGCGTATCGACAGGACGGATCCGTCGAAAAACATAGTTCGCGGTTTCATCGCGTACGACAAGCTGCTGCGCTATCACCCCGAGCTGCGTGGGCAGGTGCAGTTCTGGGCTTTCCTGCAGCCGTCAAGGCAGGACGTCGCCGTATACAGCCGCTACCTGCGGCAGATCCGGCAGATAGTGGGGCGAATCAACAGCGAGTTCAGCACCGAGACCTGGCAGCCGGTGCGACTGGAAATCGGCGAGAGCGAGCGCAAGGCGGTCGCCTCGCTGAAGAACTACGACGTGCTGCTCGTCAATCCCGTTTACGACGGGCTCAACCTGGTGGTCAAGGAAGGCGCGCTGGTCAACGCTACCAACGGCGTGATCGTGCTGTCAGAGAATGCCGGGGCTCACGAAGAGCTGCACGACTACGTCCTTTCGATCAACCCGTTCGACGTCGAAGCTACAGCAGCCGCGCTGTACGTCGGCCTGATGATGGGCGCGCCGGAGAAGAAGCGCCTGAACGATGGCGCGCGCGAGGTCGTACGCGCGAACGACATCACGAGGTGGATCAGTCGTCAGGTCCAGGACCTGCGCGACCTGGTGATCAGCCCGGCGCGGTCCTAGCCGCGGTCTCCGGCAGTCGCCCACTCCGACAGCCTGCGAAGGAAGGCTGAGGCTTCAGCGGGGCCGTCAGCGACAAGGTCGCAATGGTCGAAGAGGTCGGGCGGCACCTCGGCGGAGCCAACACCGACGCAAAGGTGTGGAACCGACACCCGGCTCGCCACCCTGAACATCGACCTGTCGTTTTCGTCGTCGCCCATCACCACGATGCCACCAGGGTTGAGGCGCTTCATCCAGGCCTCGAGGGCGTTGCCCTTGCCGGCGTGAGGCGAGTGAACCTCGATGACCTTCCGGCCTAGGCCGCCGTAGAGGCCGGTCTGGTGCAGCAGCGGCCGCAGGATGTCGAGAACCTTTTGACCGCTGATCGGGGCATTGCGAAAATGCACAGCGCTGCTCGCGGGCTTGATCTCGATCCACGCTCCGGGCGTGTGGCCGAGCAGTTTCGCCGCCTCGGCATTGAATACCCGCAGCGCCTCAAGCTCCGCTTGAGTCGGCGGCGGCAGGCCGCTGTCGCCGATGAGCTCCGCGCCGGGAATCGGTAGGTGCTCTTTGAGCTCGGTATTGGTGCGGCTGCTGAGAATGATCACCTTCTTCAGCACCGGGACGAGGCGACGGAGGGCATGTAGCGAATCCGGCAGCGGCGTGGCCAGGGTCGGTTCGGGAACGATGTCGGCAAGGGTCCCGTCGAAGTCGGAGACGAGCAGGAGGTCCTGCGGCCGAATCGACGAGACGGGCGAGCCTCGCCAGACCGCGGCGATATCGCTGGATTGGACGCTCACGCCCCCAATCTACGCAGGCGGGCGGTGGCGCTGCACAATCGAAGCTAGCTCGAGGCCTTTGGGCAACGTCCCGAACGAGTGACCCCAATCGCCGCCCAGGCGCGAGGCACAGAAAGCATCCGCCACTGCGGGGTCGCCATACCGGACGAGCAATGAGCCCTCGAGAGTGATCGCGAGGTGCTCTACCAGCCGCCGCGCGCCGCCTTCGACCGCAGCTCCGTTCGAGAGCTGCCTTTTAAGGTCAACCACCGCCCCGTCTAGTCGTTTGTCGGAACCGCGTGCGTCGTCGATCTCCTGAACGAAGGCGGTCACCGAGTCGGGTTCGCGCTCCATCGCGCGAAGCACGTCGAGGGCGTTGACGTTGCCCGATCCCTCCCAGATGGAGTTGAGCGGCGCTTCACGATAGAGGCGCGGCATGATCGATTCCTCGACGTAGCCATTTCCACCGAGGCACTCGAGGGCTTCGGCCACGACCGGGATCGCGCGCTTGCAAGCCCAATACTTGCTGACAGCGAGGGCGAGGCGGCGAAAGCGCGCCTCCTCACTGTCGGCAGAGCGGTCGAGCGCGCCTGCGAGCCGCATCATGAGGATGGTCGTGGCCTCCGATTCGATGGCCAGGTCTGCCAGGACATTGAGCATCAAAGGCTGATCGATGAGCAGGCGGCCGAAGGCGCTTCGATGTGCCGCGTGGTGAGCCGCCTGCGCGACAGCCTGGCGCATCAGCGATGCAGAGCCGATGATGCAGTCGAGACGTGTGTGGTTGACCATCTCGATGATGGTCCGCACTCCCTTCCCTTCTTCGCCGACGAGCCACGCGACCGCGCCATCCAGCTCGATCTCGCTCGAGGCGTTGGAGCGATTGCCGACCTTGTCTTTCAAACGCTGGATGTGGAAGGCGTTGCGTGTGCCGTCGGGGAGGATGCGCGGCAGCAGGAAGCAGGACAGGCCGCCCGGAGCCTGGGCCAGCACCAGGAAGGCGTCGCACATGGGCGCTGAGCAGAACCACTTGTGCCCGGTCAGCTGGTACTCGCCGCCGGAAGTGGGCGTGGCGCGCGTCGTGTTGGCGCGGACGTCCGAGCCTCCTTGCTTCTCGGTCATCGCCATGCCGAACAGCGCGCCGCGCTTGGCCGCACGCGGGCGAAGGCCAGGGTCGTAGTCGAGGGCCGTCATCAAGGGCTCCCACTCGGCCGCGAGGTCCGGTTGAATGCGCAACGCGGGGAGCGCTGCATACGTCATGGAGACGGGGCAGCCATGGCCGCCCTCCACTTGCGACCAGACGTAGAAGCCGGCGGCGCGGGCCGCATGTGCGCCGGGACGCGGCTCGCGCCAGGGCAGGGCGTGTAGGCCGTGGCCGATCGCCACCTCCATCAAGCGATGCCAGGCCGGATGGAACTCGACTTCGTCTATCCGGTTGCCGAACCGGTCGTGGGTGCGAAGCTGCGGCGGGTTGGAGTTGGCCTGGAAGCCCCAGGCGATCGCCTCCTCGGTGCCGGCGAGCTGCCCGAGCTCGCTGACCCAGTCGTGAGCCCAGCCAGCACCCTCGCGCTCAAGCGCCTCGCGTAAAGGCGCGTCGGCTTCAAAGAGGTTGTAGTCGACGAGCGGGGGCGGTTGGTTGGTGGCCCCGGATTCACGGTTCATGCTTTATTGGGCATCCCCTTTCGCCATTCGGGCAACTCCCCAAAGCAAAGCGCGAAGGACCGCGCCGGACTCAACCAATCTCTCCGGCCAGCTCTGCGACGAGCCGTAGCTGCTGTTTTCTTGTCTTGTTGTCCGTCGCCATCGGAGAGACGATCAGCGTGTCGACGCCGGCATCTTTGAATGCTCTGATTCTTTCTCGCGCCTGGTCTCGCGGGCCGACGATGCTCACCGCGTCTATTAGTGCGTCAGGTAGGGCCATCGCCGCCTCGCTCTTCCTGCCCGCGAGGTAGAGGTCCTGCACCTCTTTCGCTGCGTCTTCGAATCCGTATGTGGACACCAGGCGGTTGTAGAAGTTCTGTTCCCGCGACCCCATTCCGCCCACGTAGAGGGATAGCATCGGCCTCATCGCATCGCGTGCCAAGCCGAGGTCGTCGCCGATCATCACGTTGACTGAAGGGCAGATCCGGAAGTCGTCGAGCGATCGGCGTGCGAGCGCCGCGCCCGCCTCGAGCGGCACTCGCAGGGCCGCCGTGTGCTCAGGCGAGAAGAAGACAGGGAGCCAGCCGTCAGCGATCTCGCCCGCGAGCGCCACGTTCTTCGGGCCCAGGACCGCAAGATAAATCGGGATTTTGGCCTGGGCGGGCTTGATGGTGAGCTTCAGCACCTTTCCGGGACCGTCGGGCAGAGGAAGCTCGATGGTCTGGCCGTGGAACTCGACCTTCTGGTGCGCCAGCGCCATGCGCACCACCGCCACGTACTCGCGCGTGCGCTGCAGCTGCTTGGCGAACCTCACGCCGTGCCACCCCTCCGACACCTGCGGCCCAGACGAGCCCAGGCCCAGGATGAACCTGCCGCCCGACAGCTGGTCGATGGTCGCCGCGGTCATCGCCGTCATCGCTGCGCTGCGGGCGGGGATCTGGAGAATCCCGGATCCAAGCTTGATGCGCGTCGTTCCCGCCGCCAGCCACGCCAGCACCGTGGCTGCGTCGGACCCATAGGCCTCGGCGGTCCACACCGAGTCATAGCCCAACTCCTCGGCCGTACGGGCGATGTCGAGCTGGTCCGCAGCGGTTAGCCCGAAGCCCCAGTAACCGACGCTTACGCCGAGGTTCACGGACCTATTCTTGTCCTTTCTCGGGGTCAATCGATTCCAGGAGGAAGGTCCGATGGCATTGCATTCTGGATACCTGTTCGTCGGCACTATCTTCTTGGTGGTGGTGGTGGGCGGCATCGTGCTGCTGGCCTTATTTGCGATGCGAGGCCGGCCCCTGTCACCAGGCTTGCCGCCCGCGATCGGTGAAACCCCACGTCAGATCCTCGACCGCCGCTTTGCTGCGGGAGAGATCACCGCCGAGGAGTATCAGAAAGCCCGTGACTTACTAGGTCCGGCCTAAGCCGATGGATATCGCATTCCCGACCATCGTCTTCTTCATCGTTTTGGGCTCTTGACTGATCATCGCGGTCGCGGCGGCTGGGCTGATCGCCTGGTTTGTGCGTTCCCGCTCGCTCTCCCCCACCACCGCGACGCCAGCGCGCGACGGGCCTCTTGACATCCTCGCTGGCCGCTTTGCGGCAGGCGAAATCAGCGCCGAGGAGTACAAACGCGCCCGCGACTTCCTGACCGGAGGGCCAGAAGTAGCACCTACCTCCCAGTCACCAGCAGGCCGATGAGGAAGATGTTCAGGCTCACGATCACCGCCACCACGCACATCGCGATGATCGTGGTCACACGGTGGTTGACCAGCGAACCCATCAGCTCGCGATCCCTGCTGAAAAGCAGCAGCGGGATCAACGCGAACGGGATTCCAAACGAAAGCACAACCTGGCTCAGCACCAGGGCACGCGTCGGGTTCAGGCCGATCGCGATCACGACCAGAGCCGGCGCCATCGTGATGGCACGGCGTAGGAACAACGGGATGGCCCGCTGGATGAATCCCTGCATCACCACCTGGCCGGCAAGCGTGCCCACCGAGGACGACGACAGTCCGGAGGCCAGCAGGCCGAGCCCAAAGAAAATGTCCGCTCCGTTTCCAACCTGGACGCCCAGGCCCTGGTAGGCCTGGTCGAGGGTGTCGATTGGTCCGGCGCCGCGGGCGTGGAAGACCGCCGCGGCGATGGTCAGCATTGCGATGTTGACCAGACCTGCGACGCCCATGGCAATGATCACGTCCCATCGCTCGAAACTGAAGATCTTTCGCTGCTCGGCGTCGGTCGCACCCAACACGCGCCGCTGCGTGAGCGCCGAGTGCAGATAGATGACGTGAGGCATCACCGTGGCGCCGAGGATGCCCGCACCGAGCAAGACACTCTCGGTGCCGTCGAACCGCGGCGTGATGAGCCCGGTGACCACACCGGAGACCGAAGGCCGCGCCAGGATTACCTCGAAGGCAAAGGCGGCAACGATCACGCCCACAAGCCCGGTGATCACCGCCTCGAACCCGCGAAAGCCGCGCGACTGGATCGCGAGGATGCCGAAAGCGGCGAACGCCGTGATGATGCCCGCCACGAACAGCGGCACGCCGGGAAACAAGAGGTGGATGCCGATTGCGGCGCCGATGAACTCGGCGAGGTCGGTGGCCATGGCGATGACCTCGGCCTGGACCCACAACCCCACCACCGCGGGGAACGGAAACTTCTGGCGACAGATCTCAGCGAGGTTCATCCCCGTCGCAATCCCGAGCTTGGCGCTCATGGACTGCACGAGCATCGCCATCAAGTTGGCGGCGAGAACGACCCAGAGCAGCATGTAGCCGTACTGCGCTCCGCCCGCCATGTTGGTGGCGAAGTTGCCCGGGTCGACGTACGCGACGGCGGCGACAAAGGCCGGGCCCAGGAACGGGACCAGCGCACGAAGGCCTCGCGTTTGGCCGCTGAGCGCCTTTTCTGCCGCGCGAAGGACACGCTCCTCACCTGGAAGCGCTACGGCTACGGGGTCGGGCGCCACCAGGGGCGGCTTGGTGGTTCGAGACGGGTCAACAGGCTTTGGAGTCGGGGCCTCAACGGCCACTTTGGCGCTCTCCCTCGACAAAGATGGCGCGGGCGAGCCCAAGCGGGATGCTGACCCGACGGGTCTTGATGCGAACCACGATCGGGCTCTCGTACTCGCTCACCGAGACGACCTCGAGGTGGGTGCCGGGCAGGAGGCCTCGGCGCTCGAGCTCGCGCAACCGGGCGGCGTCCTCGTCTGATACCCCCTGCACCACGACCCTCTCGCCGGCGCGGCACTCGCTGAGCGGACGCTCACTCAATGCGCGAACCTTGCCGCTGGCGCTTGGGATGGCGTGGCCGTGGGGGTCGAGCTCGGGCCGGCCGAGCAACTCGAAGATGCGGTGCTCCATGCGCTCCGAGATGACGTGTTCCAGCCGCTCGGCCTCGTCATGCACCTCGTCCCAGCTGTAGCCGAGCACCTGCACGAGGAACATCTCCAGCAGGCGGTGGTGGCGCACCAGCTCGAGGGCGACCTTGCGGCCCTCGCGGGTAAGCTGCTGGCCCTTGTAGCGGTCGTGCTCGACCAAGCCCTGCGCGGCCAGGCGGGTGACCATCTCGCTCACGGAGGGTGACGAGATGCCCAGGCGCTGCGCGAGGTCGCGCGTCGGCACCGGTCGCTGGTCGCCGTGGAGGTGATATAGAGCCTTGAGGTAGTCCTCCTGCGCGCGCGTGAAGGCGGGACGCCGGGCGACCTCGACCACGGCTAGGAGATGCTGATTAGATTATCGGGACTACCTATCATCTGAGATAGGATAGCCTAACTTATCGCGGACGCTCTAGGTTAATTCTGACCTGGTTTCGGCCACGTTGCGTACACCGTGGCGATGGTCGATGCAGTTTCGGTCTGGTGACCCATGTCGAAGATGAAAGTCTTGCCATCGGGAATGGTTGCCGGGCCCGGACCACAATTGGCGCCACAAGGCGCCTCTTCGATGTAGAAGATCTGACTCGCGGTCAGGAACTGCGGAGAGGACCGCACGTTCGCCAGCTGGGAACCCGCCCGTCCCCCGTGGCCGTAGAGCCAAACGTGAGGTATGCCCGCAGCGTCGCGCACTGTGAACGCCAGGTAGTCATCACCCGCGTCGGCCTGCGGCCTGATCCAGGCCAGCGCCTGTCCGATCGGTTGCGTGGGGCCGGCGACCGGGTCCCATGCATAGATGGTCGCGGCCAGGAGATGCCTGAAGTACAGCTTGCTGCCGGTGCTCCCCCACGTCGCCATCGTCGCGGACGCCTGTGAGTAAACCAGCACCCCAGACGGTGACTTCCTCACCTGGAGGTGCGCACCGGTTGCCGTGAATGTCTGCTCGAGGGCAAAGTACGCGCCGTCAGGCGAGAACTGGAGGAAGGAATCATCCTCGCTGGGAATCACGCTGCGCCCCGGCACCGCTCCGAGCGACCCGACCACCCTATCTCCGCCCCCGCTCAGGAGGTGGATGTTGACGCCTGTGGCGTCGGACACAAGGTAGGCAAGAAGGTCGCGGTGAGGGCTCCAGGCGTGAAGGCCGTCGAGGTAACCGCCACCCTGCCAGATCACCACCACCGACGAGATTCCAGAGAAGATGTCGAGGGTGATGATGGCGCTCGTCCCTGGAGTCCCCGGACGGTGCTGGCTGGCGGCCCACGAGATCTCGCCGGCGGTCACGAGTATCGGAGACCAGCCACCGGTCAGCTTGCAGATCGTCTTGGGGTGAAGGGGATCGGTGACATCCGCGATGACTTTGATGGCGAGTGCGGACTTCAACGTCACAATCGCCTCTCGGGCGCTGGGTTGGCCGGTGCAGACGGCCTTCATCACCGCCCACGAAGGGACCGGAATCGGGCTGGGCGGAGGCAGCGGTGACGGAGTCTCGCTGGGCAAGGGGCTGGGTGAGGGAGTGGGCGTCAGGCTGGCCACGTCAGAGGGGCTCGGAGTGGGCAGGACCGCCGTGGGAGCACTACCGCAAGCGGCAAGCACCAGAACCGCCGCCAGCGCACCCACCCCGAGCCTCACTGAGGGGTACAACGAGAGTTCTCCTGAGCACGTTACGAACACGAGCGGAAACCTGGACGGTCCCCTCCCACCCAACGGCACGCGGCCACATTAGCGCGCGACTCTATAGAGGCTGTGAATACCTCACCAACCCGCCGTCCACGTAATAGGTAGACCCCGTCACGTAGGAGGAGGCGTCAGAGGCCAGGAACAGCGCCACCTCAGCGACCTCCTCCGGCCGGCCCATGCGCTGCAGCGGGACGATCCTCTGCAGCGTCGCGACCTTCTTGGGATCGTCCAACGTGTTGGCGTTGATCGGTGTCGCGATCGCTCCCGGCGCCACATTGTTGACCCGGATACGGAATTGCGCGAGCTCCAGCGCCGCGTTGCGCATCATCATACGCAGCCCGCCCTTGGCGGCGCAGTACGGGGTATAGCCGGGAAACGCCACATCCTCGTGGATCGAGGAGATGTTGACGATAGAGCCACCCTTACCCGCGTCGCGCATCGCGCGCGCGCAGGCTTGCGCGCACAGGAATGCGCCCTTGAGGTCGACGTCGAGCATGAAGTCCCAAGTCGCCTCGTCGATGTCCAGGAACGGCATCGGCCTCTCGACACCTGCGTTGTTGACGAGCACGTCGACCGAGCCCAGCTCCTTGATCGTCGCATCCACCATCGCCTGCACCTCAGGCGCCTTTGACACGTCAGCTTTGAACCCCATACCTTTGGGCAGGCTGTGCACGAGGGCCTTGGCGTCGTCCTCGTAACCGAGATAGTTGACGCAGACGACCGCGCCCGCCGCAGCGAATCGCTGCGCGATCGCGAGACCGATGCCGCTGCCCGCCCCAGTGACGATCGCAACCTTGCCGTTGAGGTCCACCTCACTCCCCCTCATGTCTTCGGATGATCAGATCGGCGACGAGACCCGTCCAGCCCGTCTGGTGCGAAGCGCCGAGCCCGGCGCCAGTGTCCCCGTTGAAGTACTCGTAAAAAGGAATTAGGTCATGCCACGCGTGGTCCTCCTGAAACCTGGCCTCGCCGCCGAACACGGGACGGCGCCCACCCTGGTCCAGGAATATGCCGACCAGCCGCGCGGCGATGTCGTCGGCCACCTGCGCCAGGTCACGCATCTGGCCCGACCCGGTCGGGTACTCGACCTTGAAGCCGGGGCCCAGGTAGCGGTGGTACACGCGAAGCACCTCGACCAGCAGGTAGTTGACCGGCATCCATACCGGGCCGCGCCAGTTCGAGTTGCCCCCGAACAGCCCGGTGTCCGACTCGGCCGGCTCATACCTCATCGAAGCCATGACGCCGCCCAGGTCCATGTTGCATGGATGCTCGAGGTGGTAGCGCGACAGGGCCCGTACGCCATGATCCGACAGAAATTCAGCGGGATCGAGCACGCGCGACAAGATGCGGCGAAGTCGGTCGGGCGAGACGATCGAAAGCATCCTCCAGCCTGCGTGCCCGGGGTCATGTATGTGCTGGATCACCTCGTTCATATCCGGACGGTGATCGACGAACCAGGTGGTCCTTGCAGCGAAATCCGGCAGCCGCGCCATGGTCTCAGGCCCGACGGTCGAGACGGCGAACAGCGGCACCAGTCCGACTAGCGAGTGCGCCCGGAAGGGCTCCTGGCTGCCGTCGGCGAAATGAAATACGTCGTAGTAGAAGCCGTCCTCCTCATTCCACAGGCCCTTCGCATTCATCGCCGATGCTATGAGCGCGAAGTGCTCGAAGAACTTGATGGCCATATCCTCGTAGGTCTTGTCGTGCTCCGCCAGGGCGAGCGCGACCTCGAGCAGGTTCTGGCAGTACATCGCCATCCAGGCGGTCCCGTCCGATTGCTCGATGTGCCCTGCGGTCGGGAGGTGAGAGCGATCGAATGGTCCGATGTTGTCGAGGCCCAGGAATCCTCCCTCGAAAATGTTGTTGCCCTCGCTGTCCTTGCGGTTCACCCACCACGTGAAGTTGAGCAGCAGCTTGTGGAAGATCCGCTCCAGAAACGCGTGATCCTGGCTGCCATCGATCTCGAAAACCCTAAGAGCCGCCCAAGCGTGCACTGGCGGATTCACATCACCGAAGGCCCACTCGTAGGCGGGAAGCTGGCCGTTGGGATGCATGAACCACTCACGACAGAGAAGGACGAGCTGCGCCTTCGCGAACTCAGGGTCGACGCGCGCGAGCGCCACGCAGTGAAACGCCAGGTCCCAGGAGGCGTACCACGGGTACTCCCACTTGTCGGGCATGGAGATGACGTCGCGATTGTTGAGGTGCAGCCAGCCGGAGTTCCGACCAGTCCACCGTGAGTCAGGAGGCTTTGGCTTCGCCGGGTCGCCGACGAGCCAACGGTGAACGTCGTAGTGGTAGAACTGCTTCGACCACAACATGCCGCCGAGCGCTTCGCGCAGCACCATCGCCTCGTCGGGCGAGGTTCCTGGCGGCGTCAGGTCCGCGTAAAACTCGTTGGCCTCCTGTTCACGCGCGGCCATGATCTGGTCGAAGTCTTGCCCGGACTTTCCGTCCGGGCTGAGTCGCATTCGTATCGTGACCGTCTGGCCGGGCTCGACCGAAAGGTGATGGCGGAACGCGGCCTTGGTGCCCTGTTGGGCCGGATTCACAGTTGGCAGGCCGCGGGTGACGTGATCATTGATTCCGTCCTTGGGGTACTGGCTCCGGCCGGCGATGCCCCAGAAGCGTTGCGTGTTGGTTTCGTTGTCACAGAAGAGAAGCTCAGGCGAGCGATCCGAGTGGAGGGTGCGGCTGCCAAGGAGATGTTGCTCAGCGCGCAAACCGCCGTTCTCCGCACGGATTGTCGGCATGCGATCGTCGAGGCCCCATGACCAGGTGTTGCGAAACCACAGGGTCGGGAGCAGGTCCATCTGGGCGGTTTCTGGGCCCGCGTTGTGGACTGAGACCTTGATCAGGATGTCTTCTGGGCCGGCCTTGGCGTAGTCGGCGGTGATCTCCCAGTAGCGGGCACGCTCGAAGACGCCTGTGTCGAGCAGTTCATACTCCGGCTCCGTGCGGCTGCGCCTGGCGTTCTCGGCCACGAGCTGGTCATACGGAAACTCGGCCTGCGGATACATGTAGCGCCAGCGCATCCACGAATGCGTGGGCGTCGAGTCGAGGTAAAACCAGTACTCCTTGGCGTCCTCGCCGTGGTTCCCCTGTGTACCGGTGAGACCGAAGATGCGCTCCTTAAGGATGGGGTCTCGGCCGTTCCACATGGCGAGCGCGAAGCACAGGGTCTGGCGGTCGTCGCAGAGGCCGGCCAGACCATCCTCGTTCCAGCGGTAGACGCGGGAGCGGGCGTGGTCGTGGGGAAAGTAATCCCAGGCGGCGCCGTCGGGGCTGTAGTCCTCGCGCACGGTGCCCCAGGCGCGCTCGCTGAGGTAAGGACCCCAGTGCTTCCAGGGCGCCCGCCCGGTGGCCTCGTCCAGGCGGGCTTTCTCGGCTGACATAGACCTAGGTTATGCCGCGCGGCATGTTTGGGTCCCGCTGGACCCGCGACCCGCCCACGTTGGAAAGGGTCGCGCCCACCTGCCCACCCCTTGCCTGCCTTCCCCGGCGAGCGCGGGGAGGGGGGTCTGGCCACCGTCGCGTTTCCGTGCACACCTTCACACTTACCCCCGTGAGATTCGGGCGAGCCCTTTGCGGCGATCTGGATGCCGCTTCCGAGCGCGAGTGGCTGGTCCCTGACGGGCTGGGAGGCTACGCCATGGGCACCATGGGCGGGCTCCGCACCCGCCGCTATCACGGGTTGCTCGTCGTGGCGACCCGCCCGCCGGCCGGCCGAATGCTCGCGCTTGCAGCCATCGATCCCATCCTCATCGTCGGAGAACGCCGTATTCCCCTGGCCGTGCACGAGTGGTCGTCGGGAGCGATCGACCCGAAGGGCCACCTCCATCTCGAAAGCTTCGAGCTGCTTGAGGGATTGCCGCGCTGGCGCTGGACCATCGGCGACGTCGCCATCGAGCGAGAGATCGCCATGGACCACGGCCACGCCTGCGTCGCGATCGTCCACCGCGTGCTGAGGGCGCCCGGCCCGGTCTCTCTCGAGTTGCATCCCCTCTGCACGTGGCGTGATGTGAATGGCGAGCGTTTCGCCAATGGCGCACCCACTGTCGCCGTCGCCGCTGATGGCTTCTTGTTCGAAGACGCATACCGCGTGGCCGGAGCCGGTTACGTGCCCGGCGGCGAATGGTATCGGGGCGTCCACTACCGGGTCGAGGCCGAGCGCGGGCTGGGCGCCACAGAAGACCTGTGGCACGCCGGACACTTCGCCGTGCAGCTCGAGCCCGGCGAAGCCCACGAGCTGGTCGCATGGGCCGGCTCACCGGGCGTGCCGCCACGCCGCCCGGCTGCGATCTTCGCCAAGGCCAGGCACCGCTCAGGCGCCGTAATCGCGACCGCCCACGCGGTTGAGGAGGTCGATCGCCTGCTCGCGGTCGCGGCGGATCAATTCATAGTTGAGGGGCCGATGGTCGTGGCCGGCTACCCGTGGTTCGGTGAGTGGTCGCGCGACTCGATGACCTCCTATGAAGGCTTGTTTCTCAACACGGGTCGCCACGAAGAGGGCCGCAAGCTCCTGCTTCGGGCCTCGCAAACCTTGTCGGAGGGAATGCTCGCCAACACCAGCGACAGCGGCGATGCGGAGTACAACAGCGCCGACGCCACGCTATGGTTCCTGCACGCGGTCGGCCGCCACGTTCAGCTGACGGGAGACCACGAGCTCGCCGCCGAGCTGTCGACAGCCATGCGCAATGTGATCGAGCATCACCTAGCAGGGACTCGGTATGGCATCAAGGTCGATCCCACGGACTCTCTTTTGCGGCAGGGCGCCGACGGCGTCGCGCTGACCTGGATGGACGCCCGCGTCGATGGTCAGCCGGTGACGCGGCGAGCCGGCAAAGCCGTCGAGATCAACGCTTTGTGGATCAATGCGCTGGCCACAGTCGCGACGCTGGAAGATCGCCTCAAGCACGACACCACCGACCTGCGCCGGCTCGCCCAGCTCGCGCGCGAATCTTTCAAACATCACTTCCCCACACCCTCTGGCTGCGCCGATGTCGTCGATCCCGACAACTTCCAGGTGCGGCCCAACTGCTTGCTCGCGATCTCTCTCCCCCACGCCCCGCTGCTGGAAGCAAGCCTGGTGCGGATCGCGGGCGCTGAGCTCCTGACCTCGCTAGGACTCCGCTCGCTAAGCCCTGCCGACCCCGCTTACCGCGGTCTGCATAGAGGCGGTGTGAGCGAGCGTGACGCGGCGTACCACCAGGGCACCGTCTGGCCGTGGCTGATCGGCGCATACGTCGAGGCAGCGCTGAGGACGGGCGTCGCCGTGACCGGAGTGCTCGACGGGCTCGAGCAACATCTGTGGGAATGGGGCCTGGGTTCCGTGTCCGAGACCGCTGACGGCGACGCCCCACACCGCGCCACGGGATGCCCGATGCAGGCCTGGTCGGTCGCGGAGGTCATCAGGGCCCGCCGGATGCTGCGCACCAGGGCAGCCACGACGAGGCAGCTGGCGCCGGCGCCGTGAGGATCGTCTCCCTGCTGCCAAGCGCAACGGAAACCCTTTTTGCGCTGGGGCTCGGCAAGCAGCTCGTGGCGGTCACGCACGAGTGCGACTACCCGCCCGAGGCCGCCTCATTGCCGATCGTCACGCGATCCACGCTGGGTCTGGAGGCCAAGGACAGCGGCGGCATCGAAGCGGCGGTGTCGCTCGCGGCAGCGGAGGGTCGCTCGCTGTACGAGGTCGACACCGCCGCGATACGTGATCTGCATCCCGACCTGGTCATCGCCCAGGACGTGTGCCGGGTTTGTGCGGTATCGGCAGACCAGGTGGCCGGCGAGCTGGACGGCATTCGCATAATCCGCCAGCATCCCCACTCGCTCGCCGACGTGCTCGCGGACATCGAGGAGGTCGCTTCAGCGTGCGGCTCCGACGCCGCGCCGCTGCTGGCCGGCCTGCACTCTCGGCTCGACGCAGCGACGCGCGACGCCAAACGCAAAGGCACCGTGCATGGGGTGTTTCTCGAGTGGATCGACCCGCCCTACCGGGCCGGTCACTGGACGCCAGATTTGCTCATATTGGCGGGAATCGAGGACCCCCTAGCCCGCGCCGGAGTCCCTTCGGTCGCGTTATCGTGGGCCGACGTGGTCGCTGCACGACCAGAGCTCCTGATCCTGGCGCCCTGCGGCTTCGCCAGGGATCGAGCGCTGGAGGAAGCCGCTCTGGTTCAAACCAACATCAACGAGGTCGGCGCCGCCCGCGTTGTGGTTCTTGATGGCTCTGCCTACTTCAACCGGCCGGGACCGCGGCTCGTGGACTCGTTGGAGCATCTTGTCGAGAACCGCTGAAGTTCGGCCGGCGAACTCCGAGAGCACGCCGGCTGCCAGGTATCGCCCGGGGGTCAAGGAAGATTTCGACCGCCTCTACCGCGCCACGTATCAGCGCGTGTTCGCCTCGCTCGTGTTGATCCTGCGCAATCCAACCGCCGCAGAAGACGCAGCCCAGGAGGGCTACCTCCGCGCTTTCAAAGCGTGGAAGAGTTGGAAGCAGGAGGCGCCGGCCGAGGCGTGGCTGTACCGGATCGCCCTGAACGTCGCATTCACGCACCGGCGGCGCGAGCGGCTGTACGAGATCGGCGAGGTGGTCCGTCGCCTCGGCCGGCCCAAAGAGGCCGATCCAACCGCGGTTATTCAGCCGGACCTGGCTCGCGAGCTGAGAGCGCTTCCGCCCAAGCAGGCCGCCGCCCTGGTGCTGCGCCACCTGCACGGCTTCACGAATCGAGAGATCGCCGCTGCGATTGGGATTCCGGAGCGGACCGTCGCGTCTCGCCTGGCGGCGGCCAAAGCCAGGCTTCGCGTGCGCCTCGGCGACGGCTTCGAAGGGGGATTGGGTACTTCGGGAAGCTCGACAGTCCCACTTGACGAATGAGCGCTCCAGGCGGCCCCGGTTTCGATCAGTGGCTGGACACGCAGCTCCAGCAGCACGCCGCCGCGCACACAGGCCCAAGCCCGCTGCCGACTCAGGCGCAATATCACGCGGCTTACCTCGGAGGCGGCGCCCATCTGCCGCTGCTCGCGAAGCTCGCGGCAGCCCTCTCGACTAAGGCGGCCATCGGTGTAGCCGCCGCCGCGTTGGTGGTCGGCGCGGCAGGGGCCAGCGAGTCGGTCATCACCGGCAGCCTCAACCCGAACGATTGGGGACAGCAGGTCGTCAGACAGGTCAACAACTGCAAAACAGCCCTGGCGCCTGGTTCGCACGGCGTCGGCCAGTGCGTCAGCTCATTTGCCTCGCAGCATGGCCAGGATGTGAGCGCCGAGCACCACGCAACTCCAACTCCCGGTCATGGCGTGCACACGCCAGGACCGCCCGCCGGCAAGGGCAACACCAGCCCGCACCCGACGCCGCCCTCCCACCCGCATCCAACCCCGCCGCACAACAGGAACAAGTAATGCTTGCTCGCGACTCGCGAACAGAAGGAGGTGAAGGCCAAATGACTTGGCGAGCCCTACGCCGCGCCCGGAAGCAGCAAGGCCAGGGAATGGTTGAGTACGCGTTGATCCTGGTTCTCGTTTCTATCGTCGTCATCGTGATTCTTTTGACTATGGGTAACCAGATCGCAAACGTGTTCTCAAACGTCGTTGCCGCCCTCGGCTAACACCGCCTGAACAACCAACCAGCGCATTAGCCTCGCCCGGCCCCCGCCGGGCGGGGCCCCCCCACCCCGGGAGGGCCCCACTGACCGCGCGGCGCCGCGGCGAACAACGCAGAATTCAGGCCCTCGTGAATCGTCCGGCATCGCACACCTCACGGCCGCCCCTGTGGCTTGCCTCGGCCGCCCTGGTCGCCGGGTGGGCTGCGCTTTACGACGTCGCCACCTGGGTCATCCTTTTCACCAGGCAATCGATCCACCCGGACTTTCGAATCTTCTACGTCGCCGCGGAGGCCGGCCTCCGTTACGGGTGGGCGAGCGTCTACGACCTGTCGACCTTACGCGCGCTCTCGTCGTCATTTCCGGCCGGCCAGAACTACATCAACCCTGCCTTGCCCTTCATCAACCCGCCCGTTTTTGCATGGTTGATCGCGCCCCTCACTGCTCTTTCGCTGCCAGTGGCCTACGTGGTCTGGAGCGCCCTGTCGCTCGCCGCCCTACTTTGGGCATGGCACATCGCCGCGCCATACGTGGGCCTGAGAAAAATCTCGCTGCTGCTGGCAGCGCTGGCCCTGTGGCCCGTGCTCGACGCGTTCTACTTCGGACAACCGACCCTGGTCATCGTCGGGCTGCTTGCCACCTCATGGTGGCTGTGCTCGAAGGATCGGCCGCTGGCCGCCGGAGCTGCCCTGGCGCTGGCCACCGCGCTCAAGCCGCACACCGTGCTCCTGGTCCCTTTCGCGCTGCTGGTTAGCGGGCGCTACCGGCCGTTCCTCAGCTGGGCTGGCGTCTGCAGCCTTCTGGCGATCGCCTGCGTCATCGCCCTCGGTCCCGCGGGTCTCAACAACGCGCTGCAGACGCTCGAGTACGGGCAGACCGACACCGGCCAGGCCCACTACACGCTGGCGTACGTCTTCGGTACGGGCCTCGTCGCGTACGCAGTTGAAGGCATCCAGGGAATCGCGGCGCTCGTCATCGCTTGGCGCCGGCGAGCCGACCTGGACATCGTCTTTGCGCTCGGCCTCCTGGGCTCTCTCGTCTTCGCCTTCCACCTTCATCAATACGACTACGCGGCTCTCATCCTCGCCGCGTGGCTCGTTTTGCGATCCGGACCGCCGCTGTGGCACCGCCTCTGGCTCCTGCTGGGTGTCGTGTCCATGCAAGCGATCAGCCTGGGGAATCCGCTGCCTCAGCTGGCCTGGGATTTTGCGTGGCTGGTCATCCTCGCGCTGGCGGCTCGTACTCCAGCCGGCGCACCGATCACACCCAACCTTGCGCCCGCCATCGAGGCGCCAGCCTAGGTCCGGCCGGCTTCGACCGCTTCTCGCGCCTCGCCCCTGATCCACCACACCAGCGCAACTGCAGCCAGTGGATCGGCCCACCACAGGCCAAAGAGCTGGTTCAAGACCAGGCCCGCGAATGCGACCGCCGCCAGGTAGAGGCAGACCAGGCTGCAAGCGGCATCACCTCGCAGGGCCGGACTACCAAGGCGGTCGGCCAATGCGAGGCGCCACCTCCACAGCCCCGCCATGATCCCGAGCGAGGCCAGAGTGAGCAGGATTCCAACTAATGATCGCTGCGGCTCAATCCGAAGCACCAGCGAAACGACAGCCGAAAGCACGATATACGCGATCAGCCCGTACAAGGCATAGCCGACCAGGCGGCTCGCGCGACGTTCACCACCGGACAGAGAGCCACGCTCCTCTGACTCCGACCGTTGCATCAGACGGTTCAGCACGACGATGGATGAGAAAAGCTCGACCCCACTGTCAACACCGAACGCAGTGAGGGCGACGGAATGGGCGATGAGCCCGGCGCCGACCGCGATCGTGGCCTCGATCACCATCCAGCCAACCGTCAGCACTTGGGCCAGCCGGGCCTGCTGCAGGATCGTCGGCCTCGGCGCCGCTATCGCCATGCTAGAAGCATAGAAAGGTGCTGTTGCGGCGCCTTGGCCATCGTTCACAATGACAGTCTCACGCGGCCGTCGCTTCGGCACTCGCTACGGGTACCTGACGAGAATGGAGGGGTTGATGACGAAACTACGTCTGCTGGTTGGAACTCACAAGGGCGCTTTTGTCCTCACTTCGGACGAACGGCGAAAAGACTGGCAGGTGGAAGGGCCGCATTTCGCGGGCTGGGACGTTTATCACGTCAACGGCTCTCCGGCAGACCCTAACCGCCTCTTTGCCTCGACCTCGCGCGGCTGGTTCGGGCAGGTGATCCAGCGCTCGGACGACGGCGGCAAAACATGGAACCCGGTGGGCAACGAGTTCCACTACGAAGGCGCGACGACCACTCACAAGTGGTACGACAACTCCGATCACCCCTACGAGTTCTTGCGCGTCTGGCACCTCGAACCATCGCTCACGGACCCAGACACCGTGTACGCGGGGGTCGAGGACGCGGCGCTGTTCAAGTCGACCAACGGAGGCACCTCATGGGAGGAGCTTTCAAGCCTGCGGACTCATAAGACGGCACCGACATGGGCACCGGGCGCGGGCGGCCTTTGCCTGCACACGATCATCCTGGATCCGACCAACCAAGACCGGATCATCACCGCCATCTCCGCCGCCGGAACGTTTCGGAGTGACGACCGCGGCAACACCTGGAAGGCGATCAACCATGGCTTGAGGTCGTCGCACATCCCTGACCCCGACGCCGAGGTCGGTCATTGCGTCCACCACATTGCCATGCACCCGAGCCGCCCCAACACGCTCTTCATGCAGAAGCATTGGGATGTGATGCGCAGCGACGACGCAGGTGACTCGTGGCACGAGGTCAGCGGCAACCTGCCTACCGACTTTGGTTTCGCGATCGATGTCCACGCCCACGAGCCGGAAACCATTTACGTCGTGCCGATCACCAGCGATTCTGACCATTTCGTCATGGAAGGCAAGCTGCGCGTGTATCGCAGCCGCAACGGCGGCAACGAGTGGGAGGCCCTGACCAAAGGCCTGCCTCAGAAGGATTGCTATGTAAACGTGCTCAGGGACGCCATGGCGGTCGACTCGGCCGAATCGTGCGGTTTGTACTTCGGAACCACGGGCGGTCAGGTGTACGCATCCACCGACTCGGGTGACAGCTGGGCGGCGATCGCGAGGGACCTGCCTGCCGTGCTCTCGGTGCAGGTGCAGACGCTGGCTTGATCCGGGTCGAGCTCCCGGCGAACCTTCGCACGCTCGCCGGCGTCGGCCGAGAGGTTCAGCTGCAGGTCGACGGGCCGGTGACCCAGCGGTCGGTCATCGATGCCCTCGAAGCGCAGTACCCGCAGCTCCGTGGCACGGTGCGCGACGCGCGCACCAAGAAACGGCGGGCGATGCTGCGGTTCTTCGCGTGCGAGGAAGACCTTTCCGACGAACCGCTCGACGCCCCTCTGCCCGAGCCCGTCGCGTCGGGCAAGGAGCCTTACCTGATAGTCGGGGCTATCGCCGGAGGCTAGCTCTAGGCTCCTGCGAGCTTGAACGCCTTGCGCACCAGGCGTTTGACCGCCGGTCGCTGGGCGTCGTCCGGCGAGCGCAGCGTCACAAACCGCGCATCCTTGCCGCCGCCCTGCAATAGGCCGCCGCCGTCGTCGAGCTCGCGGCCCCGATAAAAGAAGATGGTCGAGTGGTCGGTGAACGTGCCGACGCCGACCACGTTCACGCCGTCGACCGCATAGCGAACGAGCTTCCACATCGCGCTTTTGGAACGCGGCGGCTGGCTGCGATAAGCGATCTCATCTGCACCAGGCGCAGCCTCTTTCACAGTTTTGAGGGCGGCCTTGACGATCGGACGCACGTTCGACGGAATCCTCTTGAGTTGTACCGATAATGAAACGTCAGGTGGTGACATGGGCCGATTCTAGTTGCCGCGTGGATCCTCGGCTTTGCTGATCGGCTGGTCGAGTCGTGGCCTTACAGGGCTGAGGTGGAGTTTGAATGGAATCCCTGGCGCGCGAAAGCCAATTTTTATGTGCTGGTTGTCACAGAACGGCTTGTGCTGCGACTCGCCGCAGCGGCACAGCGTGGCGCGCGGCAAGACTTCGACGGAGCCGTCCTCGCGCTTGACCTCGACTTTGCCGGTGACGAGCAGCGGCCCATTGCGCACGGGCGTCACAGTGGTCGGGCCGTCGCGATCTTCCTGCGGACGGCCATCGAGTCTCCGGAAGAGCAAAGCGCCGCTCGGGCAGAGGCGCACGACCTCTTCGACCTCGTCGGCCGGAGCCATGTCCGGGAGCACCCAGGGTCGCCGGTTGAGCTCGAAGACGCGCCGATTCCCGCGCAGGCACTCGGCGACGTGGATGCATAGGTCTAGGTCAAAGCTGACCTCGATGTCTTGCCCCCGATAGACCTTACGCACCACCACCCACGATAGGTCGACTTTGGGACAGCAGCGATTCGTATAACTCCGCGGTGGTCGCGGCGATGGCCCGCCAGCCAAAATGCCGCAACACGCGCTCGCGCCCGGCTTTGCCCATCCGTGCCGCTAGGGCCGGGTCGCTGAGCAGTTGTTCGACGCGCGCGGCCAGCGCGGTCGTGAACGCTTCGACGTCGTTGGGGTCGTAATCGACGAGGTAACCGGTCTCGGCCTCGACGACTATCTCCGGGATCCCACCCACTCGCGAGGCGACCACCGCCGTCTCGCATGCCATCGCCTCGAGGTTCACGAGGCCAAACGGCTCATAGATGGACGGGCAAATGAACACTGAAGCACCCGAGTGCAGACGGATCAGATCTTGAAGTGGGATGTAATGATCGATCCAGACCAGGTTGCCCCGCTCGGAGCGGACGCGCGCGGCAAGCGCGCCAACCTCAGCTGCGATCTCGGGCGTGTCCGGACTGCTGGCGACGATCACCAGCTGATGCCGCGAATCCATCTTCAGAGCTGCGGCCAAGAGCAGTTGCAACCCCTTCTGCCGCGTCATCCGACCGTTGAAAAACGCGTACGGCTTGCTGCCGTCCACCCCAAAGCGAGCGAGTGCTTCCTCCGACCGTTGCGGGCGGTAAATCTCGGGATCAATTCCGTTGTGGATTACATGGACGCGTTCGGGCATCACCTCCGGGTAGCAGGACAGGATGTCGCCACGAACCCCATGTGAGACGGCGATGACGGCGTCGGCCGATTCCGTTGCGGTTCGCTCGCAGAAACTGGACAGGGCGTAGCCGCCGCCCAGCTGCTCCGCCTTCCACGGCCTCAACGGTTCCAGGCTGTGAATCGTCACGACATGTGGAATCGACCACATGAGCTTCGCGAGATGGCCGCCGAAGTTTGCGTACCACGTATGGCTGTGCACGACCTCGGCGCCCTTGACGGCGGCTCCCATTGACAGGTTGATCGACATCGCCTGAAGCGCCGCCGATTCGGGCTTCGGCTCCGCTAGAGCGGTCCAGGGTTCGTGACTGGTGACGCCAGGCTCATCGCGTGGTTTGCCCCAACAGTGGACTGAGACCTCGGCGAGGCGGCGGAGCTCGCGGGCAAGAAATTCAACGTGGGTGCCGGCGCCTCCGTAAACCTCGGGCGGATACTCGCGGGTGAGCAGAGCGACCTTTAGCCGGTTCGCCATCGCCGTCATTCTGGAGCTTGCCTTCCCTCACACACCGGCCTCCTGAGCTTCCTGCTGGTGGCCTGGTTCGTTCATCAGCTGCATCGGACCGGAGCTCAAGGTGCCGGACGCCACGCCGAAACTGTCGGCCTTCTACTACTACGGCACGCCACTGCTGCACGGCCCGCAGGCGGCGTCGGTCGTGGGAGTCATCGCGGTCGCCGCACTAGGGTTGGGCATCGGCGCGCTGAGGTTTGACCGCAAAGACATGGCGGTGTAGCCCGCTCCGAAGCCACATGTGGCCGCTGTTCGGTACCTTTTCGGCATGACTCAAGACGAAGGGGTCCTGGCCAACACCGACGTCGAGGCCGCTCCCGCCCTTGTCCCAACTGCTGTGATCCTCGTTGAAGGTGTCAGCGATCAGCTGGCGCTCGAGGCGCTGGCTCGGCGCCGCGGCCGCAATCTCGAGTCCGAGGGCATCGCCATCGTGCCGATGGGAGGCGCCACGAACATCCGGCGCTTCCTTGACGTGTACGGGCCTCGAGGCTTCGATACGCGATTGGCCGGCCTCTACGACGCCGGCGAGGAGGACGACTTCAAACGCGCCCTCGAACGCGAGGGCTTCGGATCGGAACTCACTCGAGCCGACCTGGAGCGGCTCGGCTTCTACGCGTGCCAGGCGGACCTCGAGGAAGAGCTCATCCGCGCTCTCGGCACGGCCGCGGTCGAGCGAGTCATCGAAGCCCAGGACGAGCTTGCATCGCTCCGGTCGCTCCAGAACCAACCGGCCTGGCGCGGACGCAAGGTCGAAGAACAGCTCCGGCGTTTCTTCGGCAGCAAGGGCAACAGGAAGAGCAGATTCGGGGCCTTGCTGGTCGAGGCCATGGATCTCACGCAGGTGCCTCGACCCCTGGATCTCGTCCTAGCTCATCTGTGACGAGCTGCGCGCGCGGCCCGCAACCAAAGCTCGCCCAGCAGCTTGAGCCACATACCTTTCGTAGACAACGGCTCTCATCACTTCGTGCTCCCGTTGATCGTCAACACGACGTTGCCCGTCTTCTGCTGGGTTTCGACATATCTGGTCGCTTCGACTATCTCGCCCAGCGGATAGGAGCGGTCGATGACTGCCCTGAACTTTCCGGCCTCGATGACCTTCTTGATGAAGAGGACATTCTTCTGCGTGTAATGAGGCGGTAACGGGAAAATCGCCTTCTTGTCCCCGATTCGCGACGTCCAGAGCGCGAGGAAGAAATTGCGGAACCCGTCGGTCGCCACATAGACACCGCCTGGTTTCAGTGAGCCTTTGCTCCGCTTGAAAGAGTGCTTGCCTACCGCATCGAAGATGACGTCGTACGTCTCGCCATTCTTGGTGAAGTCTTCTTGTAAGTAGTCGATCACTCTGTCAGCGCCGAGTGATTTCAAGAGGTCGATGTTCTTGGTGTTGCACACCGCGGTGACATCGGCCTCGAAGTACTTGGCGAGCTGCACGCCAGCGGTGCCGATGGCTCCGGATGCACCGTAGATGAGCATCTTCTGCCCCTCGTGGACGTGCGCCGCCTCGAGGCACATAAGCGCGAGAACGGCTCCATCGGTAACCGCGCCAGCCTGTTCGAAGGTCATGCCGACCGGCATGTGGGCCAGCGGGGCGGTCTCCTTCATGGCGATGTACTCCGCGTGCGCTCCGGACTGAAACGAACTGGTGCTGCCGAAGACGTGGTCCCCCACGGCGAACTTTGTGACGGCTGAGCCGATGGCTTCGATCTCCCCTGCCAACTCGGTGCCGAGGATCCGCTGCTTAGGCCGGCGGAGGCCGAAAAAGAGTCTGATCAGTGCAGGTTTGGCCGAGCGGACACCGATATCTGTTCGTGTGACCGTTGTGGCGTGAATCTTGATGAGCACCTCATCCGCTTTGGGAATGGGCCGCCCGACCTCGACAATGTGTTGGACTTCCGGCGGCCCGTAACTGTCGGCGACTACAGCTCTCATCTGGTTGCCTTCCCCTTATCGGTTGACTGGGGGTGTCGAATCGGCCCGCCCTGCTTCCACATCCGCCCGGCGCGGTAAAACTCCGCGGGCTTCCCGCCCGTCGAGCCGGGGCGGGCTCGGCGCCCAGTACGGATGACCCAGCCACTCTCGGCGACGACCCGCCTTCGGATGTTCGCTCCATCGAGCTGCACGCCCCACACGGCTTCGTACGCCGCCCGCAGCTCGGCGACGGTGAATGTCGGACCTAAGAACGCCGTTGCGATGCCGTGAGCTCAAGGGGAATGGCACCGCAGTCGCCGAAAGTGCGAAATGATCTTCTTCTAAGCGGAGGGAGTAGTTCAGTCGGTTTTCCTCATGCCGCGGCTCGGTTGGCGCCAGAAGTGCGGAATCCCGCGCGTGGCTTGGTTGCCCATTCGGGTCGTTATTCGAACCGCGCGAGTCAGCTTGATCAGCTCTACAAGCCTCGACTTCGGCGCCCGCCAGCCGGGGGAGCCACGAAGGGATCGACAACTTCCACGTCGGGATAGCGGCGGAACCCGCTGTCGCGACTGTAGATGCGTCGGACGCCGTGTTGCCTCATCAATGTGACCAGGTGGGCGTCGGGAACGTCATTCCCGCGGGCCTGGTCGCGACTGGTGCTCCGGAACAGCTCCCAGAACCCGTCCGCCTCGCCGGGCGTGCGGACGTGCGGCCGGCTGACGAGCGCCTCAACGTTGGCGGCGGCGTCGCGCGGGCTCAGCGGCTTCGGAAGGATCGCCGGATCCGTGACGATGCGCAGGTAACCAAGCATCGTGGGCCAGAACAGATACAAAAGATCAGGGCCCGCCGCCAGCCGCTGAACGAGTTGGATTGCCTGTTGGTGCACCGGCTCGGCTTGATTACTCGCGTAGATGAGAATATTCGCGTCGACGGAGGCGCTCATCGCGGCCCGTCGAGCAACGCCCTCACAGCTTCCTTGTCCTCGAGGTCAACCAACGGCCGGCCCAGGTCTTTCGCGATCCACTCGAAACCGGCGCCATCCGCCGGACGGCCGTCGTTCTGCCGGAGAGACGTGGCGAGCAGCTCCGAGGCGAGCTGGCCCATGCTCTTGCCTACGCCCCGGCTGCGACGCTTCAACTCCTTGATGACCGTCGGATCGAGGTCGATTGTAGTGCGCATGATGCGTGATGCTACCACCCCACGCATCAGATGAAGTACCCCTCGGCGGGTGAGGTCTCGGCGGGCGCGACAAATTCGCATTCGCCTCCCGCTACGACTGTCAGTCCGGGGCGAGAGGGATTCCGAGTAGACGGCTGGCTGAATCGTCAACCGTTCGGAAACTTTCCAAGCGGCACGCACTGGAGGGCTCGGGCGGCGCAGACAATTCACGGCCGTTCTCACTGTAATGGTGCCTGTTTGACCTGAAGCAGTGCTGCCTCAAAACCTCGTGTTCACCCAGCAGCCGGTTGCCTATTCGAACGCTGTCGGGAACTCAGAAGACGGTTGGGGGCCACGCGAAACCTGATAGGCGAAGTACCTTAACCGCCTGATGGCATCGCACCCGCGTTCCCTTAGTGAGACGCTATTACGCTCGTTCAGGCTCGCGCATGAGCGGTTGTTGACGGCTGCGCAGGCGCTGTCTCCGGAACAGTTCATGTGGAGCGCAGGCCCAAGTCTTCATTCGGCCGCTTGGCAGCTGTGGCATGCCGCTCGCTGGGACGACGTTTTCGCCGCCTACCTTCACAAGGCCCTGGCTCAGGAGCCTCGTCGTCAGGTCTGGGAGCGCGAGGCGCTGGCGGATCGATGGTCCCTCGGGGCCGCCGCGTTGGGCCGGCGCGACACGGGAACCGAAATGTCAGACGAGGCGGCGGAAGAGATGAGGTTCCCGGACCAGAAGGAAGTCGTCGGCTACGCGAGACTCGCCTTCGCCTACGCCGAGGCGGCGATCGCGCTCATATCGGACGATCAGTTGCTGGCGGCTGCGAAGGTTGATCCGGACAGCGCCACCAAGCTCGACAACGTCCTGATCTATCTAGAACACCTGAGCCGCCACCTCGGAGTGATCGAGGCGATTGGTGGACAGCATTGACAACTTCAAGACAGGGCACCTTGGCGTCAGCGATTCGGAATCCGGCCGCCCAGACGGTTGGTAGGCCGAGCGGGACGGTATTCGAACCGGCTCGACGATTGTTTCGCAGCTCTGACGCGACCAGATAAATGACTACAATGACCACATGCGAAGTTTGACAATCGGCATTCGGGAAGCCAAGGCTCAGCTCAGCCGTCTGGTCAGCGAGGCACAGCGTGGTACCGAATGGATAATCACCGATCACGGCCGACCGGTGGCCAGGCTGGCTCCCTTGGAGGATGTTCGGACTCCGCTGCCGCAGCGACTCGCGCGGCTTGAGAAATGGGGCTGGATCGAACCGCCGCCGAAGGAGCGGCCACGCGTTCCCCCGCCCTTGCGCATTGGAGCCGACGCCCAACGAGCGCTACAGGAGGACCGCGACGCCTAATCCGCAGGCCGTCTACTGGGATGCCTCTGCTGTTCTATCAGTGGTGATCGCAGATGTGCACAGCGCCAAGGCAACGACTGCCGCACGCCGCAACGACGCTCACCTACTGTCGACTCTCGCTCTTGCTGAAGCCTTGGCGGTGGTGGCACGACTGGAGCGGGAGGGCGCATTACCGGCGGCTCTGGCCGACGCCGCAAGGGATGTCGTCGTCAATGGCCCATGGCGACGGTTGTCATTGCAGCCTGATTGGAAGAGCGTCGAAACGCTGGCGGCAAGGTGGCCGCTCAGAGGCGCCGACCTGTGGCACCTCGCCACTGCTGACACGCTTCGCCGCGAGCTTCCCGACCTCAAAGTCATCACATTCGACACCCGCCTGGGCGTCGCGTCCCAAGGCATCGGCCTCAGAGTGATCTCCTAGAACGCAAATTGGCTAGGCACAAACTGGAAGCCAGCGCCTGTGGCCGGAGACGTCGCTGCGCGGTACCGGCAGCGTCCACGCGAGGAGTTGGTGCGGCTCATCGACAACCAGGGCAGCTTCGACATCGTTCAGCGTTCGGGCAACAGCTATCCAGTCGAGGTGACGGCAGCTTCGACGACCGCCCGAGCCATAACCTCCGAGTCATGACGATGGTCGATGACGGTGGTTTTTCGCCTTTCTCCAATGTCGGTTGACTTTATCGTCGCTCCGGATGGTCACTTGGTTGGCGAGGCTCAACGACTGGCGAGGCAAGTGGAGACATCTGAGTTAGGTAAACTTGATAGTAGTAGTATCAAGTAGCCCCGGCGGGATTCGAACCCGCGATCTCAGCCTTGAGAGGGCTGCGTCCTAGGCCACTAGACGACGGGGCCGCGTCGTGAGATTGCGTCCGGACGGACGCAACATCCTACCAAGATCATTGTCCCGAAACAGCCGCGCCACGTCGGACTCTCCCCGCCAGGTAGCGCTCGATCGCAAAGGCCGCCAAAGCGACCACAAGGATGGGCCACGCCAGCCACTGCAGGTGATATGACAGCCCGCCGCCAAGCGAAAGCGCCAGGCCTGTCAGCACGAGCGCCAAGGTGACGCGCCGTTGCCGGTCCCGAGACGGAACAAGCGCTTGGTACGAATGCTCTCGATGCCCGATACCGAGGCGCCGCCCCGCCCGCGCCAGGCGCACCAGCGTCTCCAGCGGGTCGAGCAAAAACAGCGTGAGGCCGACGGCCACCGCGAACAAAGCCATGGGACGCCCGAACTGGGGCGCGAGGAGCGGGAGACCGGCGATCGCGAAGCCTAGTGAGTAGCTGCCTGAGTCGCCCAGAAAGATCCGAGCCGGCGGGCTGTTGAACAGCAGGAACCCCAGGCATGCGGCGGCGAGCACGACCGCCAGCTCGACCGCTCCCGTGGACCAGACCCCGATGATGACCCCAGCGCAGCTCGCAAAACCCTGGCCACCCGCGAGGCCATCGATCCCATCCATGAAGTTGTAGAAATTGGTGACCGTCACGAGCCAGAGCACCGCCAGCGGCAAACCCACCCAGCCGATTGGAAGGTCAAGCGGCGGCGGCAGCGGCAGCCTGTCGATGCCTCCGACCACTGCGACCACTCCGGCCGCCACTACCAGCTGCACCAGGAGGCGGTAGCGGACCGGGACCGAGCGCCGATCGTCGATCACACCCAGGACGGCGAGCACGGCGGCGCCGGCAAGCAGGACGCCAAGGTTCCGGTCGAGAGGGATGCCGACTGCCGTCAGGTAGATGAGTCCGGCGGCCACCCCGACGACGATCCCGATCCCGCCCCCGCGAGCCGTCGGGGAGAGATGAGAGCTGCGCTCGTTGGGTACGTCGATCAGGCCAAGGCGCGCGGCGTTGCGCGCGACCAACCATACGGTCGCCGCCGCCACCCCGAAGCCGAGCACCATCGCCACCGCGAAGGCGGCGATCACGAAACTTTGCGCTGGGCAACCACTTCGCGTGCCGCGGTGGCAAACGTCTTCTTGGTTCGGAATCCCAGTTCGCGCTCGATTCTCCGCCCGCTGTAGATCGCGGGCACCGAGAGCTTGGAGAGAGCTGCGGAATCGAAGGGCAGCCTCCGACGTACGATCCGCTCGCCAAGATCGCCCAGGAGAGCGCTCGAGGCCAGGACGGAACGCGGCACGTGCCATCCGGGCGCCTTGCGCCCGAGCGCCTGCAGGACTATCTCGTAGATCTCGCGAGAGGAGTAAGGACGCGGCTCGGCAACTATGTAGACCTTGCCCGCCGCCTCGGGTCTCCGGGCGACGAGGATCGCGGCGTCGACGGCGTCGTCGACATGGAGCAGGCTGCGCTTCCCCGGGTAGTGGGGCAGCGGTGGAAACACTCCCCGATCGATCGACGCGATCATTCGCGGCAGCTGACCTTTGTGCCCGGGACCGTAGACCATCGGCAGCCGGAGGCATACGGTCCTCATTCCCGATTTACCGTTCATCGCCAGGACCAGCTCCTCGGCCCGGAGCTTGGCGCGGCCATACGGCGTGGTCGGCGCCGGCTGGGTGTTTTCATCGAGCTCGGTTGCGAGACCCTCAGGCATCACGGCGACGGTGCTGAAAAACACGAACGCCTTCACCCCTGCTTCGGACGCGGCCTGCAGCAGATACGTCGTCCCATCGACGGTCACCCTGATGTGCTCAGCTTCCGCATCTCCCCCTTCGTCCGACCGGTGCACGCGCCCGGCGAGGTGGAACACCGCCTGTGGCTTGATGTCGGTCAGCCCGACGATCGGGTCTTTGCCGATGTCGTTGGTGATCGTTTTCGGCCCGGTGCCTTTGCGCGACAGGCGGTATACATCGCTCCCGATAGCCTCGAGCCGCCTCGAGAGGAGCCCGCCGATGAAGCCATCGGCGCCGGTGACCAGGGTGCGGGCAAGTGGCGCCGGAGCTGCCTTTCCCGATCGCTTCTTCACGGTTCGCATTATTCCCGCATGGCCCGCTCCGCCGGGCCGAGCTGGATGGCTGGTGGGCGGCGTTGGGGTCGAACCAACGACCTCTCGCGTGTGAGGCGAGCGCTCTTCCACTGAGCTAGCCGCCCTCGGGGGGGACCATTTTACCTTCGCGGCTTACGATCTCTCTCATATGCCAACCACGGGCCAGGGGCCGCTGTCCGAGCAACACTGCGTCGCCTGCAAGCCCGGCAGCCCTCACCTGAGCCGGGAGGAAGTCGACCATCTGCTGGTCGAGCTGGATGGCTGGGCCGTCGAGGATGCCGGTGATCATCTGCGCCTGGCCAAGGTCTTCAAGTTCAAAGGCTTCATGCCGGGAGTCGAGCTGCTGAACCGGATCGCGCCGATCGCCGAGGCGGAACAGCACCACCCAGACTTGCTGGTCGCGTATGGCTCGGTGACGGTCTGGCTCTGGACGCACGCCGCCGGCGGCATCACCGAAAACGACTTCATCCTGGCGGCAAAGATCGACCGGCTCCAAGGCGATTGATTTCGCAAAAATCTGGGCGGCGCCGGTCGATGAGAGGCATGTGACGAAGTCTTAACAATGTCCACTTTGGATTGTCGTTAGATGCGTGCTAGGTTCAGCAGGCTCATGAGCTTCTTCGTCTGCTTGCTTATGCACCGGCGCGAGCGCGAGATACTCGTCCAGGGGATTCTCCCCTGGGGTATCGACGCCGTGGTCTTCTGCTGGCGCTGCGACCGCATGCGCGGCCGCGCAGTCAAGGTCCTTCAGCTAAACCACAGTCGCCTGCACGCGTAACCGCGCGGGTCAGCGCTCCAGTACGACAGCGGGATAGTAGGCCGGGAGGATGGTCCTCCGCGGAAACTGTCGGGCTGCCAGGTCCCGCAAGGCGAGGTCGACGTTCCAGCTGACCACGACGACCGCATCGCATCCGCTCAGCTGGTCGGCCGTTGAAACCACCTTGAAATTGGCCGTGTAGGCCGCCAGCACCTGCTCGTCGGCGTGAAGGACGCAGGCGGTTTGGCCGGCGGCATGAGTGCGATCGACGAAGGCCGCGGCCTGCTCGAGAGCCAGGGGATCTTCCGTGTACCCGCTGGCCTGGCTGACCGCAGCTGCGATCGCGCCCACCAGGACGATCGGCGCCAGCACCTTCCAGCGCGCGATCGCGGCTGCCATGAGGAACGCGATCCCTGGCACCAGGAAGATGAAAAATCGCGGATAGAGATAGGCGGGCTTCAGCCCCAGCCACAGGATCGCCACGACCACGGCGATCACGGCCACCGAGGCCCACACCCACCGTTCGGCGCGCAGCGCCCACAAGCCCAAGCCCGCGGCGCTGAGCCACAAACCGATCGGGAGCAGCACGGGCGCACCGAATAGAAAAAGGACGAGGTCGCGCGGAAAGTCCGGGTTGAACACGCTCGCTGGATATCCGTGCTCGACGAGCTCCATGAACTGGATGTTGGCGTTGGCAGCCCCACCGATCAGCGCGGCGCCGAGCCATGCGGGCGCCAGCTGGATCAACGGGTGCGCATCCCTGCGGGTCGCCATCCATGCGATGTGGGCGACGAGCACGACGGCGGCGAACAGCTGGGCTGCGATTGCGAGTCCCATCAGCATGGAGTACGCGATGCGGCGGGCGGGCGTGCGCTCCTCAGACGCCAGCAGCAAGGAAGCGAGCACCGACAGGAGGGCCGCGAGGCTGTAGCCGCGCAGGTCCCGGCCGTTGTCCACGAACAGCGGCACGGTTGCGATGTAGAGGGCGGCGCTCACGCCCGCCAGCATTCCGAACTTCCGTGAAAGGACTGCGCCCATCACGCCGACGGTCCCCCCCGCCGCCAGAGCGGGAAGGAGCCTGTACACGGCCTCGGTCCTCGAACCGGTCGCTGAGAAGATCAGGTGGCTGACCAGTGAGATGAGGACGTGGTCGTTGGAGGCGACGCTCTTGAGGTCGATGGTGGGTATGACGGAGCGCACGGCGAAGGCGTCCCAGAGGGACGGAGTGGCGATGAAGTTGGCGAAGGTGGCCGCGGCGTCGTAGCCGAAGGAGCGGTTGGAGCCGATCAGGTAGGCAGCCATGGTGGCGACGCCGAGGACGATTCCGGCAATCAGCGGGCCGCGACTTCGCATCGCGGGGAAGTTAACTACTTTGCCGGCTCAGTGCCTCGTTGACAGCATCTGCCAGCTCGGCTTCCGGCAGAATCTCTTCCCCTGTGTAGGCCGACGCTTGCATCCTGAACAGGCGCGCGTAGCGGCCGTTCAGTCTCATCAGCTCTTCGTGGGTGCCCTCCTCGACGAGCCTGCCGTGCTCCAGGAACACGATGCGGTCCGCACGCCTCACAGTTGAGAAGCGGTGAGAGATGTACACAGCTGTCCTTCCCTGCGTCAGCGAGTGCAGGCGCTCGAACAGGTCGTACTCCGCCTGAGCGTCGAGGGCGGACGTCGGCTCGTCCAGCAACAGGATCTTGGCGTCGCGCATAAAGGCGCGGGCCAGGGCAACCTTCTGCCACTCGCCGCCCGACAGGTTGACCCCGGCGTCGAACCACTTGCCCAGCGCCGTGTCGTAACCCTCTGGCAAGTTTGAGATGAGCTCGTCGGCGCCAGCCTGCTTAGATGCCTTCTCGATCGCCTCGCGATCGCCGATGTCGGGCACGTCTCCGAGTCCAATGTTCTCGGACGCGGTCGCCTGGTATGTCACGTAATCCTGGAACATCGCGCCGACCTGCTCACGAAGCTCGCCCGGATCCAGGTCCCTGACGTCGATCCCGTCGATGAGGATCCGCCCCTCGTTCGGGTCGTAGAGCCGGCAGATCAGCTTGAACAGCGTGGTCTTGCCCGCTCCGTTGCGCCCGACCACCGCGAGCGTCTCGCCCGCCCTCACCGTGAAGCTCAAGTCGGTGAGGGCCGGCTTGTCGGCGCCAAGGTACGCAAAGGTCACCTTCTCGAACCTGATCTCGCCGCGCATGGGGGCGGGCACCTTGAGCGGCGTTGCCTTGACCGGCATCGACGAGCGCGTCTCCATGAGCTCGTACAGGTTGTTCAAATAAAGGTTGTGCTCGTACATCCCTGAGAAGCCGCTGAGGATGCCCTGGATCGATCCCTGCACCGACTGTGCGGCGGCGGTGTACAGCGAAAGGTCGCCGAGGCTCAAGCGGCCGACGATCGCTTGCAGCGCCACATAGAGATAGGTGACCGACGTCGCGATCGTGCTGATGTTGCCAAGAGCGAATCCGGTGAGGTATCGCTGCGTGACCTGGGCTCGCTGGCTGGTGTAATAGCTCTCTGCGATGATCCTGTACCGCTCGATGAAATAGTGGCCGAGGCCAAAGAGCTTGACCTCCTTCGCGTAGGTGTCGGTGGTGACCAGGGTGACCATGTAGGTCATGCGGCGCAGGAGTCGCGATCCCCAACGAGCAATGGCGTAACCGCGCCAGCCGTAGCGCGTGTCGGCAATGAAAGCCGGGATCGGCGACACCAGCGCGAGGAGAGCGAGCAGCGGGCTCACAACAATCAGCAGGGCGATCATGGTGATGAAGGTCAGCAACGTCTGGAGCAGCCCGAAGGCGGTCGAGATCATCAGCACCGGCCGGTTTATCGAGTCGGTCTGGGCTCGTCTCAGGAGGTCGTAAGACGCGGGATCCTCATAGAACGAGAGGTCGAGCGATGCGGCCTTCTCCATCACCATCAGCTGGATTCGCATCGCCACCGAGTTCTGCAAAAGCTGCTGCGTGATATTCCGGACAGTCCCCAACAGCGCGGTGATGGCGAATAGCGCCAGTTGCAAGAGGGCGATGATGATGATGACGTTCACGGCGGTGAACGTCGGGCCGCCGTGCAGGTTGGGATCGAGGTCATGGAGCCGCACCACGTTCGCGACCCCCGTGGTGTGGATGACGATGCCTCGAACGACCGCGTTGATCAGCAGCTTGGAGGTGTAGGCGGCTGCGGCGGGGATCACTCCGGCGACGATTGTGGCCGCGAACAGGCCCAACGTCGTTCGCGGGCTTGCATCCCAGACCAGGCGCAGAACCCGCGGCAGCGCGGCGGTGGTGCCGATAACCGCTTGCTTGAGGTTCTCCCAGCGGCCACGGAGATCCTTCGGGCCTTCATCCTGGGGCGGACCTTCGAGCATCGGGTCGCCCGTGAGCCCGCTGTCGGCAGTTCCGGTTTGAGGACTCTTGCGGCGACCTCTCCACCACATGACCGTGGAGAGGTCGGGTTGGTGCGGCGGCATCATGCCCATCTATCTAGCGGGCAGCTTACCGACCCGGCGCCAAGCAGTATTGCCGGCGCCGGGTCGTTCGGCTAGAAGACTTGCGATTCGCTGGAGGTCGTGCGAGGTTCGGCCTGCTGGCTCGAGTGCCGTCTGCGAGCGCGCATCCAGCGTCCGATCATCACGCGTCGGTTGCCGTCGGAACTGCCTCCACCGCCTGGGTTGAACCGCTTGGTCACGCCGCCAAGCTTCGCGCCCCACGTCACGTACTTGTGGAAACGCTCTTCCGCCTCCTGGGCAATGCCGATGCGTGGACCGCGAGTCTCCTCGCGGAAGCGCGCGATGCGGCCGGCCGCGGCGCCCTCCTTCTCCTCGGGCGTGGAACCCGCTGCGCCGCCCACCTCCGGCAGAGCGCCGAGGACCACTATCTGGTCGTCCTCGACGGTGACCTCCACTCCCGTGAACCAGCCGTCTGGGAGTCTTCCGGCAAACCAACCCTTGATCGATCCGAGCTCTTTCTCATCCATGATTACAAGATTACTACGTAACAGAACAAGATGCAAGTGGCTTGATGCCGGCGGCCGAGTACATGGAGCCGAAATGCCGGCTGGGGTGGCGGTACAGCAGGCGAACCTGTTCGAAGCCGGCGCTTGCCGCCATGCCTTCCCAGGTGCGAAACGAGAAGGGATGCGGGACCCACGGGTTGCCTGTGTCAGTTTCGTACTCGACCACGATCAGGGTGCCGCCAGGCCGCAGCAAGTCGCGGACCGCGGCCAGGACTGGAGGCTTGTCCCGCACGAAATGCAGCGAGTTGGCCATCACCACGCCGTCAAGGGCTGAAAGATTCAGCGGGTGGGTGAAGTCGGCGACAACAGTTTCGATTTGGGCGCGGGCTGGAACTGACGCGAGCCGCTTCAAGGCACCCGAATCACGATCAATCGCGGTGATCTGGGCGCCCAGCCCGATAAGGTCCGCCAACGCGAAAGTGAACGCCCCGTCCCCCGCTCCGAGGTCGGCCCAGCGCCCGCCTTTGGCGGAGACCCCATCCCGAAGTAGGGCGACAAGGTCAGCGCGGTCCATCAGTTGGCAGCCTACGTGCAACGGATTCCACACGTCTCGCGCCAGCGATCCCATTCGAGTTAACGCTTTTCGCGACTTTGGCGAGCGCGCCCTTTGCGCGACTGCGGCGCGGGGGCAGAAAAAGGCCTCGCGGGTCGACCGCGAGGCCGGGTCGAGAGTCGTGTCGTCTACGCGTGCATCCGGCTGCGGCCCGCAACGGCGCGGAAGATGATCAGCAAGATCACGGCGCCGATAAAGGCGACCACGATCTGGACGAGGATGTTGGTCACCGCGAAGCCCACAAGGCTTGCGACCCAGCCACCCACGAACGCGCCGAGAATACCGACCACGATGTCCCACAGAAGGCCCATGCCATGCCCTGAGACAACCTTGCTGGCCAGGAATCCGGCGATCAGGCCGACGATGATCCATACGACGATTGCTCCTAGTCCCACGCTCATTCCTCCGATGGCCGCCTTACGGCGAAAATTCCAGCTAGTCGATTCAAAAACGGTCAGCCCCGCCGGTTCTACCCACTGTCGCCCACCCTTAAGATCGAGTCGGCTGCCGGATCACGGATAAAGGAGAGTGGAACGATGGGCTCAGACCAATATCACGAACCCGCGAGTGAGCTCAGTCAGGAGGTCCGAACGTTCGCTCGAATCGTTACGTCCCTCCAGGAGGAGGCGGAAGCGATCGGCTGGTACGAGCAGCGGATCTCGCTCGAACCGGACCCTCAAGCCAGGTCGATTATGGAAAACGCCCAGCAGGAGGAGTTCAAGCATTTCGCGATGGCGCTCGAGTACCTGTCGAGGGGCAAGCCCAAGTGGCAAGCGGTCCTCAAGAGGGTCCTCTTCCACAAGGGAGACATCGTCAAGCTCGGCGAGGAAGGGGAGAAGGCCGAAGAAGAGGTCTAAAGGGATCTTAGAACGTCGGCAGGTTTCCGCACGACACGCTCGCCGCATATTCGGCCTCGGAAAGGTCCGGACCTTCATGGACATTGACATACCAGCCTGCGCTCGGCATCGAGTAGTCCTCCGGGACCAGGCTCGTCGCCGTGGCGTTGCAGAGGCGTCGGCAATAACCTGCAGCAGCGCATAAGCGACGTTTCCAGGCTTGGCGCAGGAACCGATGTAGACGTGCGAGATATGCGAGGAGTCTGGCGCCAGCCCGTGGACCTGGATCGAGACTGTAAAGCTGCCGGTCCCCTTGAGGACCTCACCCGCGCCGGTGACGCCGCTCGCATTCATCGAGCCCACCGTGAAGGCGGGCGGAGGGTGTCGTGGAAGGGGTTACCGCCGCCGTACCGCCGCATGCCATCGCCGTCAGCAGAACCTCGCCACGCTTGTGCGGACCATCTCTCGCAGGTTGAGTCCGCAAATTGCATCTACCTTGCGGCTGCGACGACGATCTCGCGGACTGCCTGCAGCTCGTCGTCATTGACGGTGTGGCCCATCCCAGGGTAGAGCTTGACCGTGACCATCGCGCCCATGCGCCTGTACACGTCGGCGGCCTCGAGCACCCTGTCCTTTCCAATATTCGGGTCGACGTCGCTGCAGCCCTGGAAGGCGGGTGTCCCGTCGAAGCTCCCCGAGTAGTCGCGTGGCGTGCCCTCAGGCCCGATCAAACCGCCACTAAGGCCCGCCACCCCCCCGTAGCGCCGAGCGTTGCGAGCCGCGAACTCCAGGGTCAGGCAAGCGCCCTGCGAGAAGCCCAGCAAGATCACCCGTTCCGCCGGCACCGACTTTTCGATCGTTGCCAGCAACGAACCCACAACCTCGAGCGCAGAGCTGAGATAGGGCTCGTTGCTCTCCATGGGCGCGGTGAACGGATTCGGATACCACGCGTTGCCGGCCGCTTGCGGCGCCAGGTAGGCGACGCCGGGATGCATGAGCTCGGCGCCCAGGGTCATGATGTCGGCTGCGCTCGCCCCTCGTCCGTGGACCAGGATCATCGCGGCGCGGGCGGTGGCCAACGGCTCGCCCGCCTGCAGGACCGGCTGACCCTGGTGTGGAACGCTCACTCATACGTACTATGACGGCGCGATGCCCTGGGCTTTTGGCTACGCCAACCCGCGCGCCATCCATTGGGGGCCAGGTGCGCTCACCCAGCTGGCGCCAGAGCTCAAGCGCTTGCAGATGAACCGCGTCGCGCTTTTCACGAATCGATCGCTTCTCGCCGAAGGCAAGCTGGTCGAAAGGGTGCGTGGCGGGCTTGGCGACGCGGAGGCGCCCGCCAACATGGTCATCAGCCAGCACGCGCCTCAATCGGAGATCGACGCTGCCCTCGAACAGGCGACCGAAGCGGGAGTCGACGGCATCTTGAGCTTTGGTGGAGGCAGCGCCATAGACGCCGCCAAGATCGTGGCGGTCAAGCTCGCGGACCGGCGCGGTCTGGCATATCGTGGCCTCCCCCACATCGCCATTCCGACAACGCTTTCAGTGGCGGAGCTCGCCGGTTCCGCCGGCTTCACCAACGAGGCCGGCGACAAGGCGGGAATGCGCGATGTGAGGTTGCTGCTCGACAGCGTCATCTATGACTCGGAGCTGACCCTTGCAACGCCGATGGCCCTTTGGCTTTCGACTGGGATTCGTGCGATGGACCACGGCGTTGAGGGTTTCCTGGCCGAAGGTGAGCACCCCTTCTCGGACACACTGGCGCTCGAAGGGATGCGGCGCCTCTTCGCATCGCTGCCTCGCGCCAAGGCGGCGCCAGCCGATGTGGAGGTGAGGACCGAGAACCAGCTCGCGGCGTGGTTCACCTTCACTCTTCCTGGCCCTTCGGCCGGTGGCCTCAGCCACGTCATGGGCAAGCAGATCGGGGCTCGGCACGACATTCCGCACGGGGTAACGTCCTGCCTGCTGCTCCCCCATGTGCTGCGTTTTCTTTCTGAGCGGATGCCCGAGCGGGTGGCGTTGTTGGGAAAGGCAACGGGATCAGTAGACGCAGCGGGTGACATCCAGCACCTGATCGCCTCCCTGGGTTTGCCGCAGCACATAGCTGAGTACGGCATTGGCGAGCCCGAGCTGCGCAGGGCGGCGAGCGAGCTCGGCGGCAATTATCCGAGCGCGGAGCTGCTGAGGATCTACCTAGAGGCTCTGTAAGAGCGGTCTAGCTTAACCAGGCCAGGGCGAGAGCTACGGCTGCCGGCACCGATTGGATCAGGGTGATTCTCCGATTTACTGTCGTGCCGCCGTATATGCCGGCGACGATCACGCACGCGAGAAAGAACGTCAGGATCGCCCGGCCATTGACCACACCGTAGGCGAACAGCCCCCACAACAGGCCGGCCGCCAGGAATCCGTTGTACAGGCCCTGGTTGGCCGCCAGCTTGGCTGAGGAATCCGCCACCTCCTGCGTCATGCCGAAGCTGCGGAGGCCGCGAGGCGTCCGCCACAAGAACATCTCGAGCACCAGGATGTAGACGTGCAGCGCGGCGACCAGGAAGACCATGACAACCGCGGGGATTACGAAGCCACTCCCAACGAGATTCACTGTCAGTGCCGCCTGGTGATTGAGCGCCGAACCAACAGGGGTCCCTGGACCGCCACCACCTTCCGCGCGGACGCCAGCAAGCCCGGTTCGACTCCGTCCGCCGGCTTCACCCGGAGCCAATGCACTCCGAGCATCTTCGTGGCGTCAAAAAGGAGCGCCGGCTTGAAGCCGGCCTGTTGCATGGTTTTCCCGCCCACGCCGACCATCGAGGCGATCCACAGTCTGCGCAACCCCTCCTTCTGGGCCTGGCCGACGATTGAGGTGATGACCGACCGAAAGACCCCCTTCCTACGGTGTGGGGCGAGGGTCACACAGTTCCAGATGTAAGCCTCGCCGGCGGGAAGATCGATCTCCAGCTCGACCTCGCCGATCCACTCCGACTTTGTCGACAGCCAGCCGTAGCCCACGAGCTCGTGTCCGACCCACGCCCCAAAGCATCGCGATCCCCTTGCCAGGCGGCCGGGAACGAGGGCGGACTCCGCTTCCATCGCGACGTTCGCCCAGGCGGAATCGAGCTCGCGGACCTCAAACGGGCCGGCCGGCGATTGGGGCGGCGGCCCGCTGAGAGCCGCCGCCCAGAGAATGGTTTGGATTAGAAGGAGAAGAAGAGGTGGCGCACCTTGTGGATGACCTCGGGGTCTCCCGTCGCCGAGCCACCTGGAAAACGGCCGAAGAAAGTAAGCACCGCGTCCGCCGCTGAGTCGAAAGTGAACATCGCGTCACAGCCCTCGAAGTTTCCTTTCTCGGGCTCCGACGTCCACTTGCCCTCCTTGATCGTCGCGCGCCATTTGCCGCCCCAGGGGCCTTTGACCTCGATCCCGTACTGCGCATCGACCCCTGCCGCTACCTTCTGGTCGACCGTGTACATCCAGAAGATAAAAGCAAACGGGAGGATCAGGCCCGCGGTCGCCTCATCGATGGTGGCGAGCTTGTTGCCAAGGCCGTACTCGATGTCATACGGGTGCACGCCGTAATCCATGATCTGGAACGTGCCGTAAAAACCGGCAGGAACGGGTCCGGCGAACGGGTGGTAAACCATGAAGCTGGTCCATTCCTCGCCGGTCAGCGCCTCGAGTATCCCGTCGAGCTTCTCGGCGTCCTTCTTGAAGCGCGCGAGGGCCTCCTCACGCGGCAGCTTGCGGAAGTCGAGGGCGTGATCGTTGAGCGTCTCGCCCATGACGGGAAGGCCGAGAGCCGTGCCGTCTTTGCCTGCCTTGGCGGCCTCCCAGTTCTTGAAATACCCCTCCATGACGTCGATCATGTGACCGACCAGGTCGCGGGTCTCCCAACCCGTGCAGCGCGTCATTACGTTCCAGTTCTTTGGGTCTTCGACCATGCGCGTGAAGTTGGCGCGGTCACGGCGCATGACGTTCATGACCGTGTCCTTGCCTTCGGCCGCCATCGGATTGACCGGTGTGACTGTCGCCGTGCTCATCAGCTGACTCCCTCCCTGAGGCGAGAATGCGACCACGCTCGAATCGTGCGCATCAGTGCCCCGCGCCGGTCGTCGCCGTGGTCGGTACGACGATGGGCGGTAGCGTCTCATCCAGCCTGTCGCGGCGCACCTGGAACCAAGGCGGCAGGCTCAGCGACGAACCCAGGGACTGGACGGTCTCATCGACAGTGAATCCGGGGCCGTCGGTCGCGATCTCAAACAGGACTCCTCCTGGCTCACGTGAGTAGATCGACTTGAAGTAGTAGCGGTCGATCACCGGCGTCACGTTGCGCCCGACTTTGACGAGAGCCTCTCGCCACGAGAGCTGGTCGGCGGCATCAGTCGCCCGCCAGGCGACGTGGTGGACCGTGCCGATCGACTCTTCCCCAACCGGGCCTCCTGGCGACGCAATCACCTCGACCATCGAATGCGGCCCGCCGTTGCCGGTCTCAAATCGCGTGCGGCGGCCTTCCTGACCTGCTTTGCGGAAGCCCATCGTCTTGGTGAGAAGGTCGAACGTCCCAGCAGTCTCCGCGACGGTCATCGTGACCGAGTGAAAGCCGCGGATCGCTTGGTCGCCACCGACGGGTGCATCTGGCCATGGCACCCACGGCTGATGAGTGGCTTGCGCGACCAGCTCGAGCTCGATCCCATCCGGGTCGATTACCACCACCGCCTCCGTGTCAAATCGGCGCGTTGCGCTGGCAGGCACACCCAACTCGCGAAGTCGGTCCTTCCAGAACTCCAGTGAGCCAGGTGGAACCGAGAACGAGACGGTGGTGATCTGCCCGCTTCCCACCTTCCGCTTCGGCCAGCTGGGCCAGCCGAAGAAGGTCATCGCCGTGCCCGGGGACCCGACGTTGTCGCCAAAGTAGATGTGATAGGTCTCAGGCATGTCCTGGTTGATGCTCTTTTTGATGAAGCGCAGACCGAGCACGCTCACATAGAAGTCCGTGCACTTCTGGACGTCGCCTGTGATGCAGGTGACGTGGTGGATGCCGGGTATGTTGGCCGTCAGCTGATCTTCTCCTTCAAGCCGAACCAACGAGGCGAGAATCTATGTTAGCCCGACCTTAATAGGCTGGACGATTCGCCGTCTATTGACCGGACGACTCTTCCTCGATGCGGCTCCAGATTTCCCCTGCCAGTGGCTCCTCGAGCTCTTCCTGGACGTGGGCCACCAGCCCGATCGCGCGCGCCATGACCGCCAACCCCCTTGTCACTCGCCATGGGATCTCGAGCTCGCTGGCGATCGCCCCGATCGCTCCTGTCGCGTTGACTGGCAGGTCGCGCCCATAGCTGCGGCTGGCTTCGGCCGAAATCGCCCGCATCAGCTCGACGAAGCGCCCGGACAAGCCGTTATCGGCGGCGATCTCAAAGAGCTTCGGCGTCCGCGGGTCGATCGGCTTGTGGACCGGGTGGCCGAGACCGGCGATCGGCCGCTTCCTCTCTTGATGCAGCGACACAACCTGGCGCGCGAGCGCCCTCATGTCGGCGCTCGCGGTCGCATCCTCCAGCGCCTCCTGCAGCGTGCGCGCGGCCTCCTCCACCGAACCCCCGAAGCGGTCTCCGATTCCCAGCAGGCCCGCCGCGACAGCGCCCTGTAACGACTCCGGAGCGCCGAAGTAGGTCATGCGCGTGGCGATCGCGCTGGGCGTCATGCCGTGTTCCACGAGCGTCACCGCCAGAGCGTTGAACACGGTCGACTCCTCGCGACTCGGGAGCCGGCCCTTGAGCTCGAGGAACGCCATATCGCCCAGCGAGACCTTGCCGATGAGATCTTCGACCAGGTCTTTGCCCCGAACCGTGATCCTGTCAGCCGTGCTGCTCCCCATCACCGACCTCAGCCTCTTCTTGGCGGTGGTCACTGCCGGGTCACCGTGAGGTTGGTCTTGTAGCCGCTCGCGCCGAAGGCCTCCTCTGGAATGAGCTCAACCTTGCATCGAAAGGTGAGCCTTGTGTGGACGGCTTCCTCGATCGATGCCGCCAGCTGGGGGTCGGGCTGATTTGATCCAGGAATCTCCACCTCTACCGGCACCGGCGGCTGCACGCTCACAGCGGCGTCGCGCCTCACGACCCGCGCGCGGCCGGTGACCCGTGGTCTGAAATCACCGACCACAGCGAGTATTGCGGACGGGTAAACGTTGACGCCCCGCACGATGAACATGTCGTCACGGCGCGCCAGGCAGCGCATGCGGAAGCTCGTGCGTTCGCACTCGCAGCCAGTGCCCTCGATCCGAACGATGTCGCCGCTGAGGAATCGAACCACTGGCATCGCCTCGCGCGTCAGGTGGGTATAGACCAGCTCACCGACCGCTCCCGTTTCGATTGCCATCGGCATTCGCGTCTCCGGATCGACAAGCTCAGGCCAGACGTGCCCCGCCCCGCAAAAGTGCATCCCGTTCTGTCGGGGGCACTCTCCGAACAACGAAGGCGCCACGTCGCCAATTCCCATCACCTCTGTCACCGTCGCTCCGAGCACGCTCTCGATGTGGTCGCGGATGGCTGGTATGCCGCCACCTGGCTCTCCTCCAGTGACGACGTGCATGAGGCGAAGCGCTGAGGGATCCGGGCTGCTGCCCTCGAGCGTGTTCGCCAGGTACTGCGCAAAAGACGGCGTCGACAGCAGAGTGTCGGCGAGGCCCGTCTTGAGCCCGACCAGGACCCTCCCCGTGTCCCCAGGCGCCACCGGCACCGCGCGCGCTCCGATGCGGACGAGCACAAAGTGCGTATGGCCCGCCACGAACGGGCCCGCGCCAAAGGTGGTCAGGACGCAGTGGTGATCGTGAATTCCAGTCGCGTAGTAGGTCCGAGCGCCGATCGTCGTCCAGGTGTCCATATCTTTCCGTGTGAGCGGAATCACCGTTGGAGTGCCGGTCGTGCCGCTGGTTTGATAGACGCGCTTGATCCGCTCCTCCGCAACGCCGGCATTCGTGCCGAACGGAGGTTGCTCGTCGACCGATTGCTTCAGCTCGTCCTTGGTGGTGAAGGGCAGGCTTGTGATGTCTTCGAGCCGCACCCTGGTTGCGTCACCGATGCCGACCTCCCGAAACTTCCGTGCGTAGAACCGCGATCCCTCCACCAGGTGCTGGAGCTGGGCGTCCCAGGCCGTCGATGCCGCGGCGACCTGGTCGGCAAGCGATGCGGTTTCGGCGTCGCGGTCCCACATCCAGTCTTGGTCGCAGGTGTCGCCCTTGAGGCGGCCGGCGGCCGAGCCGGCTCTGTCGGTGGCGGGTTTGGAGGTCATACGGCCAGCATCATGATGCGCTGCGCCGCTGCCCGCGGGTAGTGCGCCGGCCACCATGCGTGGATACGCTTTCAGCGTGGCGCACCTCCTGCCGACGACAGTGGTCGGGAGCTATCCGCAGCCCGACTGGCTCGTCGATCGCAGCGTGCTCGGGAGCCGCCTCCCACCACGCACCAGAGCCCTGGAGATCTGGCGGCCCAGCGCCGAATACCTCGAGCAGGCGCAGGACGACGCCACCATCGTCGCGATTCGAGACATGGAACGAGCCGGGATTGACATCATCACCGACGGCGAAATTCGGCGCGAGAGCTACTCCAACCGGTTCGCCACAGCGCTTGAAGGGATGGACCTGGACAACCCGGGAACGGCTCTCGATCGCACGGGACACCCCAACCCTGTGCCGCGGGTCGTCGGCCCGATACGACGAACCCGCGCGGTAGAGGTCAGGGATGTTCAGTTCCTGCGCGCGAACACCGATCACAAGATCAAGGCCACGCTGCCGGGCCCATTCACGATGTCGCAGCAGGCGCAGGACGACTACTACCACGACGAGGAGGCCCTTGCGATGGGGCTGGCGGAGGCGGTCAACGAGGAGGTGCGCGACCTTTTCGCCGCGGGCGCCGACGTGGTCCAGCTAGACGAGCCCTACCTCCAGGCCAGGTCGGAGAAGGCCCGGAGATTCGCGCTCAAGGCGATCAATCGCGCGCTCGAAGGCATCAAGGGCGAAACCGCGCTGCACACGTGCTTCGGCTACGCGCACATTGTTCACTCACGGCCGAACGGATATCCGTTTCTCGAGGAGCTGGCTGACGTCAACGTCGCCATGATCTCGATGGAGTCGGCGCAACAGAAGGTCGATTTGTCGGTGCTCCAGAGCCTCTCGAACAAACGACTGATCGTCGGGGTCATCGACCTTGCCGATGACAGCCCGGTGGAGGATGTGGACACGTTGGTGGGCCGCATTCGCAACGCGATGAAGTTTGTCGATGCCGATCGCCTCATCCTTGCGCCTGATTGCGGGATGAAGTATCTGCCGCGAGCCAAAGCGCTCGCCAAGCTGTCCGCCCTCGCGCAAGCGGCGGCAAAGGTGCGCTCCGAGCTCTAGGCGGGCGTGAGCAAGTTCTCGATATCGATTGAGCCTTATCAATCCTTATCAATTGGGCGTTCGCAGCAGAAAGGCGCCGAACATCGGGGCAGTGAAGGCGATGCGCGCTCGTTCCGGCCTGTAGACCAGGCCCTTCTGGATCAGCACGCTCACTGTCGGTTGGAGCTCGTTATTGCGCTTGCCCGAGGCTTGCTGCATCTGCTCGATCGTCGCGCTCTCCCCGAACTTCGCGATGTCGCGCATCAGCAGCCGCTCATGCGGTGACGCCCTCACATATCGTGCCCGGAAGAAACCCGCATCCAGCGTGGACAGGATGCGCGGCCGGAGACGCCGCAGGTCGAGCATGGTGATCGTCTCCCCGCTTGACCCGCTCCACAGCGCGTCGCCGTAGACCTGGACGAAGAACGGGTAGCCACCGCTGTCGTTCATGACCGCATCGACAACATCGTCCGCGTAGCGGCGGCCCAGCCTGACCGCCGGGTCCACGAGAGCCGCCCTATCCTCCGGCGGGCGGAGGTTGCCGAGTTCCTGTGTCGAGAACATGCGCTCTGAATAGCTCTTCGAGCGCGCCAGGTTGTCCACCACTTGCGGCAGGCCGCAGAGCATCAGCATCATCGGCAGGCTGCGCTGCTGCACGGCCGACGTGGCGCTGAGGAGCGCGCTCAGCGTGAGGTCGCCGCTCTTCTCCCGCACGACATGAAACTCGTCGTACCGCAGGACCAGGCCCTTGTATTCGCTCCTCGTGCAAAGCTCGCAGATGTGCGTCAGCGCTTCACGAAGATCGTCGTCGAGGCGGCGCCGCGCCTGGCCACGGCGCCGCTTGGTGTCGACGCTCACCTTGAACTCACCGTAGCTCACGGTCAGCGCGCCCACCAGGTCGACTGCCGCCTGCAGCATCTGCCCGGCCTTGTCCCTGAGGCGCGTCGACAGGCTCAACTTCCGCAACGCGCGATTGACATCTGTCAGAACCGCGTTGGCGAACGCGTGCGGCTCCGCATCGCTCTCTGAGAATTCGCGATCGATCACGATCCAGCCGGCCGACTCCGCTTCGCTTTGCATGCGGTTGAGCAGCACCGTCTTCCCCACTCCCCGCAGCCCGGTGATGAGCACGTTACGTGGGTGCCGCGGGTTCTTCAAGAAGCCGCGCACCGCCTCGATCTGCTCTTCCCGATCGCCAAGGTAGGGCGGGTCGATGCCATTGCCCGGGCGGTACGGGGTCGGCGGCCAGACGGTTGCCATTGATAACGAATGATAAGGCGGCAGACTTATCATCTCCAGCGCGCCAGGGTGCCCCGTCGTGTGCGAACATTTGCTCGCTATGGGGGCGCCAACGGCCAATCTCGGGCTCAACGAAGCGTCACCCATGACGCTGGTAATCGACCTGAATTGCGCCTTCGCGTCGATCGAGCAGCAGCACGATCCGACGCTCAGAGGCAAGCCGCTCGCGATCGCGGCCTACGCCACCGACGCGGCCACCATCGTCTCCTCGTCTCGCGAAGCTCGAGACCTCGGCATCAAAACCGGGATGCGAGTCTACGAGGCCAAGGCCATCTGTCCGCGGATCATTGTCATGGAGCCCAACCCGCCTCGCTACCGAGACGCCTCGGACACCTTGCTGGAGATTCTCCTGAGGCACAGCCCCGACGTGCTGCGCATGTCGATCGACGAAGCGTCGATGAACCTGGCCGGCACTCCCAACCTCGTGAAGCTCGGTCCTGAGGGGGTCGGCCACGCAATCAAGAACGCGATCCGCTCGGAGATCGGGGAATGCGTCACCTGCTCGGTCGGGATCTCGACCTCGATCTGGATGGCCAAGCAAGCCTCCAACCTCGACAAGCGCGACGGGCTGCAACGAATCGACCACACCAACCTCGTCTCGGTGTTCGAACGGCTGGAGCTCACCGACCTGTCAGGGGTCGCCGAGGCCACCGCCACCCGCCTCCGCAAGGCCGGAATTCATACGGTCATCGATTTCCTGTTTGCGACTCCGGCTCGCCTCAGCCTCGCGGGCATGCGATCCGACGTCGCCAACGGCTGGCACCAGCGCCTGCGCGGGTTCGAGGCGAGCAGCTTCGAGACCGTGACTCGCAAGAGCTACAGTCACTCGCACGTGCTCGCTCGCGCGACCACCTCACAATCCGAGCTGGAAGAGCTTCTGATGCGCCTCTCGGACATGGTCGGGCGCCGCCTACGTTCGGCCGGGCGCCGGGGCAGCGTGGTTTCGATCGGGGTCGTCTATCGACCTGACGTCGACCGTCTCTCCAAGCAATCCAAGCTCGCGACACCGATCTCGACCGGCGACGAGATCTACAAAGCCGCGTTGAAGCTGCTGGCCGCGCGGGACACCCGCCGACCGGTGGGAACGCTGGGGGTCGGGCTTGCTGGGCTGAGCGATGCCGCCCCTGGACAGATGGATCTCTTCTCCGCTCCAACCAAACCCCGCGACGCACGCCTCGAGAAGGCCATGGACGCGATCCGCGACCGTTTTGGCGAGGATGCCGTTCAGCGAGCTCGCCTCCTGGGTCGCGCCCCGGTGGTCCGAGACCGCATTGCCTTTGGCAACACTGGCCATCCTGATGAGAAACCGAGGTGATCACCCCTTAGAGTTTTTCTCGTCGTGCCCATCCTTCGCAAGCACACAGGCACCCTTGGCGAGACCAACATCGAGGTCTTCTTCGACCTCGTCTATGCCTTCGCCATCACGCAGCTGTCGTCTCGTTACCTGCTCGAGCACCAGAGTCTCGAGGGAGCGCTCCAGGCGGTGCTGCTACTGACGATGGTGTGGCTCGGGTGGGCCTACACGATGTGGCTGACCAACTGGCTAGATCCGGGACACATCTCGGTGCGCCTACTCCTTTTTGCCCTGATGCTCGCGAGCCTGGTCTTCTCTGCCGGCATTCCCGACGCGTTTGGGGCTCGAGGCTTGGAAATCGGAGGCGCCTATGCCGCGATGCAGATCGGGCGAAGCCTGTTTGCGGTCGTCGTTCTGCGCGGCGAGAAGGTGCAGGTGAATTACGAACGGATTCTTGTCTGGTGCCTCATCAGCGGCGGCCTGGCCATCGCGGGAGGCCTGCAGCACGGCCACGTGCGCGAGCTACTCTGGCTACTGGCGGTCGGCGTCGATCTGGGCGGAAGCGCCATCGGTTTCTTCGTTCCTGGACTGGGTCGTTCAATCACCACGGACTGGAATATCGAGGGCCACCATATGGCCGCACGGTGCCAGTCCTTCGTTCTTATCGCATTAGGGGAGTCGGTAGTAGTCATCGGCGCGGGCCTCGCAAGTGGACCGAGTATCGGGGTCCGCGAGCTCGCGGCCATAGTTGTCGCGTTCGCAGGTTCAGTCGGGCTCTGGTGGGCGTACTTCGACCGCACCGCCGAGGTTGCCGAGAGCATCCTGGCGCGACATCCAGACCCCGCCCGCCTGGGCCGCAGCGCGTATCACACGATTCATCCGGTGATGATCGGCGGGATTGTCGCCATCGCCGCGGGCGATCACGCGATCGTGTCGCATCCGGCTTCTTCAGCCGGCCTCGCGACCGCGCTCATGCTGGCGGGAGGCTCGGCACTCTTTCTCGCCGGCCACGCAATGTTCAAGCTGACCGTCTGGAACATCGTCTCGTGGTCTCGCGTGGTCGCGGTCGCCGTGCTGCTGGCTTTCATACCGATCGCGGCTGCGCTGCCTGACCTGGTGGTCGGAGCGGCCGCCGCGGCAGTAGTGCTCGCGGTCGCCTTTACCGATCCGTTCCTGTCTCACAGGCACGAGAGGTCGGTGCACGCCGCCAGAAATCGTCGCTCACCGGCTGCCGCCAAGAATCGCTGACCCGATGTCGAGAACGCGGAGCCGGCTCCGACCAGTAAGTGAGCGGGCCCTAGAGGGAGCGCAATTCAAGGGAGCAATCAGATGAAGTACATGATCATGACGTTCGGCTCTGCCGAAGCCGGGTTGGCGGCGATGGGCAAAGAGTGGATGCTGGAGATGATCCAGTTCATGAATAAGCTGGACGAAGATCTCAAGAAGTCTGGGGAGCTCGTCAGCGGCGAAGGGCTGGCTGACGGGAGCCAGGCCAAGACCGTCCGTTTCGAGAATGGCATCTCGGTCGCCACGGATGGACCGTTTGCCGAGTCGAAGGAGTCTCTCGTCGGTTACTGGATCGTCGACGTCGAGAACGAAGACCGCGCCATCGCGATCGCCTCGCGCATAGTCGACTTCGTCAAGGTGCCGATCGAAGTGCGCCGCGTGATGGATGCACCGCCCGACTTTTGAGATCGAAAACCCCTCGGATTGAGGACGTGCTGCGCGAGCTGGCGCCGCAGGTCCTCGGGGCGCTCGTGAGGCGCCACGGTCAGTTCGACGCCTGCGAAGACGCGGTCCAGGAGGCGCTCCTCGCCGCGTCGCAGCAGTGGCGGGACAAGTCGTTTCCAGAAGACCCACGGTCCTGGCTGATGACCGTCGCTTCGCGACGACTTGTGGACGAGTGGCGGAGCGAGGGAGCACGCCGCCGGCGGGAGGAGACGGCGGCGCGTATCGAGGTGCCAGGCGGTGCAGCCGCTGCGGACCACGATGACACGCTCGCGCTCCTGTACCTGTGCTGTCATCCCTCCCTCAGCGTTGCTTCGCAGCTGGCGCTCACCCTGCGAGCGGTCGGTGGGCTATCAACCGCCGAGATCGCCAACGCTTTCCTGGTACCGGAGGCCACTATGGCTCAGCGCATCAGCCGTGCGAAGGAGAGCATCCGAAGCGCCGGCGCACGATTCGAGCTTCCGTCAGCAGCGGAGCAAGCCGAACGGCTGCGAGTCGTGCTTCACGCGCTGTACCTCGTGTTCAACGAGGGCTACCTGACGAGCTCGGGGCCGGCCCTGAATCGGACGGACCTCACCGCCGAGGCAATCCGACTCACTCGAATGCTGCACGCACTGCTGCCAGCCGAAGGCGAGGTTGCCGGCCTGCTGGCCCTGATGCTGCTCACCGAAGCCCGACGTCCCGCACGAACGCTTGCTGATGGCTCCCTCGTCCCTCTTGACGAGCAGCGCCGCGATCTCTGGGATCGCGCGCAGATCAGTGAAGGCATCGCGCTCCTCACTCGCACGCTGGGCACGACCTCGGTCGGTCCTTATCAGATGCAGGCTGCCATCGCAGCAGTGCACGACGAAGCGCCGACTGCCGCGGCAACCGACTGGCCACAGATCCTGGCGCTCTACGACGTTCTCGAGCGGGTGTCGCCCGGACCGGTCGTCACGCTCAATCGGGCGGTTGCGCTCGCCATGGTGCACGGCCCAGGGGCCGGCCTAGCGCTGCTCGGAAGCCTCGATGAAGACCCTCGCATGTCGCGCAACCACCGTCTCGAGGCGGTGCGGGGGCACCTGCTGGAGCTCGCCGGCGATCAGCCGGCCGCCCGTGAGGCATACCTGCGGGCAGCCCGGATGAGCGCGAGCATCCCGGAGCAGCGGTACCTGGTGCTGCGGGCAGCGCGGCTGGCCTAGGTTCCCCTTTTAACCGCCGCCGTCGCATAGCGGTCGTACTGCATTCGAAACAGCTCGATGACACCGTCCACGTCTTCGCGTGTCGTCATCCAGCAGCTCACCCAACCGGTCTCGGGCAGCACATGGTGAGGCTCTGTGCGACCGGCCGCGATCACCTCATCGTGCACCTTGCGCGGTAGGGGCAGGTCCGCCAGGCGGTCGCCGTGGACGTGGCCCATTTCCTTTCTGCCGTAGCGGTACTCGGTGCCGCCAAAGCGATGCGGAAAGGCTTCGACCCCGGCCCAGGACGTGACTGCGTCCTTGATCCGGGCCCCAGCTCCCTTCACCCGATCAGGTCGGAACCTTTCTGACGACGTCGCCTGACCTGACCGTGCCGGCCACGACGACCCGGCAGTTGGCTCCGCGCAGGCGCAGCTCGCGGCCGGTCGCGGAGTTGACGAACTTCTGCGCGTCAATGCCGTAGCGAGCCACGAATTTCGCGCAGCCCGTGTGCGGAGGCTCGCTGAACTCGATGACGGCGGACCCGATCTGAACGCGGCTCCCCGGCGGAAGGTTGGCGATGCTGATGTCGAGGTCGACGAACAGCTGATCGCCGGCCAGCGGCCACCGCTCGCGGCCTCCGGCGACCGCCGCAGCCACCCGCGCGTTCATGAGGGTGAGCTGGGCATCAGGGTCGGCGCTGCGGTCAGTGGTCCGGCTGCTGCCACGGGTTCGCCAGGTGTCGCCCTCGAGGCCGTTTGCCAGGTCGAGGCGGGCCTCGGTCACGACCACCCTTTGGTCCACGGCCGGCCGGGCGACGATCAGCTCGACAGTCCCTGCATCGGGCGGCGCTTGGCGGATTTGATCAAGGCTCGCCTCAAGTCGAGTCAGCTCGACGTCCTTCAGCATGCCTCGTATTTTGCAGCCGCAAGCCAGCCTCACGTCGAACCCGGCGCTTGGATTTAAGCTCAGTACCCGCCACCTATGAGCGATACGCGCGAGTCGACGAAGATCGTTTCGACGTGGTCGCCCCTTCGCAGTCCGCTATTTCGCGCCCTCTGGCTGGCTGTCCTCGTAAGCAATATCGCCAGCTGGATGCAAACTGTCGGCGCGCAATGGCTGCTCGTCGGCCAGCCGAACGCCTCCATCCTGGTCGCCCTGGTCCAAACCGTCGACTATCTACCCGACCTCCTCTTCGGCCTGGTCGGCGGGGTTCTCGCGGACACTTTCGATCGGCGGCGCCTCCTGATGGTGGTGCAGGGCTTCCTGGTCATCGCCGGCGCCGCGCTTGCCGCCCTGACCCTGGCGGGTGAGATGCCGCCCGCGCTGCTGCTCACGTTCACGTTCCTGATCGGAGGCACTTCCGTGCTGACGCTGCCGGCTTATCAGGCGCTCGTTCCGGACCTGGTGCCTCGCGCCCAGCTGCACTCGGCAGCGGCGCTTTCCTCGATCAGCATCAACGTGGCGCGTGCGGTCGGACCCGCCGTCGCCGGCGTCGTGATTGCTCGCGCCGGTGTAGGCGCCGTCTTTGCCCTGAACACCGCGATGTACGCGCTCTTTCTGCTCGTGCTCGTCGCGTGGCGGCCGCCGGCTGATGCACCGAAGATCCCGGAGCCATTCATCTCGGCTCTGCGGGCCGGCGGCCGGTACGTCCGCTACGCGCCGGTCGTGCGCAGAATCCTGCTGCGCTCGGCGCTGTTCCTGGTTCCGGGCAGCGCGTTGTGGTCTTTGCTGCCCCTGATCGCCAGCCGCCGGCTGGGCCAAGGCGCGGACGGCTACGGGCTGCTGCTTGGTGCTCTCGGCGTTGGCGCCATCGCCGGGGCGGTCGTCCTGCCTCGAATCCGGGCGCGATTTTCGATCAACGCTCTGCTGGCGGCCAGCGGGGTGATCTACGGCGTCGTGCTGGCCGTAGTTGTCCTGATCAACAACGCCGTCGTCATCCTGGTCGTCCTCCTGCCCGCGGGCGTGGCGTGGATGGCGTTTCTATCGACGATCAATGCCGAGCTCCAGCTGTTTCTCCCCAACTGGGTCCGGGCGCGAGGCTTGTCCGTGTATCAGATGGTGCTGTTTGGAGCGCAGGGCTTCGGCGCTCTCTTCTGGGGGATAGTCGCGGCGCCTGCCGGCCTCGTGACCACGTTTCTCATCGCGGCGGTGGTGATGCTTGCCGGGGTGGCGACCATGAGAATCTGGCCGCTCATCGACACCAGGGGCATGGATCGCAGCACGGTTCAGTACTGGTCGGAACCAAGCCTGGTGCTGAACGCAGCGCCCGAAGACGGGCCGGTGGTGGTCAAAACCGTGTATACGATCACGCCCGAAAAGGAGGCCCCGTTTCTAAAAGCGATGGGGCAAGTCAGGCTGTCGCGACTGCGCACCGGTGCCACGCAGTGGGGACTGTTCAGGGATGGCGAGACTCCCCACCAGTTCGTCGAGCTGTACGTCGTTTCTTCGTGGGAAGAGCACCTGAGACAGCACGGCGACCGCCAGACCGGCACCGATCAGCAATATGACGAGCAGGCCGACGCTTTTTCCGACAGCTCACCCGAAACGTCGCACTTGATCGCCGTCGAAGTGCCGGAGTTCGACGATTGAGGCATCGTCGGCTGAAGGCGCAAACTTCTGATGAAGTCTGAAGATCAGGCCAAAGAGGAGAAGAGCGAATGTTCATGAGCATCAGGCGGTACCGGATTGGCGAGGGTCAGCGCGACGAAGTGATCCAGATGGTCGACGAAGGCTGGACGGACCAGCTTCGCAAGGAGCCCGGGTTCCTGAGCTACCACCTCGTCCCGGTCGAGTCCAACGAGCTCATCTCGATGACCGCATGCATCGATGAGGACACCCTGGAGCGTGTCGTCCAGAAGAGCGGCGAGTGGGTTGGCACCCATCTCACCGCTCTTGACGTGAAGCTCCTGCACTCGAGCCAGGGCAAGGTGGTTTCCCACCTGGGCGAATGAGCTGGTCGACGCGGCATCGCGCGGCCAAATTGCCCAAACGGCAGCGTGGTGGCTGGGGATATCGGCCACCAGTCTTGCCCGAACCGCTGATTGTCCTTGGCGCCGTTAGACTTTGGCCCGGAGCCGCGAGCGCAGCCCTTCGGCGAGCCTGACCACGAGATATGTGGCGAAGGCCAGCGTGGTGATGAAGAAGCTGACCGGGTGCGGGGAGAAAAAAGCGATCGCCAACCCCAACCAGGTGAACGCGAGCGCCAGGAAGATTCCGATCGCGATCGCGATGGGAGGCCGGCTCGAGAACCTCACCGCGATCGCCGCAGGCGTGACGATCAGGGCGAAGATCAGCAGCACGCCGACCACCTGCACGGCTTCGCTCACCGCCACCGCCAGGATGGCCATGAACACGATCGACAGCGCAGTTACTGGGACACCCTTGGCGCCCGCGAGGTCCTCATCGACTGACGAGAACAGCAACGGGCGGTACACCGCGATCAAGCCAGCCATCGTGATCACGCCGGCCGCGAGCGTGGCAATCACGTCCGACGGGCTGATGCCCAGGATCTGGCCGAACAGCAGCGCATAGGCCTCGGTGGCGTAGCCGCGATAGAGGGAGATGAAAAGCACCCCGAGGCCGAGCGCCCACGCGAGAACGATCCCGATGGTGACGTCGCGGCCGCGCAGGCGGTTTCCCAAGGCTCCGATCGCGACGCCGGCGCCGAGCGTGAACGCAAGGAGGCCGACGATCGGGCTGAGCGCGAGCACCACAGCACCGGTCGCACCCGCAAAACCGATGTGCGACAGAGCATGTGCCGCGAAGGCCGAGCCGCGCAGCACGACGAAGTAACCGATCGCTCCCGCCACGATGGCGACGACGGTGCCCGCCTCGAAAGCGTGGACCATGAACTCGTAGTGGAAGAGCAACCCAAGGTCATCGAATGGATTCCAGCTCAGGTCCGTGGCCGTCATAGGGATCAGGTCATGCATGCGGGTGGCTGACCTCCTCCTCCAGGCCGACCACGAACAGCCGGCCAAGCCTGTCGCGCAGGACTTCAACCGGTGCCGAATAGATCGCTGACAACGTGTCCGACGTAATGATGTCGGCGGGCGTGCCCATGGCGAGCTTGCCCTGGGCGATGTAGAGCACATGGTCGATGTGTGGCAGCAGGGGATTCACGTCGTGCGCGATGAGCAGAACAGTCAGATTTCGCTCGCGGGCAACCTCACTGATCAGCTGGACGATCGCGCCCTGGTTCCGCACATCGAGGTGTGAAAGGGGCTCGTCCATCAAGAGGAGGTTCGGACTACCGACCAGCGCCTGCGCCAGCAGAAGCCGCTGCTGCTCACCGCCTGATAGGCGGCCAAGCTGCCGATCCGCATAAGCCTCCGCGCTGACTGCACGAATCGAAATGTCGGTGGCGGCAGCGATCTGCGCGCGGCCTGTCAACCTAACCCCCCACCGATGTCCATCGACGCCGAGCCCTACGAAATCACGGCCTCGGATGGACAGCTCGGGATCGAACGCGGAGCCCTGCGGGACGTAGCCGATACGCGGGTTGCCGCGCGTAGGCGCCTCCCCAAGCACCTCGAGCTTTCCTGCGATTGGGTGCAGCAGGCCGAGAATCAGCCTGATCAGCGTCGACTTGCCGGCGCCGTTTGGACCGAGGATGGCAGTGAATGATCCCGCCGGGATTGAAAAGCTCGCGTCCGACCAGATCGGCGTCGATCCGTATCCGGCTGCGAGACCGCTCGCGGCGATGGCCGGGCCATGATCGTTCAACGTCTAGGCCGCGGAAGCAAGCGCGGCTTCGAGCGCGTTCAGCTGCGCGGTCTGCCAGTCCTGGAACGTCGCGCCCACGGGCTGCAGCGTCTCGGTGACACCGACGGTTGGAATCCCCTGTTGCTGCGCCAGCTGTTTCAGGCTCGTGGTCAGGGCGCTCGACGCCTGGATGTTGTAGACGAGCACGCGGATCTGCTTGCCGGCGACCTGGTCGTGAAACGTGGCGACTGCGGACACCGGTGGGTCTGTACCCTCAGCCTCCGCGTTCATGAACTCTGGTGGCGAGATCAGGTTGAGGCCGAGCGCGGCCGCCATGTAGACGAAGATGCTTTCGGTCGAACCGATTGGCGACCCCGCGTACCTGGCATGGATCTCCGCGACGCGGTCCGTGTATGGCTTGATCGCGAGCGTGAATGCGACGCGTTGCTGATCGAAGTAAGACGAGTCGGCCGAGTCGATGGCCTTGTACTCGGCAGTGATCTTGTCTGCGACCGTGGGCACGTAGCCGGGGTTGTACCAAAAGTGCGGATTGTCGCCGGGCTTGCGACCCAGCAGCTGCGCGATGTTGAGCACGCGGCGGTGACTGCTCGAGTTCGCATCCAGCAGCTTCTGGCCCCAATCGTCGTAACCCGCTCCGTTCAGGATGACCAGGTCGGCGTCGGCAAAACCTCGAGCATCGTCCGTGCTGCTCTGGTATTCGTGAGGATCGGCGTTCGGGTCCGTGACCACGCTGTGCACCGACACCTTCGACCCTCCGAGCTGCGTGGCGATGCTGCCCCAGAAGTTCTCGCCCGCCACGACAGTGATCAGGCCTGGGGTCGCCCCCGCCGTGCTTGGTCCGCAGGCACTGGCGGCCAGTGCCACGACCAGAACCGCTACGGCGCAGCCTTTGAACTGCATTGCGCAAGAGTATTGCACAACCTATTTGCGCAATGCCATTGCACTTGCTAGAGTTGACCCGATGGCACCCCCAAGTCCAGTCAGAGACCAGGTTAGGCTCCTCTTCGCAACTCCTGGCCGCCACGTCTGGTCGATCGATGAGCTACAGCAGGCGGTGAGCGCCTCCCTTGGCGGCGCCGATTACTCGAGCGTCTTCCGAGCGGTGGCCGGCATGGAGCGTGAGGGCGTGGTGGAAAAGGTCGACCTGGGCGACGGCAAGGCCCACTTCGAGCTTCGAGAGGGCCACCACGAGCACATCAGGTGCGATTCGTGTGGCCGCGTCGCCGGCGTGCCTGGATGCATCCTGGAAGACGCGACGAATGCCGTCGAGAGCGACACCGGCTTCACGATCACCAGCCATCAGCTGCTCTTCAGCGGCATCTGTCCAGACTGCGCGACCGCCGCGACCACTCCGGTTATCTGAGCTCCCAGGTCAACACCTCCCTGGGAGCTAAAAGCTAGTCAGATCCGGTCAGGCCGTGGCCTCACGAGCGACCTTCTTCCGCTCGAGGATCCGGATGGCGTTGCCGAAGGGGTCGCGGACCGACATGTCGGTGCCGTAGAAGTTGTCGGCGGGCTCCTGGATGAAGTCGGTGACGCCGCGCTTCTTGAAGGCCTCGTACAGACCGCGGACGTCCTCAGTCTGGAAGACCAACCCGCCCATTGCACCCTTGGAGATCAGCTCGCGCAGCTGCGCAGCGGTGGATTCGTCCTGCACCGGCGGACCTGGCTGCTCCAAGGAGATGTCCATACCAGGATCGCCGGGGACGCGAACAGTCAGCCAGCGATAGTCACCTTGCTTGAAATCCTGGCCCTTCTCCAGGCCGAGCTTGTTGACGTAGAAGTCGAGAGCCTCTTCCTTGTCGAGGACCCAGATGGACGTGACGCTCAGCTTTGCGATCATCGCTGGTTTTCTCCTTTGCGAGTTTTGATGGGGACGACCCTGATGCTACGAAGCCGCTTCAGCGGAAGCGTCTCCAAAGTTGCTCGATTGGGTCGCCGTCCCCACCGCGAACATCGGCCGGGTCGCGGACATCTGGATGCAGCTAGGCGCCAGCATCGGCCCGTGTCCCGCGCGGTAGTCCGACGGGGACTCGCCGATGATCTGCCGGAATGTGCGGCTGAAGGTCCCTCGGCTGGTGAAGCCGACATCGAAGCATATGTCGGTGACGCTGCGGTCGGTCTCGCGCAGCAGGAACATCGAGCGCTCCACACGCCGCCGTTGCAGGTAGCGGTGCGGCGTCTCCCCGAATACGGCTCGGAAGCTGCGGATGAAGTGCGCCTCGGAGAGACAAGCCACCTCGGCCACGGCGCAGACGTCGAGCGCCTCGGCGTAGGCGCGGTCCATGGCGTCGCGCGCGCGCAGTAGCCGCCGGTTAAAGGCTTCGACTTCCCGGCTCACAACCCAACGCTACGCCATCGGAGGGAGGCGCTCAGCTCCCACCGTCAACACTCCTCCTAACTGCCGCCCCCTGGTCCCTCCCCGCCGGGTCCGAACCGCCTCAGTGCGAGATACGGCTATACCGCCGAACGCAGAAGGGCGCGGTGATGGCGACGATCAAGATTGCCAGCCCGATCGTGGTCACGACTGGGTGATCCAGCGACCACACGCCTGGTGGCGGGGGCCCGATGCTGTTGCCAAAGAGCTGGCGGCCGGCGGTCACCAGGGCGGAAATTGGATTCCAGTTGGCGAATATCCTCAACCACGCTGGCATGTTCGCAGGGTCGACAAACACGTTCGAGATGAAGCCGAACAAGAACGTCGGAATCCCAATGATCACGTCAGCCGCCTGCGCGGATCGTGCCAGCAGCCCGACCAGGATCCCAAGCCAGATCATGGCGAAGCCGTAGAGCTCATATAGCCCGAATGCAAGGGCGGCGTTACCCAGGCCGCCGGTCGGGCGCCAGCCGACGGCCAGAGCGCACAGGATCATCACCACCATGGCTGGAATTCCCAACACGAGGCTGGAGACGGCGCGGCCGATGACGATCGCGGAGCGAGCGATTGGCAAAGTCTTGAAGCGGTCGATGACGCCCTCGCTCATGTCGGTGGCGATCCCGACCGCGACGCTGTTGGAGCCGAAAAGTATGGCTTGCGAGAAAAGCCCTGGCATCAAGTACGAGCGATAGTCCCCGCCAGGGATCTTGATCGAGCCGCCGAAGACATAACCGAAAAGGACCACGAAGATGATTGGAAACAGGACGCTGCCGAAGATCACGTCCGGCTGCCGCACCCCTCGCTTCAAGTAACGGAGGGTGGCGGTGTAGGCGTCAACGACGCTCCAGGGCAGCCGGATCGACGGCGCCGCGACCGCTTGCGCGCTCAACTGTCCTTCTCGGTGGCTCGAGCCGTCAAGCCAGCATCCTCTGAGTGGCCGGTGACGGTGCTGAACACCTCATCCAGGCTCGGATGCTCCAGGCCGACCTCGTAGATTGGCAGGCCGACACGCTCGAGCTGCGCCACCGCGGCGCTGAGGCTAGCCAGGCCGTTGGCCGCAGGCATGCTGACCGAAAGTCCATGGATTTCGGCCTGATCGCCGAGCACGCTTCGCACGCGCTCGAGGGCGGCGGCATCCAGGTCGGGAAGCGCCACCCGAACATGTGGTCGCCCGATCGATGCTTTGAGCTGCTCGGGTGTTCCTTGAGCCACGACCAGACCGCGGTCGATGACGACGATGGTGTCGGCCAGCTGATCGGCTTCGTCCAGGTATTGCGTCGTCAGCAGCACCGTGGTGCCGCGCGCGACCAGGGTGCGAATCGCGGTCCACATCTCACGGCGACTGATCGGATCCAACCCGGTGGTTGGCTCATCGAGGAAGAGCACCTCCGGATCTGCGATCAAGCTGGCGGCCAGGTCGAGACGTCGCTTCATGCCGCCCGAGTACTTCTTCACCAGCCGGTCCTTGGCGTCGACAAGGTCGAACTCGTGGAGCAAGTCGGTGGCGCGGCGGCGCGAGGTCGCCGCTCCCAAATGGCAGAAGCGGCCGACGATGTCAAGGTTCTCCTGCCCCGTCAAGAGTTCGTCCATGGTTGCGGTCTGACCGGTCACTCCGATGCGACTTCGTACCTTGTCCGCTTGACTGAACACGTCGAATCCAGCCACCTGGGCTCGCCCGCTGTCGGCTGAAAGCAGGGTGGTGAGGATGCGGACGGCGGTGGTTTTACCGGCACCGTTGCGACCGAGGAGTGCGCAGACGCTGCCCGGAGGGACCTCGAGGCTGACGTCCACCAGTGCATGGGTTTGGCCGAAAGAGCGGGCGAGACGTTCGACTGCGATCGCGGGGGAGGTCATGCCAGTTGAGTTTCGCAGTTCAGCCGATTCGCTTGTTGGCCGAAACTCGCGACGAGATTTGGCCGACGCCACGACAGCTTCAGCGCCAAGCGACAATGAAACTCCTAGGAGTGTTAGAGGTCCCCACCGCCACGGGCGATTTGGCCCCGGGACGGCTGTGAGTCGAGTGGAGCTATAGAGAGGACGTGGGTACCGTCGCCAGAGTCCGGCACAGGGGGCAGCGCGCTGGATGGCTGCGAGCCGCCGTGCTCGGTGCCAACGATGGAATCGTCTCCGTCGCGAGCGTGGCGATCGGCGTGATTGCTGCTGGAGCCTCGACGAGTTTCGTGCTCACCGCGGCGATAGCCGCGTTGGTCGCCGGCGCGATGGCGATGGCCGCCGGCGAATACGTATCTGTCAGCTCGCAGCGAGATGTTGAGCGAGCTGACCTCGACCAGGAGCGAGGCGAACTCAAGGCGCATCCAGAGGGCGAGAGACAAGAACTGGCCGCGATCTACGTCAAACGTGGACTTCCAGTCGACCTGGCCAGCAAGGTTGCCGAAGCGCTCACCGCTTCTGATGCGCTCGGCGCTCATGCCCGTGACGAGCTCGGCATGGGTGCGATCCAAGCGCGTCCGGTACAAGCGGCCCTCTACTCGGCGCTGAGCTTCACAGCCGGAGCTGTTTTGCCAATCGCCGCCTTCCTGCTTGTCCCGTCCGGCGCCCGGACTCTGGCGGTGGTGGTGAGCGCTCTCCTGGCTTTGGTGGCGCTTGGGATCGCGGGGGCCCGGACGGGAGGCGCGCCAATCCTGCGCGCAGCCATAAGAGTGTGCTTGGGAGGGGGGTTGGCAATGGCGGTCACCGCCCTGGTAGGTCGTCTCGTGGGTGGGATCGCTACGTAGGCTGAGTTGCGGTCGTTTGTGGCTTCCTCAATTGCCGGAGCGGCTGCTTTCGGGGCCATCGTCGAGTGGTATGAGCACAGTTGCCAACATCCGTCGCTTGCGACCCGGCTTCGGGTCGTAGGCCAAGAAGCGACCCAAGGCGACGTTTAGCGCGATCGCCATTTCCGAAAGCTCCTCATCGGTGAGGTTCAAGACGACCTGGCGATAGCCCACTCCGTCCTTAAGCAGATCGATTTCGGATCGTTCCAGGTACCGCTCGAACTGGGCCATAAGACCGGCGGCAAAGGCCGTGAAGTATCCAAGGTGGTCATCTGGTGACGACTTGGCCAGTTCCTCGGGAGACAGCGAGGCGCCGCCTTCGGCAAGCACATAGGTCCGCTCCACCGCACCTCGGACCCGCCGCTCGGCAGCAACGGCCAGTGCGCCGCCTCGATAAAGCCGCTCAATCTGGCGATAGAGCGTGGCCTGGGGAACGTCAGTTAGGACGGCTGCCACCTCTTGCGGTGTGAGGCGGCGCCCCCTGGCAAACGCCAGGATGATCCGCAGCCGAACGGGATGGAGGACGAGGTCAGCTCGTTTCATTCTCAATCACGATATCGTTATCGCACATGATAACGTTTCTCCTGATGAGCTCCCTGCCCCTGGCGATCCAACTCTCCACAAGCTTGCTATTGATCCTTCTGCCCCTCGTTCTCATCGAGCTCGGTCTGGTCGTGTTTTCGCTGGTGGACCTTTTCAGGCCCGAACGGCGCGTCGTCGGCGACAACAAGCTCGTCTGGCTGCTCATCATCGTGCTCGTCGGCACCATCGGACCCATCGTGTACCTGTTGGCCGGCCGGAAGCAGAGCTAGGGAATTGGAAGCGGCGATCGTCTGCCACGAGCTCGTCAAGCGCTACGGCGACGTGACTGCGCTCGACCGTCTCGACCTCGAAGTACCAACAGGATCGCTGTTCGGCTTTCTGGGTCCGAACGGGGCCGGCAAGACGACCACAATCCGGCTATTGACGGGGCTCGCCTGGCCCACCTCCGGTCGAGCGGTCGTGGCAGGACTCGATCCCTCGGGCGGTGACATCAAGTTTCGGCAGCGGATCAGCCACCAGGATCAGCAGTCGAAGCTGTACGGCTGGATGAAAGGCCGAGAACTTCTGGAGTTCGTAGGTCGACTTTTCGGTTTCCGTGGACCCGATCTGCGGTCACGCGTCGATGAGGTCTTGGAGAAGACCGGTCTCGTCGAATCTGCCGGGCGCCGCATCGCCGGCTATTCAGGTGGCATGCGCCAGAGACTGAACCTGGCGCAGGCATTGATGAACCGCCCGCAGGTCCTGTTTCTGGACGAGCCCGCCAGCTCGCTGGACCCGGCCGGCCGGCACGACGTCCTCGACCTCCTGGCGGACCTGCGCGGCCAGGTCACCGTCTTCATGTCCAGCCACATCCTGGAAGACGTTGAGAAAGTCTGCGACCGGGTCGGCATCATCGACCGGGGTCGCCTGGTCGCGGACGCGACCATGACGGAGCTCCAAGCGAGGTTTGCGGAACCCGTGTTCGCGATCGAGCTTGAGCCGGGCCAAACGGCCGCCGGGGCGAATCTAGTCAGCGTGCTCGAACACTCGGCCTTGGTCAGAGGTATCGGGCGCGACGGACCGGTAGTGCGGGTGGCCGTCAACGACGCCGCACGGGCTGGGCCCCAGATCCTGCAGATCCTCGCCTCGAGCGGCGTTCACGTCGCTCGTTTCGAGCGGCTCCGGCCCAGCTTGGAGGACGTCTTCTTGCGACTGGTCCCAAGCCAGCGGCCACATGAAGGCAACGGATGAGGGGCTACGCCGTCCTGCTCATCAAGGAGATTGCCGAGCAGTGGAGAACCGGCCGGCTCCCGGTGGTCGGCGTGATCTTCCTGCTCTTTGGACTAGCGTCGCCGGTGCTAGCCAAATACACGCCGGACATCGTCAAACTAGCCGCCAGCTCGATCGACATTCACGTGCCCACGCCAACCATCAAGGATGCGGTCGCTGAGCTGATCAAGAACCTGAGCCAGGTCGGGGTGCTCGCAGCGATCCTGCTCGCGATGGGCAGCGTCGCTGGAGAGAAGGAATCCGGCACGGCCGCTTTTGTTCTCGTCAAGCCAGTGAGCCGGTTTGCATTCCTTGCCGCTAAGTTCAGCGGCCTCGCCGTAACCATGGCGGCCGCTGTCCTCATTTGCGGAGTGGCTGCCTACTTGTACACCGACCTGCTTTTCGCACCCCTTACGGTGTTTGGATTCGGAGCCGCGTGCCTCGTCATTCTATTGGGCCTACTCGAGATCGCTGCCGTGACGTTCCTGGGCAGCACGTTGGTGCAGTCCTCAATCCCCGCCGCCGGCATCGGAATAGTCGCTCTCGTCGTCGCAGGCGTCGTCTCCTCGCTGCCCAATATCGGTCACTTCACTCCGTTCGGCCTGAATGAACTGGCAAGCGACCTCGCCCTGCAGCAAACGGCGACAGGGTGGGACTGGCCAGTCATGGTTAACGCAGGTTTTGTGCTGGTCGCGCTGGGGTCTAGCTGGCTCGTCTTCCGACGTCAGGAGATATGACGCTCTGACTCCGTAAACGATCCGTCCTGCGCGAAGCGGCTTGGGTGTCGAGACTCGCCTGACGATCTCGTTTCGGGTAGGGGACTGAATCGCCTGTGAGGATTGGCGCCCGACGCCCTGCCCGAAAGGGTTCCTTTACCCTTCAGGGGACGCCGGCGTAGCTCAATTGGCAGAGCAGCTGTTTTGTAAACAG
>DATLRQ010000079.1:0-5617 GCA_035534555.1 Candidatus Micrarchaeaceae archaeon
GCAACCAAGACGGTTCGGGACCGTGAGGCCCCGGGTTCAAATTCGAGTCGCCGTGGCTGTATATCCAGTCGGGCGCACTTCAAGGCGTGGCCGTGTACCTCGGGCCGGCTGAATCCGTACACCTTAAGAAAATACGGGGCACGCCGCGTGGACATGGCCAATCTGGTGTTCGAGCCTCCGGCCAGCCGCGGCTTCGCGATCCAGACTGACTTTTGCCGTCCTTCAACCAGCGCCCGGCACACGGTCCCGCGCCCAACCCTGAGCACGCGCAACCTCGCCGACGTTGGCCAACTCAGGGCTGCTGGTACGTTCCAGGCACGGCGACGCTTGTGCCGTCAGCTCGCACTATCAGCACGCGCACCGATGGATGAAGGGTGCTGTCGTGCACGTCCTGAAGGAAGAGCGCGAACGCGCCACCGCCGGGCTGGACAAGCGCGGCCGTGAGCTCGTCCCGACCATTCGAACGCCAGATCACTGAGCCCGTCTGGAGGCTGATGAGAGCAAGCCTCGTCGGCACCCCAGAGGCCAAAGGCGATGTGTTGACCAGGACGACCGAATCGTCCTGGCCGAAGGCAATCACCCCAAAGCTCGGATCCAGGCTGAGGTCCGCGCCGCCATCGGATGCCCGGATGATCGCCGTCGACGGTGCGGCGCCGCCGAGCAGGGACCCGCTGGAAGCGGCAGAGCTCTCCGCGATCAGAGTGGAGTCTGGGCTGGCGACGATGTCGCCCAGGACTTTCGCGTCGAATGTCTGGTGGCTCAGGATCGCGCCGTCGGACAGCCTGACCACCCAGAACTGGGACGGCCGGCCGAAGTAGTTGTAGACGAGCACCGCCCTGTCGCGGCTGGGGGTGCAGCTGCTGAAGGCGAGCGCGATGATCCCCGACTGGACCACCGACGGATCGATGGCCACGGAATGCAGCTCCGTCGGCGCAGCGCCGGGATTCCTGAAGCCGACACGCCACGAGCCCGAGTTGAGGTCCAGCGTGCAGAGATGCTTTCCGTCGTCAGCCCACACCTGGCGCAGCGACGGATCGGATTCGGAGAAGCCGTCCGCCAAGGGCGCGCCGAGGCGGTCGAACAGCTGCTGCGGGGTGGCCTTCGCCTCGGAGGTCATAAAGCCGGAGCCGTCCGGTGCCTGGAGCAGGTACAGGTGGTCGTCGAGGGGCGTCGCCAGCTTGATCGTGCCGCGCGGCTGCCCTGTCCAGTCGAAAGCGTTGTACCAGCCAGGATGATTCGGGTCGGACACGTAGATCAGGGCCACGCCGGCCGGTGGCGCGCCGTAGTCGACCTCCGTGCCGGGGGTGGGAGTGGTCCTCGGATGAGCGGGAACGCCCCGCCCAGCCAGGCGAGTCGACATCAGGCCGGCCACGACCAGCAGGCCGATTAGCGCGGCGGCCGCCACCGCCAGCCACTGAGGTCGACCTCCAAGCTCCGATGGCTCGATGGCACTCCGCCTAGCCTCCGCCAGGACACGGGCCGTAATCGCATCCGGCCTCGGCTCGTCCAGCGGCAGCTCACGCAGCAGCTCCTCGAGGTTGTCGGTCGGCCTGATCATGGGTTCACCTCCAGGTGACTTCGTAGTTTGTCGAGGGCCCTTAGCACCGCCCTCCCGGCCGCAGCATCGCTCATCCCCAGCGCCTGGCCGACGGCTCGCAGGTCCAGGTCCGCCCCGAATCGCAGGGCGAGCAGGGTTCGGTCCCGCGGTTCCAGCCCGCGCAACGAAGCAAGCAGGCGCTGGTTGTCGATGTGGTCGATCGCGATCGATTCGATGGATTCGGCGGTCGCCTCGCGAACCCGACTCAACCGCGTCCAGAGCGCAAAGCGCCGGCGTTCCGCACGCTGGTGGTCGCGGGCGACGTTGGCCACGATCCGCCACAGCCAGGCTCCGATCTCACCCCGGATGGGATCGAACTTGTTGAGCCGGCGGACCGCGTGGAGCATAGCCTCCTGCGCGATGTCTTCCGCTTCGGAAGGCGACCTCGCGGCCATCGCCGCGAAGCGGCAGACGGCGGGCGCGTACTGCTCGCAGAACCGCTCCGCCGTCACGGGCAGAGTCTGGCCCAGCAGGTCTGCATCTGTCGCCGCCGTGCTCATACACCACCACTACGTCCCGACCGGCCGGAATCGGACAAACCCGCGCCCAAATAGAACGAGCAGAGCACCGCTTGGAGGCGCTCGCTCATGCCGAGACTGTGGCCCCGGTCGTCACGTCAAGCCAGCCAGATGGGCTTGCTGCTCACAGTCGGCGCTTGGTTCGGGTTACGGAACCCCCGCCCCACCCGAACGGACCCGAACCCCTGGGGATGATCAGGATCGCGGCTAGCCCGAGTTGTCGGGCAGCTGGGACGGTCGGTAAGTCCGTACACCTTTAGGAAATACGGGGCACGCCGGAGGCTTCTGGTTCGAGTCTGCTGGGGCCCTGACTTTTCGCTCCTAGACTCCAGGACGTCGCCAGCCGGGTTCGCCGGCTGGATGCCGAGAATCGGTGTAGCGTGGCCCCGACATCAAGTCGCCTCGCGAAGGGTCAATTGTCAAGAGCTCTGGATCACCCGGGATGGAGCCCACTGAGCCCTGAACGCAGATCTTGCCCGGCTGTCCGTGGACGAGCTCGAGGTCGTCCAGGAATAGCCGACCCGTAACCCAGCGAAGCCCGGCCACGTCGACGGCCGCGAGCTTTGTGAACGATCCTATTAGGAGCAAGTCCAGCCCCGAGGGCCGCTGCACGTGCATCACAGGTCCAATCGGGAGATCATCTCCTGCGCCCGGTTCCGTGACATCAAGCAGATACGCGACGGTACCTGCGGCGACCAAGAGGTGCCCAGGGTTCGGACATGCAAACAGCCCGTTGGCGTAGTGCTCAGGATCCAGCACTGCGAACAAGGCAACCCACGGACTTGCCTCTTCAGGACGAATTCTCAGCGTAAGGGTGTCGCCTGCCCGGAACGTTCCGATGCCTGAACGGGTACCGAATCGGAATTCGGGGATTCCCCAGTCACCGGTAGCTGGGTACTCGGGATTGATTTCTACCTCGTAAGAAGGCCGAAACCCGTTATCAGTGAACTTGAACGTCACAACCCCATTCTCGGCTAGAGCCTTATCGGGTCGCCGACGATCAGAATCCCATGGTTCGCGTTACGGAAACTATGGCCCACCGGGACCGACTTTGTACTGCTGGGCATTCGGGCGGTTTCGTACACCCTTACGAAATACGGGGCCACCCAGCGGCTCGCGTGCATCAACCGAAATGGAATTGTGCATTTCACGAGCGGATCTATTTGCGTCGCTTGCCTCGATTGTCGGCGAAGTGGTTAGGGACAGGCCAGGTCGAGCTCCCACCCTCTCGGCCTCTTGAGAACCGTTACGGCAAGTCTGCGACGTTGATTATCTTTAGCACCGTGTTGGCGAACCGGTCGCTCGCGTGCGGGTCGGGCTGAACCAACCAGTCCAGGGCCTCATCACTTATGACGGGATAGAAGTCGTACAGGGTAGATAGCTGGACGATGACGTTTAACTTCCGGTCGTACGCCAGAGCGCCTTTGTCCTGTCCCCAGCCGACGACCCGGTTGTTCATGCTCACGAACTGCAGGTATCTCCCCGAGAAGATGTGCAGTGGCGGCGCGCCGATGGGGGCCATGAGGTAAATGTCATTCGTGTTGCCGGACACCCAGGCGATGCTTTGCCCGTCGTACGCGAAGTAAGCCACGTCGGTTGGGTTGGTCAAATTCTTGACCTCACCTGACTCGATGTTCTGCAAGACCATTTGAGCGCCGGCACCTGGTCTTGTTGGCTTGCCGTCGTACATGACCCACGGCCACACGATTTGGGGACCTCGGGCATTCGACGCGAGAACCTGTAAGCCGCTCCCGTCTGCGTTGATTGCGTAGACGTGGTAGACGGCGTCGTCGCCGACCGCCGACCACACGATTACGCCATGGGACATTGAGATCGCCACGTATCCGGTGTCGGGAAAAGGCTTGGGGGCCGCCGCAAGCTGTCGAATCTGGTGAGTCGTACGGTTGTAGCTGTACAGGGCCCAGTCGGCGAAGTTGAATTGATTGTTGCCCTCGACCCAGGCGATCCAGCCTGTGTCGCCGGCGGTTGAAACCACCTGGGTCTGCGAATTCGTGAACCGGCGTAGGACCGACAACGAGCCGGTTGTTCGGCTGAGAGTGGCCGGCCCAATCGCCAGTCCTCGGGGACCGGCTGTTGCCTCGCCTAAGGCCAACTCACCATCCGGTGTTGCCCCTGATTCGACAAACGCCATCCCTCCTTCCAGGTGCCCCCAATCGACTGAGCGTGGGACCACCTTCGGCCAGGCGCTCGCAAAGTCGACGAGGCGAGGTGGTCTGGGACTGGGGCGATCTGAGGGTGACACCGTCGCGCGAGCACCCACTAACGATGCCGGCGAGCAAGCCACGATGAGTGCGATCGAAGCCACGATCGCGACCACCAACCACGGCCTTCTTGGCACAATGCCAACAACGTAACGACCCTCGGTTTGGTTGCGAACGACGGATCAGACCCTTTAGACGATGGCCCTCAGGTCGAAGCCGTTCAACTCTTCAGACCCAAAGCCCCGCATTCGCCTGGATCGAGTGATGGCCGAGGAAGAAGGACGCCGCCCTTAGCCATACAGCAGATCAAGTTCCGCTTGACCCGTGGCCCACCGAAGTGTGAAGTGCCAGCAGCCAACTGATGGAATCGTGGCACCATCAGGATAAATCTCGCCCGGCGATGCACCTGCCGGCACCGACTCAGTGACGAGAGGAGACGTCGAGCTGCTTGGGTGGGTCTGGATATTCAACGGGGAGCCCTGGCGGGAGCTTGCTACGACCCACAGGATCTTAGCGTGTGAGACATTCGCCTTAAGGGGATAGGCGAGGACGAAAGCCGCCGCCGTCGAGTTACTTGAGACGGCGTATGGGACATCAGTCATGTTGCTCAGGTCCCGGACCGTAGGCTCGAGCCACGTCGGAAAGCCGCCCCTACGAAGGGGGGTCGAGCCACATCCGCCAGCGACTGCGTTTGCACCGGGCTGTGGGCTGACCGCACCCGCTCGTCTCGTGGGCGAGGGGCGCGAGGCTGAGGTCGGCCCAGTCGAGCATCCGGCGACAAGAAGAACCAACGCCGACACTAGAACTAAACGGCGCATCCGTATCTAATACACCTCTGTCCCGACTAGCGTTCACGGGGTGTCGTTCGTGCGGCCGGCCGCCGAGCTCGTTGAGTGGCCGGCCTCGGGTCGAATGATTCATTTTTGGCCGAATCATTTGTTATCAATTGGGCCCATCGAGCCATCCCCGAGTTCAAATCCCGCCGCCCTAATGCGCTGCGCGACCCATCGCCCCCGAAATATCTGGGGTCCGACCCGGCTCGATCGCCTAGATGTTGGGGTGACTGCGATCAACTTTTGGTCGGCGAGGCCGGATTTGACCTTCTCTCGGCAGGCGTCTGTACACCTTATGGAAATACAGGGCACCCGGCCTTGGCCGAGTCGCTGCCGCCGTAGCGGACTCACTCACCTGCTGATCGTCACCGGAGCGCTCGCTGGTGTCGTCATCGCGTTCCAGTAGCCGAGCGTGAAAAAAAGCTTGTAGGAGCCCGGCGCTTCATC
>DATLRQ010000080.1:0-7111 GCA_035534555.1 Candidatus Micrarchaeaceae archaeon
GGGCCTGGGCACCCTGCCGGGAACGGCCGCGGAAATACTCGACGACCGCATCCGCCATCACCTGTGTCCCGACAAGATCAACACCGCTCAGTGGGTCGCGGTGGTCGAGGAGGCCCATCTCCAGGGCCTGCGGACCACCAGCACGATCATGTTCGGCAGCATCGACGGGCCTGAGCACTGGGCGCGCCACCTGGCGGTTCTGCGCGATCTCCAGGCAAGAACGGGCGGCATCACCGAGTTCGTGCCTTTGCCCTTCGTGCACATGGAGGCCCCCATCTTTCGCAAGGGCCGGGCGCGCCGGGGCCCGACCTGGGAGGAGGTCGTAAAGCTGCACGCGGTTGCACGGCTGGCGCTCCGCGGATACATCGACAACATCCAGGCTTCCTGGGTCAAATGCGGCCCCGAAGGATGCCGCGAGCTCCTCAGCGCGGGAGTGAACGACATGGGTGGCACCCTGATGAACGAGAGCATCTCTCGGGCCGCCGGCGCCAGCCATGGCCAGGAGGTGACGCCTCCCGAGATGAGAGACCTCATCCGGTCGGCGGGCAGGATCCCGGCAGAGCGCACCACTACCTACGGGCTACGAGAGATATTCCCCGTCGCCGAGGTCGAAGCTGGTCGCTCCAACGCGTTGCTGGCGGGCGAGATGACCGGCAGCGCAGGCCCGAGTTCATAGCGTCGAGGGTCGGTTGATTTTGAGAACTGGTTATCAACAGCAAATCGCCGAAAGCCGCTGCCGACCAAGACATCGATCACATGTAGGGGACGCGCGCGAGGCATGCAATGCCCCCAACGATCTGCAAACCGTCGGAGGTTGCTGCCGTCAATTCGAGGATAGCGGGCCGCCAGCGCCGGACGCAATCGTAGGCGCACATTGACACGGGGACCCGCGCCTCAGGACTTGGGGGAGTAGCCTCCGACGTGGACGCCCTGGTCCGCGCTTTCAGAGGCCGGCGCTGGGGCGCTCGGAGGCAGCTCCGGCTTCGCCTGGGTTGCAGAGGTGACTTCGTTGGTCAGCTCGTTGGTGGCCTTGCGGAACTCGCGCATTGCCTTGCCGACCGCCCCTCCGAGCTCGGGCAGACGACCTGGCCCAAAGATGATCAACACGGTGATGAGGATGACCCCGAGCCAGAGAGGGTGAATTGGCATTTCGGGCCGATTATAGGCTTCGGAAGGGACCTGAATGCCGGCTCAGGAGACCTTGATCGTGATCGAGGTGACGGTGTAGGTCCCGGCCAACAGCTGCACCTTGTCCAGCCCCGAGGTAACGGTCCCGAACCGGTGGTAGACCGGCAGCGGAACCGGGGGCTGGCTAGGCGCCCTTTTGGATGAAGAACTAGCTGCCGTTCAGTGGTCCGCCGGCGCCCAGCCAGGCGAATAATTCGGCTCGTCGGGCAGGGTGTAGCCGAGCCCGCGGTACCGTCGCCGCTGGTTCTTCGTCTGCACGACTCAGTCCTCGCTCTTCCCGAATGTGAGCCCGTTGTAGCAGCCGTGGATGGTGAGAGCGCCGAAATTGCTGACGTGACAGGCGCGATTTCCGGGTACCGATGAGTGACTATCACCCTCCCTGAGTCGTACGTGAATAGACCGCTGGCACGGAGAGGGGCACCGATGACACCTCGACCAAACAGCGGTGAAGGTCGACTCCGATGTAAACCTGCCCAGGAGCCTCCCTCCTGTCGGTTGCATGATCGCGGGCGGGATCATTCTCGTCCCTTAACTACGGGAGCGGAGGCCTGCTCCTTCATCGCATCAACATGGCTGTCTGAACGACCGGCTCATTACACGTGATTCCTGCGTGCGTCCTTCCAATGACGGGTGCCCTAGTACAGGGCTTGTTGCGGTTACGGAGCCCAGCAGCGACGAGCTCGATGGCTTTGACTGGGTTGGCGTTTTGGTGACTAGCCATGCGAAGTCTCCACCTGCGGGCCAAATGCCCCGCTGCCCGCGCCCGAAATTGCAATCGCTGTCGCTATGGCGCTCAGATCGTGTTCCGACAAAGTGATCGCTGCAGAGCCAATCCACCCATCCACCTGGTCGGGCGTCCGCGCTCCGACGATCGCGCCCGTCACCTGGGGCCACGAGAGCGTCCACGCCACCGCGGTCGCCGCGACCGTGGTCGAATGCGCCCTAGCGATGGGACGCAGCGCGTCTCGCAGAGCCAGGTTGCGTTGCAGTCTCGGAGACAGAAACTCCGGGTGGCGGCGCCGCCAATCGAGGGGATCGAGCCTGTCCACTTGGTCGGCCGTGAACGAATCGGTGAGCAAGCCGACCTGCATGGGGCTGTACACGATCACGCCCACACCATGGGCGGCACACCACTGGATCAGACCACCGGCTGACTCCCGGGCGACCAGCGAGAGGGGAGTTTGCAGGGACGCAACATGTCCGATGCCTTCGCAACGTTCGAGAAGCTGCTCATCGAAATTGCAGACGCCGGCAGCTCGAATCTTGCCCTCATCGGCTAGGCGCAACATTTCGGCCCAAGATTCCTCGACAGGCACGCCGGTTTCGCGATCAGGCCAGTGAACTTGAAGTAGATCGATGACGTCGACGCCGAGCCTGCGAAGCGATGCCTCGCAGGCGGCTCTGATCGCGGCCGGGCGCAAATCTGAGCGAGGCGACGCTTCAGGGCTGTCCCACGACCTCCCACATTTGGTGAAAACGAGTGGGCGATCGCCGCCGACCAGCTGGAGAGCGCGCCCGACCAGGTCCTCGGAGTGACCGTTGCCGTAGATGGGAGCGGTATCGATCCAGGTAACACCACTGTCGAGTGCGTGAAGGATCGCTTTGATCGACTCCTCGTCGCGTTGCGCTGTCCCGGTGTAGTTCCAGCCTGGTCCGCCTACCGACCAGGCTCCGAATCCGAGGCGGCTGATCGACATCCCGCCGTGACCCAATGGACGGTTGGTAACGCTCAAGGAATTTCTCCAGTCAGTCGCACTGCAGGGCAAGCCGTTAGATCAGCTCCAGTACCCTCGCGGCTTTCTCCAGGGCGGCGGGATCGATCTCGGCGTATGGATCGGGCGATAGCGACAGGATCACGTGCTGGGCGCCCGCGTCAGCGTAGGCCTTGACGAGCTCGGCGATCCGCTCCACCGGGCCGACCGCGACCTCAGGTTCGCTGAACCCACCAGGCACTGCGTTCCAACCGTCGATCACGCACGCGATGGTGGCGCTGGTCTCAACCTCATGGGCAGGGCGACCGGCACTCTGGAGAGCGAGCCGCAAGCCTGCCAGCGCCGATTTGAATCGCGCGGTGTCCCCCGCCCCCCAATAAGCGTGGGTCCATCCGTCTGCCCTGGCAGCCAGCGCGAGCATGCGAGGACCTTCGGCCGCGATCCAAAGCGGAGGAGGTTGCGTCGTGACCGCGATCGAGGCGTCGTGCAGCTGCAGCCAGGTGCCGCGAATCTCAGCGCGCCGTCCTCGGAGCATTTGCTGCAGCGGCCCGACGGCCTCCTCGAGCCGCGCCACCCGATAGTCGAACGGCAGGCCAAGGGCATCGAACTCCGGCCGGTGCCACCCCGAGCCTATGCCAAGGATGAAGCGGCCTGCGCTCGCGTCGGCGAGAGCGGATGCCTCTCGCGCGAGCATTGTGTAGGCCGCTTCGAACCTGGCCGTCTTGATTAGGCGCCAGACAAGGCGGACGAACTCAGAGGAATCATCGCCTTGAAACTCATCCGTCTGCGGGCGTTCTTCCAGTCGCAAGATCTGAGGTGAGTATTTCAGTGGCCGAAACCAAACTAGGCGTCGATTCTGCGGCGGTCCTCCCACTCCCCCGGGTGAGTGCGGTCGAACTGCACAGGTTTAAAGGCTTTCACGAGTTCACGGTCTCGCTGGGCGAGCTTGCAGTGTTGATCGGGCCAAACAATGCCGGTAAGTCAAGCGTAGTCGGGGCTCTCGCGGCGGCCTCGCACATGCTGCGGGTGGCCATGAAATTCAGGGCAAGCGCGCGACGATTTCGCGGCGAGCGAGTGGTTTGGACGCATGAATTCACGACCAATCAGGTCGGCCTAGACGAAGACAGCCTGCGCTGGGAGTCGCGTGGCGACGAGGTCCAGATTCGGGTTGCGTTCGGAAACGGCTCGCGCCTGATTGCGGTCTGGCCACCTGCAGGCGAAGGATCACCCTACTTCTTCGTCCAATCGTCCGACCGAAGGTCGCCGCGCGAACCATCTGAAGTCAGGGCGCTACTCCCCGCACTCGACGTTGTACCGTCGCTCGCTCCTCTCGAGAGGTCCGAAGACCTCCACGACGCCAGGTATGTTCGAGACAGCGTAAGGACGCGAAATGCAAGCCGCAACTTTCGTAACCAGCTACTGCTATGCCATCGTGCCGAGATGCCGGGGTGCGATTGGAACGAATTCCAGGAATTCCTTCACCGTTGGCTGCCGGAGATCACCCTGGGTGATCCTGAGTTGGGCGAAAGTGGGATCAACATCTACTACCGAGACGAGATGGCCCAAGCGTGGAAGGAGATCGTTTGGGCGGGCGACGGGTTCCAAGTATTCCTCCAAAATCTGTTTCATCTATATCGATTGCGTGAGGCCCGCGTTATCGTCCTAGACGAGCCGGACGTCTATCTTCACGCAGACCTCCAGCGGCGATTGATCCAGGTCACAGCAAGCTCGCCGGCGCAACTCGTGTTGGCAACCCATTCGGCCGAGATTGCAGCCGAAGTCGGAACTCCCGCAATTGTCTGGATGGATAGGTCTCGGACTCGAGCCGTACGCGCGCCATCCGACGACGCGTTGGCTCAGATCTCGGGGTCAATTGGCAGTCAGTTCAACCTACGGCTCGCTCGAACTCTGCGCGCCCGCATGACCTTGTTCGTTGAGGGTGATGATGCGGTCTACATCAAGCGCGCCGCCCACGTCCTCGGCTGCATATCAGTGGCCAACGAACGGAACCTTGCGATAGTTCCGATCGAGGGCCGGGACAACTGGAAACGACTCGAGGGCTTCGCCTGGCTGAATCAGCACCTACTTGCCGGTAGCCTCGAGCCGCTCCTCATCCTTGATCGGGACTACCACTCTATCGATAGCGTGGAACAGCTCAAACAGACTCTTGGCCAATGGGGCGTGCTCTTGCACGTGTGGGACAGGAAAGAGTTCGAGAGCTACTTACTATGTCCACCGGCAATCGCTCGTGCTTCGGGTATTGACGAAGCCGCCATTGCGGACGCCCTGGCCGAAATCACTCTGCCGAAGTACGAGGAAGTCTTGTTTCAGATGGCCTCGTCATGGAAACAAGACTTCCCGGATGATCGAAGGCTTGCGGACACGACACTAATGAAAAGATTCGTCGGACCGCTTCGGAAGATGTGGGGGAACCCAGTTGAGCGCTTGTGGCACTGCCCGGCCAAGGATTGCCTTTCCGAATTGAACAGCGTGCTTGCTTCGAGAGGGGCACGCACGGTTTCGTTCGACGGTATTCTGCGGCAGATGCATCAGGGCGATGTCCCCTCTGAACTATCCGACCTCATCCGGCGGATTGAAAGGAAGTTGAGACCCCAGGGCAATATCGATCCTAAGCGGCCCTCTTCGCCGTCGGGCTAGACTCGTTCATCTCGTCAAGTCGGCGGCGGCCTGTCGATCTGACTCAACCCCGACGGTTTGCCAAACCGCGACTCTACGGGTCGCAATTGAGGCTGTGGGGGTCATTAATTCATCCTGGGTGTCCTTGTCGGCCTACTCAGTAGGTTGGCTACCCACGGTGGTCTGACGAATCGGTAGGATCGCGGCCTCGATGGTGTTCGGTGTCATCTACTCCTGCCTACGTCTGCTTCTCGATCTGGTCGACGTTCGACGTCGAATGCAGAATCCGGAAGCTGAGCTCCTTCTCCTCCGGCATCAGCTACGAGTGCTTCGTCGCCAGGTCAAGCGACCACGACTTGAGCCGGCGGATCGGCTGATCATGGCCGGACTCAGCAGACTGGTCAGCCGCGAGGCCCTGAGTGGTCTGCTTGTTCAGCCCGAGACGGTGCTCAAGTGGCACCGAGAGTTGGTGCGCAGGAAGTGGGCGGCGTTCGGGAGTCGCCGCGGGCCAGGTCGGCCACCGCTCTCAGATGAGGTTCGTGCCCTGATCCTGAGGATGGCCAAGGAGAACCGGACTTGGGGCTGCGTGCGCATTTGCGGCGAGCTCATCAAGGTCGGTCACCGAGTCTCGATCACGGCAATCAGGAACTTCCTGCGCAAGCACCGGGTTCCAGGAGCGCCGTTTCGATCGGGGCCGAGCTGGAGAGCCTTCCTCAAGGCCCAGGCCTCCGCGGTCGCGTCCCGGGACTGCTGTAAAAGCGAAGCCGTTTCTCGGCGCGGCGTCAGCATTCTAAGCGGTCATCTCGACGGATGATTGCGTGCGCTTCGCGGCGCGCAGGTCGGCGAGTTGAAGATGCTCGAAGTCAGTCAAGGCGAGACCTCTGGCGCCGGCAATGACGAGGTCGAGAACCGCCCAGCAAAGACTGAGGCAGCTGGTCTCGCCGGGGAAGCGACCGATCACTTTGGTCCGGCGTTTGACCTCACCCAGCGAGCGCTCGAGCAGGTTGGTGCTGCGCAGTCGCTTGCGCAGTCGGAGCGGGTAACGGAGGTGGACGCAGAGAGCCGGCAGGTCTTCGGCCAGGCAAGCCGCTGCGCTCGGATACTCGGTCTGGAGCTCGCCCACCAACGCTCGGAGTCGAGCCTCGCCGTCGGCCGCGGAGCCCGCCTGGTCGAGGGCGGCCCAGTAGGCGTTGCGGACGCGGTCGTGGAGCTCCGGCTTCTTCGGCAGCTTGGCGATGATGTTGCGTAAGCGATGCACCGTACAACGCTGACGATCGCTGTCCGGCCACAGCTCCTCGACCGCCTTGATCAGCCCCGGCGCACCGTCGACCACGGCCATCCAGGGCGCTCGCAGACCGCGCCGGGCAAGTCCGCGTCCCATCTCCAGCCAGTCCTCATGGCGCTCCCGCTGGCCGAGGCAGACGTCGAGCAAAACACGTTCGCCGGACTCGGTGTAGCCCCAGGCCACCAGCACCCCTTCCTTGGCTCCGCTGGGTCGGGTCGGGAGATAGATCGCGTCCAAGAAAAGGACGAGGAGCTTGATCTCGGCCAAGCTTCGAGCTCGGAACGCGCGG
>DATLRQ010000081.1:0-57975 GCA_035534555.1 Candidatus Micrarchaeaceae archaeon
AGCCGGATAAGGGTGGCGTCATTCCCCTGACGCCAAACCGGGGGGCGTTTGTTATAGTCGGCACTCGTCGACGCGGATTTCCACTAACGACGCAGCATGAGACACAGCAAAGCCACAGTTGCCGCGGGCAGCGTCCGCACGAGCGGGCATGCAGTGCGTCGCACCATCATCGTTGCGGTGGTTGCGGTGATCGCACTGTGGAGCGCCTACGCATTCGCGCAAGAGGCCTACATCGGCCACAAGCTCAGCCAGCAGGTGGCCGATCTGCGTAGCCAGAACGAGAATCTGGCGGCGGAGAACAAGGGCTACCACAACGACGTTCAGTCGCTGGCGTCCGGCGCCGCCAACGAGGAGGAGGCCCGCCAAAACGGATTTGCCCGCCGCGGCGAAAAGGTGTACCTGCTTACGGATCCTCCGTCGCCCACGCCGGTGGCACCCACCGCCACGGCGGCGCCCTGAACCGACCGTCTCGGGGGTCCGCAGGGCCGGCGGTATAATTCAGCCGCGGAGTGGAGCAGCGGCAGCTCGTCGGGCTCATAACCCGAAGGTCGTCGGTTCGAATCCGACCTCCGCAACTTAACTCGAAACCATCCCCGAGCCGGGTCGCCCGGCTCTTTTCGTTATCGGGAGAGCCGTGAACAAAAGGAAGCGGGTGGCGCTGGCGAAGCGCCGGACCAAGAAGCGGAAGCTGAAGGCTCGGGCACAGGCCGCGCGATAGGATTTCCTGCTGGAGTGCGCCCTGTGCGCACGCCGGCGTCCCGCGGTGCCGTAGCTCAGGTGGTAGAGCGCGCGACTCATAATCGCGTTGTCGCTGGTTCGAGTCCAGCCGGCACCACCATGCTGCTCAACAACGCTGACGAACCGCTCCTCCTCGCTCTTCGCGGATCGGCTTGGCTCCGACCCGGCGATCGAGTGCTGGTCGCCGTCTCCGGAGGTCCCGACTCAACCGCCCTGCTCGTGGCCGCCCAGGAGATCGGACTCGATGTGGTGGCGGCGCACTACGACCACGCGCTGCAGAAGGGCTCGGCCGGCGCCGCCGAACTTGTCGCCTTTTTGTGCCGGCGGTTGGACATCGAGTTTGTCAGCGAGCGACGCACGTCACCGCTGACGAAAGGCTCGGTGCAGGCGGCGGCTCGGGCTCTCAGGTATGAGTTTCTGGACCGAGCCCGCGACGCGGTGCAGGCCGACGTTGTCGCCCTCGCGCACAACGCCGACGACGTGGTCGAGGGAGCCGTGCTGCACCTCCTGCGGGGATGTGGGCTTGCTGGACTTCGCGGCATGCCCGCGAGTCGCGGAGTCTTTATTCGCCCCATGCTGTCGGTTTGGCGCAGCGAGGTTGCCGAATTTCTGAGCCACCGCGGGATCGTGGCTCTCGAAGACCCCGCCAATTCGAACCCCGCCTATGCGCGAGTCCGTGTCCGGCGTGAGATCTTGCCGGCCCTCGAGCGTGACCGTCCAGGCCTCCTCCGACGCTTCTACGCGGTGGCGCAGCGTGCTACGTCGATCCAGGAATCGATCGCCGTCCAGGCCGCCGCGGCGCTGAACGGTGGCCGGCTGGCGCGCGCCGCGGTCGCCGCTTCGCCCGAGCCAGTGGCGGCAGAGCTCATGAAAATGCTGTACGCGCAGGCGGGTGGATCGCAGCCCGCGCTGTCGCGCCGGCATCTGAAGTCGATGCTGCAACTGGCCCAGCCCGGACCGGGGGGTCGGGGCGTGGACTTACCCCGAGGCTTGCGGTTGCGTATCGTGGGGGAAACCATGGAGATCGTGGCGGCCAAAACCACATCAGTCCGGCAAGAACGACGGAGCGTGCGCCTAGAAGTCAAGCCATGCTCTGGTTGCGCTGATCAAGGGGCCGCGCATGTCAAAGTCGGCCTTGCCCTGCGTTTGGGTTTTCGGTCGCCGGGCTTGACCATGCGGCCACGGGGCGGGCGTGGAACTCGCAAGTTGCAAGACATCTTTGTGGACGCCCGCGTGCCGCGTGAAGATCGCGACGATTGGCCGCTCATCTTCGCGGCCGATAAGCTTGCGTGGGTGCCTGGGGTCGCGATTGATGCGGAGCTGGTAACCACCCCTGGTACCCCCGGTCAGCATGTCTCTGTCGTGCCCTATCCGCCCATGCGGCTGCCAAAAATCGCTGTGCTAGAATCCCCGCACAGCCCCTCAGGAGAGCCCACTTGAGCCGCTTCCCTCGCTCCAGCCTGTTTTATTTCGCACTGGTCGTATTGCTCGGCCTCGTGTTCTGGTTCACGTGGCAATCGCTCCAGGGCACCGGGAGCTCCACCGACTGGACCTACTCCGACCTGGTAACGAACTCCCAGACCAACAATGTCAAGTCCCTGGAGATCAACGGCGCTGACGGGATTGCGATCGATGCCACGGGCAAGAAACATAACGTCGTGCTTCCCGACTGCAGCACCGGCGACTGCGCGTTCGTCGACAACCTCATCGCCCACAACGTCCAGGTCAAGTTCGACAAGAACAACGGCGGCAACTACCTGCTCAGCGTCCTGCTGCCCAACATCATCCTGGTCATCCTCATTGCCGCGTTCATGTGGTGGGTGCTCCGCCAGACCCAGAGTGGCAACAACCAGGCGATGTCGTTCGGGCGCTCGCGCGCCCGGCTGATCGCGGGCGACAAGCCGGCGATCACCTTTGCCGATGTCGCCGGTGTCGAAGAGGCAAAACAGGAGCTCAGCGAGATCGTCGAGTTCCTTAAATATCCCGAGAAATTCGTCGCTCTGGGCGCGCGCATACCCAAGGGCGTGCTGCTGGTGGGACCGCCAGGCACCGGCAAAACCCTACTCAGCAAAGCCGTGGCCGGGGAGGCCGGCGTGCCCTTCTACTCGATCTCGGGATCTGAGTTCGTCGAGATGTTCGTCGGTGTCGGCGCGAGCCGCGTCCGCGACCTGTTTGACCAGGCCAAGAAGAACTCACCCTGCATCGTTTTCGTTGACGAGATCGACGCCGTCGGCCGCCAGCGCGGCGCCGGCCTCGGTGGCGGTCACGACGAGCGCGAGCAGACTCTCAACCAGCTCCTGGTGGAGATGGACGGTTTCGACACCAACACGCACGTCATAGTGATTGCCGCGACCAACCGGCCAGACGTGCTCGACCCCGCGCTTTTGCGACCGGGCCGCTTCGACCGGCACGTGACTCTTGACCGGCCCGACATCAAGGGCCGCCGCGCGATCCTCGACGTGCACGCTCGGAACAAGCCGCTTGACTCCACCGTCGACCTCGACGTGCTGGCCCGCCAGACGCCAGGGTTCAGCGGCGCCGACCTGGCCAACCTCATCAATGAGGCTGCGATTCTCGCCGCCCGCGCCAACAAGAAGACGATCGGTATGGAAGAGCTCGAGGAGGCGATCGCGCGCGTGATCGCCGGACCCGAGCGCAAGAGCCGCCGCATCTCGGACCATGAGAAAGAGGTCATCGCCTATCACGAGACCGGCCATGCGCTCGTGATGATTGCCTTGCCACACACGAACCCCGTGCACAAGGTCTCGATCATCTCGCGAGGCATGGCGCTGGGGTGGACCTTGAGCCTGCCGGAAGAGGACAAGTACCTCATCTCGCGCGATGAGCTGATGGATGAGATCGCCGGCATCATGGGCGGGCGCGTCGCCGAGGAGATCGTCTTCGGTGACATCACCTCGGGAGCCGAGAACGATATCCAGAAGGCGACGCAGATGGCGCGCCGCATGGTCACCCAGTGGGGCATGTCCGAGAAGCTGGGCACCGTCGCCATGGGCCACCATGAGGAGCTCGTTTTCCTCGGCCGTGACCTGGGCGAGCAGCGCAACTACTCGGAAGAGGTGGCTGCGGTCATCGATGAGGAAATCCGCAGCATCGTCAATCACGGCTACCAGACGGCCAAGACCATCCTCTCCGGCCAGCGGGACAAGATGGACGCGGTGGTCGAGCGCCTCAAGATCGTCGAGACATTGGACGCCAAAGAGCTCGACGAGATCTTGAACCGCCAGGCGCCGGAGGCCCCCGCCGCAGCGTCCTCGACCGCCTCCTAAGACGCCTGCGCCCCCGCGGCTGATCGTCGCGGGCAGGGGCAACCTCGGTCGCAGCCTGGCCGGAGGGCTTCGCGCGGCCGGTCACGAGGTGCGCCTGGTAAGCGCCCGTGCCCGCCTGCCGGCCCTGCTCCGCAGGCCCACCGCATCGGGAACGACGGTGGTCTTCCTCACGGTGCCGGATGACGCAGTCGCCGCGGTCGCCTCAATGCTGGCTTCAGCGGACATTCCGGACAAAGTTGCCTTCGTCCATGCCAGCGGTGCGCTCGAGCTCGCAGCCCTGGCGCCGCTCGACCGGCGCCACGCCGTGGGCTCGTTTCATCCCCTCCGTTCGTTTCCGCAACCCGGGCCGCCGGAAGCTTTCCGCGGAATCGTGATCGGGGTCGATGCCAGCACGGAGTCGCTGCGCCGGGCTCTGAACGGTCTGGCGCGCGACCTGGGCGCCACCCCGAAGAGAGTCGTGGACGCGCAACGGGCCGTGTACCACGCGGCGGCGGTCTTCGCGTCCAACTACGTTGTCACGCTGCTCGCCGAGGCGGTAGGCCTGCTGGAGCAGTCGGGCTGGACGGAAAAGCAAGCCATCCAGGGTCTGGTGCCGCTGGCGGAGGGTGCGGTGGCCAACGTGCGCGAGCGCGGACCGGTGCTTGCGCTGACAGGTCCGATCCGGCGAGGCGATGCCGAGACCGTCAAGCGGCATCTCATCGCCCTGGGCCAGCTCGAAACCCACGCTCGACGGGCCGCAAAGGGCCGAAAAAGCGACCTTTATCGTATGCTCGGCGAGGTCGCGCTCGAGATCGCCCAACAGGCCGGTTTGAAGCCGGCGGCGGCCGAGCGAACGAGAAGGGCGCTGACCCGAAAAGTGGCAGCGACCCGAAGGAGATCTCGTCGATGACAACGGTTCTGGACGTCCAGAGATTCAAGGATGAAGGCCGTCGTTTCGCGATGCTGACGGCCTACGACTACCTCAGCGCGCAGATTCTCGACGACGCCGGCATCCCAGTCCTTCTGGTCGGCGACAGCCTGGGAATGGTGGTGCTCGGTTACCCGACCACCTTGCCTGTAACCCTCGACGAGATGATCCACCACGCCAAGGCCGTCTCTCGCGGCTCGAGACAAGCCCTGCTCGTAGGCGACATGCCGTTCATGTCGTATCACGCATCGGTCGAGCAGGCGATCACGAGCGCCGGGCGCTTCCTACAGGAGGGCGGCATGCACGCGGTGAAGCTCGAGGGCGGCGGCCGCATCGTCGAGATCACGCGCCGGCTGACTGAGATGGGCATACCCGTGATGGGCCATCTGGGGCTCACGCCGCAGTTTGTCCATCAGATGGGTGGTTTCAAGGTCCAGGGCAAGAGCGAGTCGCAGGCGGCGCGAATCGTCGCGGACGCCAAGGAGCTGGAGCAGGCCGGCGCGTTCAGCCTGGTGCTCGAAGGCGTGCCGAACGCGGTGGCCACGCGAGTCACGCATGCCCTGCGCATACCGACCATCGGGATTGGAGCGGGACCCGGGACAGACGGCCAGGTGCTCGTGCTGCACGACATGCTCGGCATGACGACGGGCAAGCCGCCCAAGTTCGTCAAGCGCTACGCCAACCTGGCGGACGAGATCGGCAGGGCCGTCCAGCAGTATGCCCAGGAGGTGGGCGCCGGCTCGTTCCCCGGCCCCGAGCACTCGTACTCCGCAAATGGCTCCGTCGCCGGGCAAAAGGAAGTCGAGAAGGAGCCTCGAGAAGAGGCGAAGTACGGCGCTGGCTAGCGCGCCGACCGTCATCGACACCCCGCCAGCGATGCTGGCGACCTCCCGTGGATGGCGGCACGAGGGGCAAACCATTGGCCTGGTCCCGACGATGGGAGCCCTGCACGCCGGCCACATGAGCCTGGTCGAACGGGCCTGCAAAGAGAACTCGAGGGTCGTTGTCAGCATCTTCGTGAACCCGATCCAGTTCGGGCCCAACGAAGACCTCGCCCGATATCCGACCAGCCCGGAGCGGGACCTCGCGCTGTTGCAGCAAGCTGGGGTGGCCGCAGTCTATGTGCCGTCGGTCGGCGTCATGTACCCGCCCGGGGCGACGACCAGGGTCAAGGTGTTTGGAATCGCGGATACGCTCGAGGGCGCGGCCCGGCCTGGGCATTTCGAAGGGGTCTCGACCGTGGTCACCAAGCTCTTCACCGCCGCTGAACCCGACACGGCCTATTTCGGTCAAAAGGACGCCCAGCAGGTGGCGGTCGTCAAACGGCTCGCCCAGGACCTTGACGCTGGCGTCAAGATCGTTGCCTGCCGGACCGTTCGCGACGCCGACGGCCTGGCCCTGAGCTCGCGAAATGCTTATCTCGGGCCGCAGGAGCGCCAGTCGGCTTCGTGCTTGAGCTTTGCTCTGGACCGCGCCGCCAGGGCTTACAAGACGGGAGCACGCGACCTCAAAGAGCTCAAGAAGGGGATCCTCGAGGTTCTGCAGGCCGAACCGCTGGCAAGGATCGAATACGTCGAGCTGGTCGACCCTGACACCTTCATCCCTCCAGGAACGCTCGCGGTGATGGCCGTCTGGATCGGTAAAACCCGCCTCATCGACAATGCCGACCTGGCCGCGCCTTTTCCTGGCTAAATCGATTTTCTGCGGTACAATTGCGGTTCGTACTGGCGGAGGCCGAATTGACGACCAACACCACACCAATAAACCTTAGGGGGAATGCGCGTGTCCAATGAGTCCGGTGCTGTCCTGACAGAACAAGAGGAGGACACCGAAAGAGACTCATCAGCCGCGATGACGATGGAGGACTACCTCCATTACGAATCGGAGGCCTTCAAGACTCCCAATCATGGGGACATTGTCGATGGCATCGTGGTTCGCGTCGACGCTGACGAGGTCCTGGTCGACATCGGTGCCAAGGCCGAGGGTGTCATCTCCAGCAAGGAGCTGGGGCTTCGCGGTGAGGCCGATTCCGTCGGGCTCGAGCCCGGCGACCAGATCAAGGTCTATGTCCTGCAGCCCGAGAACGAGGAGGGCAACGTCGTCCTCAGCCTTCGGCGGGCGCGGGCGGAGACCACGTGGATCGTCGCTGCCGAGAAGCAGACCGACGGTTCCGTCATCGAAGCCGATGTTAGGGAGCAGAACAAGGGCGGCCTGATCGTCAACGTCCTGGGCCTCCGCGGGTTCCTGCCTTCCAGCCAGGTCGCTCGGGCTTACGCGGGCAGCCTGGAGTCTCTCGTTGGGCAGCGGATCCCGGTCAAGATCCTGGAAGTCAACCGCAAGCGCAACCGGCTTATCGTCAGCCAGAAGGCGGCCGAGGACGAGGATCGCGCGCGCAAGCGCGAGGACCTGTTCAGCCGTCTGCTGACGGGCACGACGGTCAAGGGCACCGTGTCGGGCATCACCAGCTACGGAGCCTTTGTCGATATCGGCGGCGCCGACGGGCTCATCCACATCTCTGAGCTCTCGTGGGACCGCGTGTCCAAGGTCACCGATGTCCTGCAGCTCGGAGACGAGGTCACTGTGAAGGTAATCAAACTCGACCCTGAGCAGACCCGCATCTCCCTTTCGCTTCGGCAGCTCCAGCAAGACCCCTGGGAAAAGCTGGTCCAGTCGATGCCGATCGGCTCGATCGTCGAGGGCCAGGTCACCAAGACCAAGAAGTACGGCGCCTTCCTGCAGATCATGGCGGGCATCGAAGGCCTGCTTCACATCTCGGAGCTTTCTTGGGATCACGTCGAGCGCACCGAGGATGTCCTCAAGGTGGGGGAGAACCTGCAGGTCAAGGTGATCGGGATCGACACCGCAAGGCGGCGTATCTCCCTGAGCCTGAAACAGCTGTCAGCGCCTCCCGCGACCCTTGGGGCCGCGCGGACGGAGCACCGGGCGGACGAGTACGAAGACGTGGAGGACGACTTCTAGCCGCAGTCCGCGGGCGGAGCGCCGGTTCGCGGTCAGCCCGATGGCGGCACGCCTTTGCCCGCCAGCCGATCCCTCGCCGGGAGGAAATAAGGATCGATGAGAACGGCCATCCGGTAGGCGGCCTGCGCCTCGGTCGTATGGCCCAGCCGCTGGTCGGCGTCGCCGAGGTCCACGTACAGCTGAGGATCGCTCTCACCGAGCTTTGCGGCCAGCTGGAACTGCGTCAGGCCGCGCGAGGTCGATCCCATCGCCACCAGTCCCTGGCCGAGCACCCAGTGATAGCGGCCCTGGAGGGGATCGACGATCACCGACAGATCCAGGCGGCTCTGGTAGTACCAAACATCTGCAAGCACCGGCATGGCGCCAAGCCAGATGACACCAGCCGCTAGCGCGGCCGCCCCGATCGAGCGGGCGAACCGCACGCTTGGCGCCAAGCGCGCGCCATCCAGGCCGCGGAATGCCGCTTTTGAGCCCAAACCTGCGGAATGGCTCCCGGATCTGGTGGTTGAGGGAATCGGCGGCGTTGCGCTCTCGGCCGCCCTCACGCCTGACCAGGCGGTGCCGGCCAGCAGCCAGAACACGCCGGTGGCGGGCGCCCAATCAAAGTTGAAGACGACCCAGACCGTGTAGCCCAGACAGGCGGCGGCGAGGGGGCCGATCGAGCCGGCGTGGCGCCAGCGCCAGAAGCCGCGGATCAAGGTCACCAGCACCCATGCCAGCGCGACCAGACCGATCACGCCCTGGGTGGCCGCAATGTCGAGCGGGCCCGAGTGCGCACGGTCGACCTCGGGCGCCCAGTCGCCGCTGAGGAACCTGCCGTAGACGACGCCCGTGGCATCCTCGCCCCAGCCCGTCAGGGGCCGGGCGGCGATCATGCGGATCGCGTCCGACCACAGGTGCAGGCGGGCGGCCCCGGGGTCGTCGTTGAGGAATCGAAGGGGGGAGAAGACGATCAGCGCCAAGCCTGTCGCGACGACCGCCAGCGCGGCGGTCGCGCCAATGAGTGCTTGCTTACCCCGGAGCATGAAGACAATCACGGCAAGGCAGCCGGCCACCGCCCCCAGCCCGCCGCTGCGCGACGTCGTCGCCACGACCGCGCCCGTCATGACCACCAGGGCCGCCCACCAGGGCACGCCGAGCTTTGGCGCATGGAGGCCGCGAGCGAAGGCCAGCGGTATGGCCATCGACAGCAAGGCACCCAGGAGGTTGGCGTTGCCGAGGTTGCCATCCGGCCGGTAGGCGATTGAGTGGTTCAGCAGCAGGGCGGACTGGCCGAGCGCCTGAAATGACGCGATGGTGGTGCCGATCACGAAGGCTGGAATCACCCGCTCGCGGGAGGCCTGGTCCCGCAGCAGCCAGACCGGCGCCGCCAGCAGCCCGAGATAGGCGAGCCTGATTGGAAGCGACTCGTAGCGGGTATATGAGCCTTCCAAGCTCAGCGGCCAGGAAACCGAGAAGGCAAACGCAAGCAGAGCGGCGGCGGCGGCGGCGATCAGAGGCAGGCGCAGCCGGCCCAGGGTTGGCCCGCCAGGGAGGAGTAGCGCAAGTCCACAACCGAGGCCGGCGCCGGCGATGACAATGCCGGCGCGCGGCAGTATGTAAGAGTCGACGGCAAAGGGTATGAAGACGGTGGGAAGTGCCAGGGCGATCGCCGCGGGGAGGAAACCGCCGAGGCGCTCAACAAGCGCCCTCAATGAGTACCTCCACCAGGGAATTCCGCCGGTTGAGTTGTTCGTTATATTAGGGGCGAGGTACCAACGCGTACCCTAGCAATAGATCGAGGAGGTGCTGGCCCCACCGTAATCAGGTCGTAGTCCAGGAGGAAGACCTTGTATCCCTTTGAACGATTCACTGAGCGGGCTAAGAAAGTCCTGACGCTCGCCCAAGAAGAAGCAGAACGATCGCACCACAGCTATATCGGAACGGAGCACCTGCTCCTGGGCTTGTTGCGCGAGGGCGAAGGCCTCGCCGCCAAGGTTCTGAACAATCTTGGCGTGGAAATCGGCAAGGTCCGCCAGACGATCGAGTCGGTGCTCGGGCGGAACGAGCGGATCATCATCCAGCAGATCATTCCGACCTCGCGCGTGAAGAAGGTCATCGAGATCTCCTTCGAGGAAGCGCGCCGCATGGGCCACAACTACGTCGGCACCGAGCACCTTTTGCTTGGGCTGCTGATCGAAGGCGAAGGCATTGCCGCACACGTGCTCGAAGATCTTGGCGCGACCCTGGACAAGGTTCGCTCGGAGATCGAGCGCCTGCTGCACGACTCGAGCGCAGAGACTGAAGCCGAGCCGGCTCCGAAAAAGCCGTCGAAGACGCCGTTGCTCGACCAGTTCGGGCGCGACCTGACCGAGCTGGCGCGCCGCAACCAGCTTGATCCCGTCATCGGCCGCGAGATGGAGATCGAGCGGGTCATCCAGATCCTGAGTCGCAGGACCAAGAACAATCCCGCCCTCATCGGCGAGCCAGGCGTCGGCAAGACGGCCATCGCCGAAGGGTTGGCGCAGCAGATCAACCTCGGCAACGTGCCCGAGTCGCTGCAGCACAAGCGCGTGCTCACGCTCGATATGGGCGCGCTGGTCGCCGGCACGAAGTACCGAGGCGAGTTCGAGGAGCGCTTGAAGAAGATCCTCGACGAGATCCGCTCCAGCCGTGAGGTCGTGCTGTTCATCGACGAGCTGCACACGCTGGTCGGCGCGGGCGCAGCAGAAGGCGCCATCGACGCGGCCAACATCCTGAAGCCCGCGCTCGCTCGAGGCGAGATTCAGTGCATCGGCGCGACCACGCTCAACGAATACCGCAAGTACATCGAGAAGGACGCGGCGCTCGAGCGCCGATTCCAGCCGGTGTTCGTCGATCAGCCCAGCCTGGCCGAGACCATCGACATCCTCAACGGCGTGAAGTCGCTTTATGAGAAGCACCACCGGGTCGTCATCACCGACTCGGCGGTTCACGCCGCCGCGGTGTTGAGCGATAGGTACGTCAGCGACCGGGCGCTTCCGGACAAGGCGATCGACCTCATCGACGAGGCCTCCGCGCGCGTGCGGATGAAGCTCACGACCACGCCTGATGACTTGAAAGAGCTGCAGAAGGAGATCAAGAAATACCGTACCGACCAGGATGAGTCGGTCAACAAGCAGGACTTCGAGGCCGCGGCAAGCGTCCGCGACAAGGTCAAGAAGCTGCAGGACAAGCTTGCCGTCAAGGAAGCGGCGTGGCGCGACAAGCTGGGCGAGACCGTCCCGGACGTCAACGAAGAGCACATCGCCCAGATCGTTGCCGCCTGGACGGGCGTGCCGGTGTCACGCCTCGTCGAGGAAGAAACTGCGCGCCTGCTGCGGATGGAAGAAGAGATTCACAAGCGGATGGTCGGCCAGGACGAGGCGATCATCACCGTTTCGCAGGCGGTCAGGCGCGCTCGCGCGGGCTTGAAGGATCCCCGACGGCCAATCGGGTCGTTCATCTTTCTGGGTCCGACTGGAATTGGCAAAACCGAGTTGGCGCGTGCGCTTGCCGAGTACCTGTTCGACTCGGAGGATTCGCTCATCAAGCTCGACATGTCGGAGTTCATGGAGCGGCACACCACCGCGCGTTTGGTGGGCTCGCCTCCAGGCTACGTCGGCTATGACGAGGGCGGTCAGCTAACCGAAGCGGTCAGGCGCCGGCCCTACTCGGTGATCCTGTTCGACGAGATCGAGAAGGCGCACCCCGAGGTGTTCAACATGCTGTTGCAGATCCTCGAGGACGGCAGGCTCAGCGACGCCAAAGGCAAGGTGGTCAACTTCGCGAACACGGTGATCATCATGACCTCCAACCTGGGCATCCGCGACGTGAACCAGGCAGGTACATCGCTCGGTTTCCAGCCCGCGGTGGTGGACGAAGCCGGCGAGGTCGAGCGACGCCACAAGAACACGAAAGAGAAGATCGACGTCGAGCTGAAGCGGATGTTCCGCCCGGAGTTCCTCAACCGAGTCGACGCCGTGGTCGTCTTCAAGAGCCTGACCACGGCTCAGATCCGCGAGATCGTCGACCTCCAGCTGAACCGCTTGAGCAAGCACCTGGCCGAGCAGCAGATCATCATCGAGGTCACCGACGCCGCCAAGGATCTGCTGGCAAAAGAGGGCTACGACCGCGTCTACGGGGCGCGTCCGTTGCGGCGAGTCATCACCAACAGGATCGAGGACCAGCTGTCCGAGCACCTGCTGCGTGGAAAGATCGCGCGCGGGGACACGGTGCAGATCGACGTGGACGGCGAAGACGCGCTGAAGTTCACGCCGGTCAAGCACAAGCACAAAGAGCCGGCGGCGGCCGCCGCGAAGCCCTAGCTCCGAGTCGGCCGACGAGCTCAGCCACCGGTCGAGTCCGGCGGTGAGCTTTGCGGGGGTCGTTTCCGATTTGATCGGCTGGTTGAGCACGCCGAGCTTGGACGCGCGATCGCCCGTCTCCCTGCGACTGTAGTTGGAGAGGATCACCACGCGCGTCTCCTTTGTCTTGGCGTTCGAGCGCAGGGCTTCGAGGACCCCAAAGTCGTCGAGCCTCGGGAGTCGTAGATCCAGAAATACGATGTGGGGTAGGTCTTGACTGGCGATTCTCCGTCTGTTGCCACTTGGAGGTCGTCGCCATCGAGCTCGAGCTTCAGCCGGTACATCTGCGCAACCGACCTATCGTCTCCGACCAACAAAACACAAGCGTGCTCACGCTTGACCGCCGAGCTTTGGTGGTCACATCACCTTCCGGTTCAGACTCGGCAGCCGGGTTTTGTCACGGCGTTAGCCCGACTGGATAACGCGCAGCTGGGCGACGAAACTCGTCCGCCAGCGCGACAATGGCTCGAACATTGAGCGCACCTGCTCCGCTAAGACTGCGGCCCCTCGAGATCGGCGACCTCCTGGACGAGACGTTTCGGATGTACAGGCGCCACTTTTTCCTTTTCGCCGGCATCTCCGTCATCCTGACGATCCCACTCGCCGTCGGCGCCGGCTTCAGCTTCTTCAACCTGTTCAACGACCTGGCGCTGCAAACTTCCTCAAGCCAGCCCCCAGACCTCGGTCCGACGCTGGCTTCGCTGGCCATCATCCTCGTGCTCGCGATAGCGCTGTACCCGCTGCTCTACGGCTCGATCACGTATGCCGCGTGCGAGTCCGCGCTGGGCCGCCCCGTCACTTTCTGGAGCGCGATGCGGGCAGCCTTGCGCCGCTACCTTCACATCATCGGGTACTTCTTGCTGCTGGCGGGGATGGCCATTTTGTTCTGCCTGTTTCCGTTGTGGATCTGGATCGGCGTCAGGTGGATCGCATGGATGCCCGCGATGTTCATCGAGAACATCGGGCTGGGCACCGCCCTGGGTCGGAGCTGGCGATTGGTTGAGGGGCGATGGTGGCGTACGTTCTTGATTCTTTTCTTGATGTACATCCTGGTCGAAGTGGTGTCTGGAGCACTGCAAGCGTTTCTCTCGTTGGGGCAGTTTCTATTGCAGGCATTCGTCTCTTCCTATCTGAGCCTGGCGATATCGGAAGCGACAGGTATTCTCGTCAGCTCCCTCGTCGCCCCCATCCTCCAGATCGCCACGGTGCTCATCTATTTCGATCTTCGGGTGCGGCGAGAGGGCCTCGATTTGTTTCAGCTCGCGCAGCGCGTTGGAACTCCGCCCCCGGCGGCGTGAGGACTCTCATCGCGCGGATAGTCGCCCAGGGACTCGCGATCGGATCGCTCGCCCTGGCCCTAGCGTTTGTCTCACCGGCGCAGGCTCGTGCTGACAACACGGACCCCGCCGCATTCAAGCAGGCCGTCCAGGACACGCTGACGCTGATAGCCGACGTTCTGCCCAGCGACACCGCCACGGCCCAGCGAGCGCTGACGGTGCTCGAGGCAGGCACCGGGCTCACACAGCGTGAGGTCATCGCCGACCTGCAACAAAGCCCCCCGAACTTTGCCGATGCCACCGACCGGCTGCAGGCGTTGCTCGCTGCCCTCAACCGTCCCGCGGACACCTCAGACCCAGCGCAAGCGCAGCAGAGGCTGCGCGCCGTGATGGCGATGCACAGGTACGACGCGCTGCACCAACCGCAAACGTGGCTGGATCGCCTACGCCAATGGTTCAGCTACAGGGTCAAGGACCTGCTGAACATCTTCCAACGCGAATCGGGTTCGCTGCCCCTTCCGGACTGGGTCTACTACGTATTCGGCGCGATCGTCTTGGCGATCGTCGCCGTGCTGATATTCAGCTCGACCCGCGGCCGTCTGCGAGAGGGTTCTGCCGCAGGTAGCCTGACCGGGCCTCGGGCGCCTGAAGACTACTTCGCGGAGGCAGACCGACTGGCGGCTGCCGGCGATCGAGTTGGAGCCATTCGCGCCCTGTGCGCGGGTGTTGCCGCGACTCTCGCTGGCGAGCGGACCTGGGAGGGAAGTCCCTTGACCGTCCGCGAGATCTTTCAACACGCCCCTGATCCGTCCCGCCTGCGCCCCTTGCTCGCCCCGTTCGAAGCGGCGGTGTACGGCGGCCGGGACGTCGACAGCGGGACCTACGCGCGCGCCGTCGAGGTGGCAGCCGCCTTCCGGCAGCCGAAGGAGCTGGCAGCTTGAGGGGAGCACGCGGCTGGTTGGTCGCGGTGGTTCTGTCATCGGCGATTGCGGCATTGGCATATTTGGTCCAGCCGCCGCAGGGGTCGCCGGAGCACAGCTCAACGAGTGACGCTGCCGACGGCGCGTCGGCGGCAGTCCTGTTCGCTCAAGCCATGGGCCATCCGACAGTCGAGGTGACCGGCGCATTCACTTTGCCGTCCCCGAACAGCGTGATGTTCGTGTTGACGCCAACGAGCCCGTTTACAGCGGAGGAGGCCGATCGGACCGCTGCATGGGTGCGCTCGGGCGGCGTTCTCGTCTACGCCTCCGAGCAGGGCGATCCGGAGCTGGATCGGGCTTTTGACGTCAGCGTTATCAACGGTACCGTCGACAGCACCACGGCGACTGCGGAACCAGTCTTGGCCGGCGTCAACCAGGTTGCCGGTGGCGGCAACGCGGTACCGCTCGACCCCGCCAGCGATCAGGTGCCGATCCTGCGTTCCGCCGGAGGCTTCGTTCTTGGTTACGTGAGCTACCTCGGGAGTGGCCGAGTCTTCGTGCTTTCAGATCCACTGATGCTCTGCAACGGCTACTTGGAGAAGCAGGACAACGGGCGTCTGCTCGCCGATCTTTTGGGCACCGACCGCGGCACGGTGGCATTCGACGAGTATCACCATGGGCTGACTTTCACTGACCTGTCCCCGCAAGCCTGGCTGCTGACGCCTTGGGGCGCTGGGATCACGTGGCTGCTCGTGGCAGTGTTCGTCGGCTTGCTTCTGCGCGGCCGGCGCTTCGGACCGCTGATTCCACGGCCTGCGGAAACCGCGAGGGCTGACGCCGAATGGGCGGTGGCGGTGGGGGAGCTCCTGCGCCGGTCCGGAGCACGTGCGCTCACGCTCGGGGTTCTTGCCACCGCCAGTGAGCGAGCCGTAGCCGCGCGCACCGGGATACCTTTGATGCCACGTGAGCGCTTCTGGAATGCTCTTTGGGTTCGCGCGCCGGAGCTCGCTGCAGACCTCGCCGAGGCCGAAAGCGCGCTCCATAGCTCATCGGGCGCTGAAACCGACCTGCTGAAAGCAGCCCAGCGGTTGCACGACGTCGCCTATCCGATTTCCCGGGCGCACAACCAGCTCCGTCCCACCGCATCCAAGGAGGTCAAATGACCCAAGGTTCCGGCGCCGTCACGGCCCCAGATTTCTACGCTCGCCTTCGCGATCAGCTGATCAAGGCTGTCGTCGGCCAGGAAGATGCAATTCGTCTGTGCGCGATCGCCCTGGTGGCCGAGGGCCACGTGTTGCTCGAAGGCGTTCCCGGAACCGGCAAGACTCTCCTGGCCAAGTCGATGGCTCGCGCATTGTCCCTGCAGTACAGCCGCGTCCAGTTCACACCTGACCTGATGCCGGCCGACATCGTCGGCACATCGGTCTACGACCTAGCGAATCGAACGTTCGCCCTGCGGCGCGGCCCGATATTCACGAACGTCCTCCTGGCGGATGAGATTAACCGTGCCCCGGCCAAAGTGCAGTCAGCGCTCCTCGAGGCGATGGAGGAAAGGGGTGTCACGCTCGAAGGCGAGCAGCTCGCGTTGCCGGCGCCGTTTCTGGTGCTGGCCACACAGAACCCCGTCGAGTACGAAGGCACCTACCCGCTGCCCGAAGCGCAGCAAGACCGATTCCTGTTCAAGATCCGGCTCGACTATCCAACCTCAGCCGACGAGATGGAGATTCTTCGCCGTTGGGAGTCGGGCATCGAGCTGCGCGATCCCGCCAAGGCGGGCGTGGAGCCTGTGTTGAGCGGCGCCGACATTGACGCGTGCCGCGAACAGGTGGCAAAAGTCGTGATCGACGAAAAGATCCGCAAGTACGTCGTCGACCTCGCGTCAGCCACTCGGACCGCGCCGGAGATCGCCCTCGGGGCAAGCACTCGCGCGGAGGTCCTGCTGATGCTGGCGTCGCGGGCACTGGCGGCATTCGATGGATCGGACTTCGTCACCCCGGATCACGTGAAAGCGCTGCTCGCCCCCGCATTTCGCCACCGGCTCATCCTGCGGCCCGAAGCTGAGGTTGGCGGCCAGACACCAGACAGCGTCCTCGAGGCGGTCGCGGCCAGGGTCGTGCCGCCGCGCTAGGAAGCTGGCAATGATTCGTGGCCTCGCGCCCCAACCTCGCCTGCTTTGGGCGATCGCGATCGGGGCGGCCCTGATCGTGCTGTCAATCGTCTCGCCGCTGATCGGCTTGGTCGCGGTTGCCTACCACGTCGGCCTCGTCCTCATCCTCGCGCGGGATCTGGCACTTCTGCCCGGCCGCTCGGGCTATCGGGTGCGCCGGCTTGTTCCGGAGCCCTTCTCGCTGGGCGAGACCGAAGAGGTGACGGTGGTGGTTGAAAATCCGGCCGCTGCCGGCCTCCGGGCGCGGGTGGCGGACCACGCGCCGCCGGAGCTCAAGCCTCACCCGCGCGAGCTCGAGGGCAGATTCGACGATCACGGCCGCCTTGCCGTGAGCTATCTCACCTCGTCACCGCGGCGTGGCGCCTTCTCGTTCGGCCCAATCGACCTGCAGGTCTCCAGGGACGACGGTTGGTGGCGCCGCCAGGTTCGCCTGGCGCGGCCCGACGAGGTCGCGGTCTTTCCCAACGTGGTGGCGATCAAACGGGTGCAACTGACTTTGCGCCGCGGCTTGCGTGCGATGGCCGGCCTGCGGAGGGCGCGGCCGCCGGGCGCATCGACGGCATTTGCCGGGCTGCGCGACTATGTGCGCGGCGACGACGTGCGGCGGGTGAGCTGGACCGCCACGGCTCGGCGCGATCGGCCGGTGGTGGTCGAAGTCGAGGCGGAGCGCGGCCAGCAGGTGATGATCGTCCTCGATTGCGGCCGTTTCATGACCGCGCCGGCGGGTGAGCTCGACAAGCTCGACCATGCGGTCAACGCGGCGTTGATGCTCGCGTGGGTGGCGCATGCATACGGCGATCGCGTCGGCCTGATGACATTCGACGATCGAGTCACCGGTTTTATCAAACCCGAACGTGGCAGCTCGCAGATCCGGCGGCTGACTGAAGCTCTGTACGCGATCAAGGCCGACTACGTCGAACCTGATTTCGGCCACGCTTTCACTCACCTGGCGCTGCGGGTGGGGCGTCGCTCGATGGTGGTCGTGCTCACGGACGTTCAGGATCCCGAAGCCTCGAAGGAGCTCGTCGCCCACTGCCTGCGCCTTGCCGCCCGCCACCTCGTTCTGGTGGTGGCCATGTCCGATCCCGCAGTCCTGAGGGCCCGCGATGCACCTGTCACCAGGTCTTCGCGCGCTTACGAGTGGGCTGCTGCCGAGGAATTTGTCGCCAGCCGCCGCGAGAGCTTCGAATTGCTGCGACGTGGAGGAGTGCTGGGACTGGATGTTGTCGCTGGCAGCCTCAGCCCGGCGCTGGTGGAGCGCTACCTGGAGCTCAAGGAGCGGGCGCTTCTCTGACGCTGGCCCGACGGCCAACCAGCAGCAGGTAGGAGTAGTACAGAAGGCCGGTAGCCAGTCCGATCGTGAGCTTGGCGCCGAAAGGCGCGTCAGATGGAGAGATGTTCCCTTCGATCGTGCCCGCCACCACCAGCAGCGGGGCGAGCCCGATCAGCAGGATGAACGCGCGCCGGGCGGCGTCGACCAGCGCGTCAGCCCGCCTTCGATTGCCCGGCGACACCAAGGCCCAGCCCATCATCAGGCCGGCGGCGCCCTCCGCAACGATGACCGACAGCTCGAGGACTCCGTGCGCGATGACGAAGTCGAAAAGGCCGCCGGCCAGCCCGTATGCCGCAGTGAGGCCGAAAAGGCCGCCAATGCTGATGCCGTTGGTGATCAGGACATAGATCACGGGCAGCCCGAATACCAAACCAAAACCAAAGGCCAACATCACGACGATGATGTTGTTGGCCATGATCGCGCCGCCGGCAATCGCACGCACCCCAGGCGGTATGTCGGTCCACAGCTTGTGTTGGCGCACCTGGTCGATGAGGTCGGGTGTGGCGCCGACGGCGGTGGCTGAATCCGGGTTGGCGAGGACGACGAAGAAGCTGACGAGGGCAGGCACGAAGAGCAAGGCCGCCGAAGCCAGCAGGTATGGCCACGCTTGCCGATACGTCCGCGGGAGCACCTCAGCGTAAAAGTCGCGGATTCGTCGCCAGACCCTGCCACCGCGCCGATACACGATGCCGTGGCCTCGCCCGACCAGGCCGTTGAGGTAGCTGTGGACCGGCTCGCTGGGCCAGTCTCGTTGGGCGCGCGCGAGGTCGGCCGTCGCTCGCCTGTAAAGCGCTGCCATGGTCAATACCTGAGCCGGTGCGAGGGCGCTCAGTTGGCTGGCACCGGCTCGCGCCAGCAAGTCCTCGAGGCGGTTCCAGTCCTCGCGCCGCAGTGCGACGAACTCTTCAGAGCGCACGGCAAGCAAAATACGCGACATGGAGCGCCCGCTCTCCGATAGCGAACTGATTGTCGTCACGCCCGAGCGCGTTTCGTTCGAGTACCAGATCGCCGGCCTTGGCACGCGTGCGATCGCTCAGATCATCGACCTGCTGCTCGTCGCCGCCGTCGAGGTTGCCGTACTGTTCTTCGGCTTCGGCGCGGGCACCGTAACCAGCTCCCTCACGGCCGCCGTCCTTTTGATCATCGTGCTCAGCTTCATCAACGTCTTCGGGTATTTCTGGGTCAGCGAGGCTTTGTGGTCTGGACAGACTCTTGGCAAAAAGGCGTTTCGCCTTCGTGCAGTTGGGGATCGTGGCGAGCCGCTCACCTTCATGCAGGCAGGGATCCGAAACATCGTGAGGATCATCGACTTCCTCCCGTACGGCTATGGAGTCGGGATGGTCGTCCTTTTCGCCAACGGAAAGGGAAAGCGCTTGGGCGACCTCGCGGCCGGGACCCTGGTGGTCAAGGACTCAGATCACGTGAGACTGTGGCAGCTGGCCGGCGGCCGGCGGCCCGCCGCGCCGGTCAGCGCGCCGCCGCCACCCGTTGGTCCTCCCGACGCCACCAATCGGGATCTGCCCGCACCCCCGCCGCCACCTGGAGCGAGGGTCAACCTTCCGCCGAGCCCGTATGTGCCGGCAACCGCGGCTGAGCTGGCGCTCCGCCGCCTCGATCCCGAGCTTCGTCGCTTCGTCACCGCCTATGCACGGCGGCGCCCCCAGCTGGCGCTGGAGCTTCGGGTGCAGCTGGCCGGGACGGTCGAGAAGAGCTTGCGTGCCGCCGCGCCTGAGGTCTTTATCCAGCAGGGACCGCTCGCGACACTGGACTACCTGGCCACCCTGGCAAGCCAGTAATTGCCGGCGGGCGCCGGCTGACGACTCCGGGCGGTTACGTGAGCCACTTGCCAATCTGGTGTTCGGTCAAGTTTCCCCCACAGATCAGCGTCGCCACACGCTGCCCCTCGAGCTCCTGCCGTCGCTTTGTGATCGCGGCCAGCCCCGAGGCGCCGGCAGGCTCCACCACCAGGCCGGTCTCATGGAACAACACTTTCATGGCGTCGAGAATCTCCTCGTCGCTGACCAGCATCACCTCGTCGGTGGTGGCGCGCATCGCGACCAGGGCTTGGGGGATCGGAACCCGCACCGCGATGCCATCCGCGATGGTGGTGACCGACTCCGTGCTGACCGCTTTACCCGCCTGCCACGAGAGCGCCATCGACGGCGCCCCCTCGGCGCACACGCCGACCACTCTGGTCGCGGGGGATTCGTGCTTTAACCAGGTGCCGATCCCATTGATCAAGGAACCGTTGCCGAGCGGTACGAATATCGCGTCCAGCGGTTCATCGAGGCGCCCGAGCTCATACGCGATGGTGCCGGCGCCTTCGGCGATCTCCGGCAATAGGCCGTCCTCCACGTAGAGGGCACCGCTCTCACCCGCATGCTGCCTCGCGGCCGCCTTGGCGGCGTCGAAGTCCGCGCCAGTCAGCACCACCTCAGCGCCGAGCGAACGCATGCGACCGACCTTCAACGGGTTGGCGCTCACCGCCGCAAAAACCGTGAGGCGCTGACCGCGCTTGCGGGCGGCGTAGGCCATGCCCTGGCCGAAGTTGCCGGCCGAGGCGCAGACGAAGCCGTGGGGCTGGTCTCCGATCCGGTGCATCAGGTAGTCGGTCCCGCGGCCCTTGAAGGAACGGATCGGGTTGACGCACTCCACCTTGAGGACCACGGTTACGCCGAGCCGTTGGCCCAGGGACTCGGCGACGTACTGGGGGGTGTTCTTGAAGACGGGGTCGATGACTTCGGCGGCTTCACGAATTCGATCGATCGAGATGGCCATCGGCGCGCCCGACGATAAGACATATCGAATCGGGGGTGCCAGCCTGCGGGCGGGCAATTGCGGGCCGGTAGGGCGGACAAAGGGCCGCCCCGGGGGTAGTCAGGGCGGCGCCTTACGTGTCAAGGAGCCGGGAGGCACTCCGGCGATTCCTCTCAATGCAATAAACGATTGACCCGGTAAAAAGGCTACGGCCCACCTTGTAAAAACCGGATGATGGTCCAGCGATGCCAAAGGCGACGATCACATTCGTCTGCACCGACTGCGGCGGCGAGTCGCCGCGCTGGGCCGGCCAGTGCCCGCACTGCCAGGCCTGGAACACGCTGCAGGAGTTCCAGGTCCGCAAGGCACCCGGGGGCCGGGCTCGACAGTCGCCTATATCCACTGGCGCCAGACCCGTCCCACTGACCGAGCTGGCCATCGAAGCCGCCCCCCGCCTGACGCTGGCCTGGGGCGAGCTCAACCGCGTCCTGGGCGGCGGAATCGTCCCTGGCAGCTTGGTGCTGGTCGGTGGCGAGCCGGGGGTCGGCAAGTCGACCCTGTTGATGCACGCCGCTCAGCAGGTAGCGGCACGCGGCGGCCAGGTTCTGTACGCATCGGGGGAGGAGTCCCCGCAGCAGATCCGAATGCGAGCCCATCGACTGGGTGCGATGCAGCCTGGAATCCTGCTGTTCGCTGAGAACGACCTCGACGCCATTTGCGAGGCAATCCGCTCGGCGACGCCACAGCTGGCGATCGTCGATTCCATCCAGACGGTCACCGACGCCGGCTTCGAGGGCAGCGCAGGCAGCGTCACCCAGGTGCGCGAGTCCGCGGCTCGGCTGATGCGACTGGCCAAGGAGGTCGGGGTCCCGATCTTCCTGGTCGGACACGTCACCAAGGAGGGAGCAATTGCCGGGCCCCGGGTACTTGAGCATATCGTTGACACCGTGCTGTATCTGGAAGGCGATCGGCGGCAGGAGCTCCGGGTGCTTCGCGCCATGAAGAACCGATTCGGCTCGGCCGAGGAGATCGGCGTCTTCGCCATGGGCGAGGCTGGCTTGGAGGAGGTCTCCGATCCGTCGACCGCCCTTCTTAGCCAGGCGACGACGGCATCCCCGGGATCGGCCATCGTGGTCGCACTCGAAGGCACACGGCCATTGCTCATCGAGATCCAGAGCTTGGTCAATGCCAAAACCGACCCGGCGATGGTCCGCCGCATCGCCAACGGTGTCGACATCAACCGCCTGCACATGCTCATCGCGGTCATCGAGAAGCGGGCGGCCCTCAAGCTCGGATCGTCAGATGTCTTCGTCAACGTCGCCGGCGGCATGCGCATCACAGAGCCTGCCGCCGATCTCGGTCTTGCCCTGTCCATCATCAGCAACGATCTCAACAGGCCCCTGCCGGACGGCCTGGTTGTGATCGGTGAGCTGGGATTGGCAGGCGAGGTGCGTCGCGTCGGCCAGCTGGAGCGCCGCCTGTCTGAGGCCGCCCGGCATGGGTTTACGCGCGCTTTGATTCCGGCCGGCGTCAAAGCCGTCCGGCCGTCCGGCCTCGAGGCGATCGAGGTCCGGACATTGGCGGAAGCTAAAGCCGCCGCATTTTCTTCACCCATTGCGTCCGGCAGATTCATAGAGGGGGCCGGCATCTCGGTCTCCTAGGAGGTTCCCCGTGAAGCGTTCTGAGAAGCTGGCCCGCTGGCTTGGGGCGGCGCTTGGCTTGATTGGCGGTTTCTTGCTCGGCTATTTCCTGGTCCGTGGCGGCACTCACACCTACCCCGGCTACGAGATCATCGGCTTGACCACGCTGGAAGGCTTGATATTCGCGTACCTCGGCACGCCGTACGTGCTTGGCGGCTGGCGAACTTTCAACTTCCGTCTGACCAGCACACCGCTGCCCGACATGTTGAGTGGGCTGCTCGGAGTGGTGGTCGGATTGGTGATCGCGTCCCTGATCGGTGTTTTCGTGCGGGATTTTCCGGACGGTGTGCTGCTCTCGGCCATCCTCGCGTTCCTGCTTGCCGCCCTGGGTGCGTCCGTGGGGTTGACGCGACGGGCAGAGCTCGCGGCCCTGTTCTTCGGCGGCGGTGGTAACGAGCACAAGAGCCACCGCTTGAGCGGCGTCCTGCTCGACACCTCGGTGATCATCGACGGACGAATTCTTGACATCGCGAAAACGGGCTTCGTGGATATGCCGTTGATCATCCTGAGCTCGGTGCTGCGCGAGCTGCAGCAGGTCGCTGACTCCGCCGATGCGACGCGACGGCGCCGTGGGCGCCGCGGGCTAGAGGTGCTGACGGAGATGCAGAAGGATTCGACAATCCCGCTCGAGGTGGTTGACGATGACGTAACCCCCAGCGTCGAGATCGACGGGCATTTGGTGCGCACAGCCAAACGAAGGAGCTGGGGGATCATGACCAACGACTTCAACCTCAACCGGATCGCGCGCCTGGAAGGTGTCACCGTGTTGAACCTCAACGAGCTGGCGCATGCGATGCGCCCAGTGGCGATACCTGGCGAGGAGATCGTGGTCATGGTTGCCCGCGAGGGCAAGGAGCCCGGGCAGGGCGTGGGCAGCCTGGACGACGGCACGATGGTCGTCATCCAGAACGGCCGCCGCTTGCTCAACCAGACCATCACGGCCGTGGTCACTTCTGTGATCCAGACCTCGGCGGGTCGCATGATCTTCGCCGAGCCAGCCGCCGTCGACGGGCGGCGCACCAATCCACGCCCCAAGGCGGACGTTGGCTAGACCGATCACAGTCGGGGCGATCGTCGCCGCGGCCGGGTCTGGCTCGCGCCTTGGTCGGGGCAGCAAGGCGCTCGTGCGCTTGAACGGCAAGACCACGCTAGCCCGCGTGCTTGAGCTGTTTCTCGCCCTTGACGAGATCGATCGGATCGTCGTCGTCGGACCACCGAGCCGGCTCGAGAACGCCGAACGAGAGGTCGCCGCGCTGCGCCCCCGCAAGCCGGTGACCGTGAAGGCCGGCGGCGAGAGCCGCCAGGAGTCGGTGCGCGCCGGGCTGGCGGCGCTCGGGGAGTGCGACTTCGTCCTGGTGCATGACGCCGCCCGCCCGCTGGCGACCGCGACGTTGGTACGACGCGTCCTCGCGGCCGCCGTGGAATCTGGCGCTGCCTTTCCAGCCATCTCGCCGCGCGACGCGGTCAAGCGCGTGGAGGGGAACCGGCTGGTCGAGAGCCTGGACCGCTCGCGCATAGTTCTCGCCCAGACGCCGCAGGCATTTGCCTACGAGCTGCTGGCTCGAGCGCATCGCGAGGCGGCCGACGCCGGGCTGGTCGGTGACGACGACGCTCAGCTCGTCGCGGCCACCGGCCATGCGGTCACGGCGGTCGAAGGCGAGCCCGCCAACATCAAGCTGACCACGCCTGAAGACCTCGAGGTGGTCGAGGCGCTGATCAAAGAACACGAAGCCGCGACGACGTGAGGGTCGGCATCGGCTACGACGTACACCCGCTGCGGCCGGGGCGCGATCTGGTCATCGGCGGGGTCCATATCGACAGCCCGCGGGGCCTCGACGGCCACTCGGACGCCGACGTCCTGACGCATGCGGTCATCGATTCCCTGCTCGGGGCGGCCGCGCTGGGCGACATCGGCCAGCACTTTCCCGCGAGCGACCCGGGTTACGCGGGCGCCTCGAGCCAGGACCTGCTCGCGAGGGTGGTGCGAACGGTGCGCCAGGCAGGCTATCGCGTGGTCAACGTCGACAGCACTGTGATCGCCGAGGCGCCGAGGCTGCAACCGCACCTCGATGCGATTCGCAAGCAGCTGGCAAAGACCCTCGACGTCGATCCTGGTGCGGTCAGCGTCAAAGCGACCTCACCCGAGGGCCTGGGGGCGCTGGGTCGCGAGGAGGGAATCGCGGCTCAAGCCGTGGCCCTGATCGAGGCAACCGGCTGAAGCTACCCTTCTTCGGTGGCTCTGAAGCTTCACAACACGCTGACTGGCACGAAGGATCTGTTCGAGCCGCTCGAACGCGGGCACGTCGGGATGTACACATGCGGACCGACCGTTTGGAACTTCGCGCACGTCGGCAACCTGAGGGCATTCCTCTTCTACGACCTGCTGCGCCGGCAGCTGCAGGCCGACGGCTACCGGCTCACGCACGTGATGAACGTCACGGACATCGACGACAGGATTCTCGATCAAGCGATGCACGCCGGCATGACGATTGGCGAGTACGTGAAGCCATTCCTGGCCGCCTTCTTCGAGGACATGGGCGCACTTCGCGCCCAGGCCGCCGAGCACTATCCCAGGGCCACCGATCACATCGATGAGATGGTCGCGATGATCAGCGCCCTGCTCGAGGGCGGTCACGCCTACGTCGCCGACGGCGACGTGTACTTCAGGATCGCCAGCTTTCCTCAATATGGCTCGCTTTCGCGTCTCGATCGCGCCGGCTTGCGGGCTGGGACGCGGGTTGCGACTGACAAATATGACAAAGAGTCGGTCAGCGACTTTGCGTTGTGGAAGAAGGCTCAGTCAGGAGATGAGGACCTCGGGGCCGCATGGGCTGCGCCATTTGGGCAGGGCCGGCCTGGGTGGCACATCGAGTGCTCGGCCATGAGCAAGCGCTACCTCGGCGACACTTTCGACATCCACTGCGGCGGTATCGACCTGATGTTCCCGCACCACGAAAACGAGATCGCGCAGTCCGAGGCCGCGAACCACAAGCCCTTCGCGCGAGTGTGGCTGCACTCAGAGCATCTTGCCGAGGCGAGCGGGGAGAAGATGTCAAAGAGCGCTGGCGCGTTCACCACATTGCGCGACCTGGTCGCCGCCGGGCACGACCCGCTGGCCGTGCGCTTCTTCCTGATCGCAAACGCGCATTACAGGGCGCGCATCCGCTTGAGCAACGAGGCTTTGCACGCCGCCGCTGAACAGGTGCGGAGGTTGCGCGACTTCGCCGGCAGGGTGCGGAGATCCAGTCCGGCGGCCGGTGAAGATGAAATGCTCGTCGAGAGGATTGCTGCGGTTCGTGCCGCGTACAAGGAGGCCCTGGATGACGACCTCAATCTGCCGCAGGGCATCGGACTCGTGTTCGAGCTGATTCGCGAGGCCAATGCCGCCCTCGACGAGGGCAGGGTGGGCCAGCGTGGACACGCCGAGCTGCTCGCGTTGATAGACGAGGTCGACGCGCACGTCGACGTGGTCGGCGCGGACGTGCCGGGCCTCGCGGACGAGGTCGAGCATTTGATCGCCGAACGCGAGGCGGCGCGGGCGGCACGAGACTTCGCTCGGGCCGACAAGCTCCGTGACGAGCTTCGCGAACGCGGCATCGCCCTCGAGGATTCAAAGGAGGGAGTGCGTTGGAAGCGCGTGCGCGCCGGGACCGAATAAGGAAACCTGGTGAGAAGCCGGACCGCAGGCCGCGCCCCGCGGCGCCGGGAGGGGCTCGCGATCGCGGACTGGCGAGTAACGCGAAGCGTCCCCAATCGGGCCCGTTTCGGCGAGCCCCGGCGGCCGAGCGCGAGGTGTCCAAAGCCCCGCTGATCTACGGCCGCAACGCCGTGCTCGAGGCGGCGCGCGCCGGCCGGGTGCTGAAGGTCCTCCAGGCATCCGGTCTCGGTCACGATCCGCGACTCGAGGAGCTCAGCAAGCTCGCTCGAATCGAGGTCGTAGAGCCCGCGCGCCTCGACCTCCTCGCGCCAGGTGTGCACCAGGGCGTGGCGGCGGAGCTCAAGCCGCGCCGGGAGTGGAGCTTGAGGGAGCTCCTGGCGACCGGCCCAAACCTCCTGATCGCCCTCGATTCGATCATGGACCCGCAGAACCTCGGAGCCATCCTTCGGAGCGCGGAGGTCGCGGGCGCCGACGGTGCCATCGTCCCGGAGCATCGCAGCGCGCCGCTGTCTCCCGCCGCGGTCAAAGCCAGCTCGGGTGCCACCGAGCTGCTGCGCATCGCGCACGTCTCGGGGATGCCGTCAGCGATCGCAGAGGTCAAGCGGTCGAACATCTGGTGCGTCGCTCTCGACCCTCGGGGCGAGGCGCTGGCTTGGGAATTTGACATGACCCAACCCGTCTGCCTCGTCGTCGGAAGCGAAGGCGAGGGGGTTCACCGGTTGGTCAAAGAGCGATGTGACGTGCGCGTCCGCTTGCCGGTCAAAGGTCACATCGCGAGCCTCAACGCTTCGGCCGCGGCGGCGGCACTGCTGTACGAGGTGATGCGCCAGAGGTACAAGCCGAGCTAGAAGTCGTGGTCATCGGACGGGGCGGTGTGGGCTCCCTCTCATACTTTGGTTTATGGCAGACGCGTCGACAGACCTGGCGAAGGCCACCGCGGACATTTCGCTGACTAGTTCAGGACGCGAGGTGCTCGATCGTGCGGCGGCCCTGGCGACGGCTCGCGGCGCGACTCAAACCGACCCCGTCGATGTGCTCAAAGCGATCCTGGAGAGTCGCGGAACCCTGGCGGCGCAATCGATTCGCGAGCTCGGCGGTGATCCGGCGACCATCAGCGCGCAGCTGATGCCACCGGGCGGGACTGCGGGCCTACCGATCCGCCAGCTGCTGGTCAACGCCAACCGCGAGGCGGGAGTCCTCGGTCACTACCAGGTCGATTCGATTCACCTTCTGCTCGCGACGCTGTACAGCGACACGCCGGCGACCTCGGCTGCGCTGCAGAAGGCGGGCCTGACCCTTTACGACTTGCGGCGACACATCCAGACGGCGGCGAAACCTTCGTTTGCAGGCGACCCGCGCTCGGCGCGCCCGCCTGATGCGGCCCTTCGCCGCAAACCGCTTCCTCCGCTCCGCGGCGTGGTCACTGTCAGTCCTGTGTTCCTCGGGTTGCTGGCCCTCACTGTGGGTAGCGGCGCCCTTTTGTATTTCGAGGTTGTGCCCGCGGCCATTCCGATTCTTACCGTCGTGTTCATCACCGCGGGGTGGATCACCTCGGTGTGCGTGCACGAGTTCGGCCATGCGCTGGTCGCCTACCTCGGAGGTGACAGGAGCGTCGTTGGGCATGGGTACCTGACGTTGAATCCGCTGCTGTACACGAGCATGTTCCTCAGCATCGTGATGCCCATAGCCTTCCTGCTGCTTGGCGGCATCGCGCTCCCCGGGGCTGCCGTCTACATCAATCGCTCATCGCTTCGAAGCAACGTTTGGGATTCGGCGGTCTCGATTGCGGGACCAGTCGGCACGGCGGTGTGCGGCCTGCTGATCGCGATTCCATTTCTCGTTCCCGGCCACCTCGACTGGATGAGCTCCCACCTGAGCTTTTTCGCGGCCCTTGCGTTCCTTGGGTTCATCGAGGCGTTCGCGGTGGTGTTGAACATGCTGCCGATCCCCGGGCTGGACGGTTTCGGCATCATTCGGCCGTGGCTGCCGTACGCTGCGCAGGACCTCGCGAACCAGTTTGGCCAGTCCGCGATCTTCATCGTGTTCATCGTGCTGTGGTTCGTCCCTTCGGTATCACAGGCATTCTTCAATGTCGTCGGGCAGGTTTCCGGCGCCGCAGGAATCGACCCCGGCCTGATCTCCCTCGGCCAAGCCCAGATGCCGCGATTGCGCTGATGGAGCGCGTCATCGTCGACGGCTACAACGTGATTCATGCGTGGGTGCCCCTCAAGCGGTTGCTGGACGTTTCGCTCGAAGCGGCGCGTGACAAGCTCATCGAGCGTTTGGCCGTCTATGGGATGGTTGCAGGCGCGGAGGTGACCGTCGTCTTCGATGCCCACCACTCCACCGCGCGCATGAACTCCGAGGAGATCGTCGAAGGCGTGAAGGTGGTGTTCACTCGCAAGGGACATTCGGCCGACCACGTGATCGAACGGATCGCATACGCTGCCTCCGAGTCGGGCGACATCATCACCGTTGCGACCTCCGACGGCACGCAGCGAGACCTGGTGCGTGGCATGGGAGGCGCTGTCATCGATGCCCGGGAGCTCGAACGCAGGGTGGTGGACGCCGAGCAGGAGATGGGCCGGCGAGTCGAGAAGTACTCGAGGTGAACAGGTGATTCGCCGCACGCGGATCGTTTGCACGATCGGCCCGTCGAGCGCGTCGCCGGCGGTGCTGCGCAACCTGCTCAAGGCAGGCATGGACGTCGCGCGGCTGAACTTCTCGCATGGCGACGAGGCGACCCACCGGCAGGCGGCGATGGACGTGCGCGCCGCCGCCGAGGAAGCCGATTGTCAGGTGGCCCTCCTGGGCGATCTGCAGGGTCCAAAGATCAGGACCGGCCCACTGGACAGTGCATTTCAGAGGCTGGCGCGCGGGCGACGCGTTTTCTTGGTCGGCGCCAAGCGCGAGGCGGAAAACGAGATCGAAGTCAGCCATCCTGAGTTGGTCGATGCATTGCGAGTGGGGGATCGCGTGCTGCTGGACGACGGCCGCATCGAGCTGGTCGTCCGCGATCGCACGTCGGGCCGGGCCGAGTGTTCGGTGGTCCGTGGCGGCCTCCTCGGCGAGCGAAAGGGAGTCAGCGTGCCGGGTAGGCCAATACCGATGCCGGCACTGACGGAGAAGGACTTGCAGGATCTGAAGCTCGCGGTCGACCTGGGAGTCGACTACGTGGCGCTGTCGTTCGTGCGCCACCCCGAAGATGTCCTCGCCTGTCGCTCGCATCTCGAAGGCCTTGGCTGCAATGCCCAGGTGGTTGCCAAGCTCGAAAAGCTGGAGGCGATTCGCAACCTAGACACGATCCTCGAGGTCGCCGATGCGGTGATGGTCGCGCGTGGCGACCTCGGCGTGGAGCTGAAGCTCGGCGATCTGCCGGCCGTGCAAAAGGACGTGATTGACAGGGCCAATCGCGCCGGCGTTCCTGTGATCACCGCAACCGAGATGCTCGAATCGATGGTGACCTCCACCCGCCCGACCCGGGCGGAGGCGTCCGACGTGGCCAACGCCATCTGGGATGGGACCGACGCGGTGATGCTCTCGCAGGAGACTTCAGTCGGCGCCCATCCTGTCGAGGCGGTGCGCGCAATGGCGCGCATCTGCCTGTCGGCCCAGCGGCACCCGGCATTTCAGCGCCAGCTCCAGATCTGGCGTGAGCCAGGACAGATCGGCAGCGCCATCGCTCACGCGGCCGCAGCGAGCGCCGACGAGCTGGGCGCTCGAGTGATCATCGCCTTCACCGAGTCCGGGACCACCGCGCGTCGCTGCAGCAAGGCCCGGCCCCGCGTTCCCGTGATCGCTGCCAGCCCCCACCCAGACGTGCTTCGGAAGACGGCTCTCTACTCTGGGGTGATCCCCCTGCTGGTGAGCCCGGGCAACGACACCGACCAGATGGTCAGCAACGCGACTGAGGCTGCGGTGAGAAGCGGGCTCGTCCGGCATGGGGACAGGGTGGTGGTGGTGGCCGGCGTCCCGGTGGGACGCCCAGGTCAGACCAACCTGATGAAGGTCGAAATCGTGTGACCTCCGTATGAGGGAACCGGAGCTTCCCAGATGCGCGTCGTACTTCAGCGCGAGGGTGCGACCAGCGGCGAGGGATGGTTGGGTTGGTAAAGGCCGATCTCACCTCCCCCGGGCAGCCGGATCCGGGTCACCGAACCCCACCGCGCCTCTTCCACCTCCGAACAGCCGACGCCCTGGTCTCGGAGTGCGGTTATTTGGGCCTTCAAATCGGCGCACATGAGATAGAGCTCGCTCCGGGCCCCATCGTCCGCCGGATGAAGGGCCAGCTCGGCCGGAGGCAGCGCGAAGATCAGCCACCCGTGACCGGCGTCCACTGATGAAAATCCAAGGACCTCCTTAAAGAAGGCGCGATCAGCCGCCGCATCGTTGCTGTAGATGATCACGTGGGCACCGAAAATCATGAATTGGCTCCTTTGGCTCTGATTGCTCTCCAGATCAGTCGATCCCGCCCGGTCGTCAGTGACGCTTAACCCGGGCTGAACCGAACCTTCGCCGGTCTAAAGTTGGGGGTCATGGCAACGTCGAACGGTCTCCTAGGCCGGATCCAGAGGGCGAACGACGACGCTTCGAGGCGCTTTGGGTCGAACACGGCCGAAGTTGAGGCTTTCATCGAAGCGGTGGCGCACCTGAGCCCGTGGCAATGGAGGCAGGTCCTGGCCACCAGGCGGCTGGTGGCCTCGGTGACCAAGGAGGAGACCAGCAAGTCTTCAGAGGCGCGAAAGGCCATCCAGGCGGCGATCCGATCGACTGAAAGCGGTCTGACCGAACCGATGTCCCGCACTGGCGAAGCCCTTTTCGACGCGCTCGAGAAACGGACTGATGAAAAGGTGGTCGCGGCTTGGCAGGCCGCCTCGTCGCTGGTGCTGCGTCACCAGATGCCTGCCTTGAAGTTCGCCGCGCACTATGCTCCGTTTGCCGCTCTCATCCCGGTCACCGCAGCCGACGCGCTGGATCCGACGACGAGGAGATTCCTGGCGGCAGTCGAAGGCCTGTCCGCCGCCGAGTGCGAGATGCTCTCCAAGCCCTGGCGTCTTGACCACGACGCATCGCGCGCGCTGACACAGGCGGTCGCGAAGAACCGGCGCCTGAACATCGAGGAGACTGTCGCCATCTCGGCCCTGTCGACCATCCCCGCCACCTTGAGCGGAGATGCCGGTTGGGCGGCCGTCCGGACGGCGGTGCACGGTGGCAGGGTCTTGAGCCGGCGATTTGAGCTCTCCAGCGAAGAGCTGGCAGCCCTGTGGGCGCCGCTGGAACCAGCTATTCCGTTCAAATCGCTCGGAGGAGCCCGCCGCAAAGTCGCGGGCAGCGGCGTCCGCGCCGCAGTGACCAAGGCGATCGAAACCATCAAACCGGCGAGGACCGCCCCACCTCCAGCCGGCAAAGCTCCAGCACCCTACGGTCCAAACAGCGGTGAGGTCGCCGCGTTCCTGAAGGCGGTCGTCGAGCTGACGCCAATCCAGTGGTTGCGCGTGCTCGACCGCCGGCTGCTGGTCGCCAGCGTGACCAGGGAGGGCAGCGCCGAGCCGGCCAGCGTGGTGAGGGCGCTGCTGGCGACGATCGAAGGCACCTCGGAGCACGACATGTTCACACGGTGCAGGGCCTTCGCCGCGGTCGAGCGAGCCAGCTTCGCGGTCGAGACCAAAGCTCGCACAAAGCACGAGCAGGTCGTCCAGCTCTACAGGCCATTTGCTTCGCTGATCCCTCTGGACGAGGTCGATTCCGATGACTTCGTGCGTAGGCTCGGATCGCTAAGCCCTGAGGACTGGACCCAGGTCGCGGGCTCGGTGGCGTCAGTCAACCAGGACGTCGTCGCTCCGCTGGTCCACTCAGGAACGGCGATCATCGACTTCCTCAAGCGACGATCCGACGACGAGGCCGTCGCGACGTGGCATGCGGTGTCATCGCTCGTCCGCAGGCACCAGCTGACGCCCATCAAGTTCGCGGCATCCTATGCGCCGTTTGCCTCCGCGATCCCAACCACGAGCGCTCGCGCTCGCGGTGCCATGGTGCTGCGCTATGTGACGGCCATCGGCCGGCTGGGCGGCAGTCAGTGCGAGGCTCTGGCGCAGCCGTGGCAGCTGACCGATGAGATGTCAAACGTGCTGTCGCGCGCGATGATGGACGGCAGCGCGAGACCGGCAGAGGAGGCGGCTGCTCTCGCCGCGGTGGTCACCGTTCCGATGCGCCTTGCCGGCAGCGCCGGGTGGGCTGCAGTCAAGACCGCGGCGTTTGGTGGGCGTGTGATCGCATCTCGTACGCGCCTCACGGCGGAGCAGCTCGAGGCGCTGTGGAAACCGCTGCAGCCCGCGATCCCGCTGTCCACTTTGGGAGCGCCGGCAAAAGCCAAGTCCGCAAGTTAGGGACCGGCCGCTTGAACGTCTGACCGCAGTCATCACGTACTCTTCATTGGCGTGGCAACAAGAAAGACCGCAACCAGGACAAGGCGCAAAACGGCTGCGAAGCCGAAAACGAAAACTCCGAAGTTCGACCGCGTCCTCGTCGTCTCCGCACATCCGGACGATCCGGAGTTCTCGGCGGGTGGCTCGATCGCCAAGCTCGCCATGGACGGAGCGGAGGTCACCTACGTCATCGTCACCGATGGATCGCAGGGTGGGGAGGACCCCGACCAGAAGGACTCCGACCTCGCGGCGATCCGGCAGAAGGAGCAGCGCGCCGCGGCCCGCGTTCTCGGCGTCAAGAAGGTCGAGTTCCTCGGCTACAAGGACGGGCACCTGACACACGACCTCAAGCTGCGGCGTGACATCGTGCGCATGATCCGAAAGTACAAGCCAGACGTGGTCATCACGCATCTTCCGGGGCGTCTACTTGACGCCCCAATGGGCGGCTCCCACCCTGACCACATCGCGGTGGGGGAGGCCACGTTTGCGGCTGTCTATCCCGATTCACGCAACCCGCGCGCGTTCAGAAGCCTTCTCAAAGAGGGCTACCCGGCTTTCGTCGTCAAGGAGCTATGGGTGCCGTACTGGACGTCAGGCGACTACTTCGTCGACATCACCAAGACCCTTGACCTGAAGATGCAGTCGTTGAAGAAGCACAAGAGCCAGGTGGCCAAGCCGGGGGCGGAGTGGGACTTCGAGAAGTTCATGCGCAGGCGGCATCGCGACGTCGGCAAGAAGGCCGGCTACACGTATGCGGAGTCGTTCAAGAGAATCAAGATCTAGTCGTTCGCGGCGGCGGTCCAAGCTTTCTTAACCGCTTCCCAGATCACATCCGCCCACGCCGCGTACTGGCTGTCGCCAGGGTGAAGCCGGTCGGATGAGATCCAGCCCGGCGATCCGTGGCGCGACGTGCTGACCTTGGTGATGTCCACCCATATGAAGCCTCGCTGGGTCCCCTCGCGCTGAGCCAGACCGTTGAACTCGTCGGTGAGGTGGCGCAGCCGGCCCGGCTCCCCGAAATCGGCGGCCGCCGGGACGACCGACCAGTTGGGAATCGAGATCGCGACCACCCGACCAGCTGGCAGTGCCGTCGCCGCCACTGCGTCGTAGATCACCGCCAAGGCTCTCTTGTAGACCTGCGCCGAGCGACCTTGAACGATGTCGTTGACTCCGACGAGGATCGTGGCGAGGTTAGGTTTGACCTGGCTCACGAAGCCGAGTTCGTGGTCGATCAGGTCTTGCGTGGTGAAGCCGTTGACCGCAGGGTTGGTCAGACCAACGCTTGCGCCTGTCGCTTCAGAAACGCGAGCGGCCAGGATCGAGGGGTAGTTGTGGGACTCGCTGGAGGCCCCGGTGCCGATGGTGTAGGAGTCACCTAGCGCGAGGTAGGAAAGCGCCTTCACCGTTGAATGTCGGCGAGCGAGCTCCAGACCTCGATCTTCGTCCGTACCCGGCGGACGACCTCGTCGCTGAACTCGGTGGTCAAGGCTTGCCCTCCCAGGTCGGCCGTCCGTATGCCATCCGAGACCGCCTCGAGGGCGGACTCGTAGATCGCGCGCGAGGCCTGGTGCGCCTTCTCTTCCTTCATGTATCCGAGCAGGCAAGCGACGGCGAGGATCATTGCCATCGGGTTGGCAACGTTCTTGCCCTGGAGCGAGGGCGCGGTGCCGTGGGGGGCCTCGGTCATCGCGACGGTGACTTCCCCGTGGTCGCCGAACGCCAGCAGCGTGGACTCCGCCCCGGCGATCGTTCCGAACATCTGCATCACCAGATCGGAAAGAGTGTCACCGTCGCGGTTCAAGGCGGGGATAACCAGCGCCTCGCCGGTGGTTGCAAGCAGGAGCGCGTAGGTGGCGTCGATCAGCTGCGGGTCGTAGCGGACCTCCGGATTGCGCTGCGCGGCGGCGTCCAGCTCTTCCTTGAACATCCCCTCGTACACGGGGCTGACCGTGAACTTCGGGCCGCCGAAAACCTTGCCCTGGATCCGCGTGGCATGGGCGAAGGCGTAGTCGGCGACGATGCGGCAGGTCCGGCGGCTGATCTTCTCCGTGCGGAAGGCCCATTCGTCAAGCCCGTGGCCCTCGCGCCATTCCTTGGCGCCGTACGCGTCGTCCACCGCCATCCGGATCACCGAGATGGGAGCGTGGACGCCTGGCAGCGGCCGCACCCCTGGGATGCGCCTGCCCGTGCGCACTATCACCCGCCCGTCGACCTGCTTGCGAAGGATGGCGTTGGGACTCCCGACGTCGCCGGCGCCCTCCGGTGTGATCGTGGCCGCTTTGAGGCCGAAGCCCGTCTTTTTCAAAGCCTCTGCGGCGTCCTCGACCACCTGGTTACGGGTCTCCCGCCTGTGCTCGAGCGAAAGGTCGAAGTCCTTTCGCTTGACCTCGAATCCGAGGACGTCGGGCTCCAGCAGTCGGATCGCCTCGCGGAGCAGCTCCTCGCCGGTCTGGTCCCCGTGGAGCACGATCACGGTTGATCCAGGCACCGACCAATCATATTGGGAGCACCGGTTGGCGGTTCCCTGTGGGCTTGGGTGGGCCGCGACGCCGAGCCTGGCTGAAAGCTCTGCTACTATTGACAGCGCCTAGGAAACCTAGGCTTTTTTCTTTTCAGCCCCAGCAAAGAGTCAACTATGGAAGACATCATCAGCCTCGCATGCGGCGTGTGTAAGCGGCGCAACTACACCACCGTGAAGAACAAGAAGAACGATCCGGACAGGCTCGAGCTGAGCAAGTACTGCCGGTGGTGTCATAAACACACGCCGCACAAGGAGACCAAGTAGTGGCCGTAACCACCAAGAGGCGTGCCGAACAGGCTCCGTCCTCGTTCAGCCTGGTGCGGTTTCTGCGCGACGTCTACGACGAGCTCCGCAAGGTGGTCTGGCCGACCTGGGGTGAGCTGTATCGCTACACGCTGGTCGTGATCGTGACGGTGATAGTGATCGGCGGCTTCATCGGCGGGGTGGACTACTTCCTAGGCCAGCTCAGCCAGAAGTTCATCTACAACGGCGGTCACTGATGGCCGTCGAGAAGAGCGCCGCGCCGGAGCCGGAAGCGCAGTGGTACGTCGTCCACGCTTACTCCGGACACGAAGAGAAGGTCAAGAAGAACCTCGAGAAAAGGATCGAATCCATGGACATGCAGGACAAGATCCTGCAGGTGCTCGTCCCGATGGAGGACGAGATCGAGATCAAGGACGGCAAGCGCCGCCATGTCCAGAAGCGAATCTTCCCGGGGTACATCCTCGTCCGCATGCTGATGTCGAACGAATCGTGGTTCGTGGTTCGCAACACTCCGGGCGTCACGAGCTTCGTCGGCTCAGCGAACAGCCCGGTCCCGCTTCAGGAGAAAGAGGTCCGCGCGATCCAGAAGCAGATGAAGCAGGAAGCGCCCAAGATCCGGGTCGAGTTCCAAGTCGGAGAGTCTGTGCGCGTGGTCGATGGACCGTTCACCGACTTTCACGGCAAGGTGGATGAGATCAACCCGGAGAAGGGCAAGCTCAAGGTGCTCGTCAACATGTTCGGCCGGGAGACCCCGGTCGAGCTCGACCTCTTGCAGGTCGAGAAAGTCCACTAACCGACGCAGATATAGATAAGGAATACAAGGCACCAATCAGATGAGCAAGAAGAAGATCCGCGCGGTACTGAAGCTCGAGCTGCAGGCCGGCAAGGCGACGCCCGCCCCGCCCGTGGGCACCGCGCTTGGACCCCACGGCATCAACATCATGGAGTTCACCAAGGCGTACAACGAGCGCACCTCTCAGCAGGCTGGCGACGTTGTGCCCGCAGAGATCACCATCTTCGAGGACCGCACCTTCACGTTCGTCCTCAAGACCCCTCCCGCCGTGAACCTGCTCAAGAAGGCAGCCGGCATCGAGAAGGGGTCGGCGAAACCGAACCGTGAGAAAGTCGGCCGGGTGACGCGCCAGCAGCTGCGCCAGATCGTCGAGGTGAAGCGGAAGGACCTCAACGCGTACGACCTGGATCACGCGATGAAAATGGTCGAGGGCACCGCCCGCTCGATGGGTCTCGAGGTCATTGAGTAGTGCCGAAGAAGCGCGGTAAGAAATACATCGAGGCGGCCAGGAAGGTCGAGTCAGCCCTTGCCGGCAACGGCAACGGCGGGCTGACACCCGAGGCTGCCGTCCAGATGGCGAAGGAGACCTCGATCTCCAAGTTCGACGCGACGGTGGAAGCTCACATCAGGCTTGGGGTCGACCCGCGCCACGCCGAGCAGATGGTCCGTGGTTCGGTCGTGCTCCCCAACGGGACGGGCAAGAAGGTACGAGTGCTGGTGTTCGCCACCGCAGATCGCGCCAAGGAAGCCCAGGAGGCAGGCGCCGACTACGTGGGCGGCGACGACCTAGTGAAGAAGGTGTCCGAGGGCTGGACGGATTTTGATGCCGCCATCGCGACGCCCGACATCATGTCCAAGGTCGGACCGCTGGGCAAGATCCTCGGTCCCAGGGGCCTCATGCCCAACCCCAAGTCGGGGACAGTCACATTCGATGTGGCTCGAGCGGTGCGTGAGGTCAAGGGTGGCAAGGTCGAGTTCAGAACCGACAAGTTCGGCATCGTGCACGCCCCCATCGGCAAGGTGTCGTTCGGCGGCGACCAGCTGCACCAGAACTTGACCGCGCTCGTGGACGCCCTGATCCGCAACAAGCCGACCACCTCGAAGGGCCAATACCTGCGGACCTTCTACGTCGCGGCTACCCAAGGCCCGTCGGTCCCGGTGGACGTCAAAGAGGCCGCCAAGCTCCACACCTCGAGTTAGGGCCTGAGGCGGGCTAGAGCCGGCCCGCCTCCTCTTCGCGGCCCAGCGACCGCAACGCTTCGCCGACCGCCTCCTTCGCATGCTGGATCAAAGCCGGCATCTCCGGATATCTCTCCCTCGCGGCCAAAGCGCTCTTGAAAGCTTCGAGGGCTGCTTCATGCTCGCCCGCATCCTGGTAGTCTCAGCCGAGGTTGTTGTAGAGCGGTCCAAGCCAGTACGCCACTTCGCGGTCGGACGACTCGGCGGCGATCCGGATTCCGCGCTCGGTCCATTTCAGCTTGCCGTCGCGATCGGGTGATGCCAACGCCGCCATGTGGGCAGCGTCGGCGGCGAGGAATTGCTCGCTGCCATGGACCGCGATCTCAAAGGCCGCTTCGAACATGGGGAGAGCGGACGCGGCAACGCCGCTCGAGTTGCGCAGCCGCCCTCGCTCGAGGTGGATCCGGGCTTCGACCACCGCGCTGCCATCCGACAGCGCCCGGGCTTGATCGATCAGCAGGTCTCCTTCTGCGAACTTCGCGCGCAGGCCCTGCACCCGGGCGAGCTGCGTCAGCACCTCGGCCCGCCCGGGGTCGGACGACTCGGCGTGAAGCTGCTCGTCGAAGCGGCGCTCGGAGCCATCCGGGTCGTCGAAGTCCCAGAGCGGCCGAAGGCGGTCACTCATTTGATCCACTTTAGGACTGCCGCCTTTCATACTTCCACGCCATGTATGGGCCGCTGATCCCAGGCAAGCTAGTCAGCCTGCGGCCGCCAAAAACTGAGGACGCCGCGGTGATGATCACCTGGTTCGAGGACCTCGAGGTGACCCGCTTCATCCTGCTGCGCTTTCCGCCATCTCTCGACGCTGAGAACGAGTGGCTCGACCGGATGGCGAAGAGCCAGGCCGACATCTTCTGGGTCGTCGAGCACGAAGGGCGACCGGTCGGCGCCACAGCAATCCACCTGATCGACTGGAAGAACGGATCAGGCAAAACCGGGACGACCATCGGCGACAGGTCGCTCTGGGGCAAGGGTCTCGGCCGCGAGGTGATGCAGCTGCGTTGTCGGTTCGCCTTCACCCAGCTCCCTCTGCGCAAGCTGAAGTCGGCCTACTTCGATGGCAACGAGGCCAGCGCGCGAGCCCAGGCGGCGGCCGGCTACCAGGAGGTTGGCCGCTACAAGGCCGACCAATACATCGACGGCGCCTGGGTCGATCGGATCGTCACCGAGGTGCTGCGCGAGGATTGGCTCAAGGCCAATTCTCTATAATTGACTCCTGCCCTAGACCGTAGGTGCTGGCGGCGCGCCGGCTTAATCTCCTACCGAGGCGAAAGAGTGAAGGACGTTGGATCCTTCCTGCCTTTGTTGTGGGCAGGGAGGATTTTTTAATTTGCCGAAAGCCAGGAGAGAGCAGAAGGTTGAGCAGGTCGAGCTTCTGACCGAAAAGTTGAAGAGTGCCAAGGTGGCGGTCCTCACGGATTACCGGGGGCTCAAGGTCAGCCAGATCCAGGAGCTCCGCAGCAAGCTGCGGACGGGCGATGTCGAGTATCGCGTCGTCAAGAACTCGCTTGCCCGGCGCGCCGCCGAGGCGGCAGGGTTCCCACAGCTGCAGGACGAGATCAAGGGGCCGGTGGCGATCGCCTTCGGTTATGACGACCTCGGCATCGCGTCCAAGCTGATCAACGAGTTCGTCCGCGCCACGAGGTTGAAGCTCGAGGTGGTCGGAGGGCTCGTCGAAGGCAGAGTGTTTTCGCCGAACGAGATCAAGCAGCTGGCCGACCTTCCCTCTCGCGAAACGTTGATCGCCCAGCTGATGGGCACTCTTCAATCGCCCGTCGCGCAACTCGTTGGAATCATGCAGACACCGCTTCAGCAGCTCATGGGCACGCTGAACGCGTACAAGACCAAATTGGAGGCAGCGTAAACATGGCTACCAAACTCACCCCTAAAGATTTCGTGGAGGCCCTCAAAGACTGGAGCATCCTCGACGTCGTCGAAGCCGTGAAGGCGATCGAAGACGAGTTCGGCATCAAGGCAGCGACCGCGTCGGTGGCAGTCGCCGCCGGGCCTGCGGCTGGAGCGGCCGCCGAGCCCGAAGAGGAGCAGACAGAGTTCACGGTGACCCTGTCCGCGGTCGGCGACAGCAAGATCAACGTGATCAAGGCGGTCCGCGAGCTCACGCAGCTCGGCCTCAAGGAGGCCAAGGACCTGGTTGATGCGGCGCCGAAGCCGGTCCTCGAGAACGTCAGCAAGGCGGACGCCGAGAAGGCAGTCGCCAGGCTCAAGGAAGCAGGCGCGACAGCAGAGCTCAAGTAAGAAAAGGGGTAGGGGCGTCAGGAGCCGGGCAACGAGCCCGGCTTCTCTTTATCGGCGGCGCTGGCGCCAGCAGTGCGGCGCCCGCTCGCATGGCGCATGTCGGGCACCAAACGTGCCTAAGAGTGCGGATTTTGAGGGTCTTCCCAGACAACCCACATGGGGCGCCAAGGTTGGCGGCATAGCCTCTGACTGGTCGAAGTCAGTGAGTATTCGAGGAGATCCAAGATGGGCGTCACCTACAGGGCCAGAGTGTCGATCCCGCTACCGTTAGCCGTGGGTGATGGTGGTCGGCGGCGGCGCGAGGCCGGACGTTTAGCCGACCCCGGCTCTGAGCTTCTCCAGCACGAGGTCCATCCCGCGCTCAAGCTCAGCCTCGGTCACGCACCAGTGCGGCGAGAGGCGCAGTCGGCCTGGCCGGGAATCGACGATCACCCCTTCCTCGTGGAGCTTCGCTTCGACTTCTTCAGGCCGGTCGCACCCGAGTGTGACGATCCCGCAGCGGCGTGAGCGCTCGCGCGGCGTGAAGGTTTTGACCCCTGCCTCATCGCAGCGCTCGAGGATGCGATCGGTCAGGTCGCGTAGTCGGTCCTGGATGTTCTCCACCCCAACCTCCAAGATGAGCTCCAAAGCGGCCAGTCCCGCATAGTGCGAGGGAATTGCCCACGTGCCCGTCTCCAGGCGCCTGGCATCGTCGGCGAAGGTCAGCTCCTGGAGCGTGAACGAGAACGGTTCGCGCGTCGCAAACCAGCCGGTCCCCTGCGGCCGCGTGCGCGGGATCAGGTCCGGGCGCACGTAGATGAAGGCGTTCCCGGGGCCGCCGCTCAACCATTTGAGGCACCCGCCCACGAAGGCGTCGCAACCCATCGCCTCGACGTCGAGCGGTACGCAGCCGCAGGTCTGGTAGCCGTCGATCAGGCAGAGCGCGCCCGCATTGTGGGCGGCGTCGGCGATGGCGCGCACGTCCTGGAGGTAGCCGGTCGTATAGAAGAGGTGGGTGGTGGCGACCAGCGCGGTGCGCTGGTCGATCCGCTCGGCGAACGCCGCAGGCGGGATCGTCATGCCGTCGCGGCTGGGGACAAACTCGACCTCGTAGCCCGGCCGGCTCAGCCACTGGTGGCCGATGGTCGGGAAATCGAGCTCGCCGATGAGGATCTTGTCGCGGCCCGCCGGGAGGGGCAGGCCGGTCGCCAGCGTGCTCAGAGCCACCGATACGGAGGGCGCGATGGCCGTGGTCCCCACTGGCGCATGGAGCAGCTCGGCGATCCGCGCCCGGAATCTCTCCAGGAGCGGAATCCAGTCAGAAAACCAGACCGGGGTGCCTTTCTCGTCCCAATCCCTGGCGTATCGGGCCAGGGCGGCGTGGCCGCGGCGGGGGAGGGGGCCGAGGGAGCAGGCGTTGAGATAGATGTACCGATCTAATAGGGGAAACTCGGCGCGAAGCGCCTTCCAGTCCGGCATCAAGGAAAGGCTAACTCGCGTCCTTGGGCCGATACGCGCGGAATCTCCGTTCGGGATGCGCATCGCGAGGCCCAGGCGGGCGCCAGCAGCGTTCACAAGCCGGCGGGAAGGCCGGTCCATCCCGGCGTTTCTTAAGGGGCTAGCAACGCCGGCCGGGCGGTGTTATAGTGCCCGAAAACCTCAGGTCAGGCGGCCGTTTCGCCTGGCTTCGATGACTCGTCCCCACGAGAGGGTGATTCGTCGTATACTGGCCGTTCGTGCACGCCCGGCCGCTCATCATGCCTATTTCCTGAGCGCGCCCTTTTCCGTTTAAGGAGAACCGAATGATCTCAGAGATGAGAGCTCCCGCGCGCCTTAGCTATGGCCGTATCCCGAACCTGGTCGAGCTGAAAGACCTCATTGCGACGCAGGTCGAGTCGTTCCACTGGTTCAAGTCAGAGGGCCTTCGTGAGCTCTTCGACGAGATCAACCCGATCACCGACTACACGGGCAAGAACTTCGAGCTGAAGTTTCTCGACTACGAGTTCGGCCAGCCGAAGTTCTCGGTCGAGGAGTGCCGGAACCGCGACATGACGTACGCCGCGCCGCTGCGCATCAAGACCCGACTGACGATCAAGGAGACCGGCGAGATCAAGGAGTCCGAGGTCTACATGGGCGACTTCGCCATGATGACCGACGAGGGCACCTTCATCGTCAACGGCACCGAGCGCGTCGTCGTGTCGCAGCTCGTGCGCTCGCCCGGCGTCTACTTCACCGCGGCCGAGGACCCCAACACCGGCCGCAAGCTATTCGGGGCCAAGCTCATCCCGAACCGCGGCGCCTGGCTGGAGATCGAGACCTCCGCGAAGGACCTGCTCACCGTCAAGATCGACCGCAAGCGCAAGGTTCCCGTGACCGTCCTGCTGAAGGCGCTCGAGCTACCGCAGCTGAAGGGCACCGAGAACGACCGCGAGGCACAGAAGCGCGCGCTCATGGAGATGTTCGGCGACGTCGACAACAACCCCGAGCACCGCTATATGGAGTCGACGCTCGACAAGGACACCACGATGAAGACTGAGGACGCGCTCCTCGAGCTCTACCGCCGCGTCCGCCCCGGCGATCCCCCCTCGGTCGACAACGCCCGCAACCTGTTGCAGAGCCTGTTCTTCAACCCGCGCCGGTTCGACCTCGGCCGCGTCGGCCGCTACAAGGTCGACAAGAGGCTCGGTCGCGATGAGGCCGACATCCTCGCGCGCGTCCGCCAGCGTGAGCTGCGCATCCTCGAGAAGGGCGACTTCATCGCCTTCCTCCGCAAGCTCATCGAGCTGAACAACGCGCCGCGCGAGAAGCAGATCCCCGACGACATCGACCACCTGGGCAACCGCCGGGTGCGCGCGGTCGGCGAGCTGCTGCAGAACCAGTTCCGCATGGGACTGATCCGCATGGAGCGAATCATCAAAGAGCGGATGACGATCAGCGACCCTCACACGGTCACTTCGGCATCGCTGATCAACGCTCGGCCTGTAGTTGCAGCGATCAAAGAATTCTTCGGGTCGAGCCAGCTGTCCCAGTTCATGGACCAGCACAACCCGCTGTCCGAGCTCACCCACAAGCGCAGGCTGTCGGCCCTCGGGCCAGGCGGCCTTTCTCGCGAGCGGGCGGGCTTCGACGTCCGGGACGTTCACCACAGTCACTACGGCCGTATCTGCCCGATCGAGACCCCCGAAGGCCCGAACATCGGCCTCATCGGCAACCTGGCGACCTACGCCAAGGTCAACGAGTTCGGGTTCGTCGAAACGCCCTTCCGGCGCGTCTACAACCGCATGTCGGTCAACGACGACACGGCCACCAAGCTGGAAAGCCGCACGCTGCGCCGCCCCGCTCTGGACGCCAAGGGCAAGGAGATCCTGCCCGCCGGGCAGCTTCTCGACGCCAAGGCGGTCCAGCAGCTGGTCAAGTCCCATGTCGCCGGCGTGGACATCGTGCCCTGGGTATCGACCGAGGTCGAGTACTTGTCGGCCGACGAGGAGGACATGTTCGGCATCGCTCAGGCCAACGCCGCATTGACGCCTGAGAACCATTTCGCGGACGCGCGCGTGCCTTCGCGCGCCCGAGGCGACTTCAAGATCGAAGACGTCGGCAACATCCAGTACATGGACATCTCGCCGAAGCAGATCGTCTCCGTCGCCACCGCGCTGATCCCGTTTCTCGAGCACGACGACGCCGGCCGCGCCCTGATGGGCGCCAACATGCAGCGCCAGGCGGTGCCGCTTCTGGTCACCGACGCGCCGCTCGTGGGCACCGGGGTCGAGTACTACGCCGCCAAGGACTCAGGCGAGATGATCGTGGCCGACGTGGCCGGCGTCGTCGCCGACATCGCACACCCCAAGGACATCAAAGCGGTTCACGCCACCCCGGTCTTCGAGATCGTGGTCAAGCCCGATGGCGGCGGACCCGACAAGCACTACCCGCTGCAGAAGTTCGCACGCTCCAACCAGGGCACGTGCCTGAACCACAAGGTTAAGGTGAAGCCCGGCCAGCACGTGGCCAAGGGCGACATCCTCGCTGACGGTCCGGCCATCGAGGACGGCGAGATGGCACTCGGGAGAAACGTCCTCGTGGCGTTCATGCCGTGGGAGGGCTACAACTTCGAGGACGCGATCCTGCTTTCGGAGCGCGTGGTCAAAGAGGACATGTACACCTCGATCCACATCGAGGAGCACGAGTCCGAGGCCCGCGAGACCAAACTCGGACCGGAAGAGATCACCCGCGACATCCCCAACGTCGCCGACGACGCGCTGCGCAACCTCGACGAGCGCGGCATCGTCTACATCGGCGCCGAGGTCCAGCAGGGCGACATCCTGGTGGGCAAGATCACTCCCAAGGGCGAGACCGAGCTCTCGGCCGAGGAGCGGCTCCTGCGCGCGATCTTCGGTGAGAAGGCGCGCGAGGTTCGCGACTCCAGCCTGCGCGTGCCCCACGGCGAGCGCGGCATCGTAGTCGACGTCAAGGTCTTCAGCCGCGAGAACAAGGACGAACTCGGGCCGGGCATCAACGAGATGGTCCGCGTCTACCTCGCCCAGAAGCGAAAGATCTCGGCCGGTGACAAGATGGCCGGCCGCCACGGCAACAAGGGCGTGGTCGCCAGGATCATGCCCGCAGAGGACATGCCGTACCTCCCCGACGGGACGCCGGTCGACATCGTTCTCAACCCACTGGGTGTGCCGAGCCGAATGAACCTGGGCCAGGTCCTCGAGACCCATTTGGGTTGGGTCGCACACACCCTCGGCATCAAGGTTGCGACCCCCGTGTTCGACGGGGCGCCAATGGCCACCATCGTGTCCGAGCTCAAGCGGGCGGGCCTGCCGGAAGACGGCAAGGTTAGGCTGCGCGACGGCCGCACCGGCGAGATGTTCGACGAGCCGGTGACAGTCGGAATGATCTACATGCTGAAACTGGCCCACCTGGTCGAGGACAAGATCCACGCCCGGTCCACGGGCCCTTACAGCCTGGTCACCCAGCAGCCGCTGGGCGGCAAGGCGCAGTTCGGTGGCCAGCGGTTTGGAGAGATGGAGGTGTGGGCGCTCGAAGCCTACGGGGCGGCGCACGTCCTCCAGGAGATCCTGACCGTGAAGTCGGACGACATCGTGGGCCGCGTCAAGGCTTATGAGGCGATCGTCAAGGGCGACAACACGCTCGAGGCCGGCATTCCGGAATCGTTCCGAGTGCTGGTCAAGGAGCTGGAAGGGCTCGCGCTCGGGGTCGAGATCCTGAGCGAGGACGAGCGCCAGATCGTGTTGTCCGAGGAAGACATCCCCGAGATCCCATTGGATCTCGGTATCAGCCTCGAGCGCGAAGAGCTCGGGGAAGACTCAGGCGAATAGGAGATAAGGAAGAGAACTTGCTGAAGCTAGAGAACTTCGATGCGCTGAAGCTTTCGTTGGCGTCGCCGGACACGATCATGTCGTGGTCGCACGGCGAGGTCACGAAGCCCGAGACCATCAACTACCGCACGCTCCGCCCGGAGCGCGACGGTCTTTTCTGCGAGCGCATCTTCGGTCCGACGCGGGACTGGGAATGCCACTGTGGAAAGTACAAGCGGTACCGCTACAAGGGAATCATCTGCGACAAGTGCGGCGTCGAGGTCACCCGCTCGAAGGTTCGCCGCGAGCGGATGGGCCACATCAAGCTCGCCTCGCCCGTGAGCCACGTCTGGTACTTCAAGGGCATCCCGAGCCGCATGGGCCTTCTCCTCGACATGTCCCCGCGCAACCTCGAGAAGATTCTTTACTTCGCCAACTACATCGTCACGGACGTTCATGAGGAGGTCCGCAACGACATGCTGGCCGTCCTCAACATGGATAAGGACGAGCGCGCGATCCGACTGCGCGCTGACATTGACTCCAAGAGCAAGGAGCTTCGCGCCGAAAGCGAGGGCAAGACCAAGAAGCTGAAGGGCGAGGTCGAGGTCGAGGTGGCGCGCCTCGAAGAGGAGCTCCAGGAAGCTGTCGACTCGATCACGACCCAGGGCAAGAAGGCGACCGAGCACATCAAGGCAGGCATCGGCACCAAGTCGCGCCGCGCGATGTCCGTCGGCCTGGACGGTGACGAAGAGGTTGTCATCGACAAGGGCGAGCTCTTGTCCAAGGAGATGTCACGCGCGGTCCTCGGCAAAGTCCAGGAAAAGATCGAGAAGCTCGAAGCCAACACCAAGGCCCAGCAGAAGCGCGCGAAGGAACGCCTCGACGCGGACCGCAAGGGCCTCGACGCTCAGATCGAGGCGGCCACCAAGACGCAGCGGGAGGCGATCCAGGGCGAGCTCGAAGCTTTGCAGCAGGAGATCGAGGCCACTCGCACGGACCTCGAAGGCCTGCACGCCAAGCAGATCCTCACCGACACCCAGTTCCGCGACTTCCAGGAGCGCTTCGGCCGCGCCTTCAAGGCCGGCATCGGCGCCGAGGCAGTCCGCGAGCTGCTTTCGCGCATCGAGCTCCAGTCGGAGATGTACCGCCTCCGCGAGGAATCGCGCTCCTCGAGCGGGCAGCGCAAGCAGAAGGCGATCAAGCGCTTGAAGGTCGTCGAAGACTTCCGCAAGTCGAACTCGAGCCCGACGTGGATGGTGCTCGAGGTGCTGCCGGTCATCCCACCCGAGCTGCGCCCGATGGTCCAGCTGGACGGCGGCCGGTTCGCCACCTCTGACCTGAACGACCTCTACCGCCGCGTGATCAACCGCAACAACCGGTTGAAGCGGCTCCTCGAGCTCGGCGCCCCGGAGATCATCGTGCGCAACGAGAAGCGCATGCTCCAGGAGGCCGTCGACGCGCTCATCGACAACGGCCGCCGCGGTCGTGCCATCACCGGCACGGGCAACCGCAAGCTGAAGTCGCTCTCCGACATGCTCAAGGGCAAGCAGGGCCGGTTCCGTCAGAACCTGCTCGGCAAGCGCGTGGACTACTCCGGCCGCTCCGTGATCGTGGTCGGACCGGAGCTGAAGCTGCACGAATGCGGCCTGCCCAAGAAGATGGCGCTCGAGCTGTTCAAGCCATTCGTCATGCGCGAGCTCGTTAACAAGGGCTACACAACCAACATCAAGTCAGCCAAGCGCATGGTCGAGCGCAGCCGCACCGAGGTCTGGGACGTCCTGGACGAGGTCATCCGTGACCACCCGGTGCTGCTCAACCGTGCCCCGACGCTTCACCGTCTCGGCATCCAGGCCTTCATGCCTGTGCTGGTCGAGGGCTCGGCCATCCAGATCCATCCGCTCGTATGCGCCGCCTTCAACGCCGACTTCGACGGCGACCAGATGGCCGTGCACGTCCCTCTCTTCAGCGGCGCCATCGCCGAAGCCAAGAACCTGATGATGTCGTCGCAGAACATCCTGTCGGCAGCCGACGGCCACCCGGTGGTCGCGCCGACCCAGGACGTCGTGCTTGGCTGCTACTGGCTGACCGCCGCACGCGGCGAGATGCCATCCAGCGTTGAGGACAAGCAGAAGCTGCGGACATATAGCTCTCAGAACGAAGTCGTGCTTGCTCTCGAGAGCAAGGTGGTCAAGCTGCAGGAATGGATCCGCGTCAAGATCGGATCCGAGCTGATCGTGACGACGCCCGGGCGCGTTGTCTTCAACCAGCCTCTGCCCGTCGGCAAGGAGCCGATGGAAACCTCGATGCAGCCGCTGCCGTTCCAGAACGCTCACTACGACCGCAAGCTGCTGCGCACGCTGGTGGCGGAGCTCTTCCGCCTGTACGGCAGCGAAACCACAGCAGTCGTCGTCAACGACATCAAGCGGCTCGGATTCCGTTACGCGACGCAGGCGGGAATCACCGTGTCCGCCATGGATATTCCGCACCCCGAGTCGAAGTGGGAGACGATTCATGCCACCGAGAAAGAAGTTGCGGACGTCGAGCGCATGTACCGCCGCGGTGTCATGACCGACGACGAGCGATACCGCAAGGTGATCGAGCTCTGGCAGAAGGCCTACGAGGACGTGGGCAACGCCACCGAGCACGCGTTTGACAAGTTCAGCCCGATCTGGATGATGATGGGCTCGGGCGCCCGCGGAAACATCCAGCAGATCCGCCAGCTCGCCGGCATGCGCGGCCTCATGGCCGACCCCACCGGCCGGATCATTGACCTGCCGATCATGGCCAACTTCACCGAGGGCCTGACGGTGCTCGAATACTTCATCTCGACTCACGGCACGCGCAAGGGTCTGGCCGACACCGCCCTGCGAACCGCCGACTCGGGTTACCTGACCCGCCGCCTCGTGGACGTCGCCCAGGACGTGATCGTGCGCGAGGAAGACTGCGGAACGACCAATGGCATCTGGGTTCGCGACATCACCCCAGAGCGGGCGAAGAGCGAGCCGATTTTCGAAAAGATCGCCGGCCGCATCTCAGCCGAGAACATAGTTGTCGACGGCCAGGTGCTGGTCGCTGTCGGATCGCCCATCAGCGACGACGCGGCGCGGCAGGCGATCGCGGCGGGAGTCGCCGTCAAGATGCGCTCCGTGCTCGTGTGCGAGGCTCGCGAGGGCGTCTGCCGCACTTGCTACGGCCGCAACCTGGCAACCGGCAAGATCGTCGAGATCGGTGAGGCGGTGGGCGTCATCGCCGCGCAGTCGATCGGCGAGCCGGGGACCCAGCTGACCATGCGCACGTTCCACACCGGCGGGCAGGCCGGCGTGGACATCACACAGGGCCTGCCCCGCGTGGAGGAGCTGTTCGAGGCTCGCATCCCCAAGGGCAAGGCGATCATCTCCGAGATCGATGGGGAGCTCGAGATCATCCGCGCCGAGGGGTCGCGCAAGGTGCGCGTGACCTCCAAAGAGGAGTTCGAGGTTTCCTACCCGGTCGACCCGAAGATGCAGACGTTGGTCAAGAACAAGGACGACGTCATGGAGGGCCAGGAGCTGGCCCGGGACGCCAAGGGCAACGGCCTCCGGACGCGACACGCCGGCAAGGTCACAGTGACGACCAAGGAGATCGTAGTGCGGACCATCGACGAAGAGGTCCGCGAGTACCCGATTCCACACCAGGTGCGCATCAGGCCCGAGCTCGACCGCCGGGACGGGCAGAAGGTGCTCATCAAGGCGGGGCAGCAGATCACCGAGGGCTCCATCTCGCCGCAGGAGCTGCTGCACATCCTGGGCAAGGAGGCCGTTCAGACCTTCCTCGTCGACGAGGTCCAGAAGGTTTACCGCAGCCAGGGTGTCGACATCAACGACAAGCACATAGAGGTCATCGTTCGCCAGATGATGCGGAAGGTCCGCATTGACTCGGCGGGCGACACGGGCCTGCTCCCGGGGGAGATCGTTTCGCAGTGGGAGTACGAGGAGGCCAACGCGAAGGCGCTGGCCGAGGGTGGCGAGCCGGCCACCGCCCAGACGGTGCTGCTCGGCCTCATCAAGGCCGCGCTCAACACCACCTCATGGCTCTCGGCAGCTTCCTTCCAGGAGACCACGCGCGTCCTCACCGAGGCCGCGATCTCGGGCAAGGTCGACAGGCTGAGAGGATTGAAGGAGAACGTGATCATCGGCAAGCTCATCCCTGCGGGGACCGGGCTCGACTACTACAAGAAGCAGCGTGAGCAGGCGGCGAAGATCCTCGAAGAGGAGCCGATTGACCTGGAAACGCTGTCGGTCTAAGAAGCGCTGAAGGGGAGGGAACCATGGTGTTCCCTCCCACAATTTTGCCCAGCCAAATCGCCCGGGTTTGGGTTACAGTCAGCGGTACGTGCACAAGGGTCGCCCGCCACTCGGGTGGCCCTTCAATTTATGAAAGGGAACCGAGGTTACCTTTTATGACCATCTCTCCTGCACGTTGGGCTTAGCTAGATGTTCCTCCAAGGCGTGCGCGCAGCCCCATAAGGACGGTTGGCGGACGGCCGGGCGAAGCCGGGCCTACCGGCCAAGCTGGTGATGGCTTTGTTTGAGGCTGGCGGATGGGGGGGCTGGCGGCCACGCTGGGTATGATCCGAAGGGTGACTCCTGCCGTTAGGCGCTTTCGCGCCTTCTCACTGGGCGTTCTCGTGCTCATCGTCGGTCTCGCTTGCACTCCTGGCGCTCCTTCGCTCACGCAGGGGGCCAAGCTCGATGCCGATCAGTCGCTTCGGGTTTTGCTCGACGACCAGCCGGCCTCGTTGGATCCCGGTCAGACGCAGTACACCTACGAGACGGCGGTTTTGCGTGCGATCTCCGAGCCCCTGCTACGGCCGAACCCCGACCTGAGCGGAGTTTCGCCCGCAGCGGCAGCGAGCTTCGACGTGTCTCCGAACGGAACCATCTACGCCTTCCACCTTCGAAGGAATGCCGAGTACTGGGACGGCACGCCGGTGAGGGCCCAGGACTTCGTCTTCGCATGGCAGAGGCTCATCGACCCACGGCTGGCGTCGCCGAGCGAGGCCTTCTTCGCCGACGCCGTGCTCAACGGTGACAAGGTGTCGATCCTCGACCCCAGGCGAGACGCGTCGAAGCTCGATGCCGCGGTCGCCTCCTTGGGACTGAAGGCGACGGATGACTACACCTTCCAGGTGACGCTCTCGCATCCTGATCCGGCGTTCATCTGGCTGGCGGCGATGCCGGCCGGCGCCCCCATCCGGCAGGACGTGGTCAAGGCCTCCGGCGACAAATGGGCAACCACACCCAAAACCCTCGTCACCAACGGCCCCTTCAAGGTCGCCGAGATGGTGGCTGGGGACCACATAAACGTGATCCCAAACCCGCACTACTGGGGACCGCACCCCACCCTGACATCGATCGATTTCGTGATCGTCAACGACGGCGCGGCCGCCCTCGCCAAGTATGAGAGCGGTCAGCTCGACGTGATCGACGTCCAGCCCGCACAAGCAGCCGGCGTTGCGGCGGACGCGACGTTGAGCCATGAGCTGATGAAAACGCCATCCCTGAGCGTCTTCTGGCTAGCGTTTCAAGTCACCTCGCCGCCACTGAACAATGTTCGGGTTCGCAGGGCGATCGCTGAGGCGATCGACAGGTCGGCTTTCGTCGCGCAGGTGTTCCAGGGCCAGGCGATACCGGCCGAATCGTTCATCCCGCAAGGCATGCACGGATACTCGCCAGGAGTGGGGGGAAGCGTCCAGAATTCGGACGTCGCGTCAGCGCGGGCATCGCTGGCTTCATCAGGCGTGAGTGCCAGGCAGCTCTCCGGTATCAAGTTCTCGTACGATCGCTCGTCGGATTTCCAGAAGGCGACGGCCGCATTCGTCAAGGCGCAGTTGAAGGCCAACCTTGGCATCGACATCACTTTGCAAGGGCTTGACACCAACACCCTCAACTCGCGCTTGGCCAGCGGCAGCTTCCAGATCGCGGGGCCACGCGGCTGGACCGCGGATTATCCAGACGCATCGGATTGGTACCCGGTCTTCCTGACGACGAGCTTCCACAACGTCGGCCTGTATCAGAACCTGCAGTACGACAATTTCGTACGGGCAGCGAGCGTCGACCTGCAGCCTGACCGGCGAGATCAGGAATACCAGCAGGCGCAGGCCATGCTCGTCAGCGACGCGCCGGTGGCCTTTCTGGCGCAGACCGTCAGCTGGGACCTGGTACGCCCCTACGTCAAAGGCATCACGCCAACCTCGATCGACGAATGGCCGGGCGCCCTGTTCCCAACTCAGATCTACATCGCCCCGAGATAGCTGAAACCGAACGGACGTTCCGGGTCCGAATAGGCCATACTTGACAGTCACTGGTGGGGAGCCAGAGAATTCGTCTTAAGCCGAAGAGGCTGTGTGAGTAGACCTGTTGCCGGCGCACTCTCGCCCCGGGACCGTGGACCCCGGGAAGAAGGCCGCAGGATCGTCAATTAGAGAGGTAAGACGCTTATGCATTTAGGCAATCGGTTCCGAGCGGTCGCGCTCGCCTCGGCGGCTTTGTTCGTCGCCGCCGCGTGTGGTGGCACCAGCACCCCCGGCGTAATTTCGACTGGTCTGTCGGCCTACAACCCGAGTCCCGGCGTTCAGGGCGGCCAGCTGGTTTACTCGGACTGGGAGTCCGTTCAGGACCTGAACGTGCTCTCCTCGACAGCGGCGACCACCCAGGAGGTGGCCACGGGCCCCCTGTGGGCGTCCTTGTGGGTTTTCGACCCCAAGAACAACGCGATCCCGGACCTCGTGACCGAGGTCCCAACCGTCGCCAACGGTGACGTCAAGGCGATCGACAGCACGCACATGGACGTCACCATCAAGCTGAAGTCCGGCCTCAAGTGGTCCGACGGGCAGCCGCTGACCACCGCCGACATCGACTTCACGATCGCCGCGATTTGCGACCCCGCCACCGGGGCGGCCACCCAGACCGGGTATTCCTCGATCGCGTCAATCACCGACACCAGCAGCACGGTCGAGGTCTGGCACTTCGGGCCCGACCCCACAGGCAAGCGCTGCGGTCTGAGCTCCCCCCTTGCCACGGGCATCTACGCCCCGTTCATCTCGGCGATGGGGGTCACCCCGGTTCCCCAGCACATCCTGACGAGCATCACGCACGCCAACTGGGCAACCTCCGACTACTTCACCAAGGACCCGACCGCGACCAGCGGTCCGTACATGGTCCAGAACTTCGTGCCCGGGCCTGCCGCGCAGGTCGTGATGGTGCCTAACCCCAACTACGCGGCCGGCCGCAGCGGGGCCCCCTTCTTCGGCCACGCGCCGTACCTCGACAAGCTCATCTACAAGATCTACGGCGACAAGCCGTCGCAGATCGCAGGCCTCAAGTCGGGCGACACCGACCTTGGGCTCGACCTGATCGCCAACGACCTCCCCGCCTTGACCGGAATCACCGGTTACTCGACGGCAAGCGCCACGGGGCTCTTGGATGAGTTCCTGACCTTGAACCTTGGCAATCACCCGAACGGCACTCCAAGCATCTTGAGCGGCGACAAGGCGCTGCGCCAGGCGCTCGCGCTCGCCATCGACAAGAACGCAATCAACACCTCGCTCGTGGGCGGCATTGGCAAGCCCATGAACGGGCCATTTGTGAGCGCCCTCTCGCCGTACTACGACACCACGATCCCGGCTTGGCAGCAGAACGTCACCCAGGCCAAATCGTTGCTTGACTCAGACGGCTGGGTCGCAGCAGCGGACGGCACCCGGAGCAAGAACGGTAAGAAGCTTGCATTCGTAATCAGCACCACCTCGGGCAACAGCCAGCGGGCTGCGGAAGAGGAGCAGCTGATCCAGAACTGGGCAGCCGTCGGCGCCACCGTCACGACCAAGAACTGGCCCGCCGGACAGTTCTTCAACGACTTCAAGGGCGGCGGCATCCTCGCCACCGGCAACTTCGACGTCGGCCTGTACGCCAACAACTGGGCACCGGACCCCGACAGCTGGTGCTCCACCGTCGAATCCAGCCAGATCCCAACCGCCGCCAACCCCGCCGGCCAGAACTGGTCGCGGGCCACTGACCCGACGCTCGACACACTCTGCGCGCAGGGGGCGACCACCGTGGACGTCACGGCACGTGTCGCGATCTACAAGCAGGTTCAGACTGAGTGGAGGGACTACCTCCCCACGATCGAGCTCTACGAGCGGCCTGACGTATTCAGCGTCGCTTCCAACTTCGGCAACTTCGCCCCGTCCGTGAACACCTGCCTCGGCGTGTGCAACGCCGCTGACTGGTACAACACCAAGGGCAAGAGCTAGCCACCAACGCGTCAATTCGAGGGGGGCGGCCAAGCGGTCGCCCCCCTTCCTTTTCGCGTGAGCAGCCGAACGCTGAGGTGTTACGATTCTGGGCGACCCTATGGTCGGATACGCCGCCCGACGGCTGCTGCAGACGGTGCCCACGATCATCGTCATGTCTGTGGTCCTGTTTGCGATCATGCAGGCCATACCTGGCGGTCCGATGGCGGCCCTCGCCTTCAACTCCCACCAGTCGGAAGCTGCCAAGCTCGCGATCATCCATCGCTGGGGCCTCGACCTGCCGGTTTACGAGCAGTACTTCAAGTGGGTCGGCGCGATGTTCACAGGGGATTGGCAGAACTCTTTCTTTCTGAACCAACCGGTGAACAAGGTGATCTTCTCTCACCTTCCCGCGACCGTTCTCCTGATGACGGTTGCCTATGCGCTGCAAGAGCTGCTGGCGATACCGGCGGGAATTCTGGCGGCGCTGAAGCGCTACTCGTTCTTCGACCAGTTCGTGACGTTCTTCGCATACGTCGGCAACTCGATGCCCACTTTTTGGCTGGGTCTCATGCTCCTGATGGTCTTTGGAGTTTTCATCCAGATCCTTCCGATCAGCGGGGTGATCGACATCCGGGTCGCGGGGGCGCCGTTCCTCACACCTCAGTACAACGCCTGGTTCGGCCAGCACATTGTGCAAGGGACGCTGGACATTGCCAAGCACATCATCCTGCCCGCGCTCACCATCGCCATCGTCGGGATTGCCTTCGACTCTAGGTTTGTTCGCGCCTCGATGCTCGACGCGATCCACCAGGATTACGTCAGGACGGCTCGGGCCAAGGGCCTGTCGGAGCGGTCGGTAGTCCTCAAGCACACGCTGCGAAACGCGCTGCTCCCGCTCATCACGAACGTCGCGCTGGAGCTGCCGATCCTCTTCTCCGGAGCTGTCGTCACCGAGCGCATCTTCTCGTGGCCGGGGATGGGACAACTCTTCTTCCAGGCGCTTGAGGGTTACGACTACCCACTGATGATGGGCATCCTCTTTTTGACGGGCCTACTCGTGATCTTCTTCAACGTGGTCGCCGATCTTGCCTATGCGGTGGCAGACCCGAGAATTTCCTATGCTTGAACGGGCGATAGAAAACCAGGTCGCGCTCGAGCATCCGGCCGAGGCGCCGGGCGCCGATTACGACATCGCGGTCAAGCAGTACAGCCTGCGTGAGATCGTATATCGGCGCTTCGTACACCATCCGCTGGCCAAGTGGGGCGTTCTGGGGTTGGCCATCATCGCCGTCGCCTGCTATGGAGCCCCGTTGTGGCATGCGCTATTTCCGCACTTCATCCAGGCGCCCAACCAGTTCGACCTCACCCAATCGAATCAGGGTCCGTCGCTGCGGCATCTGTTCGGCACCGACTCGCTCAACGGGCACGACATCTTCAGCTTGGTCCTTTACGGTGGACAACTGTCACTGATCATCGGCGTGGGGTCGATGATTTTGGCGACTGCCGTCGGGGTCACAGTCGGCGCCTTCGCGGGTTATTTCGGCGGTCTTCCCGACGCTGTGATGATGCGTGTTACTGACGTTCTCCTCACGCTGCCCGCCCTCCTCATCGTTCCGCTGGCGACCCGCATCTTCGCCGCCGACAACGCGTTTTATATAGCCCTGATCTTCGGGTTCCTAAGCTGGCAGACGATAGCCCGTATCGTTCGCAGCCAATTTCTCTCCCTGCGCGAGATGCAATTCACTGAGGCGGCCCGGGCTCTGGGCGTGTCGCCGTCGCGAATCATCTTCCGACACCTGCTGCCGAACGCCATCGGACCGATCATCGTTGCCTTCACTCTGGGTATCGCCGGCAACATCGTGCTCGAGGCCTTCATCAGCTTCCTGGGCTTTGGCATCCAGCCCCCGCAGTACAGCTGGGGATCGATCCTGAGCGGCGCCGAGGAATTCCTGATCGTCGGCAACTGGTGGTGGATCACGTTCCCCGGCCTCATGGTCACCGCCACGGTCCTCTGCGTCAACTTCATCGGCGACGGCCTGCGGGACGCCTTCGACCCCAAGATCGTCAACTAGGCCAGCGAGCGGGTGGGCCCGCCCCTATTAGCTAGGCGAAGTGGCAGGCGGCGAAGTGGCCGTGAACTTTCTTCTCGACTAGAGGAGGCCGCTCCTCCGCGCAGATGCCGTTCTGGGTCCCCTTCTCGCGCGCCAGCGGGCAGCGTGTACGAAACGGACATCCAGATGGTGGATTGAACGGGCTGGGCACGTCGCCGGTGAGCATGGTCCGGTTGCGGGGATGATCGGGGTCGGGTTGCGGGATCGCTGACAGCAGCGACTTCGTATAGGGATGCAGGGGGTTCCTGTACAGCTCCTCGGCGTCTGCCAGCTCCATCACCTGGCCGAGGTACATGACCGCAACACGGTCCGAGATGTACGAGACGACGGCCAGATTGTGTGCAACGAAGATGTAGGTCAGCCCGAATTCCTTGCGGAGGTCCACGAGCAGGTTCAGCACCTGCGACTGGATGGACACGTCCAGCGCGGAGACCGGCTCGTCCGCGATGATGAGCTTGGGTGAGAGGGCGAGGGCGCGCGCAATGCCGATGCGCTGGCGCTGGCCTCCGGAGAACTCATGCGGATAACGGTTCGCATATTCCTGCCTCAGGCCCACCTTTTCGAGGATGTCCCGCGTGATCTTCTGACGCTTGGTACGGTTTTTCATACCGTGGACCAAGAGGCCCTCACCGACGATGTCGCCGACCGACATCCGTGGATTTAGGGAACCGACAGGGTCCTGAAAGATGATCTGCATGTCGGCGCGAATCGGCTTCATGTGGCGGCGGTCCAATTTGGTGATGTCCCTGCCCTCGAACTCGATGGTCCCAGCCGTCGGTTCGACCAACCTGAGGATCGAGCGGCCCAGTGTTGACTTGCCGCACCCGGACTCGCCGACCAACCCGAGCGTCTCGCCATGCGCGACGTCGAGGTCGACCCCGTCGACGGCTTTGACGTAGCCGATGACGCGCTGAAGGAATCCTCGGCGGACAGGGAAGTACTTCTTGATCCCCCGAATCCGAAGCAGGGGTTGACTGTCGGCGACCACCAGCGGCTTGGCCGCCTCGGCGGTCACAGCTCGCCCGCTTTGACGACTCGCTTGCTGGTGGCACGTCTTCCACTTTCATTCAGCCAGCAGGCAGATTGTTGGCCGCCCACGTCGAAGAGTGGAGGGTCCTCGACGCACTTCTCGAAGCGCAGGTTGCAACGGGGGGCAAAGCGGCAACCCGGAGGCCAGTTCATCGCGCTCGGCACGGTGCCCTTGATCACAGCCAACTTGGCGGCGGACGTCATGCCGAGGTGGGGGATCGAGCGAAGCAAGCCCTCCGTATACGGATGCTGCGGAGAATTGAAAATGCCGCGGACCGGGGCCTCTTCGACCACCTTGCCGGCATACATGACGACCACGTTCTCGCAGATCTCTGCCACCACCCCGAGGTCGTGAGTGATCATGAGGATCGACATCTGGAACTCTCTCTGCAGGTCGCGCAGAAGATCGAGGATCTGAGCCTGGATGGTGACGTCCAGCGCGGTCGTCGGCTCGTCCGCGATCAGGAGCTTGGGCGTGCATGACACCGCCATCGCGATCATGACGCGCTGCCGCATGCCTCCGGACATGTGATGCGGGTAGTCGGAGACTCGCTTCTCGGGAGATGGGATCTTGACCGTCCTGAGCATCTCGATGGCGTGCTCCCATGCGTGTTTCCGATCCATGTGCAGGTGCAGCCGGGCCATCTCCGCAATCTGGTCGCCGACCGTGTACACCGGGTTGAGAGAGGTCATCGGCTCCTGGAAGATCATGGCGATCTCCTTGCCGCGGACATGCCGGATCTCCTCCGTGCCCAGGCCAACCAGGTCGTTGCCCTCGAACAGGATCCTGCCGCCTGCGATCGTGCCCGGATGCTCGATCAGGCCCATGATGCTCAAGGCGGTCACGCTCTTGCCGCAACCCGACTCGCCGACGAGGCCCATGGTCTGGCCCTGCCGGATGTTGAACGAAACTCCATCGACTGCGTGCACCACCCCATCGTCGGTGCGGAACTCGGTCACCAGATCTTCAACCCGGAGCAGGTCGGCAGCCATATTGGAAAATATACTCTGGGAATTGCAAGCCCCCGACTTGGTTTTAGGTCGGCGCGGCAGAGACTGAGGTCACCCGGTAACCCTTTTTCGATTTCAGCCGCTGCACCTCGTAGCCCTCGGCCTCCAGCCACGTGGCCAGCGAGTCAGCCCCCAGGTTGCGCTGTACCACCAGGTAGGCCTTGCCCCCGGGCGCCAGGCGGGGCAGCCAGCGTTGCAGGAGGCCGTGGAGCGGAGCCTTGCCGACGCGGACGGGTGGGTTCGAGTAGATCGCCGCGAACCTTAGCTCGGCCGGCACCTCGTCCGGGAGCGCCGCCACCACGTTGGGTGTCTTGGCGGCGGCGGCGTTGGCGCGCGTCAGCTCGAGCGCCCTTTCGTTGACGTCGACCGCCCACACCCGGGCGCCAGGCGACCGGCGTGCCAGCGCGATCGCGATCGGACCGTAACCTGAGCCGAGGTCGAGGAGCTCGCCTTCGGCCGGGGGCGGCGGGGCTTCCTTCAGCAAAGTCAGCGTCCCGAGGTCGATCGCGCGGGAACCGAAGACGCCCCTGTCGGCCTGGAGCTCGACCGCGACGTCGCCGGCACGCAGGTGGAGAGTGCGCCGCTTCGACTCGACCTCCGGCACGGGATCGAAGTAGTGAGCGCGCTTGGGGCCGTCTAGGGGGGGTCGGGTTTTGGGTATACTCAT
>DATLRQ010000082.1:0-6434 GCA_035534555.1 Candidatus Micrarchaeaceae archaeon
ACCGCGGCCCGGGCCTGCGCGGCTGCGAGTGCCTGCTGTTGAGCCTCGTAGTCGGCCAGCCCCTGCTTGAGCTCCTGCGACCACGCCAGCGACTGGGCCATCTGAGCTGCGTGGACGCGCGCGGTGCGGGTCTGGTTCACGACCGACAGCCGGTCATACGAGCTCAGCTGGGTAACTGCGACAGCGGTGTAGGTCTGGGCAGGCGGTACCAGGCGCGGCGCGATCACCGTTACGAGGATCACGACCCACACCACAACCGCTCGAAACAGTGGCAGCAAACCCTGCGCTCCTCCTTGACTCGCCCTACCCCTGGGGCGCCGTTCAGGCCTGAGCTCGGAGCGATGACGTCGGGAAGACCGCTCAGGAACCGGAAAAGGGCCACCTTACCAAAAAGGCGGCGATTTTAGGTTGCCTTATGGCCTTCGGCCAGGACGCGGGGCTCAGCGAGCTGGCGGCTTCAAATCGAGCTCCTGGCGCTCGGCCCGGAGGCAGTCAGAAGAGTCTGGTCAGGAATCCGCGCAGCGGCTTGTGACCCGGCGGCTCGATGTAGGCGGGCATCATCGTCTTGATCGTCCGGAAAGCGACATCGGTCAAGGATGCGGCGTCAGGCGCAGCCGCCAGCGGCGGCCCCACGACGACCCGGATCGTTTTGCGAAGCCAGAGGTCTTGGGTCCCCGACAACGCCACCGGGATCACCGGGACGCCTGCCTTGAGAGCGAAGTGGGCGAAGCCTCGGTGGAAGGGCATCAGCTCGCCCTCGGTCGGACCGTAGTTGGCTTCGGGAAAGATCGCCACCGCCCCTCCCACGGCCAGGCAGCGGTCGACGTGCTCGAACAGGGTCCGGTCTGCCTTTCGCTCGCGCACCACGGGCACGTAACCGCCGGTGGTACGGATGAGCCACCACTGAAATTTGCGCGTGACCAGGATCGTTGGATCGGCCAGGAAATGGAGACGCGGCTCCACCGGGAACAGGAGCAGCAGGGCGAACTCGTCAAGCCAGTTGAGGTGGTTGGCGATCACGACGTAGTTCCCGGAGCGCGGGATGTTCTTGAGACCGTCGACCTTGAAACCAAAGCACAGCCCTAGTAAAGGAACCGCGATCGTGCGCAAGGCGCGATAGGGCAGGTTGGCGCGACGGCTGACGGGAAGCAGGTCGGCGGGGGGCAACGCGGCGCTGGCCAACGGTTGGCCGGAGTCTAAGCCTCGAGGGGCCACCACTCCAGGAACCGATTGAAGTTGCCGAGCGCGGCCTGCACGGCGTGGACGGCGCTTCGCAGGACGCTCGCCGCCGTGGGGCTGACCTTGCCGGTGTTGACGTCGGCCTGCAACTCGTTGAGGAAAGCGCTCAGCTCGTTGTTGGCCGCGGTGGTGTCACCGCGCCCAACCGCCGCCGATGCAGCGTTCAGCTTGACCGTGAGGCTGTTCTTCTGGCCGGCATTGAGGGTCGAGAGGCTCTGCACGTAGCCGGCTATCGAGCTGAGCGCAGCCTGCGGCGTCTGAACGACCACCTTCTTGCTCGTCGTCCCCACGCCGCGGTCGTCGTCCGTGACGGTCAGGCTCACGGTGTAGGAGCCCGCGGCGCCATATGCGTGGGAGGTCGAGAATCCAGCAGAGCCGCCGGGCCCGTAGCTCACGGTGCTTGTCGTTCCATCTCCGAAGTTCCAGGTCGCGGTGTGCGAGTCGAGCACGCCCGGGTCGCTGAAGCTGCCGGCGAAGCCGACCGACTCTTGCTCGGTCAAGACCAGCGGGGCTGACGGCGTGATGCTGGTGATGCTGGCCGTCGGAGCGACGTTCGCCCCGGCAAAGGTCATCGAAGTCGTCCCGGTCAGGCCTCCGTCGTCCTTGGCCTGCAGGGTCACGACGAAGGTTCCCTCATCCTGTGGTGTGATTCTGAACGAGGGTCCAGAGCCGCTGGACGATGCAGTTCCATTCGTGGCCGCCCAGGTGTAGGTGAATCGCCCATTGTTGTCGTCAGCCGAGAGGCTCGTCGCAGAAGCGGACAAGGACACGGCCGTTCCCTCGGGACTGGACGAGATGGAAGGGGTAATGTGCGCAATGGGCGCCACCCCGTTGACGGTCACGGTGAAGGCAGTCGTGGCGTTGAGACCCTTGCCGTCGTCGGCGGTAATGGTCACCACGGAGCTTGGGCTTTCATCGGACGCAGGTTGCGACCACGACCACGTGCCGCTGCCGCTGCCGCCCGACGTGGTGATCGACCCGGCTGAGGCTGTGACGGCCACAGCGTCACCGTCCGGCTCGGAGTACGTGCCGGTATTGGTTGCCGCCGTACCTTCGTTGACCGAGACGGTGGCCCTGTCGGCGGCGACGGTAGGCGCCTGGTTGGTGTTCGTGTTCATCCAGGTTTTGAAGTCGAAGCTGACTCCGGAGCCCGACCCAGACATCCATGAGCCGGTGTTGGAACAGCAAAGCCACAGATTCCCGCCGGCATACGTTTCCACGTTCTCATCGCCCCAATGGAAGACGCTGTTGATCGCGCGAACCACGATCGCGTACTGCATGCCGCCGGTCAAGGGCACCGGCCTGCTCAGCGGGATGTCGTGCCACCGTAGGGTGGAGCCGAAGGCAGCGGTGACGGCGGTCGAAGCCTGGGTGGTCGCATCGAACTGGTAGATCGCGTCCGGGTGCCCGGCCACCACCGTCCAGATCTCGACATGAAAGGTCGTAGCCCCCGTCCCTGCAGTGCCGGCATACAGAGATACCTGGTCGACCTGTCCGTCCTTGGACGGTGTGAAGGTCTCAGCCATCTTGGCCAGGGACTCATACGAGGTGGTATACGAAGTTTCGCTCTGGTCCAGGGCATCGGCCGAGCCGTGGACCGGGGATGCGAGGGCGACAGCCATCAGGGCTCCCGTCGAGAAGGCAACCGCGAGCTTGCCCTTCAACGCGCCAAATCGACCTGCGTGCCCGAAACGAAGCCCCATGTGGCGATTACGACGGAAGAGGTCGCAGTTCCCTGCGAGTTTCTCGACGGAACTTCAGAAGTCCTTTCCCTGCCGCTCCTGGGGGGTGGGGTCTCCTTTTACCCTGGCGGCAACACCTTTGGCAGCACTGTGGCTGTCCTGGGGCGGGTGCCGCCACTCCGTTGAGCATCGCAGCCCCCTTTTGAATACGGCTTGATGGTGCCGGCGCAGGGATTCGAACCCTGGACCATCGGTTTAAAAGACCGCTGCTCTAACCAAGCTGAGCTACGCCGGCATATGACGATTTTGAATTGAAATGGTGTCCCGCCGCCGGTCGCCCGAACCGTCAAACCTCCGGCTGACGGACAAACTGACGGACAAACTGCCGCCGGCTTTCCACGGCGACAACTACCTCGGGCCCAACGCTCCCGCAATCAAGCCCACAAAGACCGGCATCAGAATCAGTCCGACCACAAGTGCCAACGCACCGGAAATCCTGATCTCCCTCGGGCTTGGCACACGTTGCGAACGGAAGGTCGCAATCCATGCGTCGCGGCCGGTCACCAGCTGATACCCGCCGCCGGCGATCATCCAAAGCAGGAATGCCCCGAATACAACATCCCACAACACGTGGCGATCCTACCGGCAGGTCACGGGCCGGCTACGTCTATCCCGGTTCAGCCAGCCGCACGCAATCGAATGTCGACCGAGGTTCCCAATGCAGCGGCGACCCGTTCGAGTGTCGTGAGGCTTGGCTTGGTGCCCCCCGCTTCGAGGCGCGCGATCACCGACTGAGTCGTGTGCATCCGTTCGGCAAGCTCGCGCTGGCTGAGCCCGTGAGCTACACGAAGTTCTCGAACTTGACGCCCGAGCTCGTACGCCAACTGGGCGTGTTGGTATCCCGCTCGGGCAGCCGGCTGCTCGAATCGCCGCCGACGCAGCTCACTCCACGTTTTACGTTTACTCAAGGGTTCTCCTCCACCGTGTGTCCTTCGGCCACGCATCGCATCATTGCCGCCTCTGCGCGTTCGACCTCACCTACCTCGCGCTGGCGCGTCTTGTGGAAGACCGTAAGCAGGATGATCCGGCGCCCACTCGCGATGAAGTAGCTCACTCGGATCCGCTCCTGGCCGAGATAGAACCGCAGCTCGCGGAGTTTGCCTCGTAGCTGCCGCGTGTACGGCTCGCCCAGGAGCACACCCTCTCGTTCGAGAAGGTCGACGTAGAACGCTGCACGGCCGAAATCTTCATCAGTCAGGCCTTCGAGCCACCGAGTAACCTCCGGTTCGAGCTCAACTGTACCCCAAGTCATCGCATTTTTGCTATGGGGTGCCGTCACCGGTCAGCAGCTCGTCCAGCCGCGCAGCCGCCTCGCGTTGCATGGCCGGGAGGACGTGGCTATAGGTGTTCATGGTCACGTTGATCTGGCTGTGACCCAGGATCTCCATGACCACTCGCGGCGAGACGCCCTGGACAAGCAGCAGCGTCGCGCACGAGTGCCGCAGGTCGTGGAACCGCATCGATCTCAAGCCCGCCCGAGCCAGGAGCCGCTTGAACGACCGGGTCGCGTTGCGCGGCTCGATTGGCGTGCCCCACCTGGTCGTAAAGACGAGTCCCGTCTCCTGCCACAGTGAGCCCGCGAGGAGGTGCGCGTCTCGCTGTCTTGAGCGCAGCTGCCGAAGCGCCTCGACCGCCAGTGCTGGTACCGGTACCGATCGCCGGCTCCTCGGAGTCTTAGGAGGAACCAGGTGAAGAGCACCGCCATAGCGCTGCAAAGCGTGGTTCACGCGGAGTTCGGCCTTTTCTAGGTCGACGTCCTCCCACTTGAGTCCAAGCAGCTCTCCCTGGCGAAGTCCCGTCGACAGCGCGAGCTTGAACAAGGCTTCTAGGTCGTCTTGGCCTGCTGCCTCGAGGAATGCACGCGCGTCTTCCGGCGTGAATGGCTTGATCTCGAATCGCTCGACCCGAGGCGGATCGGTCAGCGCGGCAACGTTCCGATACAGCCAGCCGTAGCGCATCGCGCGGCCGAGGGCACGGCGAAGAATGGCCCGGACATGAACGAGTGACTGCGGCGCGAGCCCTGACCTCAACTTGGTATCGAGGAACGCCTGAACTCTCTGCGGCTGAAGCTTCCCGAGGCGGACCTTGCCCAGGTCCGGAATGATGTGGCGCCGCACGTACATCTGGATCGTCTGCTGCGTCTTTGGTCTGACCGAGCCCTCGATCGAGCGCAGCCAGGCCTCCAGATAATCGCCAAGCGGCTGCGATGAACCGCCCGCCGTCATCCCAGCTTCCCTGGCTCGCAGCAGCGCCATCATTTGGCGCGCGACCTCAGCCCGGGTTTTGCCGTAGACAGACATGTGCTTGCGCTTGCCAGCAGACCAGCCGAAGTCGACCCGGCCCTCCCAGCGACCATCCCCTCTTCGCCAGATGGACCCCTCGCCCCTCCCCCGTCTGCTCATCCGTACACCTACGCGCTGACCCTATCCACCGGCGCGCCAGTTTCAACCTCGCCTGTAAAGCCTCCGGTCGTCCGCGACCGCAACCACCGCTCGAGCTCGTCCCTGGGCACACGCACCGCCCTTCCGATCCGAACGACGGGTACCTCACCCGAAGCGATCAGCTCGAAGGTCCTCGTCCGACCGATCTTCAACAGCTGTGCCACCTCGTCGACTCTCAACAGCAATGACTCCATAGACATCACCTCCTTCATGTTCAAACCGACTCCGACTGCTTCCGCGCGACCGCCTCTGCGAACGTCAGCCCGCGCTGGTCCAGGTGATCGGCGACGCGCTCCTCGAGGAGCTCTAACGCCACCTCCATCTCGCGCACGTCGTGCACGGCAGCCAGCGATGTGAAATAGCCGGTTGCGCCGGCGACCAGACGTCCCTCCTGCACCTCTCTGATCCGGCGACGAATCAGCCCGTTCTCCTGGAGTCCTATCGACACACGCGACAGCTCGAGCCATTCCGGACTGACCGGCCACCGGTCGCGCTGCCGATCCCCCGTCGGGACACGCAGCGACAGCCACTCTTGCGTGCAGTAGCGCCAGATGTCCTGACGGCAAGCGATCGCCTCTTCCGCTGTCCGGACGTTGAACGTCGCTATCGCTTCGCGTCTGAGCTGAAACTCGAGGCGCCACACCGGAGCGGCGGGATCCAGACGCGGTCCCCAGACCTCGCGCATCCAACCGTCCTTGCCCGACTCCGCCGCCTCGCGGCCCTTGTCGTAAAGCCGCGCCACGAGCTGGTCCCGACCGAACTGGTAGCCGGTGAAGCGTTGGCCATCGAAGTAGGCCCGAACGGCATCGAAGTGCTGGGCTGATCGCCGAGCGCGAGTAACAACCCGGCGAAAGTCGAGCTCGTTCGGAATCCAGCCCTGAAAGTCCGCGTACATGTCAACGCGCGATGCCTGAGAGGGCCCGAACTGACCTGTGAGCGTCGTTCGGACGAAACTTTCCGCGTCATGTTGCGCCGCGATCGGACCGAGCTGATGCAGGTAGGCGCTACTCAA
>DATLRQ010000083.1:0-3701 GCA_035534555.1 Candidatus Micrarchaeaceae archaeon
AGCTGGATGGCGCCGTTCACCGTCGACCCCGTCTGGTTCCAGGTGAGAGTAAACGTGCCCTTGAACGGTCCGCTGTACTGCCCCGTCCAGCTCCCTGCCACCTGGGCGACAGGGGCAGCCGTCGGTGTCGGGGTCGCCGGAGGCGCTGTCGGCGCCAGCGTCGGCGTCGCCGCCGGCGAGCTGCTGGACGCGGTCGGCGTGGGCGTGTTCGACGAGGAGCCGCACGCAGCCACAAGCGTGGCCGCGGTCAACCCTGTGGTCAACATGACGATGGCGCGCTTCATCGAGAATCCTCCAGTTTCGGTGGTGCGTCGTGGTTCCCTGGCTGGCTTGTTTCAGCCGTCGTTCCGCCTTTTGTCGGCGAGTGGCCCACTTCGAGGATCCGCTCGAAGGGTATGGACGCTCGCTCAGCGACGCGACGCACCGCCGGCTCGGAACCCTCAAAACGGCACAGGACAACCTCGTCATCACGCATCAGCAGCGACCCGAGATAGCGCACGACCTCCCCATCCGCTGACATCTCGGCTGCGCTGGCATTGGCGCGTTCGTCGAGCGTCGTGAGGTCGGCATCGCGGACGCCGGGCCAGAAACACTCAGCCAGATACTCGGTCCTTGGTTGATGAGACACGCCGCCAAGCTAGGCGACCGTGGGCTGCCCTGAAACCGGGAAACCCCGACGCGTCAACCCGAATGACCCTACGTTTGTCCCTGTTCCGGCCGCGCTCGAGTGCGCGGGTAGGTGACTGCCGCTGGACCGGGAGGTGCGTTGACCGGCATCATCGGGATGATGGAGGAAGCCCGAAATCCGATCGTTGGTCGCGATGCTGAATTGGAAGCGGTGGACGCTCTCCTGACAAGGGTTGAAAGCGGCTTTGCCGTGCTCACGCTCGAAGGCGAGGCAGGGATCGGGAAGACCACCGTCTGGCTCGAGGCGCTGCGTCGGGCGAGGGAGCGGCGGGCACAGGTCCTGGTGACCCGCCCCACCGAGGCAGAGGTCTCGCTCTCATACGCCGGTCTCACCGACTTGTTCGACGCGGTCGCTGACGGGGTCATCGCTGGGCTTCCGGTGCCGCAGCGAGAGGCGATCTCGGCTGCTCTCCTGCGAAGCCCCGCTCCTCGCCGTGGGATCGATGAGCGGGCGCTTTGCGCGGCGGTCCTGTCGATGTTGAGATTGATCTCCGCGGACCGGCCCTTGGTGGTGGCGGTTGACGACGCACAGTGGCTGGATTCGCCGTCGGCGCGCGTTTTGAGCTTTGCAGTCCGAAGATTGGACGCGGAGACGATCGGCTTCGTCGCCGCGGCGCGGGTGGGCAGCACGCCGGTGCCACCGAGGTTCGACCTCTCAGCCGACCCCGGCCGGCACCAGACCATCGTCGTCGGCGCTCTCAGCGTGGGGGCGTTGCACGAGTTGCTCAAGCAACGCACGGGGCGCTCGCTGTCACGACCGATCATGGTGAAAATCGCAGGCGTCTGCGGCGGCAACCCGTTCTATGCGCTCGAGATCGCAACGGCGCTTCCGGATCGGCCGCTCCAGGCTGGACATTTGCCGGTGCCGGACAGCCTCACCGAGCTGCTCGTAGCACGAGTAGGGCAGCTGCCGGCGGCGACGCGGCGAGCCCTGCTCGCGGCAGCCGCGCTCTCGCAACCGAGGACCGACCTGGTCAATCCCAAGGCTCTGAGCGCCGCACAGCGGACAGGGATCGTGTCAATCGAGCGAGACCGTATTCAGTTTGCCCATCCCTTGCTCGCGTCAGTGGTGTACAGCCAGGCCAACGACCTGGAACGGCGATCCCTGCACCGCCGGCTTGCTCAAGTCGTCGTCGAACCTGAAGAGCGGGCTCGGCATGCAGCTTTGGGGGCCGAGGAGCCCGACGCCGCCATCGCTCACGATCTAGAAGATGCGGCAGTATTGGCGAGGTCACGCGGCGCTCCGGGCGCGGCCGCCGTGCTGCTCGACCTCGCGGTGGGGCTGTCGCCCCCAAACGACAGTGATCGCGCAGTGCGGATGGTCGCCGCCGCGAGCGCGTGGTTCGACACAGGCGACCTGGCTCGCGCGCAGATCACGCTCGGGGAGGCACTCGCCTCCACCCTCGACGCTCGCCTGCGCGCGCGAGCGCTGCACCTGTTGGGACAGATCCACGCCCGGCGAAGCTCTTTTACTGAGGCGACCGCGCTTGCGTTCCAGGCACTGGAGGCGGCCGACGACGACGACGCGTTGCGCACGGAACTGCAACTGGACCTGTGCTACTACACGGTGAACCTCGGCGACCTGCCGGGCGCGGTGCGGCACGCCCGTGGCGCCATGACTGCCGCCGAACAAGCCGGTGATGCCGGGGCGCTTGCCGACGCACTGGCGGCGGTGACCATGACGGAGTTCGCCGCCGGCAGCGGCTACGACGAGGTCCGCATGCGTAGGGCGCGGGATCTGGAGGACCCCAATCGCATCAGAGCGTGGCAGAACACGCCCGCCTTCCTCCACGGCTCGATATTGCTGTACACCGGGAACCTCGAGCCGGCGTTGTCGATCCTCAGCAAGCTGCACACCGAGACGTTGGAGCGGGGGGAAGAGAGCCAGATCCCGTTCTCGTGCTTCTACCAGGCGTGGGCTTGCGTTTGGCGCGGCGACCTCCTTGTGGCTCATCGACTTGCCGACGAGGCCATGCAGACCGCCGCTCTGCTGGACGATCCTGCAGCACACGCCATCGCGCTCGCGGCCAGCGCGCTCGTGCACGCTCACGACGGATCGACTGATCTGGCTCGAGAGGAGGCACACGAATCGATTCGCCTCTTCCAGGACCTCGGCTGGGCGATGGGAACCAGCTGGCCGTTGTGGGCACTTGGGCTCGCGGAGCTGTCGAGCGGCAACCCAATGGCCGTCGACGCGGCACTTGGCCCACTCGCAACGATGCTCTCCGCAATGGGAGGCGGGGATCCGTTCCTCGGCGTGTTTCTGCCAGAGGAGATCGAGGCGCTCGTTGAGCTTGGCCTTCACGATCGAGCGGAAAACCTTATTAGCTGGCTGGAGCGACGCGGCAGGGATCTGGACCGCGCATGGACGCTGGCCGCCGCTGGTCGCTGCCGCGGGCTTCTCGATGCGGCCCGGGGAGACACCACCGGCGCGCTCGCGGTGCTCGACCGCGCCCTTGCTGAGCACGATCGCTGTGCAATGCCGTTCGAGCGAGCACGCACCCTCCTTGTTCTCGGGCGTGTGCAGCGTCGCAACGGTATGCGAGGAGAAGCCAGGTCGACCCTTGTCGAAGCGCTCGCGGGGTTCGAGCGCTACGGTGCACGGCTGTGGGCCGAGCGCACACGCGGTGAGCTCGCCCGTCTCGGCGGACGAGGCGCGTCACCGGAAAAGCTGACGGCGACCGAAATGCGTGTTGCTGAGATGGCTGCATCAGGAATGGCCAATCGGGAGATCGCTGAACGAGTGTTCCTTACGACGAAGGCGGTCGAGTCCAACCTCACGCACGTGTATCGAAAGCTCGACATCCGGTCCCGCGGTGGCCTTGCGCGCGCGCTCGACGCTAAGAGGGCGACGCCTACTACTAGAGGCTGACGTCCGCGTCGACATGGCAAGCAGGCTGGAGTCGGGACGCTCGGGTAGCCAGCAGCCGTTACCTTCAATGTTGCCGCGGTGCAGAACGACGCTTGCGACCTCCAAAAGGGTGGCCGAAGCGATACGCAGCGCCGACCAGACC
>DATLRQ010000084.1:0-8641 GCA_035534555.1 Candidatus Micrarchaeaceae archaeon
CCGCCTTCACGAACCAAACGCACCGCCTCAGCACGGAACTCCGGCGGGTACTGGGGAGTGAACTTCTGGGGCATAGTGGGCCTCCTTGTGGGACTCCTGGTCCCAAGTGTCAAGGCGTCCACGTAACCGGGTCAACTCCAATCACGATCAAACTGGAGACTAAGCGACGAAGTCCTTAAACGTATCGACGAGCGCCGAGCTGAGCGTCTTTTTTCGACACCTTATTTGACACCTTGGCCGTGAGACTCCCTGACACTCCAGGAGACTCTCTGAGACGGTTGCGTCATAAATCCGAGTTCGATTGAGACGCTCTGAGCCTCTCTGATTCTCCCTGAGACGCCGTGTCGACAGACTCTTAATCCCAAGGTTCAGGGTTCGATTCCCTGCGCGAGCACCATCATCTTGTGTCAGCGCGTCTCAGGACGTCTCCCTGTTGTGCCTGACGTCTCGATCATCTAGGCCCCAACTCGTCTCGAATTGGGTTTGACAGCTTCGTTGACAGCTTGGCGACAGACCATTAGGCCCCGCACGACTTCTTATCTCAATGTGCGCCGACGTCAGTTGAATTCAGGCGCCCGCGTTTTTCGACCATTTGGGACATGTCGCAGGACGGATAATCCCAAGGTCCAGCGCCTGACTCCCGGCGTGAGCGCCTCGTTTCGCACAACGGAGGAGTCGAACGCGGTCGAGGTTCGGCTGCAGGTGATCGGCTCGTTTCGTTCAGCAAGGTCTTGGGGCCAGCTCGATTGGACACTATATCCGTTTCTGATATAGTGCGCCTGTGAAGCTTCCCCTCTTCTACATCCTGCTTTCCCTTAGCGAAAAGGATCGTCACGGCTACGAGATCCTGAAAGAGGTGCAGGCCGGGTCGTTAGGCCAGGTCAGGCTCGGACCCGCCACGCTATACACCTCGCTGAAGAAACTGCTCGACGCGGGACTCGTCTCCGAAGTCGACGGTCACCGAGATGGGGATTCCCGCCGGCGCTACTACACGCTGACGCGCGGCGGCCGAAGAGCGCTCGCAGAGGACCTGGACCAGATGGAGCGAGCACTGGCCCTTGCGGGCCGGACACTGGTCAGGGCTTCCCCATGAAAGCGCGATTGGCTGCTCGGCTTTACGAGGTCTTGATCGCCGTGTACCCCAGGGAATTTCGTGCCAAATACGGCCCAGAAATGCTGAGTCTCTTCCGAGACCTGCTTCACGATCCCGAGATCCGATTGCGTGACCTCGCGATGCGAACGCTTGGAGATTTATGGGGAGGACTGACCATGCACTTACCGATTCGACGAGCCGTCATGTTCGGCTGCGTCGTACTGGTTATGTGGATCATCGGGCGAAGCTTTCATCCGGGCCTTTACTTCGGAGTACCGCTCGTCGCCACTCCATTTCTCGTGTTCGTCGTGTCCGGCTTCGTCGGCGCCCGTTCGACCCATAGCTTCTCCGGCGGTATGGCAACTGCCTTCGTCACCGGCCTGATCGCAGCTTTGACAGTGCCGGGCGACTATCTACTTTTCCACGTCGGGCCGTTCTATGACGTGCGTGACTTCGTGCTGGCGATGGCAATGGTCACAACGTTTTGCATGGTGCCGGCGGCCTTTGGAGCCACGATTGCACAATTCGGCGACATCCAGCTCCGCGTTCGTCGGAGTGCGGGCGCATTCGCAAATGCTTGGAGAGCGTCAAGCTAAGCGTTCGACAACGCCTTCCCCGCTTCCATTGCCCCAAACGCGTCACAACGCGTCAAATGGCTCCGCACACCGAGCGCCGGGCCACGCCCGGTGGGTCATTTCTCAGTGAATTGTTTCCGATAACCCGTCAGACGCGCCCCGGCAGGAGCACCAAGTCGGCCGCTTCCTCAGCATCTTTGAGGAGCGTCTTGCGCGGCGTGCCTAATCGCGCACGCATGGTCAGGCCACGAGCAATATCTGTGACTTGGCTCGCGCGCACGGCTACCGGAAAGTCAGGCGGGATGTCTCCAGCACTGATCCCATCCCGGAAACGGCGCTCCACCAGCGCCGCGCCGCCCGCGACCGTGCTCTGCAGGAACCGCTGAACCTCAGCGTCGTTCACAAGCGGCGCGACGCACTCCAGAAGGCAGCCCCGGGCGGACCCTTTTTCGGTCGCACTTTCGACGTTGTACCTCAGAAAGCCCGCGATCGAGTCGCGAAGACCCTGTGGCGAGAAGAGTGCCCTCGCGGCTGATGCGCCCTTCCGTTCTGCGTACGCCCTAAGGGCGCGCAAGAATATCGCCCGCTTGGCCCCAAAGACGGCATACAGGCTCGGCCGTCCCACACCCATCCCGGCGACGAGATCGTCAATCGTCACTCCGTCGTAGCCCTTCGACCAGAACACCTGAATCGCCTTTTCCACCGCCCCCGTCTCGTCGAAGCTGCGCGGTCGACCCCGCGGCCTAGCGGTATTTTGAATCATTTGGTTCAAAACTCTTGACATTGGCCATCGCACGATTATAGTATCAAACAGTTCGAAATTAGCAGCTGGCCCTGGCGTCGCGGGCCTTACGAGTCGACCTTTCCTCTTTCCCCGTTCCCCCTTCACCAAGGAGCCGACCAATGGAACATTCGATCGCTCTCGTCACCGGCGCCACCTCCGGGGTCGGTTACGCGGCAGCCCGCATTCTTGCCGGAGAGGGCTGGCGCGAAATCATCGTCACCGGGCGCAGTCTGGGTCGGGCCCAGGAAACGGCCGCTCAGCTCGCGGCTGAGACCAAAAAGCAGGTCTTCACGCCGCTGGAGCTGGATCTGGACAAGCCGTCCAGCGTTCAGTCCGCCCTTGCCGAGCTCGTCAAGCGAGGGCGGCCGGTCGATTTCCTATTGCTCAATGCCGGGGTGCTCGGTGGCAAGGCGCGCGTGCACACTGCGGCGGGCGTCGAGGCGGCTCAGGCCCCCCTGATCGGCCATCATCAACTGACTGTCGGGTTGCTCCGCGCCAACCTGCTGAGCCCCAACGCGCGGATTGTCATTGCCGGCTCGGAAGCTGCCCGAGGGGACGTACCCATGTTCAGCTATACCGACGTGACGGCCCTTGCGGCCACGCAACACCAGGGCGACCGAAGCGCCGCGGTGAAAGCCCTGGTGCGCAGCGGGCCGGACGTGAAGTTCGAGCCCAGCCGGGCGTTTGCCGACGCGAAGCTCGTCGTCGCTTGGTGGGCCGCCGCACTGGCACGGCGGCTACCTTCCGGCATGGCCGTGTACGCCGTCTCGCCCGGCAGCGCACCCGACACAAAGGCAGCGCGAAACGCTGGCCCAGTCATCAAGTGGCTGATGATGCCGCTGATAAAGCTCATCCCCGGCATGTCTCAGACGCCGGAGACCGCGGCTCGTCGCTACCTCCAGGCATCGGAGTTCGGAACCGACGTCTCGGGGCAATTCTTCGCCTCGGCGCCCAAGAAGGTCACCGGCCCAATTGAGGCGATGCGCCACCCACACTTTCACGATCGCGCCAACCAGGAAGCCGCGTGGCAGGCCGTCGTCAGTGTCTCCGGCGTCGACTTGTCTTACCCAGCATCCCTGAGCGCGGTGTCCTGAAGGAGCGCCGGAAACACATCGCATGACTGACCTGACGGCGGACACGTCATTCTCCCCATAGGCGGACAGAAAAGTCCCCGCTGGCGGACACCAAATCTCCCCACGGACGGACAGCAGAACTCCCGTTTCTGACCGACCCGGCGCGCTTCCATAGGTGACCGAAACGTCCTAGTCAACGTCGAAGTCACCGTTGGAGGAAGCGTCTTGACCAAGAAGAACGAGGAGATCATGGAAATACTTGAAGCGTTCGACCTGACCCGCAGTGCAAGATCTGCGGCGGAGCTGAGTGGCACCGACCACAAGACGGTGCTGCGCTATGTGGGCATGCGTGACGCTGGCTACGACCCGCTCGAGCACGCGCGGCGCGGCAAGCTCATCGACCCCTTCATAGAGAAGGTCGAGGAGCTGGTGGAGGAATCCAAGGGCAGGGTTCGGGCCGACGTCGTCCACGACCGACTGGTGGCGATGGGCTTTGCCGGCACCGAGCGCACGACCAGGCGCGCCGTTCACAAGGCCAAGGTTGCCCACCGGAGTGGCAATCGACGGACCTATCGGCCCTGGATACCGGAGCCGGGGAAGTGGCTGCAACATGACTGGGGTTGGGGACCGGTGGTGAGGATGCGACAGACATACCTGTTCTGCGCCTGGCTGGCCTGGTCCAGATATCGGGTGATCATCCCGACCTGGGACAAGACCCTGGGCACAGTTCTCATTTGCCTTGACCGGACGCTGCGCAAGATCGGTGCGGCTCCGACCTACGCGCTAACAGACAACGAGAAGACTGTGAGCATGGACCGCATCGCCGGCGTCTCGGTGCGACACCCTGAAGTGGTCGCCTTTGGACGTCACTACGGACTGCGCGTCGTGACCTGCGTTCCGGCCGACCCGGAGACCAAAGGTGGTTCGGAATCTACCGTGCGAATCGCCAAGGCCGACTTGGTTCCGACGGAGTGCAATCTGCTTTCGGCCTACGACTCGTTCGCGACACTGATGCAGGCCTGCGACAAAGTTTCCGACGAAGTCAATGGACGTGAGCATCGAGAGAGCCGCCGGGTTCCTGCCGAAGCCCTTCGCGAGGAGTTGGCGCTCATGCACCGGCTGCCGCTGGAGCCATACACCGCGGCCCTGGGTGAGACCCGTCTGGTCCGCGAGGACCAGACCCTGCGATTCGGCTCCGTGCCGTACTCGCTGCCCAAGGCGTGGGTCGACAAGGAAGTGTGGTGTCGCGTCGAGGGCGAGGAGCTGGTAATCGTGGGACGGGATGAGATCGGACTGCGCGAGATCATTCGCCACGAGCTCTCGGTGCCGGGCAAGCCACGCATCCTGGAGGAGCACTACCCGGACCACCCCAACGGGCGGGGAACGCTGCAGCCGAAGCCGAGGCCGCAGAGCGAGACTGAGCGAAATTTCCTTGCACTCGGCGAGGGTGCGGAGGCCTGGCTGACCACCGCCGCCTCCACAGGCGTGACGCGCATCCGCGCCAAGATGTGTCGAGCCACAGAACTCGCCGTTCTACTCGGCGCAGATCATGTGAACGAGGCATTGCGCCGGGCCGCTGAAGCCGGTCGTTTCGGTGAGCACGACCTGGCCTCCATCCTTGGTCACCTCGGCAACGACCAGCAGTCGATGGTCCTCGCCGATGAGCGCTACTCAGCTCAGCGCGGGACCAAAGCCTGGGAGGTGCTGGGCCGATGAAAAGCACTCCCGTTCTGAGTCTCACAGGTCAAGCCGATTGCGTTGCGAGCTTCCTAGGCCGTTGTAGCGCGTCGTCTTTCCGACGACCACACGTTTTCGAGGCGTCAGTGCGATGAAAGCACCGCAAGCACCACCCCTGCCCGACGAGGTGACCGCCCTCATGCGTCGCATGCGCCTTCCATACATGCGCAAAGCTGCACCTGAGGTATGTGCCACAGCACGAGCTCAGCGCTGGGACCCGGCCGAGGTGCTGCGTGTTCTCATCACCGAAGAGGTCGCCGGACGCGAGCTCGCCTCCAAGCGCATTCGCACCGAAGCCGCCGGCTTCCCTTCAGGTAAGACCTTCGACAGCTGGCGACCTCACGACTCTGCTATCCCGTTGCCGACCCAGAACGCACTCATGACACTGGAGTGGATGAGTCGCGCCGAGAACCTCGCCGTCTGGGGATCCAGCGGAACCGGCAAATCGCATCTGTGCGAGGCGCTCGCACACGCCGCCATCGAGGTCGGTAAGCGAGTGGCATGGTTCTCACTCGAATCGCTCACCGCAACAGTCATGCGCGCCAAGGTCGACGCCTCTATTCAAAAGGTCATCGCCCGCATCTGTCGTGCCGACCTGATCATTGTCGACGACATCGGGATACTCCCGGCCGGTCAGGACTCCGCCGAGGCCTTCTACCGCCTCGTCGACGCCGCTTATGAAAAACGCAGCATCGCCGTCACCAGCAATCTCCACCCTTCCGGTTTCGACACCATCATGCCCAAGGGTCTGGCCACCGCCACCGTTGACCGGCTCCTGCATCACGCCCACGTCATCTCCACCGACGGGCCCTCACAACGTCTCACCGAGGCCGCCGCCGGGAAGGGGGTGAAGCCTCTGAACTAAGCCGCTGCTGGGAGTTCTGCTGTCCGTCCGTGGGGAGATTTCGTGTCCGTCTACGGGGAGGTCAGCTGTCCGCCCGTGGGGAGAACCTGGTGACCGTTGACATGACCTAAAAGGCTTGACAGCTCTGGTAACGGGCTCGACGAGCGGGATCGGCAAGGCGGCGGCCATAGCACTGGCCGCCCGCGGCGCTCACGTACTGGTAGTGGGACGCGATGAACAACGAGCCAAAGACGTGGTCGCCGAGATCGAAGGCAGCGGCGGCAGCGCGACGTTCAAGCTCACTACGTTGGACGATCTGAAATCGGCCCAGGACCTGGTCGAGTGGGCCACTGAGGCAGGCGACGGTCACGTCGACATCCTCGTCAACAACGCCGCCGTCGCCTCGGTCGGACCATCGTACGCAGCCACCGAAGCAGAATTCGATGAGACCTTTGGACTTAACGTCAAAGTGCCGTTCTTCCTCGTTGCGGCCCTGGCACCAGCCATGGCCGAACGCGGATGGGGTTCGATCGTCAACGTCTCCACGATGGTCGCTAGCTTCGGACAGGCCGGTATGGCTATGTATAGCGCCAGCCGAGCGGCTCTCGAACTGTTGACGAAGGCCTGGGCCGCCGAATACGGCCCGCGTGGTGTTCGGGTGAATGCCGTTGCCCCCGGCCCGACGCGCACCTGGATGACCAAAAGGTTTCCCTGACGAGATGGTGAATCAGCTCGCAGCACTGGCACCAGCAGGTCGCGTAGCTGAGCCTGAGGAACTGGCTGCGGCGATCGCCTTCCTGGCCAGTGATGTGGCAGCTTCGTCCACGGCGTCACTCTTGCGGTCGACGGGGGCCGAGTGGCGACGTAACTCCCGTCGTCGGCGCCGCTTAAAAGTGAAGATCTAGAGGCACAAAATCCTAACCAACAACTGAGGAGTATCCACATGAGCGCATACGTAATTGTCGAATTCACCGTCAAGGACCCGGATGTTTATCGTGAGAAATATGGCCCCAACGCCGGGCGGACGGCCAAAGAGCACGGAGGCGAGGTTCTCGCCAACAGTAACTGGGAGATCCTGCACGGCGATGGCTCGCTCACTTCAGGGGCGCTCATGCGGTTTCCCGACCATGAGACGGCCATCAAGTGGTACAACTCGCCTGAATATCAGCAGCTGATCGATGTCCGAAGTGTCGCGATGGATGTCCGTTTCAGCTTGCTCGACGGCATCCCTAGCTGATCGAGGTGGCTCCAGATCCCGCCACCCGAAACGATTCGCGTCGAGCTGGAGCGGCGCGGCGGGACGCCGTCCAGTCGGCGGCCGATGAACGGCTGGCCCGCGTCTGATCGGACCCGGCCGTAGCGCAGCCGGACAGGCGGGCTTGACAGCGCGCTGAGACGACTGCGTCAAATTCCGAATACGGGAGAGACGTCCTGACATGCCATGACACGCCGCGAGACGATCCGTCTTGAGTCTCTTACTCCCAAGGTTCAGCGGGTTCGATTCCCTGCGCGAGCACCAATATGTTGCGCCTACGCTCGCCTCACGATCTATATGTTGTGGTCGGTCTGCCGCAGCGCGTCACATTTGCGGCATTTGACAGCTTCGTTTGACAGCTTCGTGGGTCAGAGAGAGTGGCCGGCGCGCCGAAGTGTCACCGAGGTTGATGGTTCGAGTCCTTCGCGGCCCAATGTGCTGCAGCGCGAGCGCCCGCGCCCGGCGCTCGGGTCAACGGGCGCGTCATGCCCAATGGCCTGGCTGCAATCGCTGCCCTGACCGGTAACCTTCGGGCTGCATGACCCCGTTCCCTACTCGGACTTATCGTTGGGCTTATCCGGTCTTTTTTGTCGCACTGGCCATAGGCGGCTTGTGGATCGCCATTCGGGACCTGATCCACTGGTTGCAACCGGACTCGGTGCCCTGGTGGTTCCCGCTCGTTTTCACGGTGCTCCTTACTGGCGCCGCGATCATGTTCAACCGAGCGCTTTACATCCGCGTGGATGACTCAACAGTCACCTTTGCGCCTAATCTGCTTGGCCGCCGAGTCTTCGCTCGGCGAGAGATCGCGGGGATCCGAGGGAGTAGCTCCCCGCTTACGAACCGTACGGTGTTTCTCAGACCTGACGGTTCAACCCTGTGGAGCACGGCCGGGCTCGTCTGGGGCCGCGCGGGATTGCAGTCGCTAGCCGACTATCTTGGCGTCCCGTTAGATAGGGCGAAATCAATCCGATCCTATTGGGACTTTGGACGCTGGAGCTAGGGGGTGCCATTCCCGCTAGCCCCTCTCACCTGACTTCTTATTAGTTGACAGGCTCACCCAGGCTGATCGGTCGACCAACTATCGTCGAGTGGTTCGCGTTACGGAAACTACGGCCCACCAGATCGAAATCCGAGCGTCTAATCCGGGACAACCCTTTTCCACCTTGGGCGCTGCGATTAGCTGGGAGCTCGTTCTCTCAACTCAAGCACAGCGAGGGCGGCCGCAATCGCGAGGAGTGCTGGCAAAACTGTGAGGAAAACTGCGATATCGGCGAGAA
>DATLRQ010000085.1:0-8538 GCA_035534555.1 Candidatus Micrarchaeaceae archaeon
GCTCGACGAGTGGGCCGGGTCGCCGCCCAGTGCCGGCGAGCTTTGGCGCCGCGCCGCGGCTTCAGGCGCGATGGAGGAGCTGAGACCTTTGATGGCGCGCTGGGAGGAATGGACGGCGGAGCTGCTCGAAAGCCATCTCTCGTACCAGGTTCTCAGCTACTTCCGATCGCAGCACGAAAACCAGTCGTGGCTTGCTGCGCTGACGGCGATCATGGACTTCTCGGCGTTGTGGCAGGCAGCCAAGGCCGAAGGCAAGACGTGGCAGGCGCGTCGCGTGTACGCCATCGGGAGGCACGCTCTCGGCGACCTCAGCCAGGTCCTGCGCGCGGCACCAAGTTTCGACGCTCCCGACCGGCTGTCATCCGAAGAGTTCGACGCCCTGGTCGCGGTGCTGACCGACGCCGGCGTGCGCGTCGACCGGCAAGTCTTCAGGGAACGCCTGAGCAGCCTGCGCAAGGGGTACGAGCCGTACGCGTCAGCTCTGAGCCGCGAGCTCTTGATGGACATGCCTCCGTGGATCTCCCTCGAAGGCCGCAAGGACAACTGGGAGACCACGGCCTGGGAGGGCGCCGCCCCGGGAGCTTCGCTCCACTAGCCCTGGCGGGGCGTTCAGAGCACCTTCGACAGGAAGGATTGCGTCCGCTCGTGCTGTGGGTTGGCCAGCACGTCGCGGGGGTCGCCCTTCTCGACGATCGCGCCGGAGTCCATGAACACCAGGCTGTCGCCGACCTCGCGCGCAAAGCCCATCTCGTGCGTCACCACGATCATCGTCATGCCGTCCTTCGCGAGCCCGCGCATCACGTCGAGCACCTCACCCACGAGCTCCGGGTCGAGCGCCGACGTTGGCTCGTCGAAGAGCATCAGCTTTGGCTGCATCGCCAGGGCCCGGGCGATCGCCACCCGCTGCTGCTGGCCTCCCGACAGCTGTTTGGGATACGCATCCACCTTCTCGGCGAGGCCGACCCGCTCGAGCAGCGCTCGGGCGCGAGTCACTGCGGTCGCGCGCGACTCCTTCTTGACGCGGATGGGCGCCTCGATCAAATTCTCGAGCGCCGTCATGTGCGGGAACAGGTTGAAGTGCTGGAAGACCATGCCGATCTCGGACCGCTTGCGACATACCTCGCGGTCGGGCAGCTCGTAAAGCCTGTCGCCCCGCTCACGGTAGCCGACGAGCTCGCCGTCGACCGACAGCCGCCCGGCGTCGATCTTCTCGAGGTGGTTGATGCAGCGAAGAAACGTGCTCTTGCCGGAGCCCGACGGCCCGATCATGCACATCACCTCTTTTGGCTGCACCTCGAGGTCGATGCCTCGCAGCACCTCGAGGCGACCGTAATTCTTGTGCACCGCCTCCGCCCTGACCATGGAAACGGCCGGCATCAGCGGTGCTCGCTGCGAACCGCCGTGACGGGCAGGGGCACTTGTGGCGGAGGTGCGTGAAACGTGACGAGCATTCGCCGGAAGCTATGAAACGGAGTGGGAGGCAGCTCACGCTGCGCGCCGCGGGCGAAGTGGCGCTCTATGTAGTACTGGGCGATGGTGAGAATCGAGGTCAGGAACAGGTACCAGATGCTGATCACGAACAGCATTTCGACGACGTAAAAGGTGGAGCTCGAAATCTGCTGTGCGCGGGTGTAGAGCTCGGGCACGGTGGCGACGAAGGCGAGGGATGTGGTCTTCAGCATCGAGATCGTCTCGTTGCCAGTCGGAGGGATGATGACCCGCATCGCCTGCGGCAGGACGATGCGCTGCATAACCTGGAGGCGGCTCATGCCCAGCGCCTGTGCTGCCTCGGTCTGACCGTGCTCCACCGAGATGATTCCAGCGCGAACGATCTCGGCCATGTAAGCCGCCTCATTGAGCCCGAGGCCAAGCGTGGCGGCCGTGAAGGGAACGATCAGAGAGTTGGTTGCCTCGTGCCACAACCACGGGCCGTTTGGCGCGATGCCGATGCCTATGTTCTTGAGGATGATCGCAAGGTTCCACCAGAAGAAGATCTGGACGAGGACTGGAGTCCCGCGGAAGAACCAGATGTAAAACCAGCTCACCCACGACATCACCGGGTTGGGAGACAGCCGCATCACAGCCAGCACGATGCCCAGCGCGATTCCGATGACCATCGCGGCGACCGTGAGCTCGAGAGTCAGAACGGCACCCTGGAGGATGAGTCGCTGAAAGAGGTACTGCCCCACGACCGCCCACCGCATGTTGGGAGCGGTGGCAAGGGTGTAAACGGCGTCGGCCGCGAATGCCAGGACGATGACGGCCGACACCCACCGCAACGGGTGCCGGACCGGGATCGCTTTGATCGCCTCCGGCCGCCGTCCAGCTTGCGAGCCTGGTGCCGGCGGACCTGAGGCGATCTCGGTCACTTCGATCCTGCGGTGCCTACCTCAGTACGACGGGACGCATGTCGGCCCGATCGAGTTGTTGTTGTTCAGCGCCACGTCAGAGCTGGCGATCGCGCCGTCCGCCACTCCCCACTGGTTGAGGATCGACTTGTAATAGCCGTTGTTGTCGATCAGGTACTTCACGGCGTCGCTGATCGGCTTCTCGAGCGGGCTGCCCTTGACGAGGGCGATGCCGTAGGGCGAGACGCTGCAGGCCTGCCCGCCGATCTTCAGCTGGCCGTTGGATTGCTTGACCTGGTAGTCGGCGACCGGCTGGTCCAGCCAGCCGAAATCGGCTCGGCCGGAAAGCAAAGCGGAGTTGGCCTCGGTCTGCGTGCCGAAGCTGAGCACCTTGATCGGCTGCTTGCCGGCGCTCTTGCAGTTGTCTGTGTCGCCTTGGATCGGCGTGCCGCCGACCTCCTGTCCCATGTAGCCCCACGCGTCGGATTCCTCGGTGGTGCCGGCCTCGACCGCGACGTTGCGGCCGCACATGTCCGCCGCGGAGTTGATGGTCGCGGTGCCACCGACCTTGACCAGCCATGACTCGCCTGCCTTGTAGTACGTGATGAAGTCGATCCCACCGTCCTCGCGCCTCTGAGTGGGTGTCCAGCTCGAGATGCTCAGCAGGTAGCGTGGCTTGTCGCCGCCCGCGACCTCGCTCGGGGTGCTGGCCTTGAGCTGGGCGATGATGTCGTCGAAGGTCACGTTGTTGAACGTGCACGCCACGCCCATGACCTTGCAGATGGCGAGCCCAAGGTCGATGTCCCAACCCTGGATCGCGCCGGTGTCGGGGTTGATGAACTCGTTGGGAGCGTAGGTGGCGTCGGTCGCGATCTGGAACGGCGCCAGGGCCTTCATGTCCGCAGGGACCTCGGCGGCGATGCTTGCCACGGTGCTCGGTCCGGAAGGACTGGGCGACGAGGTAGCGGTCGAACTGCCTCCGCAGGCTCCCGCCAGGAGCGCCATTCCGATCACCAGAACCTGTTTTTTCATCTGCATCTCCTCAGGGCGTTGACGAATCGTTCACCGGCCACCGCCTATTATCGAGAACCGTGAGCGGCAGGCGTGTTTGGTGGGCGCTGCTGGGCCTGGCCGTCCTGGCTTCTCAGGCGGGACATCTTCTGGCCTATCAGCTTCGGTTTGGCGCCGCCGCTCAGCATCTTCAGGGCTCAGGCGCCCACGCTTACTTCCCAACGCTCGCCAAGACTGGCCTCGGAATGCTCGCGGCCTTGACGATCGGCGGCCTCTTCATGGTGGGGTTTGCCCGTATCGCCGGCGGCCGCGCGCTCAGCCGGGAATCAACGGCTCCTTCCTATCTGCGGTTGGTAGCGGCCATGTACACGATCCAACTGGGCATCTTCGTCGTTCAGGAGCTGAGTGAGTCAGCTGCCGCCGGCACCCCCGCGCCTTCGCTGACGCTCCTGTTGCTCTGGGGCACGCTGGGACAGCTTCCAGTCGCCGCGCTTGCGGCAACTGGGCTGCGGTGGCTGCTGGTCCGTTTCCGGGCGGCCGCTTATGAGCTCGGCGCTGCCGTCGCCCCGCTGCGGTTCGAAACCGCGTTCTCGCCGTTGGTCCAGCTCATCGCGACCGTGCCGCACGCTGCGCTGCTTCAGTCCCGTGCCCAGAGGGCCTCTCTCGCCGAGCGCGGACCCCCTTCTCCACTGCGCTTCAGCTCCAACTGATCGCAGGCGCGCCGGGCGCGCATACCAAATAGGAGGAGGCCGATGAGCCGAACTCGCGTTTTGATCCTAGCCGCCATACTCGTGATCTTCGCCGCGGCCGGCGGGGTACTGATCGTCTCCACCGGCCATGGTGGTGGTCAGAACTTGACCTTCAACGTCACCGTGACCGGCGCCACGACGATGTCGCCGAGCATTCTCAACGCCCATCAGAACGACAACGTGACCATCAACATCACGAGCGACACCACAGGCGAGGTGCACCTGCACGTTTACGACATCGCTTTCAACACCCGGGCCGGCCAGACGGTCACCCACACGTTCAAAGCCACGACCACGTGCTCGTGCGACATCGAGTGGGAGAGCACCAGCGCGCCGCTCGGCAGGCTGCAGGTGAGCCCGTGATCCCCGCGGCAAGCCTCTTTCTGCACGGCTTCGGGCAGCGCTACGACCTGCCCATCTCGCTCACCCTTTACCTGTTCGCGGCCGGTGGCGTGGTCTTGATCTCATTCGTGCTGGTCGTGCTCTTCGCCGGCGACCAGCTCGGCGCCAAAGCGCTCGAGTACCGGCGGCGCAACCTGCCGTACCTGGTCTCGTTTGCTCGCTCTCCGTGGCCTCGAGCCGTCGGCGGTTCGATCGGGGTGCTTGCGCTGCTGGCCGTGGTCGTCACCGGCTGGTTCGGGTCGACCAACCCGTACTACAACCCGGCCGAGTACATCACCTGGATCTACTTCTGGGCCGCGACGGTGATCCTGAGCGGGGTCGTCGGCAATCTCTGGTACCTGCTCAACCCGTGGGCGGCGATTTACGACGCGGCTAAGTTCGTCCGGCCGAAGCCCGTTCTCACGCTGCCCGCCGTCGGCGTCTGGCCGGCTGCGGCCGTGTACCTCTCGTTCGCATGCCTGGAGCTCACGAGTGGAGTGGCCAACCGGCCGTCGATCGTGGCCACCGCCGCCGCCGTGTATACGGTGATCACGCTGGCGGGCATGTTCCTGTTCGGGCGCGACGCCTGGCTTCAAAGCTGCGAAGGGTTCACCGTCCTGTTCGACATCGTCGGGCGCTTCAGCCCGATCGAGGCGGAGCGGGATGAGAACGGACTTGTCACCGCTGTCCACCTGCGCCCATGGGGTGTCGGGCTGCTCAAGGCCTCAGCGACCGGCTGGGACCGCGTCGTCTTCGTCATCCTGATGCTGAGCAGCCTCGCCTTCGACGGCATCCTCGCGACGCAGCCCTGGCAGGACTTCACGGTATCCCTGGAGCCTTTGTGGCTGCCCATGGGCGCGTTCGGTTCCTTTTTCGTGCGCACCCTGGGACTGCTGCTGCTCACGTTTGCGTTCATCCTCGTCTTCGTCGCGTTCATGGAGATAGTCATCTACCTCGGCAAGCGCCGGGTCGACGTGAAAGCCACTGTTTCCGCGTTTGCGCTGACCCTCGTCCCGATCGCCCTGGTCTACAACGCGGCGCACAACTACAGCTACGTGCTCGTGCAGGCCCAGGCGCTGATCCCGCTGCTCAACGACCCGCTTGCCAAGGGCTGGCATCTTTGGCCCGCAGTGGCGAACCTCAAACCCAGCTTCGCGCTGGCGCAGGCCTCGACCGTCTGGTACGCGCAGATCGTGCTGATCGTTCTCGGCCACGTGGTGGCCGTCTACCTCTCGCACCTGCGCGCCGGCGAGCGGTTCCGCACCGCTCATCGTGCCCTGCTCAGCCAGTACCCCATGCTGTTGCTGATGGTGACGTACACGATGACGAGCCTTTGGATCTTGGCCCAGCCGATCACGAACGGAGCTTGATGAGCAGGCAGGCCGCCTCAAAGCGCCCAAGGCCGATGCGCAAGCCGGTCTCTCGCACCCCTGCATGGGTCACGCCCGTGGCAGTGGTGGCCGCGATCGCCCTGGTCGTGGGCGGGTTCCTGTTGATCCGGTGGTACACGACACCTCAGGCGCCGGCCCCTCTAAAACCCGACGCCGCACAGCTCGTCGTCAATTCGCTCACCGCCCTGCCGGCGGCGGAGCTCGACGCGATCGGACAGGGCTCCGCGAACAACCTGGTCAAGCCTGTGTCTGGAACGCCGCTCACCGGGCCGTCGGGAAAGCCGCTGGTGTTTTATTTCGGCGCCGAGTACTGCCCTTACTGCGCGGCCGAGAGGTGGCCGATCATCGTGGCCCTGTCGCGATTCGGGACGTTTTCCGGACTGAAGACCACCAGCTCCTCTTCGAGCGACATATATCCGAACACTCCGACATTCACCTTCCACGGCTCTACTTTCACGAGCCAGTACATCGACTTTCAAGCCGTCGAGACCACCGATCGAAACCAGAATGCGTTGGAGACGCCCACCGCTTCCCAGCAAGCCCTCGTGAACCAGTACGACACGAGCGGATCGATTCCTTTCGTAGACCTGGGAAACCGCTACGTCTTCGCCGGCGCGACGTACCTGCCAGACGTCCTGGCCGGGATGAGCTGGCAGGCCGTTGCGGATGCGCTGGCTCAGCGTGACTCGGCGCAGGCCAAAGCGGTGCTGGGGTCGGCCAACCTGGTCACCGCAGCGGTGTGCCGCCTGACTGCGGACCAGCCGTCCAGCGTTTGCACGTCATCCTCGATCCAGGCCATCGAGAAGAAGCTGGGGTAAGGGCGGCATGAGGCTGCAGCTGCTCGCGCTGCTCGCCGCGGTGGCCGGGCTGGGGGTCTCGATCTATCTCACCGCAGTCCACTTCGCGGGCGTCCAGCCCGCCTGCCCGGTCAATGCGGCAATCAACTGCGAGCAGGTTCTCTCGAGCTCGTACGGGGTGGTCGCCGGCTCTTCGGTACCGACGTCGGCGGCCGGGATCCTGTGGTTCGCCGTGAGCGCGGCCCTCGCCGCCGTGGTCCTGCTCAGCCATTCGGCGCCGCTCTGGTCGAGGCTGCAGCTGGCCTGGTCGGCCGTCGGCCTCGTCACGGTTGTCTTCCTGGTCTACCTGGAGATCGTCAGGCTGGGCGCCGTTTGCGTGTGGTGCTCGGTCGCGCACGCGCTGGTCCTTCTCATCTTCCTGGTCGCCCTGCCTCGCCAGTGGGAAAGTAGGGTGGACGCGTGATCGGCTGGCCGTTCGACCCGACCGTGTACGCCGGGCTGCTGGCCCTCTGCATCGGATATGGGTGGCTCGCGCGCGGGGCCGGCGATGCACGGCGCCACCACCGGGTCTATTTCGCGCTGGGCGTGATCACCCTCTGGGTCGCGCTCGAGTCCCCGTTGGACACCATCAGCGACCAGTACCTGGACAGCGTCCACATGCTGCAGCACGTCCTGCTCGGGTTCGTCGCGCCCCCGTTGATGCTGCTCGGCCTGTCATCGCAAATGGCGGGACGCCTTGTCATGGTCCCGGGGTTGCGCGCGGTCACCGAACCAATCCCCGCGCAGCTCATCGCCGGCGCAGTCATGGTCGGATGGCACGTACCGGCTCTGTACGATGCGACGCTCTACAACGAAGGGCTGCACATCTTCGAGCACCTGACGTTCATCGCCGGCGGCATCGTGCTCTACTGGCCGCTGCTGGGCGCGACCTCGGCCTACGCGCACTGGAAGATGTCGCCGGGCATGGGGCTGGTGTACATGCTCTTCGCCACGCTGCCGCAGGATGGCGTGGCGCTGGTGCTGATCTTCTCGCGCGTCCCTTTCTATGAGTTCTATGTTCACGTCCCGCGGTTGATTCCGGGTTTTACTCCGCTCATCGATCAGACCATCGCGGGGGCCGTGCTCATGATCCTGGGCAAAGCGACGCTGGCGCTGGCGGCGCTGGTGGTCTTCTTCCGCTGGTTCGGCGCCGAGCAGCGGGCCGACCAGGCCCACCCGGTAGCGAGCGGTCTGTGACCGCCGTCGTCTTTAGCTGAGGCAGGCCCGGCCGGAGCAATCTCCGGCCAGCCACCGGTCCAGCTCCGGGGTCAGCGCCTGGCTCGGCGCCCCCCTGGCCAGCACCAGCGTGAGGCCCCTGGCGCAGGCCACCCCATAACCATCAGCCAGGGAGGTCCTTGTTACGTCGCGAAGCTGGTTCTCCTCTCCCGTATAGAAGCTGTTGTAGGTCGACGGGTCGATCGCGATGTAGTCGGCGTCCTGCCGCTGCGTGATCACATAGATCTCGTAGCGATGCGACAGATGAGGAACCAGGGTGTTCGACGCGGCCACGCTCGCATTGGCCGGAATCGCGGTGAGGCACGACTCGATCTGGGCCGCTCGGCTGTCCGAGATATACGTGCTCAGCTCGTCGAACGGCCTGATCGGTCCGAAGGTGAACACCGTGCCGGCGACCAGCGCGCCGACCGCCAGGACGATCGGCGCGAGCGACGCGGGCCGTCCGCGCAGCCAGGACTTGATCCGAACCGTGGTATCGATCGCCGCGAACGCGAGGATGGGAGCCGGGAGCATCGAATACTGGTACTGAAACGACCAGAAGTTGGCCGAGGAAGACCAGAAACGTTCGAGGAACGTCGGAAGCGCG
>DATLRQ010000086.1:0-6186 GCA_035534555.1 Candidatus Micrarchaeaceae archaeon
GCCTTGGACCGGCGCCCCAAAAGGATGCCAGTGGCTTCTACCACTTCGAGCCGAGCTGCTACAGCTACCTCGACCTGGCGCCACTGGCCAGCGGAGGGATCGCGAAGCTGAAGCAAGGCCCTGAGGTGGGGCCGGTGAAGAGAGTCCTGACTTTGACCGTGCCCGGGGGCAGCACCGCCGGCACCCTCCTGGTGGCGGTCCTGCGGTCTGAGAGCAGCGCGGCACAGAAGGCGTTCGTGCCGCCGAACGCGAGCTGGCAGCTGGCCGGCGACGTGATCCAGCTCGGCGGGTCGCATACGGCAATCTGGTACTTGCAGGGCAACCCAGGAGGCCTGAACAACCTCGACTTCGGCGTCGACCCGGCTTCGGTCGACGCCGTGGGTCAGCTGACCGAGTGGTCGGGGGTGGCCACCACGTCCGCGCTCGACCAGGCTGGAACCCTTGCCGTCGGAACGAACCAGGCCACGGTGAACCTTTCCACCACCGGTGCAACGACCACCGCCAATGAGCTGGTGATCACCGACGTCGGACCGTTCACCCAGCCGCAGACCATCACGCCCGGAGCCGGTTGGAACACCCTCACCAATGACGGTGGCAACGGTTTCAGCTCGGAGTACCGCATCGACCTGCCGGCCGCAGTGGCGAGTGAGACGGTGAAAAGCAGCGTGGCCACGTTGTGGTCGGGGGTGATCGCGACGTTCAAGCCGGCTGGTGTGGTGACCGGCGGGGCTGTGCTCGACCCGGGGTTCTACTACTTCAACGGCTCAGGATTGGCCGGCGGCGGCGGTATCTGCCTCAATGGGGCAACCCTTCTCGCCAAGGACGTGACGCTCGAGTTCGTGAACTCGACCGGCTTGTCGTCGGGCACCTGCGCCGCAGGCGGCGGCGCGGCGTGCGCCGGCGCGTGCGCTTTCGGCTCGACCCCCTGCTCGATCTCTGCCTGCCCGCCGAACGCGCCCCTTGACTCCGCCTCCGGAGGCGGCTACACGTGGTTTGCGGCCCCGTGCTCGCTCGCGCCGACCGGCGACAGCAGCTGCGCAGCGACCTCGTGGTGCCCGACAGAAGACCGCGCGTGCTGGAACACGCTCATCTGGCAGGCCCCGGGCGGCACCGGCCAGATCGCCATCAAGGGATCGTCGGTGACTCACTGGCTGCTCGGCTCGGTCTTCTGGGCGGGCGCCTGCACCGACTCGGTCAACGGAGCCTCGACGATCCAGGGCACCGTGCAGTGCGGAACCCTTTCGATCTCGGCCGGCGCCGGCGCCGGCACCGCCATCGGCGGCGACTACGGCGTCAATACGGCCCTGTTGGAGGCCGTTCTTGTCGAATGAGTTGATTCCGGGGGCGCATCGTGGCAGGCTTGCGGCCTATTCATGTCGATAACCAGCCCTTCCGCGGGGCGGCCGAGGCGCGGGCGTCTCTACATCGTGGTCGGCGCGGTGCTCGCTGTGATCGCCTTCGGAACCGCCGCCCTGCTCGCGAGCCTGCCCCTGATCCAGGGCAACACCACCGGGACGACGATCGTCGTGGCCAAGAACGCCATCACCGCCAGGACGGTGATCCAGGCGTCTGACCTGGAGCTGAAGAGTTACAGCCCCGAGCCACCCGGGGCCTTCACCTCGATCGTGCAGCTGGCCGGCAAAGGAGCTCGAGTCGACATCCCGGCGGGATATCCCGTGACCGCGAACCTAGTGGCCCCTTCCGGTGACCTCCTGAGCAACAGCGACGTGGCTTTCCTCCCAATCCCATCCGGCTACGTGGCCGTCACGGTGCCGGCCGGTGAGCAGCTCGGCGTGGGCGGTTACGTACAGGTCGGCGACCGAATCGCGATGCTCGCCACGATCAACACCGGCGTTTTCGGCGCCAGCCCCGGCGTTCCGGCCGTGCGCACGGTATTTCGCGACCTGGACGTGATCAGGGTCGGACCGGCCACAGCAGGGAGCGCAGCGGCGGCTGCCGTGACGAGCAGCCTGACTCTGCTCATGACGAGCTGCGATTCCGAGTTCCTGTTCTGGCTCCTGAACAACTCGACGATGAAATACACCCTCGAGTCGTTCCACGACTACGCCGCCACGCCGTCTCAACCGGACCCTTCATGCCCCAAGCTAACGTCGGCGGCCGGAGTCGGCCCCAAGGAAGTGGACGCGCGCTGGCACTTCACCACCCCCTGAGCGTCTCGAGGCGCTGATGCCGCCCATCGTCTTCTTGATCGCGATCGCCGCCGCGTTGGGCGTGGGCCTGGTCGTGTACGGCGTGGTCACCCCGCAGCGAGTCGCTGACGAGGTTGGGCCGAACAGCACGATCACTTATCGCTCACTAGCCGACATCCGCGAGCAGCTTCGGCGCCGATTCGAGCCTTCCGGCGCCCCCGTGTGGATCGCAGGCGGCGAGAGGAGCAGCTCCTTGGCACGAGACCTTGCGAGCGCAGACCTCGACCTGCGCCCATACGAGTTCAGGATCCTTCAAGCCGCCAGCGCCGCCGTCCTCGCGGTAGTCGGTCTTCTGAGGTTCGGCGTCGGCCTTCCGTTCGTCGTCATGGCCGTCATCGGTTATGTCGCGCCGGCCCTTTACCTTCACAACCGTCGCGGGCATCGCCTGCAGCTCTTCGATGCCGGCCTGCCCCGAGCGATGGAGCTGATCGCCAACTCGATGAAAGCCGGGCAATCGGTCACCCAGGCGCTCAGCTCCGTGACCGACAACGCAGGCCCTCCCGTTTCTGATGAGTTCGGCCTCGCGCGGCGGGAGGTCGAGCTTGGCGCATCGATCGAAAGCGCGCTCAACAACATGGTCAAGCGAATCGGCAGCGACGACCTGCGACTGATGGTCATGGTGATCACGATCCAGCACTCGTTCGGAGGCGACCTGCCGGCCGTTCTGATCACCCTGGCGGACACCATGCGGCAGCGGGCCGAGATGCGCGCCGAGGTCCTGGCGGCAACCGCGCAATCACGCGCTTCCGCGCTCATCGTGACCCTGCTGCCCATCGCCGCCGCCGCGTTCCTTTACCTCGTGGCTCCCAACTACTTCCGGCCGATGTTCACCAGCCCGCTGGGCTGGGCGCTTCTTGCGCTCGCAGCCGTCCTGCTCGTCATCGGCAACTTCTTGATCCGGCGCCTGACGGCGATCGCATGAGCGTCCTTCCGATCGTCCTGGGGGTGGTGGCCGCGTTCGGCGTATATCTGCTCGCCGTCGGCATCGTGGCGTCAAGGGCAAGCGACGCCGCAACGCTCGCCCGCGAGCGCCTGGCCAGGCAGGAAATAGGGCTCGGCCAGAGTGCCGTCGCCCTCAAGTTGGAGAGGCCTCTGACCGAGCGCCTAACCGCCCCGCTCCGCCGCTGGCTGGAGCGCCAGGTCACCCGTTTCACACCCACCGCACAGGCGGAACACTTCCGCCGCCAGCTCGACTTCGTGGGCAACCCGCTCGGACTCGACCCGGCGGGCGTCCAGACTTTGAGGATCGCATCCGCCGCCGCGCTCGGCGCCGCCGGTACCGGTGTCGGGGTGCTCATCGGCGCGCCTGTGGCGATCGGCTTGGCCCTGGTGATCGGGGTGGCGCTCGGGTTCTACCTCCCCGTGTTGTGGCTTGACCAGCTCGTGAAAGACCGGCGGGCCGAGCTCCTCGCCAACCTTCCGAACGCCCTCGACGTGGTCGCCATCAGCATGGAGGCGGGGCTCGGTCTGGACCGCGCCCTGGAGCAGCTGGTGCGCCACCAGGAGGGACCGCTCACCCTCCTGGTCGCCCGCGCACTTCACGAGATCGAGCTCGGGCGCCCCCGCGCCGAGGCGCTGCAGGAGATGGCCGAACTGACTGGCATCGACGACTTCACCTCGCTGATCAAGGGCATCCTTCATGCCGAGCGCACCGGCGTGCCGATCGCGCGGACCATCACGGCGCATTCGGCGCAGATGCGCGTCAAGCGGCGGCTGAAGATCAGGACGGATGCGTCGCAAGCCTCGTTGAAGATCCTCCTGCCGACGGTCGGCTGCGTCTTCCCCACGCTGTGGCTGGTCCTTCTCGGCCCGGCCCTCATCGTCGTCCTGACGATCGGCCACTGCTGACGCCGACCTAGGCCAGAAAGGGGTTCGTCCGCCGCTCGCGTCCGATCGTGGTCGCCGGTCCATGGCCGCTATAGACGAGAAGGTCGTCAGGCAGCGACAGCAGCCGGGTGCGGATTCCCTCGAGCAGCGCCGCCCCGTCCGAATTGGCGAAGTCCGAGCGCCCCACCGACCCCGCGAACAGCGCGTCGCCGGTGAACAGACAGTCTCCAATCTTCAAGGTCACTCCACCCGGGCTGTGGCCGGGAGTGTGCAGCACCTCGAACGCGAGTGAGCCGGCGCGGAAAGTCTCGCCGTCGACCAGGCTGACTACGTTGTCTACCTTGGTCGCGATCGGCCCGAACTCCCGGCGCAGCGGTTTGCCTTCGGCCAGCACGGCTCGCTCCGCATCGTGGACCGCGACCGGCACCGGACCGAACGCCTCGCGCAGCTCGTGCAGCCCGGCGATGTGGTCGAGGTCGGTATGGGTGAGCAGGATCGCCTTCACATTCGCGTGGCGCCGGCGTACCAGCTCAACCATCAGGTCCGGTTCCAGGTTGGCGTCGATCACCACCGCGTCATTGGTCGCGTCGTCCTCGACGAGATATGAGTTGGTCCCGAACCGCCCGTCGGCCGTGAGCTCTACGTGCAGCGTCACGATGCTTCGCGGGCCACGGTGTGCACGTCTCGGACTCCTTCTAGCTTCTCCATCAGCCGTGAGAGTTGAGCCAACGAATCGATCTCGACCGTGGCCGACACCACAGCGGTCTTGTCGTCGTAGACGTGAACCTCGAGCGCCGACATGTTGACTCGATTCTCGGCCACGACCGTCGCGATGTCGCGCAGCAGCCCCTGGCGGTCCCAGGCTTCGATCTTGATCGCGACGGGGTAAAGGTGCGTCGCTTCCGCATCCCAGTCGACCGGCACGACGCGCGCGGCGTCCTGCGCGTTGACCGCGTTGATGCAGTCAGCCCGGTGCACGGTCACGCCCTTGCCGCGCGTCGTGTAGCCGACTATCGCGTCGCCCGGCACCGGCTGGCAGCAGGGCGCGATCTTCGTCAGGACACCCTTCTCTCCATGCACCAGGACGCGCGGCGTCGGATGGACGTTGGGAACGAGGGGAATCGCCCGCAGGTCGCCCCCCGGCGCATCGAGGCTCGGGGCCATGCGCATCACGACTGCGTGCGGCGACAGGTCACCGTAACCGATGGCCGCCAGGAAGTCGTCTGTCGTGTTCAGCTTGTGCATCGTCGCGATCTCGAGAAGCTTTGATTCGGGCAGGTCGGCCAGGTTCACCCGGTGCATGCGGTGCAGCTCCTTGTCGAGCAGGTCTCGTCCCTTGGCCACGTTCTCTTCGCGCCGCTGGCCTTTGAACCACTTGCGGATGCGCTCCTTGGCCGACGCGCTCTTGACGAAGTTGAGCCAGTCGCGGCTCGGGCCATGCGGCCCCTTCGAAGTAAGAATCTCGACGATCTCGCCGTTCTGGAGCGCGTAGTCGAGCGGGACCATGCGTCCGTTGACCTTGGCGCCGATGCAGTGGTGGCCGACCTCCGTGTGGATGCGATAGGCGAAATCCACAGGGGTCGAGTCCGCCGGCAGATTGAGGACGTCGCCCTTGGGCGTAAATACGTACACCTCGTCCTGGAACAGGTCGACCTTGACGGTGTCGAGGAATGACTCGGCGTCCCCCACCTCGTTCTGCCATTCGAGGAGGCTGCGCAGCCAGGAGAGCTTCTGGTCGAAGCTCGAATCCTTGCCCCCTTTCTCCTTGTAGGTCCAGTGGGCGGCAACCCCGAACTCGGCCACGCGGTGCATCTCATGCGTGCGGATCTGGATCTCGATCGGCTCACCCGTATGTGTGATGACAGTCGTGTGCAGCGACTGGTATCCGTTGGATTTCGGCATCGCGATGTAGTCCTTGAACCTGCCCGGCATCGGCTTCCACAGCGAGTGAACGACGCCCAGCACCCCGTAGCAGTCGCGGACCGACTCGACCTGGACGCGGATGGCTGACAGGTCGTAGATCTCGGAGAAGTCTTTGTTCTCCCTGGTCATCTTCTGCCATACGGAGTAGATGTGCTTCGGCCTGCCGGTGATCTCGGCCTTGATCCCGACCTTCTCGAGCTCGCGGGCGAGGATCTCCCGCAGGTCC
>DATLRQ010000087.1:0-4209 GCA_035534555.1 Candidatus Micrarchaeaceae archaeon
GCGATGAATCGCACATCGACCTCGCTGGTTTTCGCAGGATCAGTCTCGATCTGCCATTGCGGGCTGATATCCCAGCTGATCACGACTCGGTTGGGCGGGTCGTATGCGAGTACGCGAGCCCAGCGACACTCGCTGCCGTCGACACCTTTGTCGTAGACGGAGCCGCCTTCGCGCAGCTCGAAGACCGTCTCGGAGATATCGACGCCAAGCATGTTGTGCTCGGGCGGCTTGAAACTGCCGAAGCCCTTGGTGAACACCGAGAACGCGCGCTCGATCGGTGCCTCGACGACGACCTCATGACGGACGGACGTTGGCGCTGCTGGTGTGGTCATGTCACCTCCTCCTCGGGTTGTTCGACGGCGGCCTTGTAGGCAGTCAGGGCGCTGGTCCAAAAGCGGTCGAGCTCTGCACGCAGCTCGCTGAGACCGTCTGGATTGATCGAGTAGACCCGGCGGTTACCGACGGGCTCGTCAAGCACCAGCCCCGCGTCCTTGAGCACCCGGAGGTGCTGTGACACGGCCGGCCGGCTCACTGGAAGGCCTTTGGCGAGCTCGCCGACCGCGTATGGCCGGATGGTCAGCCGCTCGAAGATGGTGCGCCTGGTGCGGTCACCGAGGGCAGACCAGGCGGCAAGTTGGTCAGCCGTCACGCACCGTAAGGTAATGCTTACGGACTTTGGATGTCAAGGCCGGCTTTCAGAACCACAGGGCTCAGCGACAGAAGCGGCTGAGCTCAGCCGAGAACGCCCCCAAACACCATATCTCCGCAGGCCACAGCGTCTGGAATGGTGAGAATAGGACCCTGCAGCTCCGCGTGCGCTGCCAGAAATGCGCTGGCGGTCACCTCCGACTCGTAGGTGTTCACGAGTGGACAACAGATGGCAGACAGCGGACCCGGGCCGGCTGCGACAGCACAGAGGACAACGGCCGCCGTCGGTGCAGAGCGTGCAGCGCCGTCGCTGTCCACCGTGATGGCGATACGTGCACCTGTGATCGGATCAGTCGTTGTAATGAGCGCGCTGGTCCTCAGCATGCTCGGGATTCCGAGCGCGTCCACGGCACACATGGCATAGAGACGAAGGCCGTTGTCGAGTGTGACCACATGGTTGGTGGGGTTCGTCGAGAACGGGTATGCGCACCCGATCTCGCCCGAGTCGGTCCTCTGGATGAGGTCGTGCTCGACCATCGCGCCGAGAGCGTGCTCCACGTCGTCGACGCCACCTTCACGGGCCGCTAAGGCCACATCACCAATTGACGGGACGTGGCCGGCAGCGAACGATCGAAGGATCCACCGATACAGCTCCCGATCAGCGACGTGGAGCTGAGATCCGCGGTTCGGTCCACAGCGCTCATCGGGGAGTCCAAGGGACGGCAGGGCGGCTCTCAGTTGCTCGTCCAGTGTCATGCAGCCTTCCCGTCTTTCACGAGGCCGTCCGTCCACCGTTTGTCGCCAGTGGCCGTAGCGCCATAAGAAGCCGTTCACGCGTGGGTACGTCGAGCCGGCAAGCCGCTCCGAGGACATCGGGCGCACCCATCACGTCGGCCCCATTGACGAGGATGGATGGCGAGGGGAACGGACCAGACTGCTCCACAACTGCCGTCCGTGGAAGTCCGAGGGCGTCGAGACAGTCGAACACCAATTGACGGGTGGCGTCGAGGTGCGGGCACCCTGGAAGGTGCAGGAGCTCGACCGTCATACCGTCGACCCGCCCAATGCAGCGATCAGGGGACAGACCCGGTCGCGGCTTGGACGCTCGCAGGTGGCGATGAGTTGCTCAAGGGAGGTATGCATGGTGGTGAGGCTGTCGATCCTCGCTTCGAGGTCGAGGAGCTTGTCGGTTGCGAGTGCCCGGGCGGCATCGCAGTCCGCTGGTCCACCCTGCCCGAGATGGAGGAGCGTCTCCACTTCGCTCAGGGTGAAGCCGAGCTTCTGAGCCTCTTTGATGAACCGCACCGTCGCCACGGAGTCCGATGCGTAGGCCCGATATCCGGACTCGCTTCTGAGAGGCTCGGGCAGCAGGCCCCGACGCTCGTAGTACCGCAGCGTTTGCGCGTTCACCCCTGCTTCGGTGGCCACCTGACTGGTTCTCATAGCGCAAGCCTAAACCTTGTACTTAGGTACAGAGTCAAGGGTAATCACCGTGGTCTTGACCCTCTCCTACGGTCCCGGGTCTAGGCTGGTGTACCACACAGCACCAGCGCCTTCTCGGGTGGATGCAGATAGAGGCCGATGACGTCAGTGACCTTGGCCTCAAGTTCGGGATCGGTGCTGTATTTGAAGCCGCGGGTGCGATGCGGTTGCAGGCCATGCTCACGCGACACGCGATGGCAGCTGTGCGGCCATCGCGAGGACGCCGAGGACGTCGCCCAGTCGTCGCTCGTGAAGGCGGCCGAGCACATCGCTGCGTTCCGGGGCGAGGCGACGGTGCGCACGTGGCTACACCGGATCACCACGAATGAGTGCCGGATGCTGCGAGTTTCCGGGGGTCTCGCAGCGGCTGAACGTCAACCGGCCGAGCAGTACTCCATCGCCGCGTCGGCGAGGTCAGCCCACCGGGCAGCCTGGGGGGCCGGCACCACGACCCACTCCTTCATCGGACGTCCGCCCATCGGGTCGAACAGGTGCTCGCCAGGAATCCCGAGGGCCTGAGCGTGAGCCTTCCCGGACAGCTTGAACACCATGTCACCGTCGATGCTCCCCGCGAACGCCTTGCTCCCGATCTTCAGCGTTGGCATTCCGAACATCTTGCCGGCGGTCACGCCTGGGCGACTCACCAATAGGCGCGCAAGTTGCTCATAGCTGGATTCGGTCACTTTCGATCACCTGCCGCTCAGGATGGCCGGACAACACTAGCTGGTTTCAACCAGTCGGTGCAACAGGGCTCTCGAGGAGCTGGCTGAAAGCCTCAGCTGGTGTTCGCCAACCGAGTGTACGTCGGGGCCGGCCGTTGAGGGTCGCGGCGACGGCCTGAAGTGTGGCTGTGTCATGGGGCATCACCGATTGCTTGGGGAGGTACTGGCGGAGAAGGCCGTTGGTGTTCTCGTTGGTTCCTCGCTCCCAGGGCGATCGGTGGTGGGCAAAGTAGACGGCGACGCCGGTGTCGATGGAGAACTGTCGATGCTGCGCGAGTTCGGTGCCCTGATCCCAGGTGAGCGTGTGACGGAGTGCCGCGGGAAGCGTGGTGATGGTCTCCGCGATCGCCAAGCGTGTGGTCTCTGCGGCGCGTCCGTGAGGGAGCGGCACCAGCATCGTGAATCGTGTCGTCCGCTCGACGAGCGTCCCGACTGCTGAATGCGCGCCCTGGCCAATCATGAGATCACCTTCCCAGTGACCGGGAACTCTGCGGTCAGCCACCTCAGCGGGGCGCTCGTCAATGCTCACCATGTCGGCAATGCGGTGACGGCCGTAGTGACCGCGGCGTTCCACCCCACGACGGTCCTTGGCTTGCCGCATCCCGGCCATGAGGGCCCGCTTCAACTCCCCCTTCGGGAGGAGGTAGAACCAGGTGTAGATCGTCTCGTGGGATACGCGCATGGCCAGATCATCCGGATACTCGATGTGCATCCTCGCAGCGACTTGCTGCGGAGACCAGCCCATCGCCATGCCTTTGCAGACGTGGGCGACGAGCGGTGTCCCCTCAGCAAGCTTTCGTAGTTTGGGTCTCCGCCGACGCAGTCGAGCACGGTCTGCTGCATGCACTGCGCGGTAGTCCGTCGTACTGCCGCCGCCCCGAACCTCGCGGCTCACTGTGGATGCATGCCGTCCGAGCTGGCGAGCGATCTGGCGCAGCGTCCCACCCCGGCACAGCCCTAGCGAGATCTCCTCTCGCTCCTGCAGGCTCAACCTCGTCTTCGTCACTGGGCATCCTCCTGGCGGCCATCCGCCAGATCAGATCACCCCGTTGCGATCACTGGTTGAAACCAGCGGGTGATGAAATACCCCTTGTCAGTTTAAACAGCGGTGTGAGAGTCTTGCTGGGAACGCGTGCCAGCAGGAGATCGCACATGCGTGGCAACACCAGCGACCAGATGGAGATCCTCTCCACGCTCACGCCCGACGAACTGGTCCCCGCGGATCACCCGATCCGGCGCATCAAGGTGATCGTCGATCGGGCGCTCGCCGAGCTGGACGCCGACTTTGCCGCCATGTACTCGCGTGTGGGCCGGCGAGCATCGCCCCCGAGCGGCTGCTCAAGGCGTCGTTGCTGAT
>DATLRQ010000088.1:0-43993 GCA_035534555.1 Candidatus Micrarchaeaceae archaeon
GCAGCTGACCGAGCTGCCGGGCGTGGGTCAGGATGTCGCCTCCGCGCTGCTACTGACTGCCGGCAACGGCGGTTCCCGGCTTCGCTCAGAGGCCGCGTTTTCAATGCTCTGTGGCTCCTCACCGATTCAAGCCTCTTCAGGGCTGGTCCAGCGTCATCGCCTCAATCGAGGTGGCGACCGTCAGGCCAATGCCGCACTTCATCGCGTCGTGATGGTCCGGCTCACTTACCACCAGCCGACCAAGGAGTACATGGCCAGGCGCCGAGCTGAGGGCAAGTCGAAAGCTGATGTGATCCGCTGTCTCAAGCGGTACATCGCGCGTGAGATCTACCGCGTCATCACGACGCCTCGCGTCGAGCAGGTCGAGGCCAACGCGGCATGACTACCCATCTTCAAAATGCCTCTTGATTTCTATAGGAGGATCCTTAAAGAAATACGGGGCATGCGGCAGTGACCTGGCTCAGCACGGTCGGGATCGGATCGATCAGGGTGCGGCGATTTGCTCGCGGATGGCGTTCCTGCAGCGGGGTGGGGAAGAGGTAGGGCGCCACTGATGGTCATTTCGAAACCCACACCCGCTTCGCAGCCAAAGGGCGAGCGGGTCACGCACTCGCGTATGCGCGCTACAAATCGGCGAGATCGAACTTCTTCATCTTGAGGAAGGCCTGGGTCACCCGGGGCTCTTCTATCGGCTGAATCGCCCCACCTTAGAAGCGATTTTGAGAGCCGCCGACGCGGACTCAGGCTCGGGCAGGTGGAAGGGCCTCCGCGTCCCCAGTCGCCTTCGAAGTCGGACTGATGTGCGGGTCCTCCTGATGACCGCCTATCCGTTTCGGGTTCAGCTCTCTGACCGAAGTCCAGCGCCGCGATGCACTCGACCGACGACGTAATGGCTTGCCAACCACAAGCAAAGTGCAGCTGCAAGGCCAGCCAAGACCAACGCGAGGCCCGAACTGTCCAGGATCAGGACAGGTGGTGGAACGCCCGCAGGATTGAAGATGAATACAAGGCCTGCCGTTTCGAGTAGAACAGTGGCCGTGCCATCGGATTTGGCTACGACCGTGGGCGCCTCGGCCTGGCCCGACCGGCTTGACACCAGCACCGAACTGCTGGTGGCAAATCTCCAATCACCGACACCTGGGTCAAATACTTGGCCACCCACAACCAGTGACGTGACGTTGCCCACCATCTGACCGGCCTGCTCAGCGGCAACGAAGACCAACCCATCGGCAAGAAGAATCGGAGCCGAACCCCCCGGAACTGTGGACCCTGCGGCGGTCCAAGCGTGCTTCTGCTCGTCGTAAAGAAGTGCGTTTGTGACAGACCCTCCCAGGAAGCTGGACACCGAACCACCCGTTAGCAGCGCACGTCCATCGCGCATAAGAAGGCCGGTTGCGTCGCATCGCGGTTCCGGCAGCGGAGTCGTGACGGTCCAGGCGTTGGTGGCTGGGTCGAATACCTCGGAACTGGTGAGGGCACCTCCGGCGACGATTCCCTGGTTCGCGAAAGCACATCCGCCCGCAGCCAGCGCCATTCCGTGTGGCAACGCCACCAAGGCCACGCCGCCGCGCGCAACATGCATCGAGCCAACCAGGCTCCACGAGTTGGTTTGTGCGTCGAAGATCTCGGCGCTCGTGCTGAACCCAAATAAGTCGGTGCTCCCGTCAGGGAGTTGAATTGGAGTTGCGAGAGGCACGGAGCCTCCGGCGATCAGCACCCGGCCGTCTGTCAGTAAGACCGCGGCGGCCTCAGAACGCGCGACATGCAAGTCGCCAGCTTTCTTCCATGTATTGAGCTGCGGGCTGTAGAGCCAGGTGGTGGCCAGGAGGCCACTCCCACCTCCGGTGCCTCCGCCGCCCGCAACCGGGAGGACGCTCACCCCACCGCCAGCCCCTCCGCCGCCCGCTGCTAGAAGCAAGCCATTCGGCAGCGCCGCAATCGAATATCCGATCTCCTCGCCGGGCATAGGGGCACCCTGACTCCATCGACTGTCCTTGGGATCAAACCGGAGCACTTGGTTGAGCGGCTGTCCTGTTCGCGAGTCGAAACCGCCCAGGAATACGACCTCGCCGTTGGGCATGACCACTGAGCTGGTCCCCTGGAGCGAGGTGGGTGGCGCCGCTTCAGTCGACCAGGTGCCGACGGTGCCAAAACTTAGGTTGCAGGCGGACAGAGTGGACGCCATGAAGAGGAGAGCACCGGCAGCGGGTTTCATGTGCGAAAGTCCGTCCTGCCGCGCAGCGCTCGGCCCAGAAGTTCGAACGAAAGGGCAGCCAGGGCGAGGGTCAGCGCCGGCACCAAGGCGGGCAAGAGCTCCTGCCTCAACAGGTACAGCCGAACATCTGACATCATCTGGCCGAGCTCCGGCTGGGTGGCCAGTTGGAAAGACGGCACCGATCCCTGCTCAAACAGTTGCGTGAATCCACCAAGGTAGTACTGGAGGAATCCAAGCTCAGCCAGCAGAACAAGGACAGCACTGGCCTGGAACGAAAGCTCGACCGTCAGCGCCTGGCGGAGGTAAGGCCAGGTGTGCCTGCGAAAGAAGCCCAAGCCGCTCGAGCCGACTGCGCGAGCCCCGAGAGCAAACTCCTGAGCGTTGACCCACTGCATTCTTGAGGCCACGAGCTCCGCAATGTCGCGCCAGCCCACAACCGCGATTGCTACGACAAAAGCTAGCAAGCGCGTCGGCCCCGGAACGGCCACAGTGCTAGGTCCACCCGTGAACGATTGGATGACCAGGACTGCCAGGGCTAGGTACGGGAATCCGGCGATCCACCCGCCGGCCGACCTGGCGATGGTTCTCAGCGGCTCGGTCCCGGAGGCGATCAGGAAGCCGGCGCCTATGCCCAGGACCATGCGTCCAATCAGGGCGAGAATGACGAGCTCCAGTGAAGGCACCACCGCTCGCCCTGTCACCGCAAGTAGATCTCGGCCGCCAGCATCTGAACCGAACAGGTAGAAATGCGAGCCATGGATTGGCGTGTTATCGGAAGAAAAGACATCGACGGTAGTGAAAGCAGGAAAAGGAGGCAGAGCCACCGTCCCGTGAATAAAGCCACCCGCCCAAACTTGGGTGGCCCAGACATCCGGAATCCTCAGGCCGATTACAACCAGCGCTGCAAGAGTCGCCAGCAGAGCGGTCGCTAAGGCCAGGAGCAATAGGCGACGAATACGGCCGTTCCTCACGCTGCAGCCTCGGCAAGGCGTGGGTCGAATTGCACAGTGAGCACCCTGGCCAGCGCTTCGACCACGGCCAGCATGCACGCGAGCAAAACTGCCGACGCGATCGCCACGGAAGGGTTGGGAGGTTGTGTCGAAGTGCCGTAGTTAACGCCGAGAGATAACAGTAAGAGCTGACCAAGACCCGGATACGCGAAGAAGAACTCGACCAGCGGGAGCGACCCGAACATCAGTCGAATCGAACTCGCTGTTGTTTGTACCAAGCCTGAGGCTGTCGGCCGGATTATGTGGCGAGCGACGATAGTGCGCCATGGCAGACCTTTGGCAAAAGCAGTCCGAACGTGGTTTGCGCGGGATTGGTCGGAGATGAGCAGATTGCCTTGCCGAAAGGCGTAGGCCGCAGGTCGGATCGAAAGCACGGCCGCGCACCATAGGAGTTGTCCGACGCTCGCAGTGCCATAACCGCCGGACACCCTGGTGCCAGTGAGGCCGTAGATGGTCGACTGCAAGTCTTGGATCAGAATCGCAAGCAAGAAGGTGGGGATGATCCAGACCAGGCTGCCAACTCCGACCAGCAGCTCAAGCCACGACGACCGCGACCACGCCACCACCGCGGCAGCAGCGGTTCCAACGCAGGTGCCCAGAACCACCGAGACCACGACCAGCTCGAGCGAGGCGATAGCTGGACCCGCAACGCTTGTCCAGATCGCGGTCTCCGCCGCTGGAGGGGGAGGCAGCGACGCTGCCTGCGTCTGACCTCGCGCTACAAGAAACCAAGTGACCACCAGCACACCGCTGATCTGGAGAGCGAGAGTGGCGAAGATTCTTCCGGCTGGAACGAGCTGCGGCGCCCGGATCGAGATCAGACCAATGGTCGCCGCGACGATCAGGCCAACTAAGCCTAGGTTTACCCACAGCACGGCAACTTCATTCTGAGCCCGAGATTGCTCCACGCCTCAATTCGGCCCACTGGGCTCGCAGGTGATTCCCAAAGCCCCGCGGCTCCGCTGATGCTGGACCGGAGGTGAAAAGCTCTTTCCAAGCGGTCGCGACTGCGCATAGTGCGCTGCCCTGATCAGTCGGGCGCGTAACAAGAACAGAATCTGAGTCATTGGCAGAGGATCTTCGCCGAGATCGCGAGGCCATACACCACCGGAAGAAGCGCGCCCCGCTGATCAATAACCCCGACTGGGGAGAAGTGGTCGCCTATCTGGACAACCTCCTAGGCCAGGTCGAACAGATTTTTCCCCGCTCAACGTCTCGCGTTACCTGCTGGTCCCGGGGCTCGTTAGGGAAGCGGAGTCAAAATGAACGATGTGAAGCGGCGGTCTGTTTTAGTGCTAGCTGCTCTCGGGCTCTTGCTGGGCGCGTGTACAAACACAACCCCCACTAATGCGCGAGTCAGCGGTTTGGTCGCGACGGGCCCAACGTGTCCGCTTGGTACTTGTCCTGATCGTCTAGTACCGGGTATTAGGATCATCTTCGCGGGAGCTTCAACTCAGACGGCTACGGCGGTAACCGACTCATCCGGAGCCTTTGCGGTTACCCTCGCGCCTGGAGACTATGACGTGACGCTCGCCGGACCGAATGCCCTGCTATTTCAAGTCTCCGGTTCGCTCGGTCCGCCATCCGAGTCGGCCAAAATTCACACGAACTCGGGACAGGAGCTCCGGGTCAACTTTCGCCTGTTTTCTGCTATCGCGCAACTGGAACGTCAGGTCAGGATGTAGCCGAATTGCACTACTCTAGCGACCACGAGGCGGACCAAGACCAAGCCCGATAACACCGGCAGTTTCGTGGAGCGTCCCACTCTCAGTAGCAGACCGCTCAAGGCCGATTAACGCGGAGGTACGTGGTTCGAGTCCACGGCGGGCCAGTTCAATTCGGCATCCTTTCCATAACGCGAACCGAAGTCGCCGACTGCTGTTGCCAAGGCCTGCTAGTCGCCGGGCGACCACCAGTTGGACGGTTGAGGGCTACGTTCGACCTCTATCCCGTTCGCATCAGCAACGTCCAGGACACGATCTCGGTTATTGACGGCGAAGGCGAGAATCGCACCATGAGGGCTTTTCAGTCGGACGCGAAACGCGCGACGGCTAACGGCCTCGATTCTCGACACGTCACTCCAAGCAAAGTGGAGCGGTGGAAAGAACGGTAAGCCTGTTGATGACCTGACGCTAATCCCGGTTACGTCGACGCTGAATCGGGCCAGAGGCCAGCTGGCATTGAGACCTCCAAGATCAAGCGGAAGCCGTACCCCGCCGACGGACGTCCACAGGGCAACAGGGAGCTCGCTCGGATCGACCCTAGGCTTGAATTTCTGCGCGAATGGCTGCCTGTTCTGCCACGACGGAAGAAAGACGAGCCACACGAGGAGAGCCCAGGCGAGGGCGATAGCGGCGAATAGGACAATCCATGGTCCATGGCTGAGACCGATCCAAACGGCGAGCAAGGCAAAGAAGGGCGCCGAAATCCACGCCCAGGCCGCTGGGTTCTTGAGCCAAGATGAAGCCCTTTTCAATCGGCGTGGCCAAGTCTACTTACCATCCGGGCGCGAAGGCGTCCTTCGGGCCGCCAAATGCTTGAGGCGAATTGGGACGCCGGCCACGATGATGCTGGGGTTCGCGTTACGGAAACCACGCCCCAGCAACATTTCCTCCGTCAACAGCTCAGGTGCCGGCCGCATGCGCCCTACGCGAGTCGGTAAGTGAACTCAACCGAGTGATTGGTACTGGGGGCGTCAATCCCCGTCTCCCGCTCCACCTAATCTTGTGCTACAAATAGCACATGGCAACAGTAGGGGTTCGTGAGCTGCGCCAGCGTGCCAGCGAACTGCTGCGCCGCGTGGAGGCCGGTGAAACCATCGAGGTAACAGATCGCGGGCGGCCGGTCGCTGTGCTCGCCCCGCTGCCCGAAGCTGGACCATTAGAGCAGCTCCGAGCTGCTGGCGAGGTGATGCCTGCCGCCGGCAGCCTCACCGACCTCCCAGAGCCCTTGCCGCTGCCGGCCGGAAAGGAATCGCCTTCGGTGATACTGGCACGGCTGCGGCGCCATGAACGCTGAGCGCGCGATCTACCTGGACTCGTCCGCGATCGTGAAGCTCGCGGTCGCTGAGAAAGAGTCATCCGCTCTCCGGCGTTACCTGCGACGCCGGGCACCGGTCGTCGTGAGCGCCCTCGCGCGGACCGAGGTCTCTAGAGCGCTGTTACCCCTGGGTCCGGCGGCGGTGCATAGGGGCCATGAGGTGCTGAACCGCGTTGAGCTGATTCGGGTCAGTGATCGGATCCTCCTCGATGCGGGGACGCTGCTGCCAGCCCAACTTCGCTCGCTGGATGCGATTCACATCGCCACGATGCGCCAGCTTGGAGGCAGTCTTCGCCGAGTGGTCACGTACGACAGCCGCATGGCGGAGGCAGCTTCGGCGATGGGGATGACCACGGTCGCGCCCACCTGATTGTTCAGCCGAGTGCGCCGACCAAAGGGTCAGCGGTAGATGTCGTCGACAGACTCCGAAAGCCTGGGCGATGCGCCTTTGATGACGCCGATGAAAGGTGTGAGGTGGTCAATCTGACCTGAGGCGTCAAGTAATGCCTCCACCGCGGCAACGATGAGCGCGCTTTGAGAGATGCCCCTCTTTTGTGCAAGCCGCCTGATCTTCTTGTCCAGCGCAGCGGGAACCAGGATCTGTTTGCGCACCAACATCAGGTCGACTCTAATTCAACCTCAAAGCCGATAAACGAATTCAACGGGGTGCTTGGTACCAGGGAGGTCAACCCCCGTCTCCCGCTCCATCTAACTCTCACTGCGTTCGGGTTAGCTGTCGCGGGAGACGTCTACTCATCTGTCCGTCGCCTCCGGCGCCGGTCGCGCTCCACTCATGCCGCGCGTCGAGACATTGGAGGCGGGAGTACCTTGCCCATGCCAGTGAGGATCCCGTACGACGAGGGTGTTTATCTCGACAAGCCGTGGCTGGTGATTCGCTGGAACCCTGACCACCTGTGCGTACACGCTGAGTTCAAAGCCTTCGCCAACACCGCCGAATTCCGCGCTGGCTGCCAGACCATTCCTCTCGGCAATCAAGGAACGCAACGCGGCCTCTTTGATCAGCGACAAGCGGCGCCTTGAAGGCGTGACCGGACAAGATCGGCTCTGGCTTCTTCGTGACACGTGGTTCCCGATGGCAATCGCGACCGGCCTTTTGCGTATCGCTACGGTGTTGGCACCGCGCGGTCTTGGCCGCTCGCGAGCGAGGAGATCATCCGGCGGCCCGGGCACGACTAGCTGATCATTCGCACGTTCTATTCATTACCGGAGGCCCTGAGCTGGGTGGCGCCGGATCTAACGCCCTAGGACAAGAACAGCCCCGTGGGGGGTAACCACGAGGCCACTCAAGTGTCTTAAGCTCGCCGCCTGCTGCGACCGGTGACGGCGCGGAAGATGATCAGCAGGATCACGGCGCCGACAAAGGCAACCACGATCTGCACCACGATGTTGGTGACCGAGATATGAGCAAGGCCCGCGAGCCAGCCGCCGACAAAGGCGCCGAGGATGCCGACCACGATGTCCCAGATCAGGCCTAGGCCCTTGCCGGTCAGCACCTTGCCGGCGAGGAAACCCGCGATCGCGCCGACGATGATCCAGACGACGATGCTTCCAAGTCCCACGGCTATACCTCCAGAGTCGACTTGCGGCGATGGTTTGAACGTTGGGTTGTCGCGGCGGGCTCGTTAGCCTGGTCGCCGGCCGCCTCGGCCAGCTCATCGCCGAGGCGATGGACGCGCTTGGCGAGACGCTTCATTTCGGCCCGCTGGGACACCGCATAGCCACCGATCGCTGCCCCGGCGACAAGCCCGAGGGCCAGCATGCCGAGCAACGACCACTGACCGCCGGACTGCTTGAACTCAGGGAGCGTGACGTAGTCGCCAAGCGACGCGTCGTTCCATTTCTTCGGCCATGACCTGAAATCGGTCACGAGGAAACGGGCTTCGTACCTTTCGGCGCGGTGACGATCCGGATCAGGACGACGAGGCCCCATCCGATCACTGCGTACACGACGAGCGCGACGAGCGATGCCGTCTCGAAGGTGTTTGTCCTCGAGCCAGTGTTGCCGAAGATCCCGGTGAATGGAGCGACCACTGGCCCGCTCACCTGGTAGATGAAGTTGACGAAGGCCGAGTGCGCCGAAGCGCCGAACAGCTTGCCCAGGAATCGGGCGGCGATCAAGATCTCGACGATGCCGACCACGAACCACACGACTGCGGCGGCGCGAAAGTTATAGCCGCTCTGTTCGGTCATCGAGGCGCGCTCGACCGGAGCGGAAACGGGAGCCGAAGCGGGAGCCGAAGCGGGTGCGGAAGCCGGCTGCTGGATTGCCATTTTAGTTACTCATCTCTATATCGGGTAGGATCGCTCTCAGCCCGTAACAAAGTCAGCAACTTCCCCGGCAGCGTTTGCCGCTGCGGCAGACTCAGGCCAATCCGGCATAAGTCGCTTGCAGCAGCAATCGATCTGAATACCAGAAGTTCTTTTTGTCGAAATGCCCGGTGCAGGTCACGAGCGTGAGCCGGGCCCTTCCGGAAAACGAGCCAAGCCCGGCTGGGGTCGTACCGGCGGGCACGCTTGTCATCGAAGCCACGATGAAGAGCTGTCGGGTGCCGTCAGCGAGCACCACCACGATCTTGGCCCCAGGCTGGAGCGTGGCCAGTTTGCCGAAGATCATCGGGTGCTTCGGATACCCGGCGTGGCCTTCAATCACTGCATCGCCTGGCGCCCCCGGCACGGGACCCCATCGGTACCAGCCTGCATTCCAGGCATTCACCGGGAGCTGCAAAGTTCCGAACTGATCAACGCCGACCATCTCCACGGCTCGGTGTACGTCGAGAAGCGGGATGAGCAGCTGCACTGGCGGAGCGGACGGCATGTATGGCTGAGCGGCAGGAGCGGAGTGGACGACAGGCTTTGATCCCCACCAATCCGGCTTGCCTGAGAGATTGTTGCCGGTGACCTGTGTCGAGCCGGCCGTTATAGGCGCCACCAGGTCAGGGAGCTGGTCAGTGGGAAAGCCGTCGCGCCACGAGGTAGCGACGGTGACCGCCAGCAATGCGACCAGCACGATCTCGCCCAAGAGCGCAGTAGGCAAGGCGACGCGTTTGAGCGTTGTGGGCCGCGTCCGGACCATTGCATCTGCGCGATCTGCCACTGCAGATCCCATCCTAGCGACTGCCTCCGCGTGGCCGACCGTTGCCGGCCACGTCCTCACCTGCCTGGCTACGTCGTGCGGCGGCGGCGCCTTGCCCTGCTCACGACCAACGCCATCGCGCCGAGACCGCTGCCGGCGCCAAGTACGAGCAGCCAGGGAAACTGGTCTCCCTGCAGCTCAAGCGGGACACCGGTAGATGGGATCGATAGTGAGAACCCGAGCGAAGCCGGCAGGACGTTCCCGACCGGCGGGGAGCCTACTGCTGGCGCCGCGTACCCGCAGCCGCCCGGCTGGATGATGCGGTTGGTGTCCAAGGTCACCGCGCCGTTGCGGGCCAGGGCTCTGCCTTCGAGCGTCGCGCCTGTCTGCATGGTGATCGAGGTCAGGGCCATGATGTTGCCCACAAAAGAGGTGTTGGTGAAGAGGGTGGCTGAGCTGGACACCTGCCAGAAGATGTCGCAGGGCTGAGCGCCCCCGATCAGGACGACGCGCGCACCTGTGGCCGCGGTCAGCGTGCTGCCGATCTGGAATATGTAAACCCCCGAGCCGTTGAGGGTGAGTGTTTTGGTCATCGGCGGAGCGGTGGTCTGGCAGTAGACGCCGGGAACCAGCGTATGGCTCCCGAGGTCCACGCCTGATAAGTTGTTAGTCCCAGGGCAGGGCGCGTTGGCCGCCCGGGTGTAGGCGGCAGTCAGGTCGGTCTTGGCGGTGAGAGCCACGGCGTCGCATTTGTGTTGAACGCCTGATACCCCGGGCGGGAAGCCTGTGACTGCGCAGCCTGGTGAGATTCCAACTTCGCCCGAAATCCAGGTGGGGCCGGTGTTGGTGATGTTCGGGGTCCCGGAGAGGACGGCGAAATTGCCGGCGGTGCGGAGTCCGGGGTCGGTGGCGGCGAACGCTGTTGCCGGCCAGATGAGGACAACGAGGGCTGCAAGGCTGACCGATAGAACAGTGCGTCGCATTGTTATCACCTCGTCATACTCTGAATAGCGGCGTAACAATATCAGCAACTTCGGGCTCACGCCAAATACGAACTCACTCTTGAATGCTGCGCCGGAGTTAATAGTGCCTGACTTGACTGGCCGGTGAACTTCACCGGCGGCATCAATCAGTCGGGCCAGGCGCCGCCTCGAGGGTGATTCGGACTGCCGTTCCTACGCCTTGGGTGCTCTCGATCTCGATCGTTCCGCCATGTGCCGTCACGATGTCGTGCACGATGGCGAGGCCGAGGCCGGATCCGGTGGAGGTAGGCGTCTTGACAAAACGCTCGAAAACATGCGGCAACAGCTTGGCGGGGATGCCGTCGCCGGTGTCGGTGATGCTGATCACAACCTGATCGCCCGCGGATTGGACTCCCACGCGAACCGATCCGCCGGGTGGCGTGTGGCGGATGGCGTTGGAAATGACATTGGCCAGTGCGCTGCGCATGCGGGCGGGGTCGACGTCCACCATCGGGATGCCGTAATCCAGGTCCCCCGCCAGGTTCACCTCGGATGCCTCCGACTGCGCCTTGAACGAAGCCAGCACGTCATGGACGAGAGCTGTCGGATCGACCGGCTCACGGTTGAGGACGAGGCTGCCGGCATCGGTCAGCACCAGGGTTCGCAGATCCTCGACAAGCACCTCAAGGCTGCGGGTCGCGTCGAGGATCGGCTCGAGGTGTTCTGTATCGCCCGGATACAGGCCGTCGGCGATGCCCTCCGCCTGCCCGCGGATGATCGACAGTGGCGTGCGCAGCTCGTGCGCGACGTCGGCGAGAAAGCTCCGTCTTTGCTCGTCGGTCAGCTTGAGCCTCGCGGACATCGCGTTGAACGCGCGCGCGACCGAGCGCATCTCCGGCGGTCCATACTCCGGCACGCTCGCTGAGTAATCGCCCTTCTCGATGCGGCGCGCCGCCTGGATCAAGTTGTCGATTGGCCCCGTCATACGCCTGATCCCTCGCCACCCGACCACCGCGACCAGAATCACGAGGACGAGCGCCCCAATCCACACATACCCCGGCCCCGAGCTGGACTGTGAAGATCCGAACGCCATGCTGATCAGCGTCGTGATCACCCCACCGGCTATCGCTGCCAGCGTGAGCACGACAAAGAACAGGCATCCGATTCGCCAGATGATCGGTCCCCGGCGCCTACCCCACCTGCCGCTTGGCGGCCACGACTGGCCTTCCGGCCACCACGGCGGACGATGCTGTGGCGGCGGGCCCCATTGGCGGCTCATTCAGCTGTCCGGTTCGGCGAACCGGTACCCGACGCCAAACATAGTGAGAACGTAGCGTGGTGCGCGCGGATTCGTTTCCACCTTGCGCCGGATATTTTTGATGTGGGCGTCGATGGCGCGCTCGTAAGACTCGAACGCGACGCCCTTGACCGCATCCAGCAGCTGCGCGCGGGTGAATACGCGGCCGGGTTGGCGGGCCATCGTGGCCAGCAGCTGGAACTCCGTCTTGGTGAGGTCGACACGCCGGCTGCCGAAACGCGCCTCCATGCGCGGCACGTCGAGCTCCACGTCGCCGACGCGGATCACAGCTGACGGAGAGCGCAGCCCTTCCGCTCTCCGAAGCACCGCTCTGACGCGGGCCACCAGCTCCTTCGGGCTGAACGGTTTGGTCAGATAGTCGTCGGCGCCGAGCTCGAGACCGACCAGCTTGTCGGTTTCCTCGGTCCGGGCGGTCAGCATGATGATCGGCATCTCGCCTTCGCGGCGAAGCGCGCGCGTCACGTCCAACCCGTCCAGGCCTGGCAGGCCGAGGTCGAGCACGACGAGGTCCGGTCGGCCCGTCCGCGCAGTGCGGAGGGCGGTCTGCCCGTCAGACGCCACGAGCACTGTGAAGCCGCCGTGCTCGAGATAGTCGCGAACCAGCTGGACGATTCGAGGTTCGTCGTCCACGACCAGGATGGTGGTCACCGTGGCCATGCTAGTCGGGCGAGGTCGCCCTCTCCCCGCGGGGGAGAGGGTCTCGAGAAGGAAGGTGTCACGTCTGTCGCTGGTCAGGAGGTGGCGGGGTGGACGCCGGCTGCTCGCCATGCGCCTTCTGGTGCCACTCCTGCATCCGCTCGTCGATCCCGGGGGGAACGCCGCCGCCACCATACCCGCGGTGTCTCCAGCCGCCATGGCCGCCGCCCCAGCGTCCGAAGGCGAAGATGCGGAACAGCAGGAAGACGATGAAGACAAGGAACAGGATCCCGAACAATCCGAAGCCAGCGAAGTGGGGCTCGTAGTAATAACCCTGAAACGGCGCGCCCGCGGGCAGCTGCGTTGCCACTCCCGCCTGGTACGACAGCACCCCAACGATGGCGGCGATGGCAAGCGTGAGCACCACCCAAAACAGACTGAAACCGCGTCTCATGTCGATCACTCCTTGAACTCGAAGGTTGACTGCGTGTCTTCATAGTTCGGCGAGGTCGTGAGCGCGGTGTGAAGAAACGGGGAGTGTGGTGTGGACTTTCACGCCGCTACGATTGCGCGAATGGCGAGGCAGCTGCGTATGTACACGATCAAGCCCGGAGAGCTCGAGACCTTCTGCCGCGAATGGGGCGAGCACATCCTTCCGCTTCGTCTCCAGAGTGGGTTTCGCGTGCTGGGGCCGTGGGTGATCGACGAAACCAACCAGTTCGTCTGGATCCTGGAGCACGACGGCAACTTCGAGCTAGCCGATTCGCGCTATTACGAGCTGCCCGAAAGAAAGGCGATGAACCCCGACCCCGCTCGTCACATCCAGAAGAACGAGCACTGGATGATCCGCGAACCTGACGCGGAGCGTTAGAAGCCGGCCTTCTCCAGCTCCACCAGCTCCGCCGTCCGCTGCCACAAGCGCGCTTGAGCCTGCTGGTCCAGCGTCGACTTCGGCGGCTCGATCCTCTTGATCCCCTTGAAGAACCAACCGGTCGTGCCCTCGTGCGCAGGCGAGATCGCCAGGTCGGCCAGGTCTTCGGCGACACGATCGGGCGACCCCGATACCATCCTCGTGATGACACGGATGGGAGCCCACACTTCTCGCATCAGCTCTGGGCGAACCAGCCCGGGATGACAGGCGTTGACTCGAACCTCCCATCGCCTGGCTCGGCGCGCGAGCTCGAAGGTGAACATGAGGTTGGCGGCCTTGGTGGCGCCAAACGTGTCGAGGGCTCGGAACCTCTTCTTGTCCATCAGCTGGTCAATGTCAACACGAGTTGATGACGGAGCAGTCAAGGTGATCACGCGGCCCCGAGCGGCGAGCTGATCGCGAAGGAGGTTGGTCAGCAGGAACGGGCCCAGATAGTTGGTCGCGAGCATCACCTCGAAACCTTCCTTCGTCTTTCGATACTCGCCCGAGAAGGTGGCGGCAACGTTCAACAGCGCATCGACGTGCCCAACGGCACGTCCGATCTCCCGTGCCGCGGACCGCACCGAAGCGAGCGACGAGAGATCCACGCCGATGCTGCTCACGCGCTTGTCCTCTCCGCCTAACCGCTTGACCTCAGCGCCCAATCGGTCGGTAGGTCGGGCAAGCAGCAGCACTCGCGCGTCCCGCCGGACCAGCACCGACGCGGTGGCCGAACCAACAGCTCCGGTGGCGCCGGTGAGGACGACAACGGGATGCAGGCCGGGCACGACCCCAGTGTCGCCGCATTTAGACTGGCGCGGCAAGTGTGGGCCCGCTGATCAGCGCTCACCGCGGATCGTGCGGCGTCGCGGGGCTGCCCGCCGCCGAGCGTTACGACCGCGCTATCGCGCTCGGCGTCGACTACGTCGAGCTCGACGTGCGGCGCAGCGCGGACGGCCTTTTCATCAACTACCACGACGGCGTGACACCCTCCGGGCGAGCGACGAACAGATTGGCTTATTCAGACCTCAAGGCCGAGCTCGGGGACGAGCTGCTCACTCTCGACGAGCTCCTGGAGCTGGTTGCGGGCCGTGTCGGTCTGCACGTCGACCTGAAAGAGCCGGGTTACGAGGGCGACATCGTGCGGATCCTCCTTGCCCGCAATGCGGGCGCGCGCTTTGTCGTCACGACGAGCGAGGTCGAGTCGATCCGCGCCATCAAGGAGATATTTCCCGATGTCAAGGCCGGCCTCACGTTGGGCACCGACATGAGGGATGCGCGCGTGTGGGCGACCATGACCGAGCGTCTGGCTGAGCTACTTCCTGGGCCGCGCCTCCAACGCTCCCATGCGGACTTCGTCGCCGCGCACCAGCAGCTTGCGCGGATCCGCCTGCTTCGCTACTGCATGCACAAGCGGTTGCCTGTATGGGTCTGGACCGTGGACGAGACCAATGAGATCGAACGGTTCATGCGCGACCCGAGGGTCACCACTGTGGTGACGAACCGACCCGACGTCGCGCTGGGATTCAGGTGAGCTTGATGTCCGACTGGCAACAGAAGAACCCGAAGTCGGGTGACCAGCGCAGCACGAGGGGCGGGTTGGCAGTGCTCACTCGGAAGCACACGTTCGTCGGCCCGAAGGTGGCGCCGTTGCTGAATTCGTGGCGGTTCCAAGTCTGGCAACCGGGCGCGTTGGTGACGAGGCCAGAGCTGTGCTGCTTCGAGTCGATGAGCGTGAGATCTTCAGGCGACGCGTGAGTAGCACTGCTCGAGTTCTTGAATGTGATCTGCATGCTCACGAGGTTGCCATCGACTTTGAGGTTTGAGACCCACAGCGTGAAGTCCTGGACGTCGGCGCAAGGGGATGGGGAGCAATTGACAGCCGGGACAGCGCTGCTCGGTGTCGGGTTGCGAAAGGTTACCCGCATGGCCAGGAACGCAGCAATCGCGATGAGCAAAACAAGAATGAGAGCGGCGGCGGCCGCGCCGTAACCGAGCAACCTGCGCCTGGTAATGGGGTTCAACCGGCCGAGGTCCTGGGCGATGGCGACAGGAACAACCGCTTCATCCGCAACGACTTTACAGGCGGGCGACGTTCCCGGATTTACAATGCCGCGGATGAGAGACCGCGGTGTCCAGCCTGCTGATTCGAGGCTTTGTCCTCGGCTTCGTGGTGGCGGCGTCGCCGGGGCCCATCTTCTTTCTCTGCCTTAGACGCACCCTGGCACGCGGCTGGCTGACCGGTCTTGTCTCGGGACTTGGCGTGGCCACCGCCGACGGGCTCTACGCCGGTCTCGCCGCCTTCGGAATCGGCGCCGTCACCACTGCGCTCGTCGGCGAGCGGTTGTGGCTGGCCTTGATCGGGGGCATCGCCTTGGTCTTACTTGGCATCCGCACCGTGGTCAGCCGGCCCGAGAACGATGCGGCCTCGGCCACCCTCGACGGAGCTGGGCTCGCCATCGCTTATGCCTCGACACTCGGGCTGACCATCACCAACCCGGCCACGATCATCTCGTTCGCAGCCCTCGTCGCCTCACTGGGGATCGGCATCGGCGATGGCTACCTGCCGCCTGCCCTCGTCGTGGTGGGCGTGTTCACCGGCTCGACCACCTGGTGGTGCATATTGGCCGGCCTCGGCGCGGGTTTGCGGGCCCGCGTCACGCCGAGAGTCCTCAGGGGTATCAGCGCATTCAGCGGAGTCGCGATTGCCGCCCTCGGCCTTGTCGCCATCCTGTCGACTCTGGAGGTCGAGGGAAGCCTTGGCGGCTGAGCGCGGTATTGACTTGTTGACGTGAGCCAATCCGCCGTGCGCACGAGAACGGTGACCTGGACGGATCCGTTGGTGGCGTTGGCGGCTGCTGCGGCCATGTCGGGCCTCGAGTTCATGAAGGCTGTGGTTTCCGGAAAGCTACCCCCACCTCCGATGATGAGCACGATGGGCATCGGCGGGGCCGAGGTGGAAGAAGGCAAGGCAATGTTCCGCGGCGAAGCGGGCGAGTATCTCTATAACCCGATCGGAGTCGTGCATGGAGGTTTCGCGATGACCATCCTCGATTCCGCACTGGGCTGCGCGGTCCATACGACCCTCGCGGTTGGGGAGCGCTACACGAGCCTTGAGACCAAAGTCAATTTCGTGCGCCCGATCACGTCTGAGACTGGACCGGTGCGGTGCGAAGCGGCAGTCGTTTATCGAGGCGGCAGGGTCGCCACCTCCGAGGGCAAGCTCTTCGCCGAGAAGACCGGCCAGCTGCTGGCGCATGGAACCAGCACCTGCATGATCATCCCGAGATGAGCGACAGGTTCAAGCGCTACACGATCCATACGGTCGACGTCTTTACCGACACGCCGCTCACCGGCAACCAACTCGCCGTCGTGCTCGACGCCGAGGGAATTCCCGGCGATGTGATGCAGCGGATCGCCAAGGAGATGAACATCTCGGAGACGACCTTTGTGCTCAAGCCCGAGAAGCCCGGGAACGTGGCCCGAGTTCGCATCTTCACTCCCGCTTTGGAGCTTCCATTCGCCGGGCACCCGACGATTGGCACAGCGTGGGTCCTGTTCACCGAGGGATTGGTGCCTAGCGGCTCGCTTGACTTGACGCTGGAGGAGGGCGTCGGACCTGTGCCTGTGCGCGCCGAGCGCGGCGCCAACAGCCTCACGTTTTGGATGACGCACCCAAAGGTGAGCTTCGGCGCCATCCTGTCGGACCGACCCGGCGTCGCGGCCGCCATCGGCCTTTCGGAAGCAGATCTGGTACCAGACGTTCCGATCCAGGTCGGGACCACGGGCGTGCCGTTTGTCTACGTTGCACTCAAGGACGCGGCTACTGTCGACCGCGCCGTCTCGGAGAGAGAGCCTCTGTCGAGAATCTTCGAGCATGGCGTCTTCCTTTTTGCGGCGGTGGCTCGCGATCGCCTGTACAGCCGGATGTTCGCACCGCACGTCATGAACATCTACGAAGATCCTGCGACGGGGTCGGGCAGCGGACCGCTGGGCGCTTTCGCGGTCAAATACGGATTGGTGCGCCGGACGCCCGAGGTGTCTTTGGTCAGCGAGCAGGGCACCAAGATGGGCCGCCGGAGCCTGGTTCGTATCAAACTCGCATATCCGCCGGACGGCGACCTGCCATCACGCATCGAGGTCGGGGGCTCGGTCGTGCCGACGCTCAAAGGTGAGCTCGCGGGCGGCTGGTAGGCCCGAACGCCCGAGCGCGACGCAGCCAAAAGGGCACAAAACGCGCTCGCGCCGTTCGGCCATTCGACCCGTCTGCGCCCGAATCGTTCGCGCCGAGTCGCGGCTCTACTGCTCGGTCGGTTCCAGCTTGATGCTCGCCGAGTTGATGCAGTAGCGGAGGCCGGTCGGCGCAGGGCCGTCGTTGAAGACGTGGCCGAGGTGGCCGCCGCAGTTGGCGCAGGTGACCTCGGTTCGCTCCATGAAGAGGCTGCGGTCGACGTGTTCCGCCACCGGCGCGTCCTGGGCCGGGGCATAAAAGCTTGGCCAGCCACAGTGGGCGTCGAACTTGGTCTCCGACACGAACAGCTTGGCGCCGCACGCGGCGCACAGGTAGACGCCTGGGGTGGTGGTGTCCCAATACTCGCCCGTGAACGGCCTCTCGGTGCCCTTCTCGCGCAGCACGTGGTACTGCGTCGGGGTCAGCTCGTGCTTCCACTCCGCCTCGGTCTTCTTCACGGCTTCCATCTTCTTCACGTTCTTACTTTGCCACTTTCCGAGCGACGGCAAACCGCCTCGCCCATGCCCGCTCCTGTACGCTGCGAAAGACATGGCGGCGCGCAAGAAACCACTGCTCGACAAGACCACGGCCGCGGGCAAGCGAGTCCAGAAGCGTTTGGAGAGGGAGCTCATCATCTGGCTCGCCACGTGCGGCAGCGACGGCCGGCCTCACGCCGTGCCCGTGTGGTTCTTGTGGAACGGCAAGTCGTTCCTGATCTACTCGGTGCCCGGCCAGAAGGTCAACGACATCGAAGCCAACTCAAACGTTCAACTGCACTTCAACACGACTCCTGATGGCGGCGATGTCGTCCGCTTCGATGGCGAGGCCGCGCGCCTAAAGCGATATCCGCTCGCACACAAAGTGCCGATTTACATCCGCAAATACGCGCGCTTGATCAAGGGTTACGACTGGGAGCCGGAAGGCTTCGCGCGGAAGTATCACGTCGCGATCCGCGTCAAGCCGACCCGCCTTCGCACCGGATGACGCACCCCGTGCACTTCGGAATGAAGCTGTCCGGCCAGGACACCACGATCGAAGCGCTGCGGACGGTGTGGCGACTGGCCGACGAAAGCGGCTTCGACCACGTGTGGGACTTCGACCACCTCGCTTCGATCGGTCCGGGCGGCCCCGACCGGCCGATCTATGAGGGCTGGGCGCTGCAGGCCGCGGTCGCCGAGGCCACCAAACGGGTCCGAATCGGCTGCATGGTCACCGGCAACACGTACCGCAATCCCGCACTGCTCGCGAAGCTTGCGGTCACGATCGACCACCTGTCGGGCGGCCGCCTCGAGTTCGGAATCGGCGCCGCCTGGGCGGCGATCGAGCACTCGATGTACGGAATCGAAGGGCTCGACCATCGCGTCGGGCGGCTGAGCGAGTCCCTGCAGATCATCAAATCGCTGTGGACGGACGAGCGGACCAACTTCGACGGCCGCTACTACAAGATGACCGACGCGATCGCCAACCCCAAGCCCATTCAAAAGCCTTACCCGCCGATCTGGATCGGAGCTTCGGGTCCTAGCACGATCCGCCTCGTCGCCCAGCATGCCGACGTGTGGAACATCGGCGGTGGCGAGCCCGACCGGGTCTCAGAGCTCATCCAGATCCTCGAGGAGGCCTGCACCGCAATCGGCCGCGACTCGTCGGAGATCCGGCGCTCGATCCAGCTGCGGTGGGACGGCGGCGATGCCCCAAAGCTGGTCGAGCAATGCGCCCGGTATCACGAGCTTGGCATCACCGAGCAGATCATCTACCTGGACGGCGAGCACCCGGACGCTGTCGCGGCAAAGCTGGCCGACGCCCTCTCTGACCTGCGCAACATCGCGCGGGTGCGGAAGTGAGAGTTCCGCGCGACAATTGCAGTTGATTCAGCAACGTTGAAGGGGAGGTAGCCATGGCCGACAGCGTTTATCGAGTTACAGAGCTGGTAGGGACCAGCAGCACATCGTGGGAGGCGGCCGCGAAAAGCGCCGTCGAGACGGCATCGAAGTCCCTGCGAGACCTCCGTGTCGCCGAGGTCGTCAGGCAAGACCTCACCATCGAAAACGGGAAGGTCACGAAATACCGAGTCAGGTTGAATGTGTCATTCAAGTACGACGCGCCACCGGCAAAGGCCCGAAGCCGGAAGTAACCCAACTTCCCCGGCACCGGACCGTTCGGCTGGTGCCGGGGAGACTGACTACGGAGCGCTGGCCGCCATGAGCTGGCAGCCCGCCGCTTTCATCTCCTCGAACGCGCGCTGGCCGGCTTCCGGGCTCGCGGCGGCGCAAAGGTTGACGAGGACCCGAACCTGGAACTCGTGCTTCCTCGCATCCAGGGCAGTGGCCAGGATCGTGTACTCGGTGATCAGGCCGCAGATATCGATGTGATCGACGCGCTGCTCCCTGAGGACGTCGACCAGCGGGTGCCCCCGCAGATCCAGCGCCTCGAAGGCCGAGAAAGCGGCCGCGTGCCGCCCCTTCTCCACCACCGCCTGGATGATCTTTTCCCTGACCAGGTTGAAGATCGGAGTGCAGAGCGCAGCTCCGGACGTTCCTTTCACCCCGTGCGGCGGCCAGGTCTTGACGTAGTCGGGCTGGTCCGAGAAGTGGTCGGGCGGATCCTCGTGCAGGTCGCGGGTCGCCACCACGAAGGCGTACTCGCTACGAAAGTGGCGAACGTGCCGGGCGACATGGGCCACGAGCTGGATCCCCCCGGGAACGGGCAAGGCGCCCCCTTCCACGAAGTCGTTCTGGAGATCCACGACCAACAAGGCATTCCTCATACCGGCGACCTTCCTCCCCCTAGACTGACCTTGTATGCCTTCGGTGATCGTAGCGGGCGCGCGCACGCCTTTCGGCAAATTTGGCGGAGCTTTCAAAGATGTACCGGCGGTCACGCTCGGCGCGCATGCCATACGGGCGGCTCTGGAGCGCAGCGGAGTGGCAGCCGGCCAAGTCGACTACGTGATCATGGGGCACGTTCTGCAGGCCGGCACCGGCCAGATCACGGCCCGGCAGGCGGCCATCGAGGCGGGCATCCCGCAAGAGGTGCCTGCCATCACCATCAACAAGGTTTGCCTGTCCGGCCTCAACGCCATCGCGTTGGCCGACCAGCTGATCCGCGCCGGAGAGGTGGAGGTGGTCGTCGCCGGCGGGATGGAGTCGATGTCCGAGGCCCCGTACCTGATGCCGAAGGCCAGGTTCGGCGCGCGCATGGGCAACGCCGAGATGGTCGACTCGATGGTTCATGACGGCCTGTGGTCGACGTTTCTGAACGAGCACATGGGGGAGAGCTCGGACGACGTCAACCGCGAGCTCGAGATCAGCCGCGAGGAGCAGGACGCTTGGGCGGCGCGCTCGCACCTGCGGGCTGTGCGCGCGTGGGGTAGCGGCGCGATGGCAGGCGAGGTGGTGACAGTCGCAATTCCGCAACGACGCGGGGAAGCGGTGAAGGTGGATCGCGACGAGGGCGTACGCCCTGGGACCACAGAGGAGTCGCTGAGCAAGCTGCCGCCCGCCTTCCGGCCAAAAGGCACCATCACCGCCGGCAATGCGTCGCAGATCTCCGACGGGGCGGCTGCGGTCGTGGTCATGTCGGCCGAGCGAGCTCGCGCGCTCAGCGTGCAGCCGCTGGCGGAAATAGTTGCCCATGGCATGAGCGCTGACCGCTACGCATGGCTGCACACGGTGCCGGCGCTCGCGTTGAGCAGCGCCCTGGCGAAGGCGGGCTTGTCGGCAAGCGACCTCGACCTGGTGGAGATCAATGAAGCCTTTGCAGCAGTTGCGCTCAACGCGAGCCGAATGCTCAAGCTGGACGAGGAGCGCGTCAACGTCAATGGCGGCGCGGTTGCGCTCGGCCACCCGATCGGTGCCAGCGGCGCCCGCCTGGTGCTGACTGTTGCAAATGAGCTGAAGCGGCGAGGGCTTCGCCTTGGAGCCGCGGCGCTCTGCGGTGGTGGCGGCCAGGGCGATGCATTGATCGTCAAGCGGCTCGGCGACTAATTGGCATTCGTGACCGAACGGAAGGTTGCTCCTTTCGGCGCCTGGGCGTCGCCAATCACCGTTGACCTGCTGCTCGGTGGCGCGGTATCGCTCAGCAGGGGCATCCCGCGCTGGGATGGAGACGATCTCTACTGGACCGAGCTGAGGCCGACAGAGGCCGGCCGCCAGGTAATCGTTCGGCGCGGCGAAAGCTCGAACGCGGATGTGACGCCCGCCGGTTTCAACGCCCGAACGCGCGTACACGAATATGGAGGCGGCGAGTTCGCGGTGAGCACCAAAACCGTGTGGTTCGCCAACTTTGATGATCAGCGGATCTACATCCAGGAGGGTGGCGCCGCCCCGAAAGCGATCACGCCCGCCGTCGATATCCGGCACGCAGATCTTCTCGTCGATCCTGCGCGAGGTCGGATATTTGCGGTGCGTGAGGACCACACGACCCCGGCGTCCGAGGCTGTCAACACGTTGGTCGCGCTGGATTGGAAGGGCGATCGCGATGCCCTCACAGTTGCGGCTGGCAACGATTTCTACTCGTCGCCCAAGCTCAGCCCCGACGGCAAGCGCCTCGCTTGGCTCACGTGGAACCACCCGAACATGCCATGGGACGGCACCGAGCTTTGGGTCGGGGAGCTCGACGCCGATGGCAACACGAGCTCGGCGCGCAGGGTCGCCGGCGGGCCCGCGGAGTCGATCTTCCAACCCGAATGGTCGCCCGCGGGCGAGCTGTATTTCATCTCGGATCGCAACGATTGGTGGAACATCTACCGGGTTCGGGGCGAGTTCGACGAGCCTGTTTGCCGCCGCGAGGCGGAGTTCGGAATTCCGCAGTGGGCGTTCGGAATGACGAGGTACGGTTTCGCCAGTGCCAATCAGATCGTATGTCTCTACTCGGAGGCGGGCGGCACTAAGCTCGGGCTCCTCGACACAATCACCGGCAATCTGAGGCGTATCGAGCTTCTATACACAGACCTGCGCGGCCTGGTGATCAGTGGCAGGCGAGTGGCGACGGTGGCTGCGTCGCCGACGCTGTCGGAGCGCGTGCTCGTAGTCGATATCGACAGCGGAGCCCAGCGGGTCGTCAAGGTCTCCAATCCGGCGCACATCGATCCCGGCTACTTCAGCGTGCCGCAGGCGATCGAGTTTCCGACCGAGGGCGGCTTGACGGCTTACGCGTTCTACTACCCGCCGAAGAACAAGGACCATGAAGGTCCGCCGGGAGAGCTACCACCGCTGGTGGTGCACAGCCATGGCGGGCCGACCAGCTCGGTCGGGTCCAGCTTCGACCTCGAGATTCAGTACTGGACGAGTCGAGGCTTCGGAATCGTCGACGTCAACTACGGCGGGTCGTCCGGTTATGGACGCGCATACCGTCGGCGGCTGAACGGCAATTGGGGCGTTGTCGACGTCGACGACTGCGTCAACGCCGCCCGCCACCTCGTCGAGCGCGGCCTCGGCGACGGCAAACGCGTCGCCATCACAGGAGGCTCAGCGGGCGGATTCACGACTCTCGTCGCGCTCACCAAACGCAGTTACTTCAATGCCGGCGCCAGTCATTTCGGAATCGGCGATCTCGTCACCTTCGTCAAGGACACACACAAGTTCGAATCGCGTTACATCGATACGCTAGTCGGTCCTTACCCGGAGAGAGCCGACCTTTACCGTGAGCGATCCGCTGTGAACTATGCCGACGACCTCAACTGCCCGGTCATCCTGTTCCAGGGACTCGAGGACAAGGTCGTGCCGCCGAGCCAGGCCGAAGAGTTTGTCGCCGTCTGCGAAAAGAAGAAGCTGCCCTACGCGTACTTGCCGTTCGAGGGTGAGCAGCATGGTTTCCGCCAAGCCAAGAACATCAGGCGGTCGATCGAAGGCGAGCTTTACTTCTACTCGCAGATCTTCGATTTCGCGACCGCGGACGAGATCGAGCCGGTTGACATCCACAACTTCGGATGACCGAGGGTAAATAATCACGGAATGTCGGCGTGGCGGAATGGCAGACGCGCCAGCCTTAGGAGCTGGTGTCCGAAAGGGCGTGGAGGTTCGAATCCTCTCGCCGACACCAGACTTAATGTCTATCAGGTGGCCTAGAGTTCACTTTTCATGGCGAGCGGGTTGACATGAGCAGCAATGGCAACGGTCAACACGTAGGCGGATACCGCGTCCTGCGCGAGATCGAGACCGACAGCCTTGGCGTTGTCTACGAGGCGGAGCACCCGCGCCTGCATAGAAAGGTCGCGCTGCGAACGATCGAGCCGGCTGTCGCTCGCGATGTCAGCTTCTCGCGCCGCTTCATGCTCGAGCTGCGGTCGTACGTAGCACTCGAGCACCAGTCCATCCCGCGTCTCTATGAGCTGGCGTACGAGGGCGATTCCCCGTACCTCGTCACCGAGATGATCAACGGGCGAACGCTCGACGTGGTGTTCGGCGATGGTGTGCGATATGAGCCGCTGGGTGTGATCGGGTTGCTGCGGCCGATTGCGAGCGCGCTCGACTACGCGCACAAGCGGGCCACCGTTCATCGTGACGTCAAGCCCGCCAACATCCTTCTTGCCGATGACGGGCGCACGTTGTTGACAGGGTTTGGCCTGGGCATGGTCGCGTCGTTCAACACGGTTCCCGGCACGGGCGGTCCCGTCGCTCCCGACTACGTGGCACCAGAGCGACTGGTAGGTCGCGAGGTTGACGGTCGGGCAGACGTCTATTCGCTTGCCGCGATCGTCTTCGAAGCGGTCACGGGCCGTCGTCCATTCTCCTCGAAGAGCTGGATCGAGACCCTCAGCCGCCGGCTGTACGAGCCGCCACCCAGCGTGCGCGATTCAGCGCCGGAACTTCCCGCTCCGTTTGCGGCAGTGCTCCAGGAGGCGATGGATCGCGAGCCCGACCGCAGACCTGCAACCGCTGGAGAGCTGCTCGACCGCCTCGAGAGCGCGCTAACTGGAAAAGGCGTTGGACCAGGCCCCGCTGGATTGCTGGCGCGAGCGAAGCAACGATTGCCGCGCCGCCCGACCCGCCGGCCCTAGGGTCCGACTCGCCCGTCGATCATCAATACGCCGCTGCACGTGAACAGGCGATCGACCCTGTAGCCGGGGTTGATGTTGGTCGGGTCTTGCGCGATGGCAGCCCCGATCTGCTGAACGATCTGGGTCGCTGGGACGCTGATGTTGAAGACGCTCGCGCCAACTGGAAAGATCTCAAGCACCCCGCCATGCCAGAAGAGGACCACGGTCCCGCTCCAGCTGACTCCGTTATATGTCCCCTTGCCGGTGATGATGCCGCCGGCAATGGAGTCGCCCGCAAAGCTCAGATTCAGGTTCGACAGTCCAGGCACGCTGATCGCGGCGGCGAGATCCTGTGGCGTATAGCCGTGGCGCACCGCCCCGTTCAGCGCGATGGTGTCCGTTTGACATGGCTCCTGCGAAGCCACGGCGACGAACGGTTCTTCGCCTGCCGCACCCAACCCGCTGATACCCACGACTGTGATCGAGTAGATCCCGGCCGGCGCCGTCGGTACGAGGACGACGACCGGTGGTGGGCCCTGCTTCGTGAAGACGGTGCCATCAGGAGCCTTGACCTTGAGGGCCATCAAGCTGCCCTTGTATCCGAGCGCAGCCTTGACGATGCCTCCACCGGCATAGCTGTACGAGTAGGACTGCTGCTCGCCGTTGTGGATCGGCGCGCCGATGAAATCCTGCTCGGTGCCGGGAGTCGTTCCTGCGGTCGCCTGGTCGGAGGCCGTCATCTGCGGTCCGAACGGATCGTTGGGATCAGCCAGAATTGGGCCAGCGGGCCCAACGTTGCCTTGCGCGTCGACAGCCGATTGTTGGGGCGCCACCAGGTGGACCGTGTTCTTGCCCTGTAGATCGAGCACGCCGTCGAAGAGCTTGACCAACATGGTGCCGTCGGCGTTCACCACGACCTCGAACTGGGTGCCGCGAACCGACGCGACCGCGGACTGGCCGGCGACCTTGAAGGACGCGCCGGCGACGAGGTGCTGCACGTTGGTGAAAGTTCGCCCGACCTTCTGGAGGATCGAGACGTCGTGCAGGTTGCCGCTCTTGGCGAAGTGGGCGGAGGTAAGAGTGATCTGGGTGTTGCCTGCCAAGCGGGTCAGTGTGCCGTCAGGCAGCTGGATCGCCGCTCGCCCTTTCGCGTCAGTCTTGATGGTGTCGCCCGGCTCGATGATCGCCCCCGTCGCGCTGCTCGAGAAGGTGCCGCCAGCGTGGGCGATGGTGACGGCAGGTTGGTAGACGGTTAGTGTCGCGGCAGCGTTGACGGCCGCCTGCGCTGCGCTGTTGAGCCAGAAGAAGGCCGCCGCCGCCAGAAGCAGCACGAGGAGGAGCACGATGATCAAGCGGTAGCCGCCGCGGCGCTTCGGCTGCGCCTTGGACGACGTGATCGACATGGCGGGAACGATACCTAAAGGGTCAGAGAATTGGACTCATTTAGGTTCGAGAATGCGAAAGCGTCCGCCCTCGCGGCTAGCCCCTGTGTCCCTCGATCAACATCACGCCGCCTCCCCCTCCTCGGCACGAGTACACGCGATCGACTGTGAAGTCGGTCGGGACGTTCAGCGACTGGCCGATCGCTGAGCTGAGCTTCGAGGCCACCTGGGTGGTGAGGTTGATACCTCGCACCGTGACCTCGGTCAGCACCACGCCGAGGTTTGGCGTCGCCGCGTAGAAGATCACGGTCCAGGAGATCGGCACCCGCCGAGGTCCGAGTATTAGGACGCGCGCGCCGACGCCGGCGAGATGCCCTGGACCTGCAGTGTCACACCCGAGCTCGCGAGCGCCTGGGACAGCTGATCGTTGCTTATCGTCTGGCGGACAAATCCCCCCGTATCGACAGGCTGGGCGCCGCAGGAGCTGGTGGTGGCCACCGAAATTGCCCATGCCTCGCCGCCGGGCACGTCCCCGGCTCGCACTATCAACCGGTAGCGGCCCGGCGGGCCGTTGAGGTTGCCCTGCACCGGTCGCGAGGTCTGCCTCGATGAGTGTGGGGACCCGGACGGATCGATGACCGTCAGCGTCATGAAGCTGCCCGGGTAGCACAGAGAGTAGGTGAGCGCGCCGCCTGGCGAGCTGTAGTCAACCTCGGCCGACTGGCCTGTGGTCAGCCCTTCGCCGGTCGCGTCTGCAATGTGTCCTGGTTGGTGGCCGAGGAGACAGCGCGGTTGCATTGCGCAGCGAGCGTGTAGGGGTCTGCAGCCTCAGGCTTGATCGGCCCCTGGCCCGACAACCTCCCAGTCGCGTCGGCATCAACCTGCTGGTCCGCGGTCAGAGCAATCGTCGTCGTTCCGGTGACCTTCACGGTCCCATCGAAGACCTTGATGAGGTTGGTCAGGTCGGGGCGCACCAACACCTCGAACTGCGTACCGCGCACCGATGCGCTGACCGAGTGGCCTCCGACCTGGAAGCTGGCGCCCGCCACGAGGTGCTGCACATTCGAGAACGTGCGGCCGGCTTTTTGCGCGAGGCTTGCGGACTGAAGGTTGCCATCGTGCGAGAGCTGCGCAGCGGTGACCGTCACCGTCGTGTTCGGCGGCATGCGCACATAAGACCCGTCGGGGAATTGAATCGCTGCATGCCCCTGGTCGCCGGTGCGCACCGAGTTGCCGACGGTGAGCTCCTGGCCAGGCGTTGCAGTGTGGAAGCCGGCGGAGCTATTGGTATCGACGTCGACAGGGGTCGAGATGACCTGCAGTGCCGCCGGCGCAGGTACCGCGGCATGGGCCTGGACGACGAAGAAGTAGTAGCCACCGCCGAAGATCAGGAGCACGACGAGGACGATCGCGAGCAGGCAACCTCCGCATCCGCAACCGAGGCAGGACCGAACCGGGCTTGACGGGCGGAGGGAGCGCCGTGCCGGCCTGGTGCGGGAGTTGCGTGCCGACTGGCGGAGGAAGCGGCGTGCTAACAGGCCCTGTAGGTGGTTGGGCTGCCATGCGGAGCGAAGAGTATCGCTACCCGGTGTTGAAGTCGATCACCAACCGCGGCGGATCCGAAAGCGTGAAGGCCCTTAAGCAGACAGGTTTCGCCAAGCCCAGACCCCAGGACAGGTAGCCCTCGAAGTCCTCGACGACCTTGGCCTCAACCAGCACCGAGTAGTTGGAGTGCAAGATGTCGGTGGCACCGATGTACGAGCCGGATGCCGTCGCGGGGTGAATCTGAACTAGCACGCCGGCCGCACCACTCACAGTTACCGACTGGCCGCTGGCACCGTTCTTGAAAGCCGGCTTCGCCTGGCGTTTGACCGTGTAGCTCGGGACCCTGGCGTCGAACTGGAGTACGAATCGATCGAAGCCGGCCTGCTCGGCAAGCCTCACGGCTGTGAGGTTGGCATTTCCCGAAACTCCACCGCTCGCGTCAGCGCATTGGAACGGCGCCAGGCTGGCCGGCGGCTGTGGCGGACTCACCGGAGGCGGCGTGATCCGTGGTGCGGATGCCGGCTGTGACGGAGTGCTCGAGGTGCCCGCGACCGCGGTGGGAGACGGGAGTGCCGCGGTCAGCCCGCAGGCGCTCAACACCAAGCACATGCCCAGACTTACGGCGATTCGCGTTGGCCAATGGTATTGTCGAGCCCCGTTACGGCCGCGCCGAGGTGGCGGAACTGGCAGACGCGTCGGTCTCAAAAACCGATGTCCGCAAGGACGTGCGGGTTCGACTCCCGCTCTCGGCACCACGCCAGACTTTTTGAGCAGGGCTCTCAAGGCTAAATTGAATTCGGAACCCGGCCCCAAGGGCCGGGTTTCGGCGTTTCTGGGACCTCTGAAAAGTGGTGTCAGGACGCTGTTCAAGGAGGTGTCAGTTTGCCTGGAATTAGCCCAAAACCGCTGCGCTTTTCGAAAACCGATGCGCCTGTTATCCACAGCGGGCGTGGCTTTACCGGCCGACCGCGGGCGCTGCCCCAGCGCCTGTTCCGGGTCGGACCACCGGCGGCTGAGATGGAGGCACCAGCGCCCGAGCCGCATCCCGATGCCGGCTTGGCCAGCCGCTACCGAATTGAGCCGCTGGTCCGGGAATGGCTGCTCGACGTCCAGGTCCGAGGCTGCAGCCAGCGAACGATCGCCTGGTACGCGCACAAGATGGGTTGGTTTGCTCGGCACAGCGACGCCAGAACCCTAGCTGAGTTGACCGCCTTCGAGTTCAAGCGCTATCTGGCCGAGCAGCAGGCGCGCGGCCTTTCCGACTACAGCGTTCACGGCCACTTCCAGGTCTTGAAGGCGTTCGGCAACTGGGCTTGCCGCGAGGGCTATCCAGTCGAGCCGGCAATGCTCCGGGTCCGGGCGCCCAAGGTGGCACAGAAGGAGATGGAGAGCTTCGCGCCAAAGCAGATCGAGACCGTCCTACAAGAGGCGGACGCCGGCTGGCCGCGGATCGCAGTCGAAATCTTGCTTGGGACCGGCATGCGGGTCGGTGAGCTTTGCGCCCTCGCCCTGGAGGACGTGGAGGACGACGGCGATGCCACCTTCCTCAAGATCAAGCGCGGCAAGGGGGCCAAGTTCCGCCGGGTGCCGGTGAGCCGACAGCTGCGGCGGGAGCTGGTGCGTTACGTCAACCGCCAGCGCCCGGAGTGCGAATCCGATCGGCTGCTGGTCCTGTCCGACGGCCGGCCGGTCAGCGTCGGCTGTGTCTCCCATCTCTTCGGCCGCCTCCACCACCGGCTTGGCTTCAAGGTCTACGCCCACAAGTTCCGGCACACATTTGCGACCGAGTATCTGCGCCGGGGAGGCGAGATCGAGCGGCTGCGCCGGATCCTCGGCCATACGACCTACGTGATGGTCATGCGTTACGTCCACTTGGACAAGGGTGACCTTTACCGGGACTTCGAGACTTGTGCGCCTTTTTAGTCAGTGGATATCGGCTCCACTAAGCTATCGGCAATCCAGCGGTTCTTTGAGGTAAGGGATGGACGAAGGGTCTAGTAGCGCGGCCCAGCAGTGGTCCGCGGACCGTCAATGGTGGTGGGACGGCACAACATGGATTCCAGCGTCGGAAGCGCCACCGGATGGCGATAGTTCCGATGCGGCGCCAAGCACAGACGGCGAGAAGTCCGTTTTTGCGACGTCAACCGAGCTTTCTTCACGTGTAACGGACGCGGCTGCTCAAGACGTGGTTGTCAAGGGCAAAGTGCGTTTGACCGGAATCACCAACGTCGCCAAGTTGGTCTCTGGACCTTCTGGCTGGCACGTGGGTGCCGTTGTGCTGCCCGTCATGGAGGGACGCAAGATCACCTTTCGAGCTGGCTTCAAAACCGGCGAATATCCACTCGCTGGGGCGAAGGCAGCGCTCCTCAGCCCGGATCAGTTTCGGATTTCGTGCACATCCTCAGATGGCCATGTTGAAGACTTCGTCTTTTCCTGCGGCGATTCAGCCGGGGTTGTCTCTGACTTCACAAGTCACGGTGGTCTATTGGCGCCAGACTCAATGCCGATCGCCCAAAGCCTGGCGGTCCAACCGTCGAAGACGAAGACGCCATCAGTGCCCTTAAACATCATGGGAATCGAGTTGGTCGGCGGATCGCCCGACTTCAAGCCAGGAAGCAAGGTGGGGCTTTCACTCTCTGGTGACTTTTTGCAGCTACGGTCCGGCTTCAAGCAAGCGCAGTACGACTTGGCCTTTGTCTCCGCCATGGCTCAGACACAGAACGAAATCGAGCGTCGTGTCACGGCAACGCGGTTGCTGGCAGTCGGCGTGTTCGCGTTCGCTTGGAAGAAGCAAGGCGGCCATCACCACCAGTATCTGAACGTTGAATACGATGACGGCGCCCGCCGATTGGCCCTCGTCTTTGAGACTGACAAGGCACCGAGTCTCGCGCAGAAACTTCAAGATGCGTCCAGTGCCGCAAGGCAGCGTCGCGGAATCGGTTCTCAGTCGATAGCCGCACCTAGCGCGCCCGCAGTTGAGGATATTCCCGGCAAGATCAAGCAGCTGGCTGAGCTGCGCGACAACGGGCTACTCACCGACGAGGAGTTCGCGGCAAAGAAAGCCGATCTGTTGGCTCGCATGTGAGCGCGGCCCCTTGGGGTCTGATGGGCATCGAACAGCCCGCAAGCGAAGCGCCTCCTTCTAATCGAGTGCCGGGTCGAACGTAGCGCGCGGTTCCTGCCACGAGGTTTCGAACCACACCAGCTTGCGATGGAGTTGGCGAGCGCCTTCGACAGCGAGCTGGGTCGTTCGTAGGCCGTCGATGATGTCGTGGTGCATGGTCACGGGCATGTACAGGAGAGCTAGGCTCTCGGGCAGGCCGCTGGCATCATGCTGGGGAAGGTACATGTAGTTGATCAGGCCGTCGTACTTGCGTGCGAGCCCGAGCTTGCTCTCGTCCAGTAGTCCTTTCTCGAGCAGCCATTCGATCGGCATGATCGGAACCAGCGTGCGCACGGGATGCGCGTATTTTCCTGGTTCCTTCTGCGCCCGCATGGAGCAGGTTGGCGTGATGAGCATGGCCGGCCCGATCTCCAAAGGACCGGCCAGAAAGTGACGGACACCGCCGCTCGTCTGCTCCTCAACGATCTGCCCAGGGACCGGGTACGCGAGCGGAACCTCTCGGAAGATGTCGCCCTGGCTCAGGAGCGGGATCCGTATTTCGTAATACGCCGCGTCGGCGGGTCGGATCTCCGGCACCGGCCTACTCTAGCGTCAGTCGTCGTCCCCACGAACGATTCGGCCGCGTGCCTGTCGCTCGATCACTGGGCCCTCATCGAAGGGTGCTAGTTGGGTGAGCATCTCCTGCCGCATACGCTCTATCTGGCCGACGTCAAAGCGTCGAAAGCCAGAGCCCGGAAGGCGGCCAGCTCGCAGCACACCTCGGTTAGCCCAGTTCCGGACTGTAGCCTCGGAGACGCCGAGCCGCCGTGCAGTCTCACGGACGTTGAGCAGGGTTGGGATCGCCGTTGCCATTTGGAACACCCTAGCATTCGATCGCGAGTTTGTCAACTTTAGCGACTTTGTCGACTGGTACTAAACCAATAATCCCAGTTCTGCCGCTGCGAAACAACGTTCGGTCCGTTGGGTTTCAGGCGAGGCGCGAAGGGCGATAGTGCAGGCTTTGAACCGGGCGGCTGACCGTTTCGCCGACGGCGCTCGCGAGATCGAAGGTCGATGGGCCTTGGCGGAATGAACCACTCGCGCGTGCCATCACGCAGACATTGGACGGCGTGGCTCAGGATCTGCGGCGCCCTGGGTGCGCCAGTCGTTACCGCTCCGGTAAGGCCTGGGTCAGGTCATCGATTTGGGCCTCTGCAGCCTCGAGGAACGTTGCCAGTCCCATGAGGGCGGCATGCACTCGGTCGATAGCAAGTTCGTCGACCCCCGCCAATGTCGCCGTGGGGGGTCGCTTCTTCGTCGCCGTCGTCCACGCGTAGCGGAAGTGCTGGCCGTCGGGATCGAGGGCGTCGAGCTGAAGGATGAGGCGGCCCGCGTTCCGGTAGTCATCGGGCTTCCGGTCATCGATGCGCTCGAGAAGCCCGTTGCACTCCGTCCAGAGATCGCGGAGGTGGTGGTGCGGTTTCTCCTTGGGGTCTGGCTTCTTGTCGAGAAGCCGGCGCGCACTCCGGACCAAGTGCTTCAACTCCAGCTCGACGTAGTGGCGCCAGCAGAAGAGGAGGGGATAGGCGAGCAGGTCAAGCTCAGGCCGGTGTGTGCCACGAGCTGCGATGGTCTCGGCCAAGACAGCAGCGGCGTCCTTGAACGCGATCGCACGGACTCCGTCCTGCCGATGACCCCATCCGAGGTAGACGGTCGACGTCCGGTCCGTACCCTGACCATGGAGTGTGTCGGTGGCGTCGGGCCAGGGGAGGTCGACGGAACCGAAGTTGATAGCCAACTCGTCAGGTGTCATGTTGCAACCTCATCTCCTGGATGCCTTCTCCGCCGTGAGCGCTGAGCCACAAGGTCGGGTCGGGCGCGCCTTGCGTGGGACTATCGACATCCTGCCACCAATCGTGCGCCATCACTCGTCGGTGGCGCGGTGGTTAGGAGCGGGCAGCGTAGTCGCATGCGGCTAGGGGATCACTCATTCGGTCGTTCCCTGCAGAGCCCCGGGTTATCGGAGGTTCGCGACGTCTTTGGCTGGTATGCGCTTTGCCGGTTTCTCGTCGCGGTAGGTCGGAGCGATCGTGAACAAGCGCAGCTTGTCAGCGCTGATCAGTTTCTCGACCCCGGAGCGGCTCAGCCCCAGGTACCTGGCGGCGTCGTTGATCGTCAGGACATTGACGCGATGCACTCCTTCCTTGCGGTCGGTGCCGATCTGCTCGACCACGTCTTCTGGCCAGCCCTTCTCGAGCATCGAGGCAAGTGCACCCGCGACCTCTTCTTCACTCATCTTTGAGTGAGAGGGCTCCGGAGGTAGCGGCTTGGGGGACAGGTCGATCGCGTCATCTGGCTTGCGCCGCCGCGTCCTGGGCGGTACGGGTTTGGGGGACGGGACTGGGGTCTTCGCGGCGTTAGCCGGACGTGCTAGCAACTGACGAGGTTCTGGGTCGACGTGCAAGCCGTCGTCTTTGGGTCGGGAGATGAATTCGGCGAGAGCATCAGGTGAAATCCGCCTCGTCCGGCCGATAGCCAACGATCGGATCTCTCCCTTGTAGAGCAGCTCGTACACCTTGTTACGGCTGACACCGAGACGATCGGCAACCTCGTTCACTTTCAGTAGCCTTGACAGCGGCTGCACTTGGGCAGCCGGCGCCTGCTGGACTAACGGCGCGAGAACTCGACGGACCTCCTCATCATCGATCTCGATCGTGATCCTCACTGGCCCCTCCACAATCAGTTTTAGGTCGCCGCAAACTTAGCCGGTGGTCGACAGAGACCTCGCCCGTGACGATCGCTTCGGCCCTGCCGCATGGTAATAGCTCGAAGCAAACGTGGTTAGCACGGTGGCGCAGGTTACCAAAAGTGGTAAGATGCGATCATGCGTCGGAGCCCGCTTGGAGCCGCTGTTGCCAGTGACATCCGCCGCCGCGAGAAGGCGGACCCCGAATACCGCAAGGTGCGGGCTCGGTTCGCGCGGGCAGAGGCAGTTGCTCGACTCCTCATCCAATTCCGAATGAAGCACAACCTGACCCAGGAGCAGCTGGCCCAACTGATGGGCACTTCGGCGCCAGCCATCTCGCGAATCGAGAGCGGAACCCATGTCCCCAGCCTGACGACGCTTAGCCGGCTGGCAGAGGCAGCCGGCGAGCGGCTCGTGATCGGATTCGAGAAGCCCAACGCCGCCTCGCGCAAAGGGGACCGCACGCTGGTCGCCGTCTGAAGCCGAACATAGGCGACCGATGACGCATGGAGCCAACCTGAGGGTCTGCATCTTCTGCGGTTGGCACGGCAAGCTGACTCGCGAGGATGCTTGGCCCTCGTGGCTCATGCGCGAGCTCTTCCCTCGCGGCGTGCCAATCCGCAAGACATTTGGTACGAACCTTCAGCAACTGGCAGCTCACGCCAAGGTCGCTGCTGACTTGCGGACGAAAATCGAGGCCGTCTGCTACCCCTGCAATCACGACTGGCTCGGACCCAAAGAAGCGGAGATCAAGTCCAAGCTGCTCACCTGGATGGCCGGACTGCACGGCCCCCTGGGCGTTGACGATCAGCGGCAGCTTGCTTTCTGGACGATCAAAACCACCATGACGGTACAGCTCGCATATCCGGCATCGGAACGAGGCGTGCCACGAAACCAATACCGGCAACTTCACGCAAACACGGATCGCCCGCCGACCGGGGTGCATGTGTTCGTCGGACACCAGCCAGAGCGAGTACCTGGCAACTTATTCGCAATCCAACCCATTGACTTCACTCACCCGGAACTCACACCGCTCGGGCTGCGGATGAACCCCTACCGTGCATATCAGGCGACCCTGGTCATCAAGCGCCTCGTACTCAAAGTCATCGGTCACAACGGTCCGCCATCGGTCCAACTACCCCGGATTTTCCCTAATCTCGATGCGATTCGCGATCTGACCGAGATTTGGCCGCCGTCGAGCTTGTTCGTGAGGTAAGGCACTCCTTGCTGGAGTCGCCCGGCTCGGAACGACTACAGCAACACTCTGGCGACGTGGTCTCCATCACTGTCGCCCAGCAGGACCCACACCTCATCAAATTCGCCGCTCGGCAGGCCCCGGGCTTCATCCAGATAGTCGGCGGCAAGGTCCTGCCATTCGAGCAACGGCGCATCTACCCGTACGACCAGCCATGGTTTCGACTTGACCTCGTAATGCTTGCCGGCCTTGTTCGTAATTGCCGCATCAATCTGCTCGTAGATCGTTTGGTCAGGCTCTTCGATGCTGCGTATCGGAGTTGGAGCCTTTACCTTTCCACGGGCCAGGTCCCATCGTTCCTTGGCGGCGGCGGGGTCGTAATAGGCCGAAACCAACTCAATCTCGAGATCCCCGGTGCACGAACAATCCGGGTGGGGCGGATCTTGTAGGGCCTGGAAGGTGATCGACGTGCTGTGGACGGCGTTATAGGCCGCCAGAAAGCGAACGCATGTTGCCTCCTCGTGCAAATCGCGCACACCGTGAGCCATCGTCGTCACCTCCGGCGGACCAATCTTGTAAACAGGATCCGAGTTACGGGTTCATGCGTACAGGGTGCGGAGACGCCGTCGCACCTCTAGAAGCGCCAATGCCTCTCGCTGCATGGCGTCCGTCGCAGCTCTGGCGAGGCCTCGATTGTTCTTCTGGGCTGCCAATCCTGATATTGCCATCGCCTCATCCAGTTTCCGGAGGTGCTCGACAATCAGATCTCGCTCTGGGGCGAGCCCCGAGCCAATGGCCTCCGACTTGAGCCAGGGGATCGCCCACTTGCAGAACTCTCGGACTTGGGGAATGGACACCGCGTTATTTGCGATGGCGTCCGTGAGCACAGCGATCGGTCCCACGAGTAGGAACCTTGCCTCCACCTCTAATTCCGGCTGCGATCCTGTCTGGCGCAAGACGTCGGCAGTTGCCCTGCCCGCTAGAGCCGGGGCGACAAGTGGGTTGCTTGGGCCACCCATCATTCGATCTCTCGAGTAGTCGCAGCTACGGCCAGCTCCGCGAAGGGACACCGCTACAGCATCGACGTCGCCAAACACGCCGAGCGCTCCGGCGACAGTGGACAGTAGCTCGACGAAGGGATCAGTCTTTGCGTCGCCCAGGTATCGGCCTTCGAGGATCAGGGTCTGGTCACGCTTCGCGAAGCTCAGCTCGACCCAACCACGCAGTCCGGCGATTGCTCGGAGAATCTCGTATTGCTCTTCGGCTCCGGCAGCGATCCGAGTCAGTTCCGCTTTGAGTCGAGGTGCGTCATCCGATGCTGCGAACGCTACCGCGGCCGCCTCGAGAGCGACGAGCAGCTCGTTCAAATCGAAGAGCATTTCGAGGAAGTCGTCGTCGGTCAAGTTCTCGCGACGCTTCTTCCCCTTGCGCATGGGCTCGGTCACTGTGACGCCGGCATCTGTCACCTCGAACTCGTAGTGAGCAGAGGCGTTTCGCACTAGGAAGCTGAACTCCCGGACTAGTACCGGAGCAGCGTTCTCGAGAGACCGAACGATCGGACCGAGCTGGTCTTCCGCCAGGGCAGCAGCGTCGAGAGTCTGCTGCCGGCGCTCGGCAACCTCGATTGCTTGTCGAACGACAGATCCAAACCTCCGAAGTGGGCCTTCGGCGAACCTCTCGTAGACCGAGATTGACCCGATCAGCATTGCCTTGCGGGACCCACCACTCCTGGCAAAGAAACCCAGGAGCCCAACTTGCTCATTGAGTTGCCGATGCCCAGTGAGGAGAGATTCTGCGACGGGCGCTGGATCGCCGATCCAGTTCGGATTCGTCAACGAGGCCTTGGAGAAGATGCGAAGGATGGCGCGGATCCGGCGCTGCAGGCGCAGCGGGTCCCAGAGCGCGGATGTCAGCGCCGCGGGGGCGAGCCCGAAGGCGAGCTCATCGGACAGGCGAACGATTTCAGGAATGGTTGAGAAGGTAGTCCGCACCAGCGCGGCCGCCTCACTGATGGTGGTCGGTTGGTGAGATACGAGCTCGGCCGTCGCACGTCCGGGGTCAAAAGTGTCGGCCCACGCGAACCAGCCCGGCTGGCCCGCTACACGGTCGAGAAGTCGCATGTGGCTTGAGATCGCTCTGGCAAGCGCGGCAGCTTCGTCCAGCGCAGCCTGAGCCTGATTGCGGACGCTCGTTGCGGTTCCAATGTGCGGTGCGACGATTACCTCGCAGAAGAGCGAAATGCTCTGCGTGAGTGCTGCAGCAGCGCGGGCCATGCCTCGGTGGGTAGCAAGCAGCAGAACGGGTGGGGGTGTCGACTCGGCTTCCTTGACGAACTGGGCAAGCTCGCCCACGAGCACCGCGAGTCGATCAAACGCGGCGTCTCCGGAGGCGTCGGCCGCCGGCCAATCCGAGGCTGCGAGCAGCCTCTTGGCCTCCTGGAAGTTCTTCATGGCCTCGTCGAAGAAGCGAAGCTGCAGCCATTTGATGTAGTCCGGTACGTCTTTGCGAGATCCGCGCGTGCTAAACCGCAGGCCCTGCGGGTCGGCCGCTTTGGCGATCCGTGCGATGGCCTTTACGCGGTTCTGCCACCTGCTCTTCCTTGCCGCCGCGTTGGCATCGTCCGTACCGGCCGCGACCTCCTGTGCACCGCACTGGGGGCAACTGCCCGTCGGGTCAAGAACGAATTTGTGTTCACATCGGTCGCACTTGAACTGTTGGAAGGTGACCTTGACCGAGATGTTGTCCGACTCTGCAGAGTCCTCGACCTCCGCCAGCGGACCGCCGCACTGGGGGCAGGCTCCGACCTGGTTCGGTACCAACGTGAGGCCACAGTTGCTGCAGTGCAGCCCTTTCGCCGAGCCAGCGGCTGCGTCCATTCAGCCGCTGACGGGCTGGCCGGTACATGGCTTCAGCGCGCTGTCGATGTAGCGGACTGGTACTTGGGTGCGTCGGTCTTGGAGGAAGCCGTATCCGAGCTCAGCGCCGCAGTGGCGGCACTTCGTGTAGGCAGTGGTCTTGAGGTCGCCAATCGTCGAGGCAACGTCGTGACCGAGTTGATCCGCACAGGTCTTATCCCAGATGAATTCGATTAGCCAGCTCGGCATGCGGCCGCGTGTTCGTGGCTGCCCAGCCACTCTGTCGACTTCGCTCTCTTCGAAGACCCAATCGCGGCCAACCTTGGTCCCTCGCAGGCGGCCGCTGGCTACGAGCGCGCGCACGCGGCTCGGATGGAGCTGGAGAGCGGTAGCAGCGTCGTGAACGGAAAGGAGTTTCATCGTGTGAAGAATAGTAGCGCAAGCGCCTGAATTTTCGTGCGTACTCTCTAGCGTGCGGTCAGCGTGCGGTCAGCGTGCGGTCAGCGTGCGGTCGGCGGACGCCGATCTACCTGCTGAACTCAAAGCGCTTCCCCTAATGGAGTGCGGCGGCGATCCAGCGGGCGTCTAGCGGACACTCAGCGTGCGCTCAGCGTGCGCCTCGTTTCTAGGCTGCCCCAATGAGACTTTCGCGGAACTTAGCCGGAGCCTGCTCTGCACTCTCGTCTCGGTCGCATCGGCCGACACGCGGCAAACAGCGGGCGCCCAGCGGACGCTCGCTGGCGGCTCGAGGCCTCTCTGGGGAGGGCCTCTGGGTGGGATTTTCTAGACATATAGGCGCGGGTGTGCTTGCGACGCGGGCGGAAGGTGCACGGAAGGTGGACGGAAGGTGGTCAGCGGACGCCGGCCTCCGTGTCGAGTTCAAAACGTTCCCCTCCCCGTGTCCGGCAGCCATCCAGCGGGTGCTCAGCGGGTTCTCAGCGGGTTCTCAGAAGGTGCTCAGAAGGTGCCTCATTTGTAGGCTCGCCCGCAAATGGCTCGACTTGGACCCGTTGCCGGCCGGCGCCGGCGGAGCGACTCACGTGCGGTGCCCCTACTGCGCCGACATCGACTCGGGTCGAGCTCGAGGTGTCAGTCCAATTCCCAATTTGGAGGTTTTGCCTTGAACGATGAACGTCTTCGTCCCGTGATCGGTCGTGGAGGACTGGTCGTGGTCCTCAAGCGTGACCAGGTCCTAACCGCCTGTGCGGCGCGAGGTTTGAGTCTCGAGGAACTGCGGTTGGCAGCAGGCATCTCTCGGCCTACGCTGCAGGCCGCCCTCCGGGGCAAGCGAGTACGCCCCCGGACCGCCCTCAAACTTGCTCGGGCACTAAATCGTCATCCGGTGCTCGAGGAGATAGGCGTACTCCTGGAGGCGTCCTGATGGACGACCGCACAGAAACCGCCCGCGACCTCGTTCTGGCCATGTTCCGGCTGGCTGTGTGCGACTACCTCGGCCTGAGCTATGGCCACGACGGCCCGGACCGTTCCAGGCACTGCGGACCGCCGAGTAGAGCTGTGGAGGCCGGTCTCTTCCTGACCAGCTCCTGGGCAGCCCACCTTGCGGAGCTGGCCGGATTCCGTGCTGACCTTGTGTGGAGAGAGGCAAGGGCCGAACTGAAGGGGATGACCGCCACCTTCGCGGGTCGGCCGGAGCTGGAGCGCGCCGCGTGAGCGCCGCCGGGTTGATTGCTTTTTCAACCGCCAGGGCGTCGATATCGTCGATGTCAGCGTGGCTCGCAGGGTTGTCGAGTCTCAGAAGTGGGGTATGAATCGTGATCACTCTTGAAGTCGGGACGATTGCCGTGCTCGGCTACATCGTGATGCGCGCGTTCTCTGCAAGGATCCGGGCCGTCTTCTGGCCGCCGAAGCGGGCGATCCTCCACATCATTCCGCCGGGCGAAGTTAACTACAGCCCCGAGGCGTGGGCCGGATTTTATCGCAGCCTCCTTTCGATCACGCCGCCGGCATGGAAACGACTGATCGTCGGCATCCCGTGGGTCACCCTCGAGTACCGCTACGCCGAAGGCGGGCTCAACGCGTACTGCAGCTGTTCGGCCGAGGCAACCCATCTCATAACCGCAGCGGCGTCGGCCGCGCTGCCAGGGGTGGACGTGCAGCCTGAGGCAGGGATTGAGCTCGTTCTGTTGAGCACAGCTATCGCGCGAGCACGCCTCAGATTGTGGCGCGAGCCTCTGCATCCCCTAGGAAGGCCTCGGCTCGACGCGATGGCTTCCGTGATTGCAGCGATGACGGCAGCGTCTGAGACCGTTGTTCAGATTGCCATCGCTCCCGATCCCGGCTGGGAATCGTGGGCGCAGCGGCGATTGGATCGCCTCTCTGGCTACGTGACGCGGAACGTCCTCTTGGATGTGGCGCTGGGTGCGATAGGCGAGCTCGTGAGCATCTTCGTGCCGTTTCTATCCCCGCCGCCGACGTCTCATCCGTACGGCAGGCATGAGCCACCATCGCACAGAGGCGCTCTTCCGCCAGCCGACAAGGCGTCGACCTCCGCATTCCTGACCGAGGTCAGGCTCTGTGCCGCGGCATCGAATCGTGCGCTCGCCAAACAGGCGGTCCACGCCATCATCGGCGGCTTCCGCGGGCTTGATGGTGCTAACAGCCTGCGGCCAATGCGCGTCGTCCGGGCGAAAGGATTCGATCGCGCTCTCGCTCAACGAGCGGCGCCGAGCCGCTCCGCAATGCGACTGTCGCCGGACGAGCTGGCTTCGATCTTCCACCTGCCGGTCAGCGGCGCAACGATGGAATCAGCACCCGTCCGGCTTGCCCCGCGGCTCGTGCCCAGGTCCGAAGGTTCCGTGCTCTGCCGAGCCGATGGACCCAAGCGCGTTTCGGTAAAGGTCGGCCAGGCCGATCGGCGACAGCACATGGCCATCAGCGGACCAACCGGCTCGGGGAAGAGCGCCTTACTTATGTCTCTGGCGCTGCAAGACGTCGGCGCCAAAGTTGGCATGGGAACGATTGATCCCAAGGGCGACCTCATCCGCGACCTGTGTGAACGCATCCCTGAGGAGGAATTGGATCGGGTCGTCCTGATCGATCCCACGCACCGAGAAATGCCTGTAGGCCTCAACGTCCTCGAGTGTCCAGACCCGGCCCTGCGCGAAGTCGTGTGCGACGCCCTGGTGACCATCTTTCGCAAGACGTATCAGCAGTTCTGGGGGCCGCGCACCGAGGACGTGCTCCGCGCATCGCTACTGACTGTGATGCGCTATCCAGAGTTGACGATCTGTGAGGTTCCACTTCTCTTGCTCAACGATGAGTTTCGAGCGGCGCTTACGAAGGACCTCGACGACCCCGTGGGACTGCGGCCTTTCTGGGACGAGTACGCGCAGCTCAGCCAGAGCCAGCGCTTGCAGATGGTTGGGCCGCTGCTGAACAAGTTGCGCGCTTTTCTACTTCGACCGACGGTCCGCAACATCCTCGGACAAAGCCGATCGACCATCGACCTTGGTCGTGTCATGGACGGACGCGGCGTCCTGCTCGTTTCGCTCGCGAAGGGTCTGCTCGGCGAGGACATCAGCCGGCTGCTGGGCGCATTCATCGTCGCCCGAATATGGCAGACGGCGCTGGGTCGGATCGCGCTGGCTCCAGACGAACGCCCTGACTTCAATCTCTATCTCGACGAGTTTCAGACCTATCTCTATCTGCCGCAGTCGCTCGACGATGTGCTCGCCGAAGCGCGTTCGTATCGACTGAACCTGACGATCGCCAACCAGCACTATGGCCAGCTGCGCGACTCGACTCGTGAATCGATCGACGCGAATGCGCGGACGCGTATCACCTTCCAGTGCGGTCCTGAGGACGGCCGCTACCTCGCTCGCGAGTTCGCCCCCCTGACCGAGCAGCAGCTCCAAAACCTCGGGCGCTTCCAGGTCGCAGTTCGACTCTGCGTTGGCGGACACACGGAGCCTGCCTTCACTGGCGTCACCCTGGAGCCATCGCCTACTCTGGGCGCCCTGAATGCGGAGCGCCTAGTGAGACGTAGCCTAGGGCGTTACGGGCGGCCGCGGGCTGAGGTCGAAGCCGAGATGGTGGTGCGACTCCGGCGGTTCGGGGTGCGTAGCGACTTCACGGAGCTGGCCTCCTGATGGCGATCACTCAGAGTTCGCGCCGGCCTTCGCGAGCTCAACTCACGAGGGCTTCGCGACATCCTTCGCGTCTCGACGCGAAGGGTGCTGCGGGTTCAGATCAGCCGGATTGGTCTCCGGGACGGTCCTATCTAAATCGTCTCTCGTCATCCCTAAAGCCCTACCTAGAACTTCGACTCGCCACTACACGCGGTGCCGGACGTGGACTAATCGGGCTCACACAACGAGACGTCGCGATCCTGCAAGCGCTGGACTGCTACCGCTATCTCGACCGGCACCAGATTCAGACCCTCTTCTTCCAAGGACCACGAAGCTGCCAGTACCGGCTCAAGTGGCTTGTAGAACATGGCCTCGTCAACGCCTGGCACGCTGTCATCCGTCCTGGCCACGTCCGCAGTGCTTCCATCTTCCTGCTCAGCGGCCGCGGTGCTTCAGCACTCGCAGATCTCACTGGAGATGACCCTCGGCAGTGCGTCCTGAGAGCCGAGCACGCCCTCTCCCGCCACCACTACCTCGTCCACGACCTGGAAGCCAATCAGCTGTTCGTCGATCTGGCGCGGGCCACGTCGACGACGCCGACGTTGGGTCTCTACCACTGGGTCGGGGAGCACGGAATCCGGCGTGTCTATGCGGAGGAGCGGGGGCCGGTGCCAGACGGTTGGGGCAGGGTGCTCGTGGGCGATCGCGAGCTGTTTCTTCACCTCGAGTTGGACCGAGGAAGCGAACAGACGAGACGCCTTCACGGCAAGCTCGCCGCCTACGTCTCCTACTTTCGCGGTCGTCCGCAGGCGTCCTGCAATCACGTGTTGTTTGTGGTTCCGACGGAGCAGCGGGAGCTCCAGGTCCGCGTTATTGGGCGCCGCTCGATGGAGACAACTGATGAGCGCTGCCATGTCTGGACGGCGCTGCGATCCGAGCTGGCCTCGAATGGTCCGCTGGGTCGGGTCTGGGCAGATGTCAAGGAACCAGGACGGCGCGTCGGCATCCCAGACATGCCTTCGCGCCAAGGGGGTAGCCGGCCGTTGGCCGACTGCATCGGAAAGCATCGTTGGTGGGAACGACGACCTGGTGGAGGTGAAGGCGTATGAGCTGGCGGTGGTACAAGCAAGTGGCATTGCCCGAGGCGACTGTGACGATAGACGTTCAGGACTTCGTGGACCTGTGGGCTCGGCATCCGAAGGAGTTCTGGGATGCTGCGGTCGATTTCCCGGACTTGACTCTGCGATCGCCGATCTTCTTGGTTGCGGCAGCGCCCAAGACGTTCTATTCCGAGACGCTCGTGCCGCAGCCTTGGCCGCACTCGAGTCCAAAGCGTTGGGGCGTCCTCTTCAATGCAATCCGAACGGAGGCGATTTGGAGCGACGAGCAGAGGGTTCCTTTGATCAGGCTCGTGGGCCCGGAGCCCGACGAGCTAGTGCTGCAAGGTGCAGAAGCGAAGCGCCTCGCCCGCTGGTCGGTGATCGCCTCGATGTTTGAAGAGGAAAGGACATCGAGCGCTTCGAAGGCGGTGCGGACAGCCGTCTGGAGCTACATGCTCGACGACGACGGCTCGATTCCCCTGGTTGGGGGCTGGCCCTGGTTCGGATCCTGGGATCGCAACGTCGAATCGCTGCGCCTCGCCGAGGATCGGCTGAAATACCTTCATCCGATGATGCTGGCCATTTCAGCATGGAACGAGAACGCGGCGGTGTTCTGCGATCGGCTCCTGCCGCCCTACTTCCAGCTAAAGCTGCGACACGGTCGCCTTCCAACGATCGGCCGGCATCCGCAGCGCGATCTGGCGAGCTGACGGGGGTCGGACTCTGACCCCTCGGATTCCACAAGGGGGTCAAGCGACGGGGATGGAAAAGGATCCAGGGGCGGTGATTTTGGAAGTCGGTGGCGCGGAGCCACGCTGGATTGAGGAGGTCCGACGTACGAAGGTGATGAGCGGCTTGCGCCCGGTGCCTGCCCTAGTCCGCTGAGCTTCGCCGCTCCCCTCACTATCTGCGGGAGGGACGTGGGCGATACCCTGCTCTCGTGAGGGGCCGTAGGTCCGGGAGCTGGAAGCGCGTCGCGGCTGCGCGCCGGCAGGCCCGGCTCGCGCTGGGGAAAGATCCGGACGGCGGCGACCTTTACTCACAAACGAACAAGAGGCGTTCGGCTCCTCCGCCGCCTCCAGTTCCGACGCGGATCGAGCACGGTCCCGGCACCCGTGTCCTGTTCATAGGCGAGGCGGCCGCGCGGCTCGGCATGAGTCGCGTTGACCTCGAAGGGATGATCGCCCGCGGCCAGGTGGAGACGCTGCCCATCGAGTTTGGGCGCGTGGTTCCGACGCGCGAAGTCGAGCGGCTCACGGCAACGTGACCGAGCTCATCTGGGAGGGCAAGTACGACAAGGATGGTCGCAAGGTCGCCCCGTTACGGGTCGCGCTTCCCTTTCAAACCGTCGAGACGATCAACGAGTCAGCACAGGAGCGTCAGCGAACACTCGACCTGGTCGCCGACGGCAGAGACAACGAGTGGCGCAATCGTTTAATTTGGGGCGACAAGAAGTACGTTTTGCCGGCGTTGCTTAGTGAATTTGTGGGCAGGGTTGATTTGATCTACATCGACCCTCCCTTTTACAGCGGCGACGATTTCACATTGCAGATCAAAGTGGATTCTGGCGAGTTCACCAAGCAGCCGA
>DATLRQ010000089.1:0-11748 GCA_035534555.1 Candidatus Micrarchaeaceae archaeon
TTCAGGTACCAACCTGAGGTGATCGCCTTCGCCAACGAACAACTGCGGACGATTGCAAGAGGGCAGTCCCTAGCTTTCTCCGAAGGCTTCGTGCGTCTCTGGCGAGCGGAACGCCTGGGTCGGACCTCAGCCGGGACGGTCCCTTAACCAGGATCGGGGCCATCAAGCGCCAGACCTGTCGGGTTGGGCGTGCTCCCAGCCGGCGCTGCCCCTCGACTGCTGGGGCCGAATGGTGGCATCGATTCGCGCCCCGAGTGGCTGTGTCGAGCGATGGCTAGTAATTGATCCATGACGGACCCGACGCCCTACATCCTATTTCCCGGGACAGCTCGTCAGGCCTTGACCTTCTATGGTGACGTCTTTGGCTGCGCAGTTCAGTTGCACACTTTTCAAGAGTTCAACCCGACCGACGGTCCGATCGATGCCATTGCCCACGGCGGCCTAACCGGCGGGCGCGTCGCGCTGTCCGGCGCCGACGTGTCTGGGGACAAACGGCCATTCAGATCCGAGGGCATGATGCTGGCCCTCCTAGGTACTGCCGATCCTTCGACTCTGCGTACATGGTTTTCCCGGCTGAGCGAAGGTGGCCGGGTGGTGGATGACTTGCAGAAGCGGCCATGGGGCGCCTTCGATGGGCAAGTCATCGATCGTTATGGTGTCCACTGGCTTATTGGATTCGAGGGCGACGAAAGCGATTGAATGTCTGGTGGCTCTCGCTTAGCGGATTCGGTGCTCCATAGACATCGCGTGTTTGAAGCCGTCTGAGGAGAGTGCCGCTCGTCCTACTATGCGACCTCGAGGCATGCGCGCGCGCGACTGGGTCGCGTGCAGATGTAGGACCGCGCTTCCCAGGGGTTCGAAAATCCAGTCGCAAGTTAGGACTCGCACATGCTTCCAATCTGGAACGAAGGCGGGATTTACCGAAGCAAGATATGCCATTTCTTAGGAAGCGCTGCTAGGCAGCGATTAGCAATAGCCGCTGGATCGATCTCAGAAGACCACCGATTGGGAAATCGTCGTCCAGCACTTCCTTGGTAAGGAGAAGGCCGGCGGTTCGAGTCCGCCCGTGGGCTCCAAATTCAATAGCACCGTTTCCTAGCATCTTCTCTCCCTAGAAATGCGGCAAGGAAATGCTCCTCCGCAGCGGTTTTGTATCCCAAACTGGGGTGCGTCAGGCCATGGCGATTGGCACCACATTCATCGGAGTGGGCGAGACCATTAGCCGCGATCAGTCGGTCCACTGAGGCGCCCAGCTGGCTGTCGCACGGGTCATGACCGTGAGACAAGCGGGTTCAGGATTCCAAGGCCGTTAGTCTCCACGAAACCAGGCCCGGGCGGGGCCGGCCGCGGCCGCGCTAGAGGTCCCTGCGGCGGAGGATCTGTCCGGCTAGGACGACCAGGATTGGAACGAGCACCAACGAGGTCAGGATCGGCCACAGGGCAGTGACGTCCTTACCAGCCGCCAGCGAGCCCGGCTGCGTTGTGAGGGCGGCCGGGGAGTAAGTGCCGAGCGGTTTCCAGATAGCCGTGATCGAGAGCACCACATAACCCCCCAGTCCGGCCCCGGCAGCGCCGGCGGCTGATCCGATCAGCACCGATAGGAGGGTCATCAGCGCGACGAAGACGAGGCCCAACACGAGGAAGGCTCCGGTGGCGCTCCAGAGAGGCGCGGCGGGCGCCCTGCCGAATATCAACCACGTCAGTGCCCAGGTCAGTAGCGCTCCCGCCACTACAACGCACACTAGAAACAGCGAGTGCACGGCCGCCTTGGCGATGACGAACGCCGTTCTCGACAGCGGCTTGGTCAGTACCAGCACGGCGGTGCCACTGCGTATCTCGCCGGAGACGAGGCTGCCGTATACGATGATCACGGCGATCAGAACGATCTGCGAAAGGTTTTTGATCCACTGCACGTAAGCGTCGACGTAGGTTGGAGTCGGGATCTTTAAACCGTTCAGTTGGTTGCCGACCAGGGCGCCGACTATCTGCGGCGTAAACCGCGCCAGCAGCGGTCCGGTCACCGCAAAGAACAGGACGATGCTCGGCAGCACCCAGATTCGCCAGGTCCGCAGGATCTCACGCAACTCTTTGCCGGCAAAGACGGCGAACCCCGTCAATGTTGGGAGCCTCCGACCAGCTCGACGAACACCTCTTCCAGCTGCGTCTCGCCCGTGTCCAGCCGCGACAGGCCAAGCCCTTGGGCAGCGACAAGAGCCGGGATCTCTCGCTGGGCGGCGTTCATGTCGGCGACCGTGATCTCGATGGCGCCGTTGTTGCTGCGAACGACCGACGTGGCCCAAGGCTTGGCGCCGATCTCATCGGCCAGGCGGTCGGCGCCTTCTGTGACCTCGAGGACGAGCTTGCGTGCGCCATAGCGCCTCTTGAGCTCCTCCATCGGCGCCTGCATGACCAGACGTCCGCGATCGAGGATCGCGACCGTGTCACACACACGATCGACGTCGGCGAGGATGTGAGTGGAGAAGAACACTGTGGCGCGGCCGCGCAGCGACGCGAGCATCTCCAGGACGTCCTTGCGGCCGATCGGATCAAGCGCGCTCGTGGGCTCGTCGAGGACCAGCAAGCGCGGAGCGTTGATAAGCGCCTGGGCTATCCCAAGGCGCTGCTTCATTCCTCTGGAATAACCACCGATCTTGGTGTTGACGTCCGCCAACCCGGCGAGGGCGAGGAGTGTCTTCACGCGGCCCTTGAGGGTCGCGGGCTGGAGGGCGAAGAGGCGGCCCGCAAATTCGAGGAATTCCGCGCCGGTCATCCATTCGTAAAAGCCCGGAACGTCAGGCAGGTAGCCGACCTCGGAGCCGATCGCGTCGCCGGCCAAGATCTCGGAGCCGAGAACCCGCGCCGAACCGCTGGTCGGATGCGCCAGGCCCGTGAGGAGCCGGACCATGGTGGTCTTCCCTGCGCCGTTAGGTCCGAGGAAGCCGAATATTGAGCCCTCCCCGACGACCAGATTGACGCCGTCTAGCGCGCGCTTGGCGCCATAGGTCTTGGTCAACCCGACGGTCTCGATCGCGGCGTTCACGGAGGCGCTTTGTGGTCGGGCGGACCGTAGAGCGAGTCAACAATGTCGCCGATCCTCTCCGTAGGCCGGTCGACCGGAGCCTCACCCGAGGGCGCCGGCTTGTGACCGATCGCGAGGTAGAGGACCGGTCCGATGAGGCTGATGAGCAGAATGATCACGACCCAGATCCACTTGTTGCCGCCGACGATTTGGTCAAAGGGTGTCCGGTACAGGTGGACGAGCGCGACGATGTCTAGAGCGAGCTCCAGCAGAGCGACCACCGCCAGAACGACGAGAAGCACGGGCGGAAGGTCCGAGAGGCGCGCTGAGAGTTCCATGCCCAGGCTGATTATGGGGAGTCAGGCGGCGTCAGCCCGACCGGCTTCTCAAGGTCGGCGCTCGGCTCATGGCAGCTCGCCGTGTCACAGCGGTGTCACAGACTCGCTGAACCGAGGGGATACAGATGGACACGCAGGGACACGACGCCGCAGCGAATTACGTTCAGCAGGACACGCAAGGAACCGCCGGGATACAGAAGGACACGTCGTTGTGTCGGTTCGGGACCATGAGGCCTGGGGTCAAATCCCGGGTCCCCGACCGCACAGACCTGCTGGCCATTGCCACGGCGCAGCAAGACGTTGCCTGCCTCGAGCTCGGTTCGATCGTAGCCGCCGTGTGCCGGATCGCGTCGGCCGACCAACCAGTGAGCACCGCGATGGGCGCGGGTCATGCCAGAGTGACGACATGGCGGTCGAGAACAGTCCGGGTTCGCCCTCCAAGGCAGATCCACGTCAGCGAGTAGCCGTTCCGCTCTTCCACGCGATCGGGCCGCTGATGCGGCTCGTCCTGCGCCGCGGCTTGCCTGCCGGGCCGAACGCCCTCTTGACGGTGCGTGGCCGCGTGACCGACCGGCCGTACTCGACGCCGGTCGCGATATGGGAGTTCGGCGACCGGCGCTTCGTTCAGGCGTCGTTCGGGGCCGTCGGCTGGGTCCGGAACCTCAGAGCTTCCGGAGAGGCCGTTATCCGTCGGGGCCGTTGGTCTGTGCGATCAGGGCTCCGGATGGGAGCAGCATGAGCCAAGCGCGGGATAGAACTTCCAGCACCGGCCCTTAAACAAGAATTGGCTAGAAGTCGGTGGGAAGGACCTTTGCCTGGGGATGGCCGCACGGCATTCAAGCAGAAGGACTAAAGGCACGTTACGTCGGCGCTGGCCTGGCCTAATTTGGCGATGGCTCCGAAGCACGGTGAAGCTGAGAGACCGAGAATCGAGTAGATGCGAGCGATGCGAGCACCGAAAGATGACAAGGGAGTCAGAGGCACCCCCTGGGCTCGCGGGGCCAATTATGAAGGAGGTACTGAGATGATCCACTTGTTGCTGGTGCTCGCGTTCATTCTTTTCGTACTATGGCTGCTGTTCCACGCCACAGCCGCATTGGTCAACCTAATCTGGCTGGCCATCATCGTGCTGGTTGTGATCTGGCTGATCGGTCTCATCCGTGGTCGCTCCACGACCTCCTGAAGGCCCCGAGCTCAACGGGGGGGAAGCCCTCGGGCGCCCCTCCGTTACTGACCTTAGAGAGGGCCCCGCTCCCTGAGTGGATCTTGGTGCCGACTGGATCCGGGCGGGCGGCCCCGCCAATCCCATCGGCATTGCACTTTCGCCGCTACCACCATTCGCGCCAGTGTTGATGCCCGCACGCATGGCAGCGGGCGATGCGTCGGGGTGGCAGGTCGGGCTGGCGATTCTGTTTATGCTGACCGGCACCGTCGGACGGCCGCGATTGTGCACGATTGCCCAGGACCATCGGCCTGTCGATGCCAGGACTCCCTTCCCTATCGGCCGAACTTGCTCTCCGAAAGACTCAATCAGGACTCGAGGCGCTTTGGATTCTTTGTGCGGACGGCGCCCGAGTCAAGTGCATGGAGGTTAGGCAAGATGTGGCAGTTAGGCTCGCCTCGCATCGGACAGGAAGGAGGTCGGTGAAATGGAGTTGGAAGCCAACATCGTCCAATCCGTGGCCAGTCGTGACGGGGATAGCTGGCGAATGGAAAGGCAGAACACCACCGAGATGCCAACCTTTGGCTCGTCCGAGCGGCGATCCGAGATCCATGCCAGCAGGCTTCCCACATTGGTCGCCGATGCGCTCCTCAGTTTGGATCAGGCAGGATGGTCGGCCCGGAATCTGGAGCACACGACCTCAGACCCACTCGGCAAGATCCTGATACGGCGTGCCCTGGAGCGGATGGCGGCGGCGGCCGACGACCTGGCCGCTCTTCACGAGTTGACTTTGTCAGGCGACTGGGCGCCGCCCTCCGCGTCGTGAATCGCCGAGCGCCGGTCGATGCGAACCGGGTGGCAACGCGGCCATCGCACGCTCAAGCGAGCAAAGCAGGTTTGTGCGTGGACCGGATTTACCGAAGCAAAGATAGGGCATTTCCTAGGAAGCGCTAGGCAGCGATTATTAGCGAGAACCTCTGCATTCGATCTCAGCAGGGCACCAATTGGGAAATGGAACTTCAGCGTTTCCTCGGTAAGGAAAAGGTCCCCGGTTCGAATCCGGGCGTGGGCTCCACTGTCAGGGACAAATAGCGAACACCCGACCGAACGCTGTCTTCTGTGTCCTTCTATTACCCGCTTGTCGAGCGAGCCCAGCATAGTCGGCGGCCGCCCACTGCTTCCAGCCTGAGGACGCACGGGTGAGGACCGTGAGGAACCCAGCTAGAAACCCAAGCTCGCGTTGCTCTACGAAACCCATCGCGATTCGCCAGCCGAGTCGGGCCAAAATCTTCGTTTGTGACTGGACCGCACGGTGCCCTCCCGCTGCTTCCTCGGCATGGCGATCGTTTCATCGGCCGTGCCGCCGACCGTGTGCGACTCAAGGCCGATATCGAGGCTGGCGCGCCGGTTATCCTCGTGGGGCCGGGCGGGAGCGGGAAGACGCGCCTGGCGCTGGAGGTCGGGCGCGACCTCGCCGACGCGGGTTGGCAGACCGCCTTCGTGGACCTCTCGGCGATCAGCTCCGACGCCGCTGTACTCAACGAGCTCGCCGTGCAGCTCGCCGTCCGGGGCGAACCTGGCAAGCCGCTCGCCGATGCTGTCGCAGCCCGGCTGGCCGGGCGCACCCTCCTGATCCTGGACAACTGCGAGCAGGTGCTCGGCGGATCCCGCGACACGGTCGCTGCCTTGCGCGCGACATTGCCGGAGCTTCGAGTGGTGGCGACCAGCCGCGAGCGGCTGCGCATGGCGGGCGAGGCCGTTGTCACAATCGCGCCTCTCTCCAGGGCGGACTCGGTGGCGCTGTTCGAAGACCGCGCGGCCGGGTTCACGCTCGCCGAATCGAATCGCGAGGCGGTCGTCGAGATCTGCCGGCGCCTTGACGGCCTGCCGCTTGCTATCGAGCTCGTGGCGGCGTGGGCGCCAGTGCTGGGCATAGCGCACGAGGCGAGACACATTGATCTTCCCGGCGACGCCGGCCCGGCCCGGCACCGCACGCTGCGCGCCACACTCGACTGGAGCGCCGGCATGCTCGGTGAGGCCGAGCGGACGCTGTGGTTCCGCCTCTCGGTCTTCGCGCCGCCCTTCGACCTGAAGGCCGTCGACGCCGTGTGCTCAGGAGGCGGGGTCGCGAAGCGCGACCTCCCGCTGCTGCTCCGGCGGCTGATCGACCGGTCGCTCGTCGAGGTCGACATGAACCAACGCGGCGTGGCCCGGTACCGCCTACTCGAGACGGTGCGCGAGTACGCCGGCGACCGGCTCGCGGTGACGGGCGAGAGCGAAGCGTTCAGGGGCTTGCACGCCCAACACTACGTCGCCATCGCTGAAGAGGCGTTCGCTCATCGCGACGCAGACGACCTAGTGGTGTGGGCCGAGGCCATGACCGCCCAGCACGCCAACGTCCGCGTCGCGCTCGACTGGCTCCGCGATCGCGACCCCGAGGCCGAGCTGCAGCTCGCCGGGGCGATGGGGTGGGTGTGGGGCGCACGTGAGCTGCTGCCCGAAGGCCGGCGCTTGCTCGAGCTCGCGGTCGCGGGGTCGCTGAGCACGAGCCGCGCGGCCGCGCGCGCGCATCGGGCGACCGGTTTCCTCGCTCTCGAGCAGGGCGATGCACGCTTGGCGCAGTTCCACATCGAGCGGTCGTACGAGCTGTCGGCGGCGCAGCACGACGAGGTCGGACAGGCGATCTGCCTCGCCCGGCTCGGCGCCTTTCCGACCGTCGCGCGCGAGCGCCGCCGCGAGCTACTCGGCCGCGCGATCGAGTTCGCGGAAGGCACGGGCGAGCGGGCCGCGCTCATCGTCGCGCTGGCCAACCTGGGCGAGCTGCAGCTCGAGGAGGGCGACGCTGCTGCCGCGCGCCGAACCTACAACGAGGCGGCGTCTGCCGCACACGCGATGGCGCACGCGCGGTGGATGCCCGAAGTGCTCCTCGGCCTTGCGCATGCCAACCTCGCGAGCGGGCAACCCGAGAAGGCGGCGAGCGCTGCCAGGGAAGGTATCGCCCTCGCGCGCGACGCCTCGCTGACCGCACTCGTGCCGGTATTGCTCGAGACCCTCGTAGAGGTCGAGGCGGCCGTAAACCATGCGGAGCGGGCACTGACGCTCGCCGCCGCGGCTACCGCGATGCGACATCGCGTCGCTTCGGCCGCGCCGCATCCTCATCCGATTGGGCTGACGCCGGCGGTGGCCCGCGCGCGTCGCGCGCTGCCGGGGCGTGCTCGGCAATTGGCCGACAGAGGGCGAAGGATGACGACAGACGAGGCCGTCGCGTTCGCGCTCGCGGATCACGAGCCGACGACGCCGGTCGCGATCAGCCGGCGCCAGACGCAGGTCGCCGCTCTCGTGGCGCAGGGGTTGACCAACGCGCAGATCGCGCTCCGCCTTGCGGTGTCCGAGCGCACTGCCGAGTGGCACGTCGAAGAGCTCCGCAACAAGCTCGGGTTCACGTCACGCGCTCAGATCGCCGCGTGGGCGGCGCGCCAGGGCCTCGAGGCGACGCCGCAAAGATGAGATGCGGAGGGCCCGGCGAACCGAGCCCCCCGCCCTTCAGGCCGCTACCAAGTCATCCGGCACGGACGATCGGGCAGATGAGCACAGTACCGGTCGGAAGCTCGAACAGGTTTGCCGCACCAGAGTTGATCGGTAGCAGCTCGGGGACGCCGCCATTGCGCAACGCCGCCGCGCTTTCTGCCTCGACGGCGGCGAGCTGTGTGTCGCTCTTGATCGGGGCGAACGAAGCGTTGCCGCCGGTGTAGCGTGGGTTGAAGACGACGATCGTGATCAGCCACGGGCCCTTGTAGTCGCCGGCCGTGCCGTTGACGCCTTCACCGGGTGCGCCAGGAAGAAGGTGGTCGTGGAAGTCGCCGCCACCCGGCAGGTTCGGGTTGTTCGGGTGGTCGCAAGGGTCACACTGTGGCGCGTAGTCGGGCGGGATCGCGTTTGGCGCGAAGACCATCACCCAGATCGGCGGGGCGCTCTCCAGTCCGGCGTTCGAGGCGGGCATGGCATGCGGCGTGTTCATGCGGTACGTCTGGCCGTCAGCGTAAACGAGGTCTGTGCTGGTGGCTGCCTCCACGGTCGCCACCGGTCCGGCCGCCGCCACCAACAACCCGGCCACTACCACCGCGACCCGGGTCAAGCGAAGAATCCTGTGCATGGTGCACCTCCTGAAGGGGATGCCGTCCATGCTCCCGACGGACCAGCGCGCAGAACATGGGAGAACTACGGGTCGTCTACGGGGCGTCGACCAAGTTCTACCGAAGCCAAGATAGGGCATTTCCTAGGAAGCGCTGCCAGGCAGCGATTATTGGCGAAAGCCCCTGCATTCGATCTCGGCGGAGCGCCGATTGAGAAATGGTCCTCCGGCGCTTCCTTGGTAAGGAAAAGTACCCGGTTCGAATCCGGGCGTGGGCTCCAGCTCTCCAATCTGAACTTGCGCACAGCATCTACTTACCGTCCGCGCGAGGTCCGGACGGCGCCCGAATCTCTGTTGGGGAATGCTGCTACTTGTTGAGCGCAGGTTCCATGTACGGTGGCACTGCCGGGTAGAGAACCTGCTCTTTCCCCGATGAAGCGTCGGCTGAGAGGCACATGATCCGGCACCGCGTAAGGCTAGATCCCGACCGATTCACCGCGCCAGCTTTTGCCGGGTCATCGCGGAACCGGTCGAACGGGCGTCTAACGCGCTGCGTCAGCTTGATACGGTCCACACCCTATCATCCTTGTGGACCGAACCGGCTAGCTGGGCATCGAGGCGGGCTGCGTAACTCGACAGACTTTTGCCGCCTTAGGCCGCGGTCTGGCCCGAGTCTACTTGATCGGCCCCAGGCCTCGGTGGTAGCCGGCGCGCTCGGCCTCTGCCGCGTTGCAGTAGTAGCCGGCGTCGAAGAGGCTGGGTCCGTAGTTGTAGTCGCCGGGCAGGTCGTACCAGTCGCCGGCGGCAAAGTTGCTGGCGATCGCCGGTTGCTGGCCGCAGCGCGCCCAGGCCACCCAGTAGCTCACCTCGGGCACCGCGAACGCGGCCAGCGGCACGAGCGAGAGGAGGAGCCATATGGCGCTCAGCACGATCCAGATCCGGCGCCTGATGCGGATGGCGAGGACGAGCGGACCGCCGCAGAGAGCGATGCCGAGGAGCAGGGCCGCAGCCGCGACGACCTCACTCATCAGGCCACCAATCTAGCGGGCGACGATGCCGCCCGAGGTCGGAATCTGAGAGCGCCAATCGGAAGCCTCAGACGGCGGGCCCGCCAGTCATATGTAGGTCACGATCGGCAAGAGCCTCCGGAAGTACTAGTCCCTGCGCCGAGTAGTCGCATCGAATGAAGGAGTTTTGTAGCCTGCGGGCAGATGGTCTGAGGTAAATGGTCTCGACTGAAGTCAATCAGCGGACATAGCATCACTTCGAATTCGCCAAGGAGGTGGTAAGGAAAAGGTCCCCGGTTCGAATCCGGGCGTGGCCTGCCATCCAATGGTCAACTGGATGGAGCGTGGCCGGTGAGTAAGAAGGCGCTGAACACCGGCCCGCAAAGTTCGCCGATGTCGCGCAGCGACTCGGTCGCGACCGTGACCGTCATGTGCGCATGGCTCAGGGTGTTAGCAACAGCCGCGGGACATGGTGAGGCGCGTGCTGTCGAAGCGCTTTACGATTCCGCCGTGCGACGGCCGACCTTCCTGGACGTGGTTCCAATGCTGGTCGCGGTCCTGGTTCTTGCCGGTTGCGGCCAATCCTCTAACGTCGCTGCGGGGCCAAAGCTGGTTAGTCAGAGTGACCTGGTCAGCCCCCGAGACGTAACTTCCGGCTTCGGCTCGATCTGGGCTTCCAGCGGCCCAGGCGGCACGGTCACGAGAATCGATCCGCTGACTGAGGCTCACTTAGCGACGATCTACCTCCATGCGGATGCGTCCGTCCTTGCGGTGTCGCCCGACGCGATCTGGGTCACCAGCTACTCGGACGTGACCGTATTTAAGATCGATCCTGGCTCGAATCAGGTGGTTGGAAGCGTTGACCCCGGCGGGAGCGGCCCGGTGGGAATCGCATTTTTCGACGGCTACATCTGGGTTGCAAACCACGATGGCACTCCACGTGGCTCCGTGGCGAAGATCGATCCGGCAAAGATGAAGGTGGTCGATCTCATTTACCTTGGAGATGAATCCCAGGCCGGACCGAACTGGATTGCTTCCGGCGCAGGGTCGCTATGGGTGGGGGTCCCTAACGCCGGCGCGGTGTTTCGTATCGATCCGGTGAGTGATTCCGTCTTGGCCAAGATTCCCGACAGCGCGGTCGGCGGCGAGATCGTCGCCGACGACCACAATGTTTGGATCGCCGGCGGGGACGTTCCGGGCATCACCCATATAGATCCCGCGGCCAGCGTCGCCACCCGTGTCGAGAAGGAGGTCGGCATCGGCGGGGCGCTCACCATGGGGGAGGGTTATGTCTGGTTTGGTACCAGTATCACCCTCGATCGTATCGACCCCAAGACCAGCAAGGTAGTCGGCACCTTGCAGATGCCCGGTCCCGCCTTCGGTTCAACCGTCGCATTCGGTTACGTCTGGATAACCGACCGCGATTCTGGGAAGCTCTACAAGATCAAGCCTTAGTCGTCAACCGCACGGTGATTCGCGCTTTGGTGGCCGCGACCGTGAGCGAGTCTGCGGCGGTCACGGTGTCGTCCGGGCGTGGGCTCCACGACCCTTTCAGAGCGGCCCGCTCGGGCCGTTCCGCCAGGGGGGCGGACGGGGTCACGAGCTCAGTCCTCAGCTCACCGCTTCTTTCACGAGACGCCAAGGGCCGCGTACTTCGTCTTGAACTTCTGTGCGGCTTGAAAATGGCAGACGATCTTGCCGTCCTTGGCGTACGCGGGCATCCCGTACGACAGTCTCGGCGCAAGGTTTGGCGCGCTGGCTTTGATGATGGCGTGAAGTCGCTCGCCCAGAGCGCTTCAGCTCCCTGACGCGGTCCTTCATCGCGGCTCGTTCTTCGTCCGAGAACTTAGCGGACTTCTGTTTGTCTTTCATTGCAGGTTTCCTCTCGGCCATATATCGGACGCTTCGACCCGGTTCTATGGAGCCGCCGTTGCGGTGACGTCTCCAATACTGGTCCAGCGTGACCTGGCCGACTGATGGACCTAAGGGGCCCGTCAGTGGCTGATTGGCGGACTACGTCTAGAGCTCGATCAGGCCCTTGCGCGAAGCCGCGATGACCGCCTGCAGCTTGGAGTGGACCTGCAGCTTCT
>DATLRQ010000090.1:0-32244 GCA_035534555.1 Candidatus Micrarchaeaceae archaeon
AGCGCGGATCTGGTCGGGTTACGGAATCCTGGCTACTAACATCGGCCGAATGGCAGCCTTGGGGTGCTGAAACCAAACCCGATACCGAATCCGGCCTCCCCCGAATGCCGATTCTCTAGGTCTACAGCGAGCCAACTCACATCGAAGGCTTTTTCAGGGGGATGTAGCTAGCTCTTATCCAGCTCGAATGTTTTGTGGAGGACGCGAACGCCCTTCTCGACCTGGTCCCGCGCCACTAGGCATGTGATGCGGATCTCCGAGGTGCTGATCATCTCGATGTTGATACCCGCATCCGCGAGGGCGCGGAACATCCGGCCGGCGATGCCTGGCGTCCCGAGCATGCCGGTGCCCACTATCGAAAGCTTCGCGATGCCACCTGCCGACGAGATGCTCCTCGCGCCTATTTTCTTGAGCGCCAACCTGACCAGCTTCACGGCAGCGCTGAGGTCTGACTCCGCGACCGAGAACGTGAGGTCGGTATGTCCCGACCGCCCGATGTTTTGAACGATGACGTCGACCGAGATGCCGGCCTTACCCAGCGGCTCGAAGATCGCCGCCGCGACGCCGGGCCGGTCGGCGACCCCAAGCACCGTGATCTTGGCGACGTTGGTTTCCTGTGCGATCCCGCGCACGCGCTGTCTTTCTTCCATCGGTACCTGGGCGACGATCATCGTACCCACGCTGTCATTGAAGCTCGAACGGACGTGGATGGGGACTGCATACAACTCCCCGATCTCGACCGCCCGCGGGTGCATCACGCGGGCGCCGACCGCCGCCAGCTCGAGCATCTCGTCGTATCGGATGAAAGCAAGCTTCCGCGCGTTGCGCACAACCCTTGGGTCGGCGGTGAAGATGCCGTCGACATCCGTGTAGATCTCACATGAATCGGCCTTCAATGCGGCGGCGAGAGCCACGGCGGTGGTGTCGGATCCGCCTCGACCGAGCGTGGTGATCTCGAGGCTCTCGGTCACTCCTTGAAAACCCGCAACCACCGGTACCTTGCCCTCACGAAGCGCTTCGAGGATGCGCGCCGGGTTGATGTCCTGAATGCGGGCGCGTGAATGTTGAGCGCTAGTGCGCACCCCAGCTTGCAACCCCGACAACGATACCGCGGCCACACCCATGCCCTGGAGGCACATCGCCACCAGGGGCGCCGTGATCGTCTCGCCGTTCGCCACGAGCATGTCCAACTCGCGCGCAGGTGGCTCGGGGTTGACGCTCTGCGCAAGCGCGATCATGCGATCGGTGGTGTGGCCCATCGCCGATACGACCACCACAACCCGCTCTCCTCGCTTGACGGTGGCAGCGATGCGGCGGCTGACCCGCCTGATGCGTGCGGCGGTACCGACGGAGGTACCGCCGTACTTCTGGACGATCACAGAGTCCTGAACATCCCCTTGTCTGTGACCCGACTGACCAGCCCGCGGCCGTGCTGCGGGGCCGACGAGGCCATCGCCTTCGCGATTCGCGCAGCCATTGCCGGCGGACAGAACGCAAAAACGCTTGGACCTGCGCCGCAGATGGCCGCGCCATAGGCGCCCGCCGCATCCGCGGCGTGAAGCACATCCTGCGTCCACGGATAAAGGTGCAGCCGCTGAGGCTGGTGGAGCCGGTCCTTCATCGCATGGCCCAGCAGCGATGGGCGCTTGGCCGAGATAGCACGCACGAGCAAAGCGGCGCGGGCGACGTTGAACACCGCCGCTTCGCGCGACACCTCATCCGGCAGAACCGCGCGCGCCTTCTCGGTCGTCACCGGCGCATGAGCGACGAACAGGGCGAGCCCCCAACCAGGATTGGGCAGCTTCTCATCGAACTGTTCCGAAACGATGCGAATGCCGCCCGCGGCGGCCGCCGCGACGTTGTCACGATGGCCCTCGTCTGCGCCGGCGTCGATAACGTGGCTCTTGACGTCCCACGGGCTGGCCAGCGCTGACGCGGCGAGGCGGGCCGCCGCGCTGCTGCCAAGCCCGACACCCATAGGGATCTCGCTGCGGACGCGACCCTTCATTGCGAGGTGGGAGAAGGGATTGACGTGCGACATCAGGTATTCGGCGCCTTCGCCTTCGTAGTCCCACGCAGGGAAGTCGGCCGGGTTCGCCTCAACCTCGAGCCACAGGTCGATGGCCATCGCCATGGAGTCGAAGGCGGGACCCATGTTGGCGATTGACGCTGGAACCCGGACTCTCATAGCTTCAAGACCTTAGCGAGTGTGCGCGCATCTCCGTCGAGTTCAATTGGCGGTTCCACGTTCTTCAACGCCGCATCGGGATCCTTTAGCCCTGATCCCGTGAGCACCACGACGGTGATCGCATCCTTTGCGATCTTGCCCTCCCGAACCAGCCGGAACAGCAGCGCCAGCGGAGCCGCGGACGCCGGCTCGGCAAACAATCCCTCGCTGCTCGCCAGCTGGACCTGCGCAGACAGGATCTCGGTGTCGGTGACCGCTGCGATCATGCCGCCAGACTCGTCCCGTGCGCTGGTCGCACCCTCCCACGAGGCTGGGTTGCCGATCCGGATCGCCGAGGCGACCGTCTTCGGCTGCGCCACCGCATGGCCGTTCACGATTGGGGCGGCGCCTTCGGCTTGAGCCCCCACCATCCTGGGCAGCCGGGTCGACCGCCCGGCTGAGTGGTACTCGCGGAAACCCTTCCAGTAAGCCGTGATGTTGCCGGCGTTGCCGACCGGCAGGATCAAGTAGTCAGGCGCGTCGCCCAGCACGTCGACGATCTCGAAAGCGGCGGTCTTCTGGCCCTCCAAACGGTTTGGGTTCACCGAATTCATCAGGGCCACGTTGTAGCGACTGGTCAGATCGCGCACGGTCTCGAGAGCAGTGTCGAAGGTGCCTTTCAGCGCGATTACCTTGGCCCCGTACATCAGGGCCTGCGACAGCTTGTTCATCGCAATCTCGCCCGACGGCACGACCACGATGGCGCGGACCCCCGCCCGCGCGGCGTAAGCGGCCATCGACGCGGATGTGTTGCCCGTGGACGCGCACATGAGCACTCGGCTTCCCGCCTCGAGGGCCTTCGCCACCGCCACGACCATGCCGCGGTCCTTGAACGATCCGGTCGGGTTCAGACCCTCGTATTTGAAATAGAGGTTCTCGAGCCCGAGGGCGCGGCCGATGTTGCGGCTTGGCACCAGCGGGGTAGAGCCCTCCTGGAGGTCGATCTCGGGAGTCGCAGGCCCGACCGGCAGGCGCTCGCGATAGCGCGCAATTACTCCCATAGCGATCAGAACACTCGGAGGAAAGACGACACCGCGTGCACCGGTTCCAACTTCGCAATCGCAGCGCGCGCCTTCTGGAGGCTCGCATCGCTCGACGGGTGCGTGGTCACCACGAGCTCCGCGGTTCGCTCCTGCACCCAGGCCGCCTTTTGAATGAAGCTCGAGATGCTGACGCCCTCCTCGGCGTAGACCTGGCCGATGGCCGCCAGCACGCCGGCGCGGTCGTCGACCCGGATGCGGTAGTACGCGCGGGTCATCACCTCGCCCATCGGGATCACGGCGATCCGATCGTCGAACGTGAATGATGGGCGGCTCTGCACGCCACGGCGGATCGAGCGAGCGAGGTCGATGAGATCGCCGACTACAGCGGAAGCGGTTGGCCGCCCGCCCGCACCCTGTCCGACCAGCAGCACCTGCCCGACGAGGTCCCCTTCCACGAATACCGCATTGGTCGCGCCTTCGACCTGGGCGAGGGGATGCTCCAAGGGGACCATCGCGGGATGAACGCGCGCCTCGATGCGGCCTGGATGGCGCTGCGTGTGCGCGATGAGCTTGATGGCGTAGCCGAGCTCGCGGGCGTACCGGAAATCCACCGGCTCGATCCCCTCGATGCCCTCGCGAAAGATGTCCTCGGGGCGGACCTTAATCTCGTACGCAATGGAGCCGAGGATCGCGAGTTTGTAGGTCGCATCGAAGCCGCCGACGTCGTCGGTCGGGTCGGCCTCTGCAAACCCCGCCGCCTGGGCTTCGCGCACCGCCTCGTCGAGAGAGAGGTTGGCGGCGGCCATACGGCCGAGGACGTAGTTGGTGGTCCCGTTGATGACCGCCGACAACCGCTCGATGCGATTGGCCTGGAGGTCGGTGCGAAAAGTGCTGATCAGGGGGATGCCGCCGCCGACCGCCGCCTCGAAGTAGAGGTCCACGTTCTTCTGGGCGGCCAGGTCAAGCAGGTCAGGGCCGTGCTTGGCCATCACGACCTTATTGGCTGTCACCACATGCTTCCCGGCGCTGATCGCCCGCTCCAGATAAGCCCGCATCGGTTCCTCACCACCGGCCACCTCGACGATGACATTGATCGCCGGGTCATCCAGCAAATCCGCGGGATTGTTGGTGAGCAGTTCTTTGTCGACGTCGACCGAGCGCGGTTTCGCCAGGTCGCGAACGAGCACGCGCCGCAAGCAGAGTTCGACCCCCGCGCGGCGCGCCAGCTGCGATTGCCACGTGAGCATTCGCCCGGCGACCTGTGTGCCCACGATGCCGAGGCCGATAAGGCCGACGTTGAGGGGGCTGGAGGCCATCGGCGCTATTCTCCCTGCCATGACCCTGGTCCTGCGCGAGGCCGATGTGGAGCGAGTGATCCAGATGGACCCCGTGATCGCAGCAGTCGAGGCGGCTATGCGCGAGCTGGGTAGCGGTGTCGCCCAGAACGAGCCTCGTCGCCGGGCTTTCGCCCCCGGCGGCCTCCTTAACGTGATGTTCGCGTCCTACCCCGGCGGCGGCTGCACCGGCCTGAAGGCATATACGGTGGCCGCCGGCCGTGTCCGGTTTCTGGTCGTTCAGTTCGCATTGGACGGCTCCCTCCAGGCGGTCATCGAGTCAGACCTGATGGGCGCGTTCCGCACGGGCGCGGCGTCCGCCGTGGCCGTGCGAGCACTCGCGCCACACGGCCCGGCCACTGTTGCCATGATCGGCGCCGGGCGGCAAGCCGTTACTCAGGCGCTGGCAATCTCTCGCGTCCTCGATATAAAGGAGCTGCGGGTCTTCGCGCGCGACCCCGCCCACCGAGCCGCGTTCGCCGCCGAGCAGGGGAAGCGATTTGGCCTCAGGGTGACCGCCGCGTCGAGCGCGGAAGCCGCGGTTCGCGGTGCCGACGTGGTGGTCACGATCACCACCAGCTCGGTCCCGGTGATCGAGGCCTCCTGGATCGCGAGCCATGCCCTGGTCGTTGCCGCCGGCTCCAATTTTCCAAATCGAACCGAGGTCCCGGCCGACCTGGTGACGATGGCGCAGTCAGTGATCGTCGATCAGCGGGAGGCGGCCCAGCTCGAAAGTGGCGACCTGATCCAGGCGGTGGCCGCCGGCAAGTTCGATTGGGAACGCGCCACCGACCTTGGCTCTGTGCTCTCCGGCACCTGGAAGCGGCCGGAGCAACCCGGAATCACGCTGTACGAGTCGCATGGCCTGGCGCTATGGGACCTGGCTGCCGCCACGGTGGTCGTCGCCGCGGCGCGCGAGCGCGGCCTCGGGGAGGAGCTAAAGCTCTTCTAGCCGGTTAGGGCTGGATATGCCCTGGTATGGGTTGCGGCGCCAGCGCGCCAAGGTGTAGGGCTGAGCCGACGAGGTACGCGGCCACCAGGATGATCACGAGCGCCACGCTAGCCGTTGTGTAGAGGAGCCAGGCGGGAGGCCCGGTGCCGGCGATCCGGACCATGAGCTCAGACCAATCGGGGCCCCGGCGCGGGCTCCAGCCGTCTACCGTGGTCCGGATCATCCGGCCAAGGTCTTCTTCGGAGGGTATAGCGGACCCTCCCGGTGTGGGTCTATCGTCCACGTAGGGCACCTTCACTACTGGAACGCTTCTGTTCCCAGTCTTGGTCGCTTCCGGTCGCTTTTCTCATGATCGCCACAGCTTTGGCGATCCTGGAGGCAACGGTGCCGGCGGGCACGCCCAGGACGGAAGCGATCTCCTCGCGGGTGAGGCCGTCGTAATAGTGGAGGATGACCGCCGCCCGCAGCTTGGGACTGAGCGCGGTCAACGCCTTGGTCACGACGTCCCGCGCCTCGGCCCGATCGTAGTCGCGGCGATCGGGCGCGGTGTAGAGGCGGGCCGGGAGATAGCGGGCAAGCTTCTGTCGGCGCAGGTAGGAGATGGCAAGGTTGATGCCGATCCGGCGCAGCCAAGCGCCCGGCGGTGCGGTGGGGGTGTAGCGGTCGCGGGCCCGATAGGCGCGGACGAAAGTCTCCTGCGTCAAGTCCTCGGCGGCAGCGGAGTCGAGCACGACAGCACGAATGGAGCGGAAGACGGAGTGGTACTCCTGGTCATAGAGCTGGCGGAACTGGGTGGCGGGATTGAGCTCTTGCTTGGGCTCTTCCTTGCTCTCTGACACAGAGTTAAGTGTGATCGCAAGGCTCGCCGCGGGTGATAGGTCCTGCGACCGGCGGCGCCCGCGCTACCTCGCCGCGTTGACGATCCTCTCGACTTGCTTGACGTGCGTCCGTTCATGGCGCGCCAGCCTTTGGGCGTAGAAATGCACGCTCCGCACAAGCACGCTTCCCGCGCCCGTCACTGTAGCCGCGCGTGACCAGCCTTTGGGCGGCAGCTGGTCGAGGACGGCAAGGAGCTCGGCACGCTGCGACGCAAAGGCACGGAGTGACTCGCGAAACTGAAGCTCGGGATAATTCGTGCCCTTGATCCAGGTCCTGGGATTGACGGCCCTGAGCGTTGGCCTGTCCTCGGCGAGGATCGCCGCGATGCAGCCGCCCCAGACATCAGCACAAGAGCGCATATGGGCCAGCACCTCGTTTGCCGACCACCCGTCGACGGTCGGCCTGGTCTGCAATTGAGCCGGCGCCTCACCGCTGGTGGTCGCGACCAGGCGGCGGGTATTTTCTGCCAGCAGGGTAAGCACCTGCTCTGTCGGGAGCAATCTCTCCGGCAACGTTATTTCATCCTCGACCATCCGGGCCATTACGGCGCTTTGCCCTGAGCGCCTTGCTGCGACCGAATGGCGGCATTCCAGCGCGGTGGTGGGCGACCCGGGACTCGAACCCGGATGAGTTACCTCACACGCCCCTCAAACGTGCGCGTCTACCAGTTCCGCCAGCCGCCCAGCTGAGCCGATTGATTCTAGCGAAGGGCAACTGCGGTGGTGCCTGCGGCAAGACTCGAACTCGCAACCTCCATGGCTAAGGCCCCATTTGGTTTTGTGGCGACAAAGTGCGGCTGTTACGAACTGTCTGGCAAAAGGTGCCCGCTGAGGGATTCGAACCCCCGACCCTCTGTTCCGAAGACAGATGCTCTGGTCCACTGAGCTAAGCGGGCGTGGCGAGCCTCCCCAGTTTGTTTCGCACCGCCTCAGTAAATACTGGGAGGCAGTTCAGACTACCGCGACGTACCGCTCGTGATTCAGCCCCCAGGCCGCGTACCGCATCAAACCCATGGCCCGGTAACGCTGGCGGCCCGCGCGCGTCTCGCCGCTTTCGATGGCTCTTCGCAGCGATTCAGTAGTCGTGCCTGGAAACTCTGTGAACGCTCGACCGACCGCATCCACTATGTGGGCGTCGGAACAGCCAAGCTCGGCCGCGCCAAGACCCAGGTTCAAGCGGTGCGCCAGCTGGTTGAAAACGTAGAAACCGGGCGTGGCGTTCTCGACCTCCACCCCGTCGAAGTCGAGCTCCGCGGCCAGCCAACCCACCCCATGCACACGACCGCTTCTGACCTGGCGCTCGGTGCGCCAGAACGGATGAGCGGCGATCGCCAACCCACCCTGGTCGTGGATCGCGTGGATGGTCGCGGCCGCCGACATGCCAGGCTTGACTCGCTTCTCGAGAAACAGACCGATGATGTGACCGTCACGGCTCGACACCTCTTCGCCCACGATCACGTGAAGCCGCTTTCGCCTTGCTGCGTGTTCCGCGGCTCGCAACGCTCCATCGATGGTGTCGTGATCTGTGACCGCAATCACATCGAGTGCAGCACGCCGGGCAGCGTGGTCGACCAGCTGCGAGGGCGACGGCCACCCGTCGCTGGCGTTTGTATGCATGTGGAGGTCGGCTCGACCCCAAGCAACCATGGGTGTGCATCCTACGCCCGCCGGGCTTACCATCGACCTTTCTAATCACTATTTCTTCTCCAAGTCCAAGACACAAGTTGGGAGGTGCCTGCGATGGAAGGCTTGATGCAGGATTACGAGCTCTCTCTGCAGCACGTGTTGTGGCGACTGGAGCGACTGCACGCTCACAAAGAGGTGGTGACCAAGCAGGAGCAGGGAGTCCACCGCACCACCAACGGCGAGATGGTTCCGAGGATCAATCGCCTCGCAGGCGCGCTCAAGCGCCTCGGCGTCAAGCCCGGCGACCGGGTGGCGACGCTGGCCTGGAACAACTACCGACACCTCGAGCTGTACTACGCGGTCCCCTGTATGGGTGCCGTGCTTCACACGCTCAACCTGCGGTTGTTTCCGCAGCACCTCGAGTTCGTGATCAACGATGCCGAAGACAAAGTCCTGTTTGTCGATCAAACCCTTCTCCCGCTGCTCAAGCCCCTCATCGGAAAGATCCCGAGCATCAAGCACTTCGTCGTCATGGGCAACGGCACGCCGCTTGGTGATCAGGGCCTTGGAGAAACCCTCGATTACGAAACTCTTCTGGCAGCCGAGAGCGAGGCTTATCCCTGGCCCAAGCTCTCGGAGCGCATGGCCGCTGCCATGTGCTACACATCCGGCACCACCGGCAACCCCAAGGGTGTTGTCTACTCGCATCGATCGCAGTTCATGCACACGATGGGCGTGCTGCAGGCCGACAACCTTGGGCTGACCGAAAAAGATGTGGTCTTCCCCCTCGTGCCGATGTTCCATGCCAACAGCTGGGGCCTGCCATATGCATGCGGCATGGCCGGTTGCAAAGTCCTCTTTCCGGATCGATTCATGGGTGATGCCAAGTCGGTCGTCGACATGGCCGAACAGGAAGGCGCCACCATCCTCGCCGGGGTCCCGACGATCTGGATCAATACGGCGGCGCTGCTGAACCAGACAGGGCAGCGCCTTCCCAAAGTTCACACGGTCATCTGCGGCGGCTCGGCCGTCCCGCGATCTCTCATGGAATCGATGGATGCCCTCGGGCTTCGCATTCTGCACGCGTGGGGCATGACCGAGACGTCGCCTCTGGGCAGCGTGGCGCGGCCGCGCAGCGGCACCCCCGCTGATGACGAGCTCAACAAACGCCTCACCCAAGGGATCGTCGTCCCCGGCGTAGAAATTCGAATCGTCGACCCTGCCTCCGACGAGGTGCTGCCATGGGACGGCGTTGCCTTCGGCGAGATCCAGGTGCGCGGACCCTGGATCGCGCGCGGCTACTACAACGGCTACGACCCCGGCAAGCTGACCGAAGACGGCTGGTTTCGGACCGGCGACGTCGCGAAGATCACACCCGAGGGTTACATCCAGATCGTCGACCGCACCAAGGACGTCATCAAGTCGGGCGGCGAGTGGATCTCGTCGGTCGACCTCGAGAACGCGATCATGTCCCACCCCAAGATCCTTGAGGCGGCGGTCATCGGCCTCGCCCATTCCAAATGGGACGAGCGGCCCGTTGCTTACGCGGTGGCTCGCCCCGAGTTCAAGGGCCAGGTCACGCAAGAAGAGATCATCCGGTTTCTTCAGGACAAAGTCGCGAAGTGGTGGTTGCCTGACGAGGTGCGGTTCATCGATGAGGTGCCCAAGACCTCGGTCGGAAAATTCGACAAGAAGGTTCTGCGCGCAAGCGCGGTGCCGATCAAGGAGAGTGCTGCACCGTCGGGGAGAAAGTAGACGGCACACCACACCGGGGTCCGCGAGCACACGATTCCGCGCGATACCTTCCACTACAAGTGGGATAAGTCTCTCCCTCCGGCCGTCGAGATCTCGGCCGGCGAGGTTGTGCATTTCGACACCGAGGAGGTCTCGTCGGGCCAGCTCAAGCGAGGCGACCCGGCATCCAAGCTCGCAGACCTCGACTTCGACAAGCTGTACCCGCTCGGCGGCCCTGTCTTCGTCAAAGGCGCCGAACCGGGTGACGTTCTCGAGGTCGAGATCCTGAGCTTGAAACCAGGTCGTGGGGCTGGAGCGCCCTCCTCCCCGGCCTCGGGCTGCTGGCCGAGGATTTCCTGGAACCTTACGTCCGCTATTTCGAGCTGGGCGATCGAACCTCAGCCGAGCTTCGCAAGGACATCCACACCCCATCGCGCCGTTCTGCGGAACTATGGGCGTGGCGACTGATGAGCCCGGTCCCCACGCTGTGCTGCCTCCGACCAAGGGTGCCGGTAATATCGACACCAGGCACCTGACGGCGGGCACCAAGCTGTACCTGCCGGTATTCGTCAAAGGCGGCATGTTCTCAGCCGGCGATTGTCACGGCGCGCAGGGAGACGGCGAGGTCTGCGTTACCGGGATCGAATGCCCGATGACATTCTCGCTCCGGTTCAACGTCGCCAAGGGCGGGTCCTTGCGGCCCTGGAGCTACCACTTCTTGACGCCGGCGACGCCACTCCGGCCGCGCAGCGATGCGGCCGGCTATCACGCCGTGTGCGCCTTGGGCCCGGACCTGATGGCAAACGCTCAGAACGCAGTTCGCGACACGATCGCGTGGCTAGGGGCGGATCACGGCCTCAGGCGCGAGGACGCATACGTCCTTTGCAGCCTGGCGGGCGACCTCCGCATCAGCCAGATCGTCGACCAGCCGAACTTCGGAGTTTCCTCCTATATGCCCCTGAGCGTCTTCAAGTAAATACACACCGCTTTCGGGGCCCTGGTTGGAGCTTGCGCGAAGGCTGTCGCGGCACCGTGCGGCATACTGACTTCTCACTAGGCCAAGGGTGAGTACCACACAACTCGGCAAGTATCCAATTGAGGCTGAGCTCGGGCGCGGAGCCATGGGCGTGGTGTATCGCTCGACGCACCCGCGCCTTGAGATCCCCGTCGCCATCAAGGTGCTGGCCGAGCAGTACTCGAGCGACGCAAGCTTCCGCCAACGATTCCATCGCGAGGCGGCCACGGTCGCCGCCCTCAATCATCCTGGCATCGTCCGCGTGTACGACTTCGACGAGGATGGCCCCGTCCTTTTCATTGTGATGGAGTGGGTCGAGGGCCGGTCGATGCGTTCGTGGCTCGATGAGTACGGGCGCTTCAGCGTGGACGTGTCGGTCGACCTTGTGCAGCAGCTGCTCTCGGCCGTCGGCGTCGCGCACGACTACGGCATCGTGCATCGCGACCTGAAGCCGGACAACATCCTCATCTCCAACCGCGGCAAGACCAAGATCCTCGACTTCGGCATCTCCAAGCTCATCGATGACAAGCACCGGCTCACAGCCACGGGCAGCATGGTCGGCACCCCCGCTTACATGGCACCCGAGCAGGTCAAGGGCGAGCAGGTCGATGCGAGCTCCGACATCTACTCGTTGGGGATGATCCTCTACGAACTGCTGCACGGCGAGCCGCCGTTCACGGGTCAGCTGCCTGCGGTGCTGCACTCGCAGGTGTTCGACCGACCGAGGGCGTCGACGGCGATTCCGTCGCCGATCATGGAGATCATCTGGAAAGCGACAGCAAAGGATCGCAGCCAGCGGTTCCAGACGTGCGAAGAATTTTCCGGGGCATTCCACTACATGCCGAAGCCGGCCGCGGCCCAGCCGCCCGCCGAGGCGATATCGGACCAGCTGCCGGTCACAGTGCACGACGTCGACCTGCCAAAGTCGCAGCCTCCTCTGCGCACCGACAGCTCCAAACCGCCAGGCGTCTGCACGTTCAGCGACTGCGGTGAGCGTCGCGGCTGGGCATGCGCATACAAGGATCTCACCGGGCGCGAGTGCAAGAGCTGGTGGTGCCGCAAGCACATCCAGTTCATAGAGAGGACTCCGTTCTGTCCGCGGCACGCTAGCGTGATCCGCGCGCTCGCGCCGACCGCCAACACGATCTTCGAGATCAAGAACCGGCCGGCTGTCGACGACCGCGCGCTGCCGCTGGCGGCATTGGTGGCTGAGGACGTCGACAAGGACGTCACCGAGCTGGTGCGGCGCCGCTACCAAAACCGCAAAGACGTCACGCTGGCCCGCGACCGCACCGTGCGGCAGACCTGGTCCGGCCGCAACGAGGTTGCGTGGGAGCGCAGCTGGTCGGCGCTCAAGAGTCAGGGCTATCTCGTGCGTATCGCCGTGCGTGTTACGACTGCTGAGCCGGACATCGTCCAACTGCTCATTGGCAACACCGTCGTGTTCAAGGAGCTGCCCGACTGGATCAGCCGACGGCGTGAGGGCGAGCAGCCGGACCACGCGGACAGGGCGCGCTTCGGCAAGAAGCTGTTTGCAGCGATCCTCGAGCACGTCGACCAACCGCAGCCCATCCCCGCATCCGCGATTCCGGCGAACGGGCAGGACATCGAGCCGCCGCCGCCGCCAGAGATCAACCGCACCCTGATCGAGGGCATGGTCCTCCGGCTCGCATCGACCGCAACCCGTTTCACCGGGTTCGAGGTCGCCGAGCAGCTGGCCCTTCCGTTTGCCGCGGTCGAGCCAATCCTCAAAGCGCTGACAGGTGCGAACTTCCTCGACGCCCTTGGATTGGCGCCGGAGCAGGGGCCGTGGCTGGGCCGCCCGCTGCCCGAACGCATGGCCTACGCGCTGACAAAGCAAGGGCGTGTTCGCAGCGATGAGATCGCGGCCAGCAGCACGCGCTACTCGGGACCAGCGCCGGTGTCGATGCACGAGTACAAGCTGGTGCTCGCCGAGGCGGCCAAGCCCGGCACTCTAGATCTCACCAAGGTCACCATGGCCCTGCATGGGATCGAGCTCGGTCCCGGCGTGGTCGAGGCAGTGCGCGCCGCGGTCAACTCGCGCTCGTCGATCTTCATCTACGGCGCTCCGGGAAACGGCAAGACCACCTTGGCGCGGCGCATCCCGGCTTTGCTGGGCGGACCGATCGTGATCCCTGTCGCGCTCGACATCGGGGGCGGCGAGGTCATGACGATCTTCGACGGCTCGATTCACCACCTGGAGCAGCACCAGCCGGCCGACAAGCGCTGGCGCCGGGTCTCGCGGCCGCTGGTCCAGGTGGGCGGCGAGTTCCAGCTCGACATGTTCGATCCCACATTCGAGGAGGGGAGTCGCACCTACGGCGCACCTCTACAGGTCAAGGCCAATGGCGGCGTCTTGCTCATCGACGACCTGGGCCGCCAGCGCGTGTCGCCCAAGCAGATCCTTGACCGGCTGCTGGTGCCGCTGGAGCAGGAGATCGACTACATGAACCTGAGCTCCAGCGGGCGCAAGGTGGAAGTTCCGTTCTGGGCCCAGCTCGCGCTGTCCACGAACCTCAAGCCCGCCGAGCTGCTCGACGAGGCTTATCTTCGTCGCCTCTCGTACAAGGTCCTGATGCCCGACCCGACGTGGGAGATGTGGTGCCGGATCTTCGAGCGCGAGCGGGACCGGCTGACCATTCCTCCGGACCCGACAGCGCTCGAGCTGATCCGAAGCTTGTACAGCGGCCGGCCGCTCCGGGGCAACCACCCCCGCGACCTGCTGGAGCGCCTCGTCGACGTTTCGGCGGCGCGAGGCGTTCGCCCGCAGCTCACGCTGGAGCTGGTCGAGGCGGCCTGGCACACGCTGTTCATCACCAGCTAGTCGGGCTTTGGCGACCGCGTCCGGACTCGACCAAGTGGGCCGTAATGGCCCCCGAAACTTTTTGGGGACGCGACCATTAGTGCCCGAGTGGCGGGGTCCGCGGCTGCACGACGGACCCTCGGTATACTTTGGCGTCGCCCCGAAAGCGGCGGTGGCGGAATGGCAGACGCGCTAGTTTCAGGAGCTAGTGTCCGCAAGGACGTGGAGGTTCAACTCCTCTCCGCCGCACCAAAGATGCGACCTCTGATCTCAAGCCGAGATCGCAGGCATGGCGTTGGAATCGCGGTGGAACTGCGCTGGAATCCAGCCAGAAACTAGCGGGAAATTGCCGAGTTAATAGGCTTTAGTCCTTCCCTCCAGGCCACTAGCCTCGGAGGATGCGCACATGCAAGTCGTCGACAGTGCACTAGCCAGGAGACACGGATCGACCGCGCCCACGCCGCTGCTGGAGGCGTACGCGCACTTCCGCCTCGACCGCCAAGCGATCCCCTGCTCGAAGGCGACGATGCTGACCTACGAGTACACGCTGGGCGCGTTCCTGCGCTGGGTCGCGCGCGAGCATCCGGAGGTGCGGCGCTTCGAGGACCTCGACGTGGTGGTGGTCCGCCAGTACCGCGCGGAGATGGCCGAGAGGCCGGGCCTGCACGGGAAAACGTTGACGCAGAGACGCTGAGCGGCGCGGATCGCACGATGCGCACCTTTTTCCGTTGGGCGGTCGCCGAGGGCTATCCGGTGGCGCCGCGCATCCTGCAGATGCCCAAGGTCCGCGTGCCCTGGAAGGAGCCAACGCTGTTCCACATCAATCAGCTGCGCTCGATCCTCGCCGCCTGCCACCCTCAGCGGCCGCAGGAGGCGCTGGCGGTGCGGATCCTGGTTGGCGCCGGCGTGCGGCGGGCAGAGTTGGGCGGGATCGCGATCCAGGGACCGGACGGCCTGCCCGACCTGATGCTCGACTCATTCGATCGCGGAGTGGTCGAGCTGCGCATCCGCGGAGACGCCGGGGCGAAGGGCCGGCGAGCTCGGCGAGTGCCGATCGTCATGAAGCTTGGTGCAGAGATCAAGCGCTACGTCGCCCGGTTCCGGCCGGAGGTCGATTACCTCGAGCTGCTGATCAACGAGAACGGCAGGCCGTATCGCAATCACGGCGTCGACGCGATGATGGACAGGCTGCAGGAGACGGTGGGCTTCCGCATCCATGCGCACGGTTTCCGGCACACGTTCGCGACGATCGCGACCCAGCTGGGCTGGAACTTCGAGCGTCTGCGCTCAGCGATGGGCCACGAGGACTACATGACCCTGCACGCTACGTGCGCCTGGCGATGGACCGAGACCTAGGCGACCTTGAGGCCTGGACCGAATTCATCGCGGTCCCTCTTCAGTTTGGCTTGCTTCCGGCGCGACTCCAGCGGCGCTGAGCCCAATGTTCCCGTGAGCCGGTTGGATCCAATGGCGCGGTCCCAGCGACGAGGAGGGTCAGCGCCTCACGCGTCGCAAACGTTGTCGTTAGCCAATGCCGCGATAGATAAGCCATCGGACGGCGAGGGCCACTGCAAAGAAAGATCCGCATAAAGCAAACAGCACGCCAGCGCCTCGAAGCGGCCGACTGTCCGACACCACTCCCGCGACGAAGAGCGCGAGTCCGAACACGAGAAGGCCAACGAAGGCGATCATGGTCCGTCGCCCTAAGTAACGCATGTCGAGCGAGTATGGCGGGGTGGATGGGTCCCCCGGCGCGGCGGCGCGCCGGTCGGTGCTGATCGCGTGGCGTGACGCTAAGCCGCGTGCGTCGGAGGGGCGGCGAGCCGCGGACGGCTCACAGCGCGTGCGCGCACCCTAGCGCGCGACGCGCAGCGCGCAGAGGTTGACTGCTGGCCACCGCCCAGCCTCGGGGGGATCGTCGGGGAAGCTGTCGCGTCACAGCGGTCGGCGCCGGTCGGAGACGCAGCTGCAGCTTGGCGGTCCGGGCCCCCTAACAGAGGACCGCCAAAAACCAGGACTGAGATCGTTCGAGATTGAGCGCGCAGTAGTTCTGGTGGCGGGCGTACTGCCGTAACGTATATACTGATCGAATGGACGACAGGCCAGACGTCTGGGACGCTGCCAATCGCAAGCACCTGACTGAGGACCATCCTGATCGGCGTATCTCCCTCGACGAGATTGGGGAGGTTCTGGCGGACGGTCGACGGGTCGAGGCCTACCTCGAGGAGCGCGATGCCTACCAGGTGATTGGCAGGACGGCGACCGGACGGTGGCTCGTCGTGATCTGGATCGACCAGCCGACGGGCCGATATCCGATCCACGTGCGTGAGGCATCCAAGCGAATCATTAGGAGGATCAGCAAATGAAGGCAAAGCCGACGCGTAAGCCGTTTTCGGACCCGTTTGACGATATGAGCGACGAGGCGTTCGAGCGCGAGGTCCTCGAGGCCCTGGATCAGGCGACTACGAAGATCTCGCTTCGCGTTCCCAATGACCTCCTGGGCCGCACCAAACAGGTGGCCCAAAATCGCGGGGTCCCGTACCAATCGCTCATGAAGGCTCTGATCGACCAGGGCGTAAAGCGCCTTGAGCGCGTCCCATCACGAAGCAAGCGTGGTAATTAGGAGCCGAATGCGCACCTACTCGATTTTTGTCGACCCTGATCCTGACGGCGGATACACCGTCACGGTGCCGGCTCTGCCTGGATGCATCACGCAAGGTGAAACCATCGAGGACCTGGTTGCCTCTGGCGAACCAATTCCGAGGAAAAGGAGCACCCGCCGCTCCTCCAGGTAACCGTCGCCGCATAGGCGGCCGTAGGCGCAGGGGTCGAGCCTCCTCGCGCCTTAGTGGTGGACCAGCGAGGCGCCGACATGCATCAGGCCGGTAGCAATCAGCAAGAGAAAGACCACCGCTGCAATTATTCCGACGCTCAGCCCGACATAGGATCTGATCGGTCGCGGAATGCCTCACCCTCGGTGACGACCACGACGGCGTGGTGGAGGATGCGATCAATCATCGAAACGGCGGTGGTCTCGTCGGGCAGGAAGTGGCCCCATTGGTCGAAAGGCCAGTGACTGGCGAGGCCCAGGCTGCGTCGCTCATAGGTGGCGCCAATGAAGCTAAAGAAGAGCTGACTTCCGGCCAAAAACCAGCTCGCCGATCGTGAAAAGCACCGTACGGCTTAGAATCGGCGCTTTGCCGATTCTCTAGCCGGTGAACGCCGGTATAGTAGCGACGTGCCGCTAATGGACAGAGCGTTGCTCGAAAGAGCTCTCGCTATGCTCGGAGAGTCGTTGAGCGCTCGCGGCTTTCGATTTGACGTCGTGGTCGTCGGTGGCAGCGCGTTGCTCCTGCGCGACGTCACCCGCCGGCCAACGCGGGACTTCGATGTCATGGCAATCGTGGAAGGCGGCGTGTACAAGAAGGCTGACCCAATCCCAAGCGAGCTACACGAGGCGGTTCGAGATGTGGGCGAGACGCTGGACATCGGACCCGACTGGCTTAACGGAAAGGCCGGCGGATTGCTGGACTTCGAGCTGCCGGAAGGGTTCAAGACCCGCACAGAAGCGCGTCGGTTCGGCGGCCTGACAATTCGTATCGCTGATCGCGCTGACCTCATAGTTCTGAAGCTCGATGCCGCGGTTTCCGAGGGCATTCACAGTCGTCATTTCAGTGACCTTCAGGCGCTCAAGCCGACAGAAGAAGAGTTACTCGCTGGCGGCCGATGGTTGACGACGGCAGTAGACAACTCGCCGGGTTTTCGTCTTGAGATGCACCAAGCACTTCGCGCTTTGGGAGTGGCTGATGCCGAACAACGACTTTAGAGAGCGCGTCGAGCACCTGGCTCTCGAGACGGTCTGGAGCCTGTGGGTGGAGCTGGGGGTGAGCGCTTGGACTCGGCGACACCAGTCGTGGGAAATCGACCTGGAGCCATTGATCCTCGCGACGTCGAGGATCGGCCTGCTTGACAGTCGGTTGATGGGCGAGACCCTGGACTGGTGCATAAGCAACGTTCGACTCATTTCAGCGACACGACTACGCAACTTGTTGAAGGCCGCGAACGGAACTCTGGACCAAGACTTCGGACGATATTCTGCTGCCGTCGCGCGACACACGCACGTCCGCTGGCCAGGAGAGGGCGATCCACTGCCCTTCCAACCGAGTGGCAAATCCTCAGCTCCTGATCTGCTTCGACCAGCCCTGGTTCAGCTGCGCCTGCGCGCCCTTTTCGGAGTATCTGCGAGAGCCGAGATTCTGCGCACGATGATCGCGGACCCGGCTCGATCTCAGAGCGTCGCCGACGTGTCCGACGCTACAGGCTACGGAAAGGACAACGTCGCGGAGTCCCTATATCTGATGGCACGGGCCGGTGTCGTGGAAGCAGATGCCGAGGCGAATCGACGTCGATTCAAACTCGTCGACCCGAATCAGTTCGCCGGCTTCATCGGGGCGCTGCCAACCGTCCATAAAGAATGGTCCGCCGTGTTCAAGATAATGGTTGGCGTCCTGGATTTGGCCAAGTCCGCGCCTACCGGAACGATGGCGCACGCCGTCGAGATCACGCGCCTTCTTCGAGACCTCGAGCCCGAGCTAACGAAAGCCGGGCTGGCTTCTGGCACAAGGCTGGCCACCGCGGAGGCTCGAGTGAGCGACTTCGAAGGTTGGGTGTTCAGTGCATTTCGAGATTGGGCTGGAGAGGAAGCCCAGCAGGAAACGGCATCCGAGGCAACGTACTCGGTGCACCGCCTGAATTTCGGTGGCTACGGTCCATGGCAAGCATGGATTCACGACCCTGATGGAACCTCAAAGCCAGTCCAGATGCCCGAGTGGGAGGGCTTGTATCAAGTGCACCCGCGCTCAGACACCACCATCAGCGATGACTCGACAGGAGCTCCGAGGCTCGCCCACGCGATGTTTGACGATGCGTTCAGACGCAAGTCGGTCGATATCGGGCGCTACTGGTCGGAGGATCCGCTCAATCATTTGATCACGCGCGACTTCGCCGAGGAGAGGCTGTGGCCGATGTATCCGGGATCCCTGGCGACCTTTTCTGAGTCGTTCATGCGCTCATGGTATGAGGATCGGAAACGACGGCTCAACGCGAGTCGCAATACGTAGCCGCACACTCTTCTTGCCACTAGCCTTCGCAAATAGGCTTGCGCGCCCGGGACAACTGCTTCATTATGCAAAGCCAATTCAATAACGGCCTGGTTCGAGTGACTGAAGCTTCAGGAGCTAGTGTCCGTAAGGACGTGGAGGTTCAACTCCTCTCCGCCGCACCAGCGATGTGACCTCTGATCTCAAGCCGAGATCGCAGGCGCGACGTTGGAATCGCGACGGAACGGCGCCGGAACGGACCCTGAAAGTGGTGGGAAACTACCGAGTCAATAGGCTTTAGTCCTTCCCTCCAGGCTCTGGTCCTATTAGCCTCGCAGGATTGGCGCATGCAAGTCGTCAACGGTGCACTAGCCAAGGGACGTCAATCGCCTGCGCCCACACCGCTGATGGCTGCGTATGCGCGAAGCGAATCATTCGGAGGACCGGCAAATGAAGACAAAGCCAACCCGTAAGCCGTTTTCGGACCCCTTTGACGATTTGAGCGACGAGGCGTTTGAGCGCGAGGTTCTTGAGGCTCTTGATCACGCGACCACGAAGATGTCTCTTCGCGTCCCAACGACCTGCTGGAACCGCACGAAGCAGGTGGCCGAAAATCGCGGAGTCCAATACCAATCGCTAATGAAGGCTCTTATCGACTAGGGCGTAAAGCGCCTTGAGCCGCGTCCCGTCGCGAAGCAAGCGTGGCCATCGGTGACATTTACATCACGTTAGGTTCTGAAACGAATGCCACGCTCCCGCGAATCACCGGCGATGAAGCTCTGCAGGCTCTTCGTAAAGCAGGTTGGCGCGAGGCTCGCAGACGTGGAAGCCACGTCACGCTCCATCACGTGAGCCGACCCGGACGCGTCGTCGTGCCCGTTAATGCCGGCGCGATCCTCAAGCCGAAGACCCTTGTGTCGATCCTCGATCAAGCAGGAGTCGACGCCGAACAGCTCAGGGGTCGGTTGTAATTAGGGGCGCCATGCGTACGTACTCAATTGTTGTCAACCCTGACCCTGAAGGCGGGTACACAGTAACCGTGCCCGCTCTCCTTGGCTGCGTCACGCAGGGTGAGACCACCGAAGAATGCATCGCTCACGCTCGGGAAGCGGTTGCTCTCTACCTCGAAGACCTGGTGGCGTCTGGCGGGCCTGTCCCGGAAGAGAAAGAGCGCCCACAGCTACTGCAGGTCACAGTCGGCGCGTAGGAGCCTCATCGTGGTCCCCACGTACTGGCAAGGCCAGGACCGATCCGCACCAAACCTATGCCGCACGACGACTTCCCACGTGGTCTGGTTAATGCCGCCATCGCTGCTGCGACCGGCGCAGCACCGCGTGCTGCGCGGTCGGGGGCTGCGGAAGGACAGCGAGTCGATCGACTCGGGTTTGAGCTTCTTGCATTCGACCAGAAGGCTGACGCGGCGGCTTTCGATGACCCGGTCAGATCGGATTTCAAATGCCCCCCTCGTGGCTGATCTCTGGAGCGCGGCTTCGAGGCGAAGCAGACGCGCGATCGCGGGGCTGTTGCCGTGCGCATTGGGTCTCCGGGTCGCAATCACGAACGAGGATCGCCCAGAGTGCGACGGCGGGCTTAGCGCGAGCGGTGGGCGAAAGCGAACCGCCAGAAGGCCACCAACAGTACTCCCGTGGCGGCGAATGCGGCAAGTGGGCTGCCCGTCATCCACGTGGTCAAGCCGAAAACGCTCAGCATCGCAGGACCCCACAACAGGCCCGCCACCAGCTGGCGGCCAAACCTCAGGTTCCAAATGGTCCAGGTCCGGTTCTCCCCCGGTCCCAGCTCCTGCGTCAGCCAATTCCGGTTCTTCTGGATCAGCTGTTCTCTGGGCAACCGGTCGTTGGGGTCCAGCGGGGCAAAGATCGAATCGAGACCCTTCCTCGGGAGGCCGCCCTCGCGACGGTGAGCCATGCCCAAACTCTACGCTGGCAGCTGGATCAGTCCTCGCGGCCCCCACGCCTCTCCGTGCTGCGCGCGCTCCTTGTTCACAGGTCGCGCCGCGATCTCTTCGGCCTTGTCCTGGTTATTCCCTCGCTGCTGCAGACCTTCATTGATGTACGTGTACTGACGCTCGCGCTTCGGCCTCCACGCGCTCTGGAGCATGCGTCTTCTCATTTCTGGTTGATTACTGCCCGAGATAAAACGCGCCGCAGCCCTCGATAAACTGGCGGCGGTGCGCGCCGCCCCCTACGACCCAGTCCGGACCTTGTACCGAACTCTCCTCATCTTCGATATCGTCGCCGTCCTCATCCTGGCTGCCGGCCTGGCCGAGTTTCTCTACTTCGAGCCTCCGGGACAAGTAACTGGTCTCAAGGCCACCGTCGTCGGCGTTTATCAGTACGACCCCACCACGAATAAAACGTTCGGCCCCGACCGCAGCACTTTCAGTCGCGCACAGCTCTTGGCGGCTGTGGTCGACTGGAAGTCGCTGCCATCGAACATCACCGTCGACGCACGCTGGTATGACAACTTCGAGTCGATCGTTGGCAGCGTGGGACCAGGCACGCCTGCCCAGCTTGCAAGTCAGCCGATAGTCCCCATCGCGCTGCCCAAGAATCTCAAGTACAACCTACCGGGCCAGTACATGTTCGTCGTCGAGCGCTGGGCCAATGGCGTGCCGGTCGAGGTGCTGGCGCGACGAATAGTCTTGGTCGAGAGATCGTGAGCTCGACCACGGCCGTTCGGGCCGCCAACCCACGACCGCGCAACCGGCCGGCGCGGTATGGGGTGGCCCTCGTCGTTGTGGCGATCGTCGTGATCGTCATTGTCGCGAGCTCCGTCCTCGATTACGTCTTCCTCGACACTATTCCCGGACGTACCGCGCTGTACGGCCTTCTCGCGGTGGGCCTGGTGACGCTCGGCACGTTCATCGGAGTGCGCGCGTTCGACAAGGACCCTGTGATTCGAAGGAGCCATCTCATCCGCGCCGGCGTCCTGCTTGGACTCGCCGTTTTGCTGTGGCTGCTGGTCATCGATCTGTATGTCTTCACAAGCTCGGCTGGTCCCGGGGTCGCCGCGATCTGCGCTGCCGTCTGCGTGCCGACGACAGCCTTCGGCCTATTCGTCGTGCGTCGGCTCGATCGCAACGAGAAGGAACCGTGGCGGCTCGTGCTCGTGGCCTTCGCCTGGGGCGCGATCGTCGCGACCAGCATGGTCATCTGGGGGGAGAGCCTCTGGTCGGCGATCGCCGACCGCGTACTGGTGCCGGGTCCTGGCCTCGATGCGTCCACTGCTTTCTCGGCCGGCCTTCTCGAGGAGCTCGCCAAAGGAGTGGCTGTGCTCTTGCTCTTCCTCGTCATGCGTAACGAGTTCGATGATGTTGTCGACGGGATCGTGTACGGCGCGGCGGTTGGTCTCGGCTTCAACTTCCTCGAGTCGATCGCTTATATGACCAACCTCTATTCGATCTTCAGTCCCGACGGTGTGGGCGGATATGCGGCCGGCTTTCAGTGGTACTCACGCCAGGTCCTCGGGCTTTTCTTCGGTCACGCGACGTACACGGCGTTGACCGGCGCGAGCATTGGGATTGCGCGTCAGCTGCACAGCCGCCGCCAGCAAGTGATCGCCGTCGTCAGCGGATTTCTTCTTGCGATCGCGGCTCATTTCTCTTGGGACGCCTGGGTGCAGTTCTTCCCCATTGAGAGCTCGACCCTTGGGCTGGTCGAGATTCACCTCCGAACCCTGATCATGACGGGGCCGTTCACCGCTCTCGTCATCGCGCTGCTGTTGTCCGGACTTCGTTACGAAGGCCAAGCGCTGAGCGAGCAAATGCGAAAGGAAGCGGCCGAAGGCACCGGTGCGATTTTGCCGCCCGAGGTGGCGACCCTCACCAATCCATGGCGACGACTAGGTCAACGTATGCAAGCCTTGACCCGGCATGGGATCAAGGCCTACTTTGCCCTCGCCGGGCTGCAGACCGCGCAGCTCGACCTGGCGATGGAGCGGTGGCATCGGGAGCGCCAGGAGATCGACACACCCCTCGAGGCCGAATACGAGCTGAGGCGGCGAGTCGTCGAATTGCGCCGGCGGGCAGGCTTCTAGGCCACAAAAAGCCCCTTGCATTTCATGGACTGTTACGTCGTAATCTTGTAACACCATGACAGACGGGGTCGCCATCGCACCGGCCGAACGAGAGGCGTTGGACGCCTACTCGCAGATCGTCAGCACCGTGGCCGAGCGGGTCCTCCCCTCGGTGGCCAGCCTTCGCGTGCGCCGGGCGGGCAGCCCCCGAGACGGCAGCGCCGGCTCCGGAGTGGTCATCACACCCGACGGCTACCTAGTCACCTCCGCCCACGTGGTCGCGCAGGCCGGCACAGCAAGTGCGTCGTTCATCGACGGTACCGAGTACGAGCTCGACCTTGTCGGCGCCGACCCCCTGTCGGACCTCGCGGTCGCGCGCGCTCGGTCGGCGGTGCTCGAGCCGATCGAAATCGGGGACGCCGACACTCTGCGCGTCGGGCAGCTGGTCGTCGCCATCGGGAATCCGATGGGCTTTTCCGGGTCCGTCACATCGGGGGTCGTCAGCGGGTTAGGCCGCTCGCTGGCGACCGCCGACGGCAACGGGCACCGGCGCTTCGTCGAGGACGTCATCCAGACGGATGCGGCGCTTAACCCTGGCAACTCCGGCGGCGCACTCGCGGACTGGAAAGCGCGTCTGATCGGCGTCAACACTGCGGTCGCCGGTATGGGGCTTGGACTTGCGGTGCCCATCAACGCCACCACGCAAGCAATCCTCGCTGCGCTGATGCGGTCGGGGCGCGTCCGCCGCGCCTACCTCGGCATCGCAGGGGGCACGCGCGCGCTGCCGCCGGCCGCGGCCCAGCGGTTGGGTCGCAAGGCCGGTGTCGAGGTGCAGGAGGTCGTCAATGGTAGCCCCGCAGCCGCCGCAGGTCTCCAGGGCGGAGATGTCATCGTTTCGGTCGGCGAATCGGCGGTCGCGAAAGCCGGCGACCTTCAGCGGCTGATGGTCGAGGCGCGGATCGGAGCCAAGCTGCCGCTGACCATCTTGCGCAGCGATCGGAAGGTGATCGTCGACGTGGTGCCTGCGGAACTGCCTTAACCGTCGACTAGACTTTGGCTCAATGGCCAAAGTCAAAACCAAAGACATCCGGGATCTCCTCCGGGCCGAAATGCGTGACGGCCGCTTCCGGATGGTCGACGTCGATCCTGACTCGACACCTGGTCTCAAGAAACGCCAGGACGCGCGGAAGGAGATGGCGGCGGCCCACGGGAGGCTGTTTGACCTCCAGGAGCGTCTCTTCGCGGAGAACAAGCGATCGGTCTTGATGGTCCTGCAGGCGATGGACACAGGGGGCAAGGACGGGACCATCACGCACGTTATCGGCGACCTCAACCCGCAGGGTGTGCACATCACCTCGTTCAAGCAGCCGACACCGGAGGAAAAGCGCCACGGATTTCTGTGGCGAATCCGGCGCGCCTTGCCAGAGCCAGGGGCAGTCGGAATCTTCAACCGCTCGCATTACGAAGACGTCCTGATCGCGCGTGTTCATGCTCTCGCTGACCCGAAGGTGATCGAGAGGCGCTACCAGCTGATCAACCAGTTCGAGAAGCAGCTCGTCAAGAGTGGGACCACGATCATCAAGTTTTGCCTGCAGATCTCGTACGACGAGCAGCGCCGGCGATTGATCGACCGCCTAGAGGACCCAAACAAGCATTGGAAGTTTCACGAGAGCGACATTGATGAGCGCGGGTACTGGGACGACTACATGAGCGCCTATGGGATCGCGATCACCAACTGCTCGACCAAGTGGGCACCGTGGTACGTCATCCCGGCCAATGACAAGGACTACCGCGACTGGGCGGTCGCCAAGATCGTCAGGGATACCCTCGCCGAGATGGATCCGGAATACCCCCAGCCCAAGCTCAACATCCCAAGACTGCTCAAGCGCCTCAAAGACTAGAGGCGCGGGTGGGGACGCAGGCATCGCCACGCGACGGAGTCGCGGGCGCCCCTTGATGGACGCTGCACCTTTTGGAAGCGAAAGTAACCCGCAGTACCGGGGACACGGGAAGCGACCACCGCCGGCCTCGCCGGACATAAAAAAGACCCCGGGCCAAAGGCCCGGGGCTTTTATTTGGTCGTTTTAACCCTTAGAGGGTGCGAACGCTCTTCGCGCGTGGCCCCTTGGGGCTCGCCTCGATCTCGAAGGAAACCTTCTCGCCACCCTGGAGGCTGTCGAAGTCGCCTTCGGTGCCGCTCCTGTGAAAGAAGAATTCCTTACCGTCTTCGGCTGCGATAAAGCCGAAGCCACGGTCCGCGACCAGTTTCTTGATGGTGCCTGTAGGCATTTCCATCTCCTATCTCTCGAACGAATGGCCAACTCAACTCGGCGGGCCTGTTCGAGAAACGGAGCCTGCGGTGAGCGCCTGCACTGTGCCGGCGATCTGAGTATACCCCAGACCGGGTTGGCCCAACCCTGGGGGCCAGTTAAGAGCCTCTAGCGAGATCCGACCCGTTCGGGCCTTGGCGTCAGGGACGAGCGGCGCGCCCGCGACTGATCGACCTCCGTGAGGTGGCGCTTCCGGAGCCTCAGATGCTTCGGAGTGACCTCGAGCAGCTCGTCATCCGACAGAAAGTCCAGGGACTGCTCCAGGCTCTGCCTCGACGCCGGGGTCAGTCGCACCGAGATGTCCGAGGTGGACGACCTGATGTTCGACTGCTTTTTCTCCCTGCACACGTTGACGCGGATGTCTCCGGGGCGCTTCTGGATGCCGACGATCATGCCCTCGTAAACCTCTTCCCCAGCCTCGATGAAGGTGGTGCCGCGCTCCTGCGCACCGGCTAGACCGAAGGCAAGAGTCGTGCCCGCCGAAGACGCCGTGAGCGCTCCGTTGCGCTGCTCGCGGAAGTCGCCGGCCCAGGGCCTGTACCCGATGCCGATCGAGCCCATCAAACCCGTCCCTGCGGTCAGCGTCAGAAAACTGTTGCGGAATCCGATCAAACCGCGTGTGGGGATCGTGTACTCGAGCCGCACGCCGCCCTTGGAGTCGTAGCTGATCTCGATCATCTCGCCGCGCCGCTTGCCAAGCGCCTCGGTGACCGCGCCCAGGTTTTCCTCGCGAACGTCCACGGTCAGCCGCTCGATGGGCTCCATCCTCTGGCCGTTGATCGTCTTGACGATCGCCTCCGGGCGGGATACCTCGAACTCGTATCCCTCGCGGCGCATGGTCTCGATGAGCACGGCGAGGTGCAGCTCGCCGCGGCCGCTCACCAGAAAGCGCTCGGCCGCCCCGGTGTCCTCGACCTGCAGGCCGAGGTTGACATCCAGCTCCTTGTAGAGCCGCGCGCGCAGCTGCCGCGTGGTCGAGAACTTTCCCTCACGGCCGGTAAAAGGCGAGGTGTTGACGCCAAACGTCATCCTGACGGTTGGTTCGTCGATCTCGATTCGCGGCAGCGGATCCGGTGATTCCGGATCCGCAAGCGTGTCGCCAATCGCGACTGCGTCAAGTCCTGTCAGAACAACTATGTCGCCGGCGCTGGCGGTCGCCACTGAGACCCGGTCGAGCCCTCGATAAACGAGCACCTGCACAACTTTGGCGCGCCGGGGCTCGCCGGCGGCCGTGAGCACTGCCACCGTGTCGCCGGGAGCGATGCTGCCTCTCGAGATGCGCCCTATGGCCATCGGACCCGTGTAGTCGTCGTACGCGCGGTTGGCGACCAGCATCTGGAAGCCGCCAGGCTCGATTACCGGTGCGGGGATGAACTCGATGATCGTTTTGAACAGGGGCTCGAGGTCAGCAGTGAGGGCGTCCGCTCTGTGACCGGCTCGGCCCTCTTTCGCCACCGCGTAGATCACCGGCGCCTCGAGCTGGTCGGCATCCTCGGCGAGCTCCAGGAACAGGTCGTGGACCTTGTCCAGCGCCGCCTTGGGGTCGGCGTTCTTTCGATCGACCTTGTTGATCACGACGATGATCCGGAGCCCTACCTCAAAGGCTTTGCGCAGGACAAAGCGTGTCTGCGGCATCGGGCCTTCGGCCGCATCGATCAGCAGCAAGCAACCATCCGCCATGTTGAGCACGCGCTCCACCTCGCCGCCGAAGTCGGCGTGTCCCGGCGTGTCGATGATGTTGATGGTCACCTCGCCGTGCCGCACCGATGTGTTCTTGGCGAGGATCGTGATGCCCTTCTCTCGCTCGAGGTCGTTGGAATCCATGATCAGCGTGCCGACGTCCTGGTTGTCCCTGAACGTGTGGCTCTGCTTCAGGAGGGCGTCCACCAGCGTCGTCTTCCCGTGGTCGACGTGAGCGATGATCGCCACATTGCGGATGTCGTGCCGGAGATTTGTCGGTGTCATAGGGCAGTACTGATCACAGGGTTGGGGGATGCTGGCGCGGTGCCCGCAGCAGGACTATACGGGCCGGGCCGTAAACCCTGCCGGTTTCCAGTTCGCTTGGAGCTGCGAGCGCCGAAGTAACATCCGGTCCCGAGTGATCCTTCGCAAAACGCCGGCCAGGCCAATCCTTGCTGGCCTGGCGGCTGCTTGGCTCGTGATCGCGGTCGCCCCCACCACCCGGCAAGCGAGGATCGACTAACTGGCTTTCGCAGCTCTTAGTGGTTCGCCCACTTCGTTCAGGAATCCCAGGAGTTCGCGGTACGACTGCAGGAAAGAGGTCTCGTGATATGCGATGCCACGCTCGGCGCAGAACTGCTTCACGATTGGTTGCGCCCTCTTCACGTTGATTCGAGGCATCCCCGGGAACAGGTGATGCTCGATCTGGTAGTTGAGAGCGCCGTACCAGAAATCCGTCACGGGATGACCGTAAATGTTGCGGGCGGTAAGCACCTGGGTGCGCACGAAATCGAGCCGGCTCGAACTGTCGGTCTGCGGCATGCCTTTATGGTTCGGCGCAAACACCGAGGCGAGGTATGCGCCGCCGACCGCCTTGTGAATGATCACGACCATCAGCGCCGACCACGGACCGAGGAAGAACACCATCGCGCCGAGATATATGACCGCGTGCGCTGCGAGCATTGCGAACTCGAGCCGCCGGTATCGAGAGTCCTCTTTGATGAGATAGGTGGCGCCAACCACGTGCATGCTCCACGCGAGGAACGTCGTCAGCGGAAAGAAAAAGTAAACCTGGTACATGGCCAGCAGCCGGCCCATCCGGCCTCGGCGCCCCATCGCTTGCTCGTGCGTATACACGATGGCGCCTACGTCGATGTCAGGGTCGAGGTCGACGTCGTTGGGGTTACCGTGGTGGCGATTGTGCTTTTGCACCCACCAGCCGTAGCTCATGCCCAAGAGCGCGTCGGCCGTGACCAGGCCGACAAGTGCGTTCTTCCAGTTCGATGCGAACATCTGCCGGTGGCCTGAATCGTGAAGCTGAAATCCGAGCTGTCCAGATATTAGGCCGAGAAAAACCGCGGTCAGCGCCTGGGCCCACACCTGCTTGACTAGAAACAGGATGGCGAGGCAGCCGAAGAACAGTGCCAGGTTGGTGGTGATGCTGAATGCGTAGAACACCGGGCGCTTGGCCATTAGGCCGGCGTCGTTGATGCGACGCTTGAGAACCGCGTAATCGCGCTGGACGTTTTCTGCAATCTCACCGGTCGGCGGTGAGACCTCTGCAATCAAGCTAGCCACCTAACAGCAACCTGAAACGCAGCGTGCGTTCACGGGCGTAATAGAATCCATAACAGAAAATTCATAAGCCCGTTTCAGCCAAGAGAATGTCTCCATTGCGGGGCCAGTCGTGTTTGGCAGCGGCTGCGTGTGCGCCTCCAGCAAATTGCCGCGCCTGGTTGGGACTGCGCAGGCCTGCAAGCAGCACTAACAACCGCAGATATCATGGAACCTCCATTCATGAAGACCCAAACGATCGGCCTTGTCGGCTGCGGCTACTGGGGGAGCAATCTTTGTCGAGTCCTCGCCCAACACCCGCAGGTGGAACTTCGGTGGATCTGCGATCCGTCGTCCAGGGCTCTCGAGAAGGCTAAGCGCCTGGCCCCAAAAGCCACGCTGTGGACCACGCTTGAGGCGAGTTTGGCCGATGGCAACGTGGACGGGATCGTCGTTGCCGTGCCCGTGGAGAATCACTACCAGGTAGCAATGGCAGCCCTTCGAGCCGGCAAGCACGTGCTGGTGGAGAAGCCGCTAAGCCGAACGGTAAGCGAGGCAACGCGACTTTGTGAGGAGGCGAGTCAACGCGGCCGCGTTCTTATGGTCGGCCACACCTTCCTCTACAACGGAGCGGTACGTCGCATCAAAGCGATGATCGACGGTGGGGAGCTCGGAGAGATTCGCTACATCTTCATGCGCAGGCTGAACCTCGGCATAGTACGCCACGATGTCGATGCTCTCTGGAACCTTGCGCCACACGACTTGTCGATCCTGAATTACTGGATCGACCGGCCGGCGATCCAGATGAGCGCAGTCGGACATTGCTATTTGCAACCAGGAATCGCCGATGTCGTCTTTGCCCACATTACGTACGAAGGCAACATCGCTGGTCATGTTCAGGTCAGCTGGCTCGACCCAAACAAAGTTCGACAGGCGACAGTAGTTGGAAGCCGCCGCATGTTGGTTTATGACGACACGTCGAACGATGCCCGCATCGTTGTCTATGACAAGGGAATAGACGCAACCGACCTGAGCGCCAACCTGGGCGGCTTCGAGACTTTTGCGCAGCATCAATTTACGGTCCGTGCGGGCGACGCCTGGCTTCCAAAGGTCGACTTCAACGAGCCCCTGGTTGAAGAGATCAGCGATTTTGTGGGATCGATCGCCGAGAGTCGGCAGCCGCTCGCGAGCGGCGCCTCCGGTCTCGCAGTCGTCCAGCAACTGGAGCGCTTATCACGGGCAATGTGGGAAGGTTCGCCAGGTGGCAGATGAAGCCGTGTTTAAGCGTTATCCAAATGTTCACCTTGGCAAGCGGGTGCAGATCGAAGAATTTTGCGTTTTGGGCCACCCTGCGCGGGACCGCGATCCAGGTTCGACAGCGGTGGTTATTGGGGATGATGCGGTTATCCGATCGCATTCCGTTATTTATGGCGGGGTCAGGATCGGTGCACGTTTTCAGTGCGGCCATTGGGTCCTAGTGCGCGAGGACACCGCGGTCGGCGACGACTGCTCTATCGGCTCGGGCACCGTGATCGAGTTCTCAGTAAAGATCGAAGACGGTGTCCGCCTCCACTCCCAGTGTTTCGTTCCAGAACACTCGGTGCTCGAAGCAGGGTGTTGGCTCGGCCCGCGAGTAGTGGTAACCAACGCCAGGTTTCCGGCTGCGCCGCGTACCAAGACCTCCCTTCAAGCCGTGTTGATCAAGAGAAGGGCGAAGGTGGGCGCAAACGCGACGCTGCTCCCGGGCATCGTCATCGGTGAGGGCAGCCTGGTAGGCGCTGGCTCCGTGGTGACGCGGGACGTGCCCGATGGCGCGATCGTAAGGGGCAACCCAGCACGTGTCACGGGCCTGGTCAGCGAGTTGCGCGATGAGTTCGGACCTATCTACAGCGGTATGGCATGAAGGACACTTCGGGCCATCGGCCGCTCGCGCTGGTAGATCTGCGGCTACAGCATGCGAATCTACGCCATGAAATTGATGCGGCGATCGACCGCGTCTTCCAGTCCTCCGCCTTCATCCTGGGCGAAGAAGCCCGGGCATTCGAGATGGAGTTCGCAGCACTGTGCGGCACGGAATATGCAGTCGCTTGCGCAAACGGGACAGATGCCCTCGAGCTTGCCCTGTGGGCTGTGGGTGTCAAACCGAACGACGAGGTCATCACCGTGGCCCACACATTCGCAGCGACGGCTGAAGCAATCGTTCGAGTCGGCGCAATCCCGCGCTTTGTCGATGTCACAGGCGACACGCTGCTAATGGATCTCGCCTTGGTCGAGCAAGCCATCACACCAAAGACAACAGCCATCGTGCCAGTCCACTTGTACGGCAGCTGTGTCGACATGGTGGCGTTGATGAACCTGGCTCGGCGCCACGGCCTCAAGGTGGTCGAAGATTCCGCCCAGGCGCATGGGGCGATGGTGGGGGCCAAGCGCGCGGGTAGCGTCGGGGACGCAGGCACATTCAGCTTTTACCCTGGCAAGAACCTTGGCGCGGTCGGCGACGCGGGCGCCGTGGTTACCCATGACCCGATGGTGGCGCAGCTGATCTCCAGCGCGCGAGACCACGGTCGTTCAGGCAAGTACGAACACGAGATGGTCGGGCGCAACAGCCGAATGGATGGAATCCAGGCTGCGGTCTTGAGAGTGAAGCTTGCTCGCCTCAATGAATGGAACCAGCGCCGGCGGCTACTAGCTGCTCGCTACCGATTCTTACTCGAGGACCTTCCAGAGGTCCAGGCCGTTGCCGCGTCGGTAGGTGAGCCGGTTTACCACATGTTTGTTATCGAGTGCGATGAGCGTGACGAAGTCAAGCAGCGGCTGCATGAGTTGGGCATAGCGACCGGCGTCCACTACCCGATCCCACTTCACCTGCAGCGCGCCTTTGCCAATGCGAGCGGGATGGATCGCGGCTCCCTTCCAGTCACCGAGAATGCAGCTGGTCGCATTCTGTCGCTGCCTATGTTTCCCGAAATGGCCGACAGCGATGTCGACCGCGTCGTCGCCGCCCTAAGTGACGTGGTTCGAGCCAGCGCCGCTCACCCGTAAGCGTGAGATATGAAGTCGAGGTCGTAGTGCCGAGAGCGGGAGTCGAACCCGCACGTCCTTGCGGACATCGGTTTTTGAGACAGGGCTTGGCGTTTTGAATTCGGATCCGGCCCTTTTTTGACCCAAGCGCAGCGGTCTTAAGACTTCCGCAGGGGGTCCCTGCATCGGTTTTTCGGCCTATGCGCTCAGGCTGGGCCTTCTCCACAACAGTCGACAAGACCATTGGACTTCACCCGGACGGTGATGTCGAGGTCAGGTTATCACCCTGCCAAGCGAGATAAGCACCCCGAGGCGAGTGGTACTAATAGGTTTAGGGAAACGCGTCGGCGGGAATCGAACATCTTGCCCGCCACCTCGCATTTCACCGTGCCTGGAGGTATCCATGCCAAGCCGCCGGTCGACGCCCAAGGAACCACGAGCCCGGCCGCGTCTGCGTAAGAGCCGTGAGGAGGCGAAGCGCCTCCTCGAAGACCGGATCGGGATTGGCAAGGAGATCGCAGGGCGAATTCACGCGGGTGCCTTCATGCCGGGAGCGGCCGATGGCTTCAGCCAAGAGATTTCGCGCTGGTCAAGCTACAACGCCGAGTTATTGCGCCAGCTCTTCGATACCGACGAGGTGACCGGAGACTACAACTATTTCGGTATCGCCTTCATTGGTGGTAATGAGAGCGAGTACGAGCGGCTCCAGGAGCTGCAAGAGCGGGCCCTAGATCGCGTGAACCGGCTCAAGACCGTGGTCGAGAAGCTGCCGCTATATGAGCTGGTTCCGGAGCCAACGGTCGAGGTGGCGAAACGCGAGCCAGGTCGCGGCGAACCAGTTATGCGGCCATCCACGGTGATCAAGATCTCTCACAGCACGTTCGGGACGCTAAACACTGGCGAAGTGCTGGGCAGCATTAACACCCATGTTGCGGCCACCACGGGAGTGACC
>DATLRQ010000091.1:0-3926 GCA_035534555.1 Candidatus Micrarchaeaceae archaeon
GGACCAGTGGATGCGCATCGTGGCGCAGCCCCTCGTCAACGTAGCGCTGTGCCAGGGTGCGCTCAGGAAGACCGGCGCGGCGCGCCCACTCTATGAGCCGCTGCCGCGTGGCGGGCGCCAGGCGCAAGGTGTAATGGTCGGCCACGCCAGGTAGTGTAGCACTGAGTGTCACTCCGTGGCACGACGGCCCTGCGAGCAGCCTGCTGCGAGCCCCAATGCGCAGGTCGCTCGGAGGGCATCCACCAGCGTCTCGGCACGTCCTTGGCGGCTGGCAAGGTGGTCCGGCTCTTCTACTGGCCCCTCCTGGAGCGTGGGGGGCTTCCTCTGGTGCGCCTCCACGATCTCCGCCATGCGGCCACCACTGTCATGCTCGGCACTGGTGTCCATCTCAAGATCGCCTTCGAGTGGGGCACGCGACCGTCGGGATCACCCTGGGCACCCACTCCCACGTCACTGAGTGATCCGGCCTGGCCGCAGGGCGGGTTCGGACCCAATCAGTTCCCGCCGTCCCCGGCCGAGGTCGTAAATCGCATGAAGGCGATCGCGCCTCCAGCGGCTGCATTCAGGCTGCTTGGCGAACAACGGGCGTCCGGACTGGGAAGGGACCAGAGTCGCTGGTTCGGCACGCGGCCCTGATCAATCTTGCCATGTGGCTCGGCGGCGTCTGCATCGCGCTCGCGGTGGCCCTGATCCTGGTTTCGGTCCTCCTGCTCCGGATCCGAAAGAAGCTGAAAACCACAGTGAGCCAAGGGGAGCTGCACCCTCGACTTGCTCGATATGGCGCGTAGGCTTCCGGGCGAATGGGGTGAGCCGTCCAGCCACCTACCTAATTAGTTGCACCAAGACACCGCTGGAGATTAGGAGACTGGTCTGGCCACACCCTTAGCTCAGGTTCGTTGGGGCGACGGGGCAACACAGTCGAATTCTGCCCGGATCAGCCGATAGCACTCGCAGGAAGTCAGTTTCAAGCGGCTCCGATCGACGATCTCGAGATCGCCTTGGCTATAACGAATGAGCCCAGCCTCTTGGAGCACGCCTGCGCAAAGATCCACCGCAGCCGGGCTCGATCCGAGCATTTGGGCGAGGAACTCGTCAGCGATCGAGAAGCGGTCGGAGCCGACCCGATCGTGACTCAGCAACAGCCACATGCTCAAGCGCTCTTCGCTCGAATGGAGCTCATTGCAGGCGATGGCCTGGGAAATTTGACCAAACAGAGCCTGCACATAATGCTGAATGATTGCCGCCAGCACAGGGTTGTCCTCCAGCTCGTCCAAGTAGTCGGATGCCGACATCGTGAGGTAGCTTCCGGCTACTTGCGAGATGGCGCGCACCGCCAGGCTGCCTCCCCGCACGACCGGGACGCCGACAAGTCCCTCATTCCCCACCGTCGTGACCTCAACGATTGCGCCGTCCTGCATCGAGGTCACGAGCGAAGCCACTCCATCCAGCGGGAAGTAGACGGCACCGACCGGCACACCAGGCTCGAACAATACGGTTGCCACATCAAGTGACACCAGAGTGAGCTTGGCCACCACCCTTTCGCGGTCCCCGAGGCGGAGGCGGGCTAGAAGTCTATTCCTGTCGGGCAATGGCTGCACGCAACCTGGTAGGAGTCGCTACGAAACCTACTCAGGCTATCCAGTGCCGCATGCTCAGACGGCACGGCACCGTACCGATCTCCCCATCGCCATTTCGAGGAGAGGCTCGCCTGGCACCTACGACGGTGCATCGCCGCTCGGTGGACGATATACCGCTGATTGGCGTCGGAGCCGATGAGATGCCCAACCCTCCACCAGGCTGGATCGAGAGGAAACCGCGTCGTGGATGCGAGAGACGCCGGTCCCGGCCAGGTACGACAAGCCCGCCCCAGTGAGCCAATCCTCTTTCGAAAGCAGAACGCGAGTTTGCCGTGGTCACGGCCTTGGATCACTGTCCCATTCTGGTGGGGGCCCCCAGCCGGCGCCTCAGCTAATCGCCATGCCTCCCGGCAGCGCCAGGGTCACCGTCCTGGCTGTGGCGAGCGCTTCGGGCCTGCCAGTACCCGCGCCGCATCACCCTTTCGCTCAGGGCCAGGGCGGTGGCACAGGAGGCCCGCCACCGTACCCTGTCTCGGTGCTGACGAGGTGCACCCCAAGGCACGCGCCCCACGTTGACCCAACGCGGACATGCAGGGTTGCCGTCATGAACGATGGCCAGTTGGGGTCGCGCGCGGGAGTGACAGCACGCGGTTGCCTGTGAGCCGCCCGCGCTGGCTGCTCAGGTGCGGCGGGTACCAGCGTTGACGGGCCGCCTTCGAGCGCCGTGGCGAACGGGCGATGTCTGGGCCATCTCGCTCTCGGCATTCTTCGCTGACCTCGGGTATCAGGCGGTCCTGGCGGGATTCCCGTTGTTCCTGGTCCTCACTTTGCACCAGCCAGTTTGGGAGTACGGACTGGCCAGCGCTCTGAGCTACGGCGGCGGCGCCCTGCTCTCCTTGGTTGGCGGCCGGCTCGGCGACCAGGTGGGGCACCGGAGGCTGGCGCTGGCCGGTAATGCGGTGATCCCGCTACTGTCGCTGTGCGCCCTCATGGCCAACCCGGTGTGGGCGATCGGGCTGCTCACCGGTGGATGGTGGGCCCGGAATCTCCGCTCTCCGTCGCGGCGGGTGATGCTCGTTGACGCGGTGCCGGCCGAGCAGGAGCGCTCCGCGGCGTTCGGATTCCTTCACGCTCTCGACGTCGGCGGAGGAGCTCTCGCCGGCGTGTACGTGCTGGTCGCCTTGGCCGCTCACGTGCCCTTCCGATGGATCTTCCTGGCGACGGCGATCCCCCTCGCCATCTCCACCGTGACGCTGTCGCGGGCTCACGTTGGCGGACGACGCCCACTTGACCCTCCGGCGGCGAAGGCGAACACCCCGGCTGATCCGCTGCCTCCTGGGGCAAGACCGCTCCTAGCGGCGGCAGCCGTGTACGGCTTCACCTTCTACAGCGTCGGCTTCCCTGTTCTGACCGCCGCCCAGGGCAGTGGCCGCCTGCTGGCCGGTATCGGCGCATTTCTCATGCTCCAAGCCACGTCCGCGCTCACGGGGTATCTCCTCGGCGGCCGGCTCGGCGTCGGCCCTGCCGAGCAGGTTGCGCGCCTCGGTCTGCTCGGCTATCTCGGCGCCGCCGTCGGCGCTGGCATGGTGGCGGTCGACTACGGCGAGCATCTCGGCCTGCTCGTGCTACTGGTCGGGGTGGCCGTGATCGGCTTCGCCCTGGGGATTATCGAGACTCTCGAGCCGACAGCGATGTCGGTGCTGCGATCGGGGGCCCGGGCGGGCCAGGGCTTCGGGGCGTTGTCAGCCGCGCGCAGCGTAGGTGCCTTCGTGGGCAACCTGGTGATGGGTCTGCTCTACGGGGTCGGGGTGTCTCTGGCATACGGGTACGCCGCAGCTGTGGCGGCGATCGCCGGCATCATCGTCCTTAGCGCCCTCCCGGCCCTGGGCAAGTGGCAGCGTGACCGTGCTCGGAAAACGTGAACCTTGGCCCCGCGAGAGAGACGGACACTGGTGCGGTGGGTGTCAATCGATTCCGCTGGCGACCCCAGCCCCCGCCAACTGGGGAGTGCCACCGGGGTCGGGTCGCTCGGACACCGGCACCCGGCCTACCTCACCCGGCCGTCGTCGAGGACCGCCGTGCCGCAGTAGTGCTGGGAAGACGAGACCGGGTTTTTGTCGGACCTAGACCGAACCGGGTCTCGGCGACGATCCCAAGCGGGGACAGGCGTCCCGTTCAGACCAAGCGGCTCAGCTCCAGGGGCTCTGCATCGAAGGGACAGCGTCTCCCCGCTAGCCGACGGAGGCTCGCAAACGCACGGGTGTTTGGACCTGTGCTCAGCTCAAATATCCCCTTGCGTCTCTCTGGGTCTTGGAGTTTGGTGCCGTCCTTGGTGCCATCGGCGGCCAC
>DATLRQ010000092.1:0-95202 GCA_035534555.1 Candidatus Micrarchaeaceae archaeon
CCCACCCAGATGCGCACTTGACGTTCATCGAGATAAGGCGAGATCGCAGCAAATCGCTCCGCTATCGTCGCCGCGACATCCACAAACCAAAGCTATCCTAAATAGCCGCGTCTGTCACGTTAATTGTTCGGAAACTCCTTAGTCCTGGTAGGGAACTCGCGCCGGCTGTCGGTTTCACCGGAATTTCTTCGGGCCGAGAGTCCCATGCCAGGGAGGACTTTTGGCCCTGCCCTCACGTCGGTCGCGAGTTCAAAGTGGCTTAAAACGACCAACACAAGGAGACTTGCGCCAATGGACTCGCCGGCGACTTATCTGCACTGGGGCTTCATCCTGATTTCGTGGCCAAACCTGCTCGTGATCCTCGGCATGATCGTTCTGTTCGCGATCGCGCTGGTGATCCCGTTCCCGCACCACGATGAGGTCGACGATGTCCGCGAAAAGTAGCCGCAGCTGGACCTTGCGCACCCGCCAGGCGCTGGATCGGCACCTGCCGATGGATCACCTCCTCCCCGACCGCCAGCCTTACTACATCGGCTCGTGGGTATACGTATTCGGTGTGATCACCATCGCAGCCCTTGCCTGGGTCATCGTCAGCGGCGTCGTGCTGTCCTTTTTCGGACCGCAGTGGTGGCATGACTCAAGTGTCGGGAGGTTCTTCAACAGCCTCCACTTCTGGTCGGTGCAGCTGTTCTTCATCTCCATGGTGCTGCACCTCTGGGGCCAGTACTTCATGGCGGGCTGGCGGAATGGCCGGGCAGCCACCTGGATGATCGGCGTCGTCATCTTCGGCATCAGCATCATGACCGCGTTCACCGGTTACCTGTCGCAGCAGAACTTCGCGGCGCAATTCATCGCGCTCAATGCCAAGGACGCAATGAACGGAGCCGGCATTGGCGCCTTCTTCAATGTCTTGAACTTCGGACAGATGTACGGGCTGCACGTGATGCTGCTTCCGATCGGCGTGACTTTCCTAGTCGTGGCGCACATCGTGATGGTGCGGGCGCGGGGAGTGGTCAAGCCGATCGACGCCGAGGGTGGTTCGCGGTGATGAAGCCAATGGGCCAGACCCAAGAGGAGTACTACCGCGACGTCAGGATGGTGCCGTATGACCTGATCAAGGAGCTCGCCATCGCGATGGCGGCGATCGGCATTCTTGCAGTTCTCCTGGCGGCCTTTCTCTCTTCACCTGACATTCACCCTGTCACCATCGCCACGTGGTCGCAAGCCGATCCCGTCGACTTCGTCACCACCGCTACTGGCGAGTTGGCAGGCACAACGACCAGCGCTGGATATGGCGCGCCCTACAACAGCACACCCGACGCTTATCAGCACTGGGGGCCGTTTGCTCCGCAGGCGTGGTTCGGCGTTCGCATTCCGATCGACTCGGCGAACGCCTATGTGATTGAGCCGCTGAAGCACGCAAGCTTGAGCAACTCGACTCTCGGCGCCTCGCTCAGCCAGTGGCAGGCGGCAACGTCCGACCAACAGGCCAAGTGGCTCGACGCCTATACGACCGCGCTTGCCGCTGCCACCGTCACAGATGGCACTGTGACTGTCGCGAGCGGAGACTACGGACCCCTGCCTTCGATGATGTCGAACCTCCTCGGGGTGGCCCAGTCCGGTGGTCTTGACGGCTTACTGGTGACCAATGGCCGCTTCTACCAGACGGATTACACCCAGCCGCTGCTGTTCATTGGCGACGGCGGCTGGTTCGCCGGTCTGGCCGCGAACCAGCACCTGAGCGGCGATCTCTGGGGAATGATGAACGAGACGGGCCTCTACCCGGGTCAGACATGGCTCTGGCTGTACACGATGTGGTACCAGGTGCCTCCATTCACCAGCGACACAGGCTTCCTCGGCCTGAACGCGCATAACGCAGACCTCGGAATCATCATCGTGATGACGGTCCTCACCTTCCTGCTCGCGTTGGTGCCCTTCATCCCGATCCTTCGCGACATCCCGAGGTGGCTGCCCATTCACCGAGTCATCTGGCGCGCCTACTACGCGCCGAAGACCAAGGCGTCGGGCACGACGGGCAAGCCAGTGGCTTCCGCCGCCCCACCCTCCCTCTAAACCCGGGATCACGCCTCAACGCCCAGCTCGTCGAGCAAGATTGGCTCGTGGTCGTGGTCTGCGGCGAAGCCCTCATCGACATGATCTCCAGCGCAGACGGCACGCAGCGGGCGGCCGCCGGCGGCGGACCGTTCAACACGGCGCGTGCGCTCGCACGCCTGGGGGTGCCGACGGCGTTCTTAGGCCGGCTGTCGGATGACGCTTTCGGACAGGAGCTCGCCGGCCTGCTCGTGTCGGACGGCGCCAGCCTCGAGCTGGCAAGCATCGGTTCCGAACCGACCACCATGGCGATGGCGGAAGTCGACAGCGCTGGCAGAGCGGAGTATCACTTCCTCGTCCAGGGAACCTCCGCTCCCAACCTGACGCCAGAGATGGTTCCCAGGCAGTTCGGGCCGCAGGTGAAAGCGCTGCACATCGGGACGCTTGGCCTGGCGCTCGAGCCAATGGCCTCCACCCTGGTCGAGCTCATCCGCCGTGAGCACGGCCGGCGCGTCGTGATGCTCGACCCGAACATCCGTCTCGGGCTCGTTCCAGAATCCGGATACCGAGACCATGTGCTGACGGCGATTGCCAAGAGCACGATCGTGAAGGCGAGCGAAGCCGATCTCGCGTGGCTGTATCCCGGGCTCGGCTATGAGGACGCGGCTGCGCACATCCTCTTTGAGGGAGTGAGGCTGGTCGTCGTGACGCTTGGCGCCCAGGGCGCCCTTGGCGCTCATCGCGATGCGCGCATTCGGGTGGCGGCTCCGCACGTAGACGTTGTCGACACCATCGGCGCGGGCGATGCGTTCGGTGCCGGGTTGCTCGCCTGGCTGCACGACCATGCCGCTCTCCGGCCCGACCTATCGCTCGAGTCCGGGGAGCTCGAGCAGGCGCTGCTCCAGGCTTGCGTCGTGGGTGCGCTGACATGCTCGCGCCCCGGCGCGGAACCACCGTGGAAATCCGAATTGCCGGCGCTCGCAAGGTGATCCGCGCGCGTCTCTGATAGGTGTCGGACCGTTTCGGTAGCTAGGGGAGGATGAACATGAACCCTGCGGAGGACTTCAATTCGAGGGCGCCCGAACCCACGTTGCAGAAGGTGGCGGCGGCGATCCGCGCCAACCACATTGAGACCCACGTCGTCGATGCCGGCGATGAAGCGCGCCTGCTGGCCCTGTCGATGATTCCGGAGGGTGCGGAGGTCCACGCCGGCAAGTCGAAGACGCTGCTGGACATCGGGCTCTGGCAGGAGCTGTCGGAGTCCGGCCGTTACGACTGGTTGCGCGCGCGCTACCTGAGCATGGACCGCCAGACCCAGGCGCGCGAGATCCGCAAGCTGATCTCCGCTCCCGACTACATGTTCGGCAGCGTGCAGGCCGTAACCGAGGGCGGCGACCTGGTCGTCGCTTCGGCTTCGTCCAGCCAGCTTGGCCCCTATGCGGTCGGCGCCGGCCGCTTGATCCTCGTCATCGGAAGCCAGAAGATCGTGCGCGACCTGGATGAGGCCATGATCCGCATCGAAAGCCACGTGTTTCCGTACTAGGAGTCACAGGTCTATGAGCGCATGCAGATCCACACCTTCATCGGCAAGATCCTGATCATCCGGCGTGAATGGGTCGAGGGCAGGGTCACCGTCATCCTGGTCCGCGAACCAGTCGGGATCTAGCGAAAACTTACACTTGCACGATGGACCTGACCCGCGCGAAGCTGCGCCAGGCCGCCGACCTCATGGAAAAGCGCGGCATCGATTGCTGGCTTATCCAATTTGCGCGCGAGACCGGCATCCGCTCAGACCCGCTCGGCTATCTCATCGGCGCGTCGGTGACATGGCCGAGCGCTTTTCTGCTGAACCGTGACGGCCGGACCGCAGCCATCGTCGGCACCGGGGACAGCGCCCAGGTCGAGGCCACCGGCGTGTGGGACGTTGTGCTGGGCTACGTCGCCACGCCACGCGACGACCTCCTTGGCGTGCTCGAGACCTGGAATCCAAAGACGATCGGAGTCACCTGGAGCGCAAGCGACGACACCGCCGACAGCATCACGTTTGGCATGTACCGGATGCTCGAGTCAATGCTCGCGGGCACGCGGTACGCGGATCGCCTGGTCCCAGCGGGCGAGCTGGCAGGCGAGGTTCGCCGACGCAAGCTGCCGGACGAGATCGAGGGAATCCACTCGGCCATCGCATTCACCGAGCAAATCTTCCAGCGGATCGAAGCGCACCTCCGGCCGGGGATCAGCGAGAAAGAGCTTCAACGGCAGATCCAGGATTGGGTGCGCGAGGCGGGGTTTGGTTTCTCCTGGGAAGAGCTGATCGACCCGATCGTGGATTTCGGGCCGCGCACCGTCGCGCTCGGCCACACGCTGCCCGGCGATCAGAAGCTCGAGCCCGGACACATCGTCCACGTCGACCTCGGCATCGAACGCGATGGCTTTGCCTCCGACCTCCAACGCACGTGGTATTGGCTGAAGGAAGGCGAGGTCGCGGCGCCCGAGCCGGTGGCGAAGGCGTTTGAGGCGACGCGAGCGGCGATCGACGCCGGCATGGCGGTGCTGAAGCCCGGCCGCGCCGGTCACGAAGTCGACGCTGAGTCGAGGCGCACGATCGTCGAGGCTGGATATCCAGAGCCAGGCTTCGCCTTTGGGCACCACGTCGGCCGCGTCGCCCACGACGGGGCCGGAACTCTGGGACCGCGTTGGGAGCGATACGGGGACGGGCCGAATGTGGTGATCGAGCCGAGCAACGTATTCGCGGTCGAGATGGGGCTCGACGTTCCGGGCTATGGGATGGTCGGCCTCGAAGAGGAGGCGATCGTCGAAGAGCACGGGGCGCACTTCCTGTCGAACCCGCAGCGCGAACTCAGGCTGCTGCCCCGAAGACCCCGCTGAGCCCTGAGTTCCCCTGGTCCGGCGGCGCCGCAGATGACGCGACAAAGGCAAGCCAGCAAGGCGCCTGAGGTGTCGTTTGACGTTTTGTATAATATTGCCGCGATGGCAACTAACCGCGATGAATCGCAAGCTGCCCTCCTGCGCACTTACCTGGATTCGGTCACCCTGAGCGAGGCGCTCCAAACCCAAATCTGGCACGCGGCGGAGCTCACCCTCGTCCAGGTGAGGGTCATGCGCCGGCTGGCCAAGCAACCGCAATCCCTGGGGCACCTCGGCACCGAGCTCGCGCTGGCGCCTCCGTCGATGACCAGGCTGGCCGACCGGCTGGAAGAGCGCGGCCTGATCAAACGCCAGCGTGATATTGACGACAGGCGAAAGGTCGTCGCCACCTTGACCGATGCGGGAAAACAGCTTCTGAGCGCCATCCCCTTCCTCGACGGCACCGCCATCCGCGTCGCCGTCGAGCGCATGAAGCCGGCGGACAGAGAGCGGATCGCCTCCGCCATACGCGAGTTCAACTCTGCGGTCAGAAAGGTCGAGGAAGAGCTGCTCCTGATGGCGGTCGAAGCGTGAGGCTCGAATACAAATGGATAGTCCTGATCAACACGACGATCGGGATGCTGATGGCTTCGATCAACCAGACCATCGTTCTCATCTCGCTGCCCGCCATCTTCTCCGGCTTGCACGTCGACCCATTGGGTCCGGGCCAATCGAACCTCCTTTTGTGGATGCTCATGGGTTACTCGGCGGTGACCACCGTGCTGCTGGTCACGTTCGGACGCATCGCCGACATCTTCGGTCGGGTGCGGATCTACAACTTGGGCTTCGTCATCTTCACGGTCGGCTCGCTGCTGTGCGCCCTGACCCCGTCGTCAGGCACCTTGGGCGCGATCGAACTGATCGGATTCCGGATGGTGCAGGGCCTGGGCGGCGCCTGCCTTTTCGCCAACAGCATCGCCCTCCTCACTGATGCCTTTCCGGCTGGCCAGCGGGGCTTTTCTCTTGGCATCAATCAGATCGCCTTTATCGCCGGCAACATTATCGGTGTGGTCTTGGGCGGCATCCTGGCCGCCATCAACTGGCGGCTGGATTTCCTGATCAGCGTGCCGGTCGGGATCGTCGGCACGGTGTGGGCTTATCTGGCGCTTCACGAGATCGGCAAGCGGCAGCCGGCGCGGATCGACTGGCTGGGCAACATCACCTTCGCCGGAGGTTTGCTGGCGTTGATGTTCGGCCTGACCGAGGCGCTGACGCCTTACGGGAACCAAACGATGGGCTGGTCCAACCCCACCGTCCTCATCTCCCTCGTGCTCGGCGTTCTCCTGCTGGCTGCATTTGGCCTGGTCGAGACCCGCGCCCGCCACCCGCTGTTCGATCTTGGGCTATTCCGCATCCGCGACTTCTTCTTCGGCAACGTCGCCGCATTTCTCTTTTCACTCGCACGCGGCGGCCTGATGTTCATGTTCGTGATCTGGCTGCAGGGAATCTGGCTGCCTCTCCACGGGGTCGCCTACGCCGACACGCCTCTTCACGCCGGCATCGACACCATGCCGCTGATGCTCGGGTTCGTCGTCTGCGGCCCGATTGGCGGCTGGCTGAGCGACCGCTACGGCTCCCGCGTCCTGGCGACTGGCGGCATCTTGGTCGCCGGTCTGGCAGCGGCACTTTTGATGACCATACCGGCCGATTTCAACATCTGGATATTTGGCGCGTACCTGGCGTTGATGGGTGCGGGCATGGGCTTTTTCAGCGCTCCCAACACGTCGCAGATCATGAGCTCGGTTCCCGCGGAGCAGAGGGGCGCGGCCGCAGGCATGCGCTCAATGGTGCTCAACGCAGGGATGACGGCGAGCACGGCGATCTTCTTCACCATCGTCATCGCCAGCCTGTCGCAGAACCTTGGTCCCGCGTTGAACGCGGGAGCCGTCAATGCTGGCCTCCCCGCCCCACTTGCGCTGGGGATAGCGTCGCTGCCACCCGGTGCCGCGATCTTCGCGGCGATGCTTGGTTACGATCCGATCTCGCACCTCATCCCAGCCTCCGCGCTTGCCTCCCTTCCGCCGTCGCTTGCGGCCCGAGTCAGCGATCCGCACTTCTTCGCGGGCCTCCTGGCGCAGCCGTTCGTGACGGGAATCCGGGTCGCGTTGCTGGCGTGTGTCGCGATGTGCATCGTCGCGGGAGTGACGTCCGCCTTGCGCGGCTCAGAACGCAGCCGGCGCTCGGCCGTGCAAAATGCCGTCGTGGGCGAACCGATGACCCAGCCGAGGTGATCGCGTGCGGGTGAGGTGGTACGGCCAATCGGCCTTCGGGCTCGCTGCCGGGGACGATTCGGTGTTCATCGATCCCTTCGGGGACATGGCAGCCGCGCGCGGGCGGGGCATGATCTGGAACTACCCTGCGATCACGGGCGCCACCGCCGACCTCCTCCTGGTTACCCACGAGCACGGGGATCACAATGCGGTCGAGATGGTTGCGGGTGTGAAGCAGACGGTGCGCTCCTCCGCCGGAACCATCGATACTCAGTTTGGCCCGCTGCTCGGAATCGCCTCCGAGCACGATGCGGTCGCCGGCACCAAGAGAGGGGCGAACGTGATCTATTTATTCGAGATGGGTGGCGTGCGCATCTGCCACATGGGGGATTTCGGGCAGGCGGAGCTGCGGCCGGAGCAACGAAAGGCCATTGGCAAGGTCGACCTGCTGTTCATACCTGTTGGCGGGATGGCCACCATCGGCGGAGGCGCCGCGGCTGAGCTGGTCGAGCTGCTCGATCCATCGTGGGTGGTCCCCATGCACTATCGGACACCGGCAATCTCATTCCTCGAACCGCTGGACGGATTTCTCGCCGCGGTCAAAGGCGAGGTCGTTGCCCTGGATCGCTCCACCTTCGACACGGCCGACGTCGCACCCGAAGGTGGCCGCATCATCGCCGTTCCTGCGCCTCCGACCTGACCTCGCTGACGACGAATGGATAGGCCGGCAGTCGCACAGGAGAGGAACCGGGCAGTCGCGTTGCTCATGGGCTGGGCGCCATTCGTTTTGCTGCTCACGGCCTACGAGCTCATGCGCGATCTCGCATCGACGCTGCGGGTGCCGCCGCACAACATGGCCGGAGTCGAGCGGGCGCTGTTCGATGGCTACGAGCCGACCCTGGTGCTCCAGGCAACCATCGGGAAGCTCAGCGATGCGGATCTCATCGACGACGCCGGCAGCCTCGTGTATGCGGCCCATTTCCTTTTGCCCATCGTCGTCGGCGCCTGGCTCTGGCGCCGGAATCGCGCTGACTTCCACCGCTTCGGGCTATCGCTGGTCGTGCTGTGCGCCCTCGCCTTCCTTACGTATGTGGTGGCTCCAACAGCACCACCCTGGCTCGCCCAGCCGCAATCGGTGCAGCACCTGATGCAGGATGCAGTGATGCGATCAGGCCTTCCGCCCGCGCTGACGTGGCTGTATTCGCACCACGACTACAACCTGTACGCGGCATTCCCTTCCTTGCACTCGGGGTTCCCAGTGCTGGCTGCGGCCGCGGCGTGGCGGCGGAACAGGGTGGCCGGCGTTGTCCTGTCGATCTGGGCGGTCGTGGTTTGGGTGACGGTCGTCTACCTGGGTGAGCACTACGTGGCCGACGTGGTCGGGGGCATCGTGTACGCGTTGGTCGCGCTCGCCATCGTGTCCCTGCTGTCGAAAGATCGAAAGCCCGGCCGGATCGCTTCGCCCTCGGCAAGCGAGGCGCATTAAGTAGCCTTAGATGCCGTGGGCAGTGACCGATCCGGTTCGAGGGACGACGATTTTCACCTTGGAGCTGCCGTCGATTCGAGCGACGGCACCGAGATCGGCACGCTCTCTCGGCTGATCGTCGGCAAGGGCGACCTGACACTCAAGGCGTTTGTGGTCAAGGAGAACCGGCGATTCTCGGGCCATCTGCTCTCGCCCGGATCGTGGTTGCTCGCCGATGAGGTGATAGTTCCGCGCGGCGAGGCCGGCTCCGTCTCGCACGAACGAGTCGTGCTGAGGCTCACGGCGAACGACGTGCGCAACCTCCCGGCGTACCTCAGCTATCGATATGGCGATGAAACCGTGACCGAAGGCCTCACGGAAGAGGCCCTCAGCGCATTGACCTCGTCGCCGGCGGTGCCCGCGTCGCTGGAGCAGGTCGCCAACAAGCGAGCCGACGAGCTCGAGATCGAGGGCGGCGAGAACGTCATGCTCGGTCGCTCGGGCAAGCGGCTCGGCACGGTCAAGGATGTGCTCTTCGACGACTCGGAGCTGGTCGGAGTGGTGATCCTGCCCGATGGACTCTTGAAGGCGCAGGTCATACTGCCGCGTCGCTTCCTGCAGCGAACCGACGACCTCGCCCTGTTCGCGGCGCTGAGCGAGGAAGACCTGGAGCATCTGAAACCATTTGCGCCTGGCGGCTGATGCCCCAAGCAGGACACGGACTTTCAGGACCTTCCAGCGACGACCTCGGTTCGCAGCGGCGTCTCGACCAGGGATAGGAATGCACCGCAGCTCACGCATTCGACTCGCCGGCGGCGCATGAGATGCGTGCCCTGTCTCGACCTGCGCAGTGCCATGGTGTCAACGCTCCGCAGCGTTCTCGTCGCCTGACAGCGAGGACAGAAGCCGACCTCGGTCCCGGTGCTCATGACGCGGTGACCGCGACAGGGCTGCGCTCCACGATCAGGTCGATGAGGCCCCACTCCTTGGCCTGCTCGGGGGTCATGAAGAAGTCGCGTTCCATGTTGCGCTCCACGTCCTCGAGCTGGCGCCCGCAGTGCTTCGCGTACAGCGCGGCCAGCTGCTGCCGCTGGCGCAGGATTTCCTGGGCGTGAATCTGGATGTCGGTGGCCTGTCCCTGGATGCCCTGCGTGAACGGCTGGTGGATGAGGATCTGCGCGTGCGGCAGTGACATGCGCATTCCCGGGTTCCCGCCAGCGAGAAGGATCGAGGCGCCGCTGGCTGCCAGGCCCGTGCACAACGTGCCCACCTTGTTCGCGACATATTGCATGGCGTCATAGATTGACAGCGACGCCGTGAGCGAGCCACCAGGGCTGTTGATGTAAAGCTGGATGTCACGTTCGGGAGCCTCGTTCTCGAGGAACAAAAGCTGCGCCGTGACGGTGCTCGCCAGATCGTCGTCGATTGGTCCGCGCACAAAGATCACGCCATCCTTGAGCAGGCGGGAGTAGATGTCGTAGGCCCGCTCTCCCCTGCCATCGCTGCTGATGACTGTCGGAATCAATGTCATCGGATCATCTCCTTGGTTCAAAGCCGATTCGCTGACGTGGCCGCGACGGGGGATTGGCCATGGCCAGGTAAGCGCTGAAATCCGCGACGCTGCGAAGCGCGTCCATCGGCAGGCCGGCGGTGGCAAGGCGGAGCTTCACAGGAGGATCCTCAGGCCAGCTTCGCTGGTCGCTGTCGGCGCCGAGGGTGCGGGCCAGGTCGGCGTACATGTCAGCCGGCCGCATGCCAAGCGCATGAGCGACCGCGAGAAGGCGGTCGGTCGAGACCTCCTTCCGACCTCGTTCGACCTCCGAGAGGTGGGCCGGCGACAGACCGGCTTCAGCCGCGACCTCGGTCAGCGTGCGGCGCTGAGCCTCGCGGCGGCCACGCAGGACGGCTCCGAGCGCCGCATGCACAGTTTGGGCGGATTCGCTGTAGGCGAATGTCATTCTTTCCAGATGAATGATATCAATCGACGCTGCCGATGCGGTGGCTGGCGGGATTAGGCGGCGGTGTGGCGCTTCGTCCAGGCCAGGGTGGCGCCGGCCAGGGTGGTGACAGAGCCAAGCCCCGCCATGTAGAGCCCCGTCCCGATCGCGTTGATCAATATCAGATTTGGATTGGCTTCGCGGACCTGATTCACGATGTTCACGCCGAACCAGGTTGCCGCGGCGATCTGCGCCGCGGCCAGGCCGACCAGAACCAGCGCGACGACGCCGGTTCCTGGCCGCCAGAGGAGCACCGCGCCGGCGGTGCCCGCCGACACCGCAGCCAGGGCGGCGAGCAGGATGCGGGCATCGGCGCCCTGCGTGGCGGCGAGGGAAATCCCAAAAGTGGCCTTTTCACCCCACGGCAGGACTGCCGCCACCAAGGTCATCAGGCATCCGGCTAGCGTGACCGCGGCCCCGGTCCGGTCGTGACCGGCGGGGTCGGCGGCCTCGCCCTCGAGGACGAGCCGAATTGGCGGCGAGTCCAGCTGCATGCTCTGGTTGTACGCGGCTGCCGCCGATCCGTCGCCATGGGACTCGAGTGGGCTTCGGCCCTGCGAGTGCAGGGGCCGGTGAGAGCGACGTGCGGCCTATCATCCCTGTCGAAACCGGTTGGTCGAACACCCGATGGCACAAATCCATTTCCGATTGCAGACGAAGCTGGCGCCCGGCGAAGTGCTGGCCACGCTGACCGACTTCGGACCGCGCCGCGCGAAGGTGTGGCCGAACATTGACGAACAGCATTTCAAGGTGCACGGCCAAGAGCCCGGCTGGGCCGAGGTGACCGAAGGCAGCTCCGTGGCCGGCGGCGTCTGGGAGCGCGAGCAGTACAGCTGGGATACCACCAAGGGCACCGTCAGCGTGGAGACCCTGGACTCGAACACCTGGGGTCCCGGCAGCCGCTGGGATTACAAGATCACTCCAGCCTTGGGGGGAGGTAGCGAGATCGACGTGACGGTGAAGCGCTTGGGCAAGGGTTTCAAGGGACGCCTGATCGAGCTCGGGCTTTTGGCGGCTGGCACGGGAATGCTTCGCTCGCAGATGGAGCAGGCCATGGAGCGGTCCGCCACCCAGCGTTGAAATCGTATTCGGCCAGCCCAGGGCGCGACACATGCTGCTAGCCTCGGCACGGTCCCTGTGGATGACCAGACCTTCTTAGACGAGCCGTACATCTCGATCCGCTGGCGCGCGGTTCCCAAGATCCTCTACGCGGAATGGAAAGGCTTCGCCACCAGCGCTGAGTTTCGGGCCGCGCTGCTCACGGGGGTGCAGGCGATCAAAGCGCGCAAAGTGGTCGGCTACGTCAGCGACGCCCGCAGAGCGAAAATCATCCTGCCTGAAGATGCACAGTGGGGCCGCGAGGTCTGGCTGCCGCAAGCGGTGGCCGCGGGCCTGCAGCGAATGGCCATCGTGACGGCCTCGGCCGGGCTCGCCAAAGCGGCGTATGACGACGCCGCCACCGAGATTGACAGCCACGGGCTCTTGATGAGAACCTTCCACTCGGTCGAAGCCGCGACCGTCTGGGCCCAAAGCGGCCTGGCTGAACCCAAGCACGCTTAGTCCAGGGCCTCTCCTCGGGAACTCGCTCGACCCTTCCCCAGCGGACTCGATCTCGACTATTCGATCCGGCGTCTCTGCCCCACATCGCGCAACCCGTCGGATGGTCAAGGGGTCGTTTTTGGCGTCGCTGGCGCCGGGGTCAGGCTCGGCGATGGGCTCGGCGGCCAGGGTGGCAGCGCCACGCGCGGCGGCACGACTGGGGCACCGTTTTGGTCTCGCTGAGTCAGCGGATAAGCGTTCTGAATTGGCAGTCCGTCGGCACCGACTGGAACGTCTGTGGTCAGGCCGTTCGCCGCCGGGACAATCGGCTGCCCGTTCTGGTCGTAGAGAAGCACGTCCCTGAGCGGCTGGCCGTCCTTGGAATACGGATATATGTTGGTGAAGCCGGAGTAGTAGCCGGCCGAAGCCTGCGAGAGGTTGGGATCCGATGAGTCAGCCGCGTAGTAGCCGTAGTAGTTGGATCCGGTGCCCATGCTCACCAGGACTGGCAACGCCAGCAATGCGATTCCCACGTTCACCGCCACAGCGGCGCCTCGCCAGCCCTTGTTTGCCGGCATCCCGCGCCGGCCGAGCCGTACTGATATGACGATCGCTAGCAATGTCGCCAGGATCTGAAGCAGCCCACTGCTCGTGAACGGATTCGGTATCGGCCTCAGGTTGAGGCCGTTCCTGAACATGAAAGCCAGAATCAGGACCAACAGGTAGGCGCGTAGGACCCACCAACCAGCGCGCAGCTCGGGAAGAAATGCCCGCACCTCGCTGTATGCGTGAGTGCCCAAAGCCGCGCTGACGAGCGCCCGAAATCGGTCGCGATATCGCACTCGTGATGGCACATTTCGGATTTCATTCGCGGCGCCATAAGCCGATCTGAGCTCAGCGGCGTAGTTCGCCGGCTTCCCCAGCCGGTCTTCGAGCGACTGATCGGACTCGCCGGCAACCTCTGCCAGGTGGCTCTCGAGGTCTTCGAGCAGGCTTTCGCGCTCGGCGTCTGGGAGTGAAGCGAGGGCGGCTCGGACGGCGGCGGCATAGCGTGCAACGTCGTTGGCTTGATTGCTATTTGGCATTGGCGGTGCTCCTCCCATTGAGCAGGTGATCGAGGGCGCTCGTAAATGAGCCCCACGTCTTAGTGGATTGGTCGAGAGCGCTGCGACCGCGATCGTTCAGCCCGTAGTACTTCCGGTGCGGACCCTCATCCGAGGGCACCACGTAAGACTTGAGGACGCCGGCCTGGTACAGGCGACGCAGCGTTCCGTAGACAGAGGCGTCACCCACCGCATCCAGCCCGCTTTCGCGCAACCGGCGAAGGACGTCATACCCATAGCTGTCGTGCTCGGCCAGGACGGCCAGAACGGCGAGGTCGAGGACGCCCTTCAAGAGCTGGCTGGTATCGATGGGATTGCCGTTCAGTGCCATCTATGCTTGAAACAGTACTACGGATTGCACATTAGTGCAGTGCCCTGCCCTTGAAGCCACGAGAGGTGCCGGTTGGCGAGCTTCGGCTAGCTGACCTCCAGGTGCAGGTCAAGGGCCGGCGCCCCTGCCTGCCGGCCGACGATGACGAGTGCTGTGCCCTCGGCCGGCCCGATGGTCATGGTCGTCGAGTTGTTGAAGAAATTCTGATTTCCGCCGACCCTGCCGTCGGTATACGCAGGCAACGCTGCAATGGCCTTGGCCTTGGCACCGACCGAGCCGGCCACTGTCAGGTTGCTCGAGGTGAAGGGAATCCGAACCGACACGCCGATCCCGACGCCGGCGTTGAAGAGGCTCAAGACGATTCCAACTGTGAGTACGAGGAAGAACCCGGCGCAGCCGCAGCCAAAGCCTCGATTGCGATAACGGGTTCGAAAGCGGGTCCGGCGGCTCGTCGTCTGGTCTTCCATTCACCTCTCCCTGGCAAGCGTTCCGATGACGTCGCCCAGCAAACGATTGAACGTCGCTGGATCTTCCAGCATCGGAAAGTGACCGACCCCTGTCATCGTCACGGCTGTTACCCCATGGCGCCTGAGAGCCTCGGTGTCGGTGGGCCGATGGTCGGGATTGATCGCCACGACCGGCACCCTCAGCTCCCGCAGGCCGGCCAGGACGGCCGCATCGTTGTTGATGGCATGCTCCAGCTGATTGACGGCGATCTCGGGAGGTGCGCTGGACATGTCGGCGACCACCCAGTCGACAAGCGATGGGTCTGAGCCGGCCAGGAACATCTGCCGCACGAATGGACGAGCTGTGGGTTCGAAGTCCTGGCGAAACGGGGCGATGAACCTATCGTTCACGTCGCGACTGCTTACCTGACCCAGCGTGCTGTACACATCGACCCAGACGAGGCCCCTTACCCGTTCGCGCAGCTTGAGCGCGGCCTCGACGATGACATCACCTCCCATCGAGTGGCCGATCAGGACGACGTCGCCGAAGCCGAGTTTCTCGACCACCGCAACTACGTCGTCGCCGAAGGCCGGCATCGTGTGCTCCTTGCGGCCGAGACCGGACTCCCCATGCCCCGCGAGGTCGATGGCCACCACCTGGTGGCTTTCAGCGAAATGGCCCAGCTGATTTCGCCAGTACGTCCGGTCACATGACCAGCCGTGAACGAACACCAGGGCCGGGTTCCCCTGACCGTGCACCTCGTAAGACACGGGAATGGCGTCTGACGATAGGGCCACTTCACTCATCAACCAAACCGACCTCAGAAGTTGGACGCTCTCAATGCTCCGCTACAAGGTACGCCCGCACAGGAAACGTAGCGCCACCGACCCACGCGATGGGAACTGCGTGCAGGTCGGGCTGCCGAGCAAATGGCCGCCAGGTTGGTCATGTGTTCGCAGATTGGAATGCCGGCGCCCAGCAATTGCGTGTGCGCCGGTCGGGCGAGGTCGGCGATGTCATCGATGTTCAACGAATCGATGCCGACAAAAGCCGGGTCGGCGGCGGCGAGCTTCTCGCACGCTTCGGCGGTCAGGAAGGGATTGCCGCTGAAGCCGGCGACTAGCCGCGACTTCTTCATCCTCGCGGGGACACGTGCCGCCCCTGGTCGGCCTGCTCTCGCCATCGTGCTGGTGGTGGCCATCGTCGTTCTGCTGGTCGTCTCAATGCGCAACACTTGGGACTTGTTGGTAACCGTCGGAGCAGTGACGCTCGGCGTCAGCCCAGAAAAGGACTGAGACAACCGTGATCAACTTTCGCGCTGCTACGCTTGCCGATGCAAAGTTCGCTGCGGCGATATCCACCGCCGCGGAGCCAAATCACCCTCAAGTCGCGGAGGAGGTGCGCGAAAAGTGGGCCAATACGGAGGCAGGCTCTGTGGTGCGGCGCTTCATCGTCCAGGAAGATGGCGTCGATCGCTACTGGATCTCGCTTATCCAGCCCCGAGAGGCCGGTGGTTTGACAACCTACTTGAACCTTCTGATCCCGCGCGCGAACCAGCACCTGATCCCTGCTGCCCTCGGGTTCGGCGAAGGCCAGGCGCGGGCCATGGGCACGTCTCTGCTGATCTGCCAGGTGGGCGAGGACTCACCCCACGCCGTCGAATGGCTGGGCAGCCACGGTTGGGCGCTGGAGCGGAAACAGCGGTTCTGGCGCCTCGATCTGGCGGCTAATGCGGATCGGATCAGCAACCTCCGTGACGCTGCGCAGCGGCGGCTCGAGACAACTGACGTGGTCATGAAGACGGTCGCGGGCCTGGGTGGCGAGGCGTCCCTTCCGCGCCTTCTGCCTGTGTCGCACGCGACGGTCGCCGACATCCCGAAGAGCGTCGAATACATCCCGGAACCCGTCGAGGAGTGGGTCGTCTGGATGCGGCCTCCGACCGTGCTGCCTGAGCGAATCTGGGTCGCGGTCCTTGCGGGCCAGCCGATCGGCTACTCGTATCTCGCCTACCACCCAAGTAGCGTGTGGACCGGCTTCACGGGGGTGCTGCGCGAACACCGGGCAAGGGACTTGCTCGGGCGCTCAAGCTCGAGACGCTGGTCCAGGCGATCGACCTCGGAGTCGCTGCCGTCGAAACCGACAACGACTCGGAGAACGCGCCGATCCTTCACATCAATGAGGAGCTCGGTTACGCCGAGATGCCTGGCAAGCTCGAGTTCCACCGCGACTGGCGTGAAACTCCCGCACCGAATCGGTTGATCGACCCGGAGGCGCGCGTTTACCTCGATTGGATGCAGGCGCTCGGCCTGCCACCTCTGGCCGAGCAGGGCCCCGAGGAGGCGCGCCGGCTCAGCCGGATGCGCGTGCCGATGCTGGCCGGGGAGCCTGAGCCGCTCGAACGGGTCGACGACATCTCCATTCCAGGCCAGGTGGGCTCGATACCGGGCCGCCTCTATGCCCCCGTCCGAGGCCAGACACTGCCCGCCCTCCTTTATATGCATGGCGGCGGCTGGGTGGTGGGCGATCTCGACAGCCACGATTCGTTCTGCCGCGCCCTTGCCCGCCGCGCGGGCTGCCTGGTGCTGTCGATCGACTACCGGCTGGCGCCTGAGCACCGCTTCCCGGCGGCTGTGGATGACGCCTGGGCGGGACTCGAGTGGCTGCACGAGAACGCATCCTCGATCGGCGCCGATCCCGATCGCCTCGCTGTCGTCGGGGACAGCTCAGGTGGCAACCTGGCCGCCGTGGTGGCGCGCCGGGCGCATGAACGCGGCGGACCGGCCCTGGCTGCCCAGGTGCTGATCTACCCGGTGACGAACTTCGACTTCGACACGCCCTCATATAGCGCAGCGGCGACGGGATACGGCCTCACACGCGACTCGATGCGCTGGTACTGGGAGCAATACCTTGCGGATCCCCACCAAGGCAGCTCGCCTGACGCTTCGCCGCTACGAGCCGGCGGACTCAGCGGCCTTGCGCCCGCGCTCGTGATCACGTGCGAGCTCGATCCGCTAGCCTCGGAGGGCAGCGCTTACGCTGCGGCGCTCCATTCGGCCGGTGTGCGTGTCGAGCACATCCACGAGGCGGACATGATTCACGGCTACATTCGCATGGCTGGAGCGATCGGCCGCGCGCGCAAATCGTGGGACGACTGCGCACACTTCCTGCGTCGAGAGCTGCGGATCCCTATGGAGGCGTAACTACTGGGGCAGTCAAACCGTAGAAGTAGGAGTGGCCCGGCATGGGTGAAAGGAAGGTGACACCAGGGTGCGGGTGACGCGGCGGATGGTGCTCGCGATGCGACATGTGGGCGTGGTGGCGTTGATCGCTTTGCTCCTCGCCGCCGGCATCCTGGCTCGTGAAGCGCGGCCGCCGCAAGTCCAGCAAGTGCAGGCAGCCGGGCCGATCGGGACCGGATGGCAGCAGTACGACCTCATCGTGTCGCCGGGCGACTGGGACGGAGCGGCCAATGGGGCGCCCGACATCATTGCCCGCAAGGCTGCCGACGGCACGTTGTGGCTGTTCTCGGGCGACGGAGCCGGCGGCTACAAGAGTCCCAAACAGATCGCCTCAGGTTTCGGCGTGTATACGCAGCTGATCGCCGCCGGCAAGTTCACGGGCGACAGTCGTCCCGACCTCATGGCCGTCCGCAACGACGGCGAGCTGGTCCTGTTTGCGAACCGGGGACATGGAATCCTGGGGAACCCAGTCCCCATCGCCTCGGGATGGGGCCGCTATGACGCCGTCGTGGGAGCCTATAACTTCAGCGGCTTCCATCGCCCGGATCTGATCGTGCGAAATGCCAGCGACGGCTCGTTGACTGTCTTCGCGGGCAACGGCCATGGTGGATTTTCCGGCAGCAGCCTCATCACATCGACGAGCTTCAAGCAGTACTCGCTCCTGAGCTCCCCAGGGGATTGGGACAACGACGGGTTCCCCGATTTGATGGGGCGGACCGCGGACGGGACTCTGTGCCTGTTTCGGGGCAATGGGCGCGACGGTCTTCAGAACACCTCCTGCGACGCCATCGGCGGCGGTTGGGGCGTTTTCGATGCCATCCTCACACCAGGCAGGTGGAGCGGGACCGATAGGGTTGATCTTTTGGCCCGGACTCCCGACGGCAGCCTGTTCCTGGCGACCGGAGCCGGAATCTCTGGCTACGCCGACCCGCTGAGCATCCCGCAGTGCTCGCCAGTCACCCTCCACGTAAGCTCGCGGTCGCCGACCTACACGATCAACTTTGAGAGGTTCGGTCAAGCGCAGCCCCAGACCATGGCCACGCTGACTGAGATCGATGGCAAAGTCCAGGCGATTCCTCCGAACGCGAGTCGCGATGGCGCGAACTGGTCGCCGTCCGCAACCTATCCCGACACTTGCTCGTGGCCCTCCGGCCTGTATGCCGCCCGACTGGACACGACTGCTCCGGTTAGCACCGCGGGGGCGACGCTGAGCTATACGGCCTACGTCACTTTCGTTGTGCGGCCCCTCACACCTCCGTCGACCCGTCAGCTGCTGGTGGTGGCATCGACGAATACCTGGGCCGCCTACAACGACTGGCCGCTGAACGGCAGCTTCTATTCGGCTGGGCGGCCGACCCAGGTCAGTTATCTGCGGCCAGACCCCAGCGCGAGCCCGCTGTTCGAAGGCTCTCATCTGGCGGGCGGCGAGGTTGTGATCCTGCAGTGGTTGGCGGCCCACAACTACGCCTACCAGATGGTTTCCGACGTCGATCTCAACGACAGCCCCTGGCTTTTGTCGACCGCCAACTATTACGCCGTGGTGTTGAGCACGCACAGCGAGTACTGGACCGGCGGCATGTACGACGCGGTCGCGAAGTACATGCAGGATGGAGGCAGCGTGCTCTCGCTGTCAGGTAACACGATGTACCACACGGAAAAGCTCGTGACGCCAGCGCGTGCGACGTGGAGCAGCACCTTGATCGGCGGGCAGGTGCCGATCAGATCCAAGTACGCCGTTGGCAATCTCCTTGGCCTGGCATTCCACTACACCACCAAGGACACATGCGCTCCCTATCACGTCCTTCTGCCGAACTCGTGGCTCATGGCCGGTGTTAAGGCGCACACCATCGGCACAGCGGGCGAGTACTGGGAGCGGGGGTGCTTCAACAACACCACCGGCGCCGGCGCCGGAGCCTCAGGCGACGAGGTCGACTACCGGCTGCCGTTTCTGCTCAATCGCGCTTACGAGGTCGTCGCTGAGGGCAACAACGTCGACGCCGGACGATCAGACATCGTCTGGTATCTGCGCCGCGACGGCGGGCAGGCTGTGAGCGTCGGGTCCATCTCGTTCGGCAACAGCCTGGCCATCGACCCGAACCTGTCACAAATCGTCATCAACGCCATAGCCGACTTCCAGCGGTTCAAGGACACAGGTCAAACGTCGTTTGGAGGCTTGGTGGCGGCTGGGGACTGGCTCGGCAACGGCCATCCGGACCTCCTGGCCAGGAAGGGCGACTCGATGAACCTGTTCGAGAGCAACGGAGCGGGTGGATTGCTGGCGCCCAGGGTGATCGGCACCGGGTGGGCCCAGTACAACCTGGTCGCACCGGCGGGAAACTGGACCGATCCAACTCGACCTGATCTGCTTGCGCGCCGAGCATCTGATGGCGCCTTGTTCGTGGTCCCGAACGATGGGCATGGAGGGTTCAAACCGCGCTACCAGATTGGCGCCGGGGTCAACTGGGCGGGCTACGACACCATCACCGGGGTTGGCGATTGGAACCGCGATGGCATTCCCGATCTCATCGCCCGGACACCGAGTGGTTCGATCTATCTCTATCACGGATTGAAGAACGGCCAGGTCGATCCGAACCCGGAGCTCCTCGCCACTGGATGGGACGTTTACGACCAGATCATTCCCGTGGACTGGAACCGCGATGGACTGCCCGACCTGATTGCGCGCAAGCCTGATGGCTCGATGTGGATCTCGCTGCAGCGACCAGACCATTCGCTTGCTCCGCCCACAGAGATGGCCGGCATGTACGGTTGGGACCAGTACTCCACCATCGTCGGTGGGGGCGTTTGGACGACTGCAAACCACCAGGACCTGTTGGCGCGCAAGGAGGATGGCAGCCTGTGGCTGATCGATGGCAAGGGGGCCACCTCTTTTGGCGGAGCGACCTACATCGGTGCAGGCTGGAACGACTTCACCTGAGCCACCCGAGCGTCCCCAGGCTTCAACGGTGGAGGGCGATCTCGACTGCCTTCACTACCAGGAGGACAACAGCGACGACCAGGTAACCGCGCAACGCTAGGATGGCGACCCGCCGGCCCATTGACCACTGTGGATGTTGGAGGAACGCGAGCGCCGGCATCCGCCAGTTTTCCTTCTCGGCATGTGACATCTCGGGCGGCTTCGGACTCTTGGCGGCCGCGATGACGATAAGCGCCGTCGCCGCGGCAATCACCACTCCGACGATCGCGCTGAGCACGACGACCAGGGTGGTCACGTTGATCGACGGGATGAGCGTCGAGACGACGAGGATCAACGACAGCTCCAGGAGAATGCTCACGATTATCGTGGCGACGATGTTCAGCCACGGTTTGTTGACCCAAGGCCCCAGAACCTCGCGGTCGTTGCAAAGGAGAACCAGGAAGACCGACGCGCTGGGCAGCAGGATGCCCGCCAGTGCCTGAACGGCGGTGGTGATGAGTCCGAGCACCGAGGCCGGAGAGATGAGGACGATGGCTGCGGCCAACGCCACCATTGCGGCGTAAGTGCCGTAGAAAGTTTTAGCCTCGCTGAAGCCCCGGTGAAGCGAATGCCGGAGGCCAAAAACGTCGCCAAACGCGTACGAGGTGGCCAGTGTCACTGCCGACGCGCCCACGATCGATGCATCGAAGAGAAGCAGAGCGAAGACTGCCCCCTCGACCGGACCGATGTGAGCCTTGAGGCCGATCGCGGTACCCAGCGCGTCGGTGAAATTGCCGAAGAGGCTCGTGCCGCTGAAGGCTGAAGCCGCTGCCATCATGATCGCCGCTGCCCCGATCACGACGACGAAGGCGCCGATCACCGTGTCCGCCTTCTCGTAAGCCAGCCACCGCGGGATGATCCGCTTGTCGACGATGTTGGATTGCTGGAAGAAGAGCTGCCATGGCGCGACCGTGGTGCCCACGATGGCGATGATGAGAAGCGCCGCGTTGGAAGAGAACCCGCCGTGGATGGTGGGAAGCACGAATCCCTTCAGGGCGGACCCGGCATTGGGATGACTGAGCACCATCAGCGGCACGAACAGAAGGCTGGCGGCCAGGAAGACGAACATCGCTCTCTCCCAACGCCTGAAGTTGCCGCTCAGGGTGATAGCGATGAGGATGACCGCGGCCAACGGGACAACGACGCGAAGGTTGAAGCCGAAGTACTGACCCGCCAGGCTGACGCCGATGAACTCGGTGACGATCGTCAGAAAGTTCAGGATGAAAAGGTCGCCGACTGAGAACCAACCCCAGAAGCGACCGAATCGCTCATTGATCAGCCTGGCATGGCCGACCCCGGTCACCGCGCCAAGGCGCACCACCATCTCCTGGTTCACGATCAGCACAGGTATGAGAAGGACGAGTGTCCACAGCAACGAGTACCCATAGTTCTGGCCTGCCTGGGCGTACGTCGACACCCCACCCGCGTCGTTGTCGCCGACCATGACGATCAGGCCGGGGCCGATGATCGTCGCGAGAGTCAGCAGGCGCGTGCGCCACGTGCGCCTCGGGGCCACATCGCTGAGTCGAATCGTCCCGAAGGCACCGTGAATGTCGCCGACATGAGCCGAGTCGAGAACTGCGGATGTGGGTTTGAGCGGCGAGTCGACCGGCTCGCGCTCGGGGCCCATGAGCTAGACGCTGCTGCTCGTAGCGATCCGGGCGCGCCAGTCTTCGGGGACGATCGCCTCGATCACATCGTCCGAGCTGACAGCTCCGACCAGATTCCCATCGACATCGGTCACGGCCACTGCGATCAGGTTGTAGTCGGCCACCATCAAGGTGACGTCGCTCAAATCGGCGCTGGTCGTAATCCGGCAAGTGACCAGATCGAGCTCGTCCACCTTACGACTGGCCTCACTGCGCAGCAGATCGCCGACGCCGACGCTGCCGACAAGCTTGCCGTCCTGCTGGATCACAAAGACCGTGTTCAGAAGCTGGCGCGGGGATTTGGCATCGGTGCGCACGGCCTCGAGCGCATCGGCGACGGTCGCGCCGCTGACCACCGAAATGTAATCCGGGCTCATCATTCCGCCCGCGCTGCTGGGGTGGTACTGGAGCAGCTTTCGCAACTTGTGTTGGGCCTCAGCCGACATGAGGTCGAAAATTGACTTCCGCCGATCCTGATCGAGCTCGCCGAAGAGATCCGCGGCATCGTCGGGGGCCATCCTTTCGAGCACCCTCGCCGCCTCCGCGTTCGAGAGTGACCGCAAGAACTCCACCTGGTGCTGGGTGTCCATCTCCTCGAAAACGTCAGCCGTCAGCTCCGCGTCGCCTTCGACGGCGTCGAGGATCTCCTCTCCCTCCGCATGCGTCGCGCCTTCCACCAGGTCCGCGATCTGCGCCGGGTGCAGACGTCGCAGCCGCTGCAGCGGCATCAGCAGCTTGGCGGTCGGCACGTGCGCGACGAATGGCTGCACGTCCTTCCAGTCGAGGAGGGCGTGCCTGCGAAGATCGGGCCTGCCGCGGCGCGGGACGAGCCTGCGCAACATCGCCCGCGGGCTGCGGTCGACACCCATCAATCGCCATCCGTCAGCGCCGGGAGCGATGACCAGGTCATGTGCCTGCACGATGCGGCCGCGCGTTACGTCCATCAGGTGCCTGCCCAGAACGTCGCCCGCCAACAGCACCTCGCCGGGGCGCCTCTGGAAGTCGGTCGTGTCCATCTTCGGCGTGTTGAGACGCACCTCACCGGCCGCAAGGGTCTGGATACTCTTGCTGCTGACGAAGACGTCGCCACCGATGCGGCCGACTGATCTCACCTTGATTCCCGACACCGGCGGGTACCCGCCGCCGTCCATCTTGACGATGAGGTCCTCGAGGTGACCCATCGCTTCACCCGCGGAGTTGAAGACGGGGCTGTGCAGAAGCTGAGTGACCATCACGCGTCGTTTGTCGGCATGCTTGTGCTCGTTCATCAGGGCGCCGCGACGACCTTAGATGATCAGTCGTTCATATGTCAAACAGGTTCGGATGTAGCGAACTCGTTCGGATCTAGCCGCCGACGATCGCCTGGGCGATACGCGCGGCCACCAGCACCCCTGCCACGACCAGGTAGACACGGAGTACGACCAGGCCCGCGGTACGAGACTGCGAGGGTGCAGGCGGAGGCAAGGACTCCAGTCTGGGCATCGTCCAGGTTGCCAGTTCCCACGGCGTCCCCTCAAACGGCACTGGTTTTTTCGTGCGCGCCTGGGCAAACCAGAATGCACTGAGGCCAGCCGCCCAGACCATGGTCAGCGCGACCGCGGCCACGGCGACATGAAGTCCTGGAAACAGAGTCGTCAGAGTTAGCAGCGCCGACATCTCGATCAGGATTCCGACCACGAAGACCGCCACTACGTTCAACCATCTCGGATTCGTCCACGGGCCCAGGACAGCTCGATCGTTGCACAGCAGTAGCAGAAATACTGTCGCGCTCGGGACCAGGACGCCTGCGAGCACCTGCACCCCAACCGTGACGACGCCGAGGGGAGCATGGGGTATCAGGACGATGACGGCGGCGACCAGCAAACAGAACCCAAAGCTGCCGTGGAAGATCGGAGCATCTCGCCAGCGACGATGCAGTGAATGCTTGACGCCTGAGACGTCACCCAGCGCGTAGGACGTCGACAGCGTCACGGCGGCCGCTCCCAATACCGATCCATTCAGCAGGGCAGTGGCGAACAGCGCACCGGCCCACCAACCGATTCGGGCTCGCAGGCCATCGGCCACACTGCTAGCGTCGATGAAGAGCGAATGCCCCGAGCTGCCGCCAAGAGCCACCGCCGAGGCGACGAATACCGCCAATGCCCCAATTGTGAAAAGCACAGCGCCGACAGCGAGGTCAATCCGCTCGTATGGAAGCCACCGCGCGGTGATGCGCTTATCGACCACGTTCGACTGCTGAAGGAAGAGCTGCCATGGTGCGACGGTGGTCCCGATCATCGCCACGACCAGAAGCACAATCCCGCCATTGAGGGAGCCGGTCGACACGGCTGAGCTGACGTACTGGGTGGTGGGATGCTGCAACCCGCTGAATACCGCCAACGGGACGGCAACCAGGCTCAGTCCGACCAGGCTGAACATCGTCAGCTCCCAGCGGCGGAAGCTGCCGATCCCGGTCACAACCACCAGCGCAAGTCCTGCAAACGGAACCGCCCAGTACCGGTTGACACCAAAATATCCAAGCGCCAGCGCGACGCCGATGAACTCCGTGATGATCGTCAGCAGGTTGAGCACCAAAAAGTCGCCGAGCGCGAAGTAGCCCCACCGGCGGCCGAAGCGCTCGAAGATCAGACGGGCGTGTCCGGCGCCTGTCACCGCTCCGAGTCGCGCGGCCATCTCCTGGATGACATAAAGCACGGGAGCCAGGAGCAGCAGCAGCCAGATGAGGGACATGCTGTCCTGACCGGCCTGGGCATAGACGGACAGACCGCCGGCGTCGTTGTCCGCGACCATGACGACAACGCCTGGGCCCATGATGGCGAGAAGCGTCGCCACACGCCGGCGCCATGACCCGCGTGGCACGGTGTCGTGGGCACGGACATGCCCGAGGGCGCCCTCGATGTCTCCGCGGTGCGCTCGATCCAGGATTGAGCGCCGGTCCGCCGAAGGCGAAAACGAAGCCGCGATAACAGCTGTGGCTCGGTTGCGCCGCTCCGCCATTGGCCTAACCAGCAGCTCCGCGGCGGATGGACGACCTCGCGAAAAGACCCTTTCGTTGACGTTCGCGGCGCTCGACGTGGCTCAGTGCGTCATGAAGCAACGCGGCGACGTATTCGTCGTGCAGCGTGTAGACGCGTTGCCGCCCTACTCGCTCGACGCGCACCAGGGTCTGGTCGCGAAGTATGCGCAGCTGATGCGATATGGCTGACTGCTCGATTTCGAGCGCGTCAATCAGTTCACTTACTGAATGTGGGCCATCGAGCAGGCAACCGAGGATCTGCACCCGGCTTGGCGTAGACAAGGCAAACATGGCGTCCGCGACCTGCTCCGCGGTTCGCTCGGTTATACGCCGGCCAGGTCGGCGGACTTGGCGGTTCACGCCGGGTCATGGTAACTGCAACCAGCGTCCCGTTTGATTATGTAGACTAATTAGTATGTCTAACCAGTTGGCGCCGGGCACCGGCACTCCCGCCGAGGTCGCCGGCAACCTCCGGGTCGCGCTGATGCGAACTGTGCGGCGCCTGAAGCGCGAAACCGACGGCGAGCATTCGGTGTCGGTCGTCGCCGCGCTGGCGTCGATTAACTCCCGTGGTCCGCTGACGCTGGGTGAGCTGGCTGAGGCGGAAGGGGTGTCGCGACCCAGCATGACGGTCCTCGCCGCCCATCTTCTCGACCAGAACCTCGTGGCTCGGGAGCTCGACGAAAACGATGGCAGGTTGGTCCGGGTTCGCATCACCCCGGAGGGCAAGCGAGTCCTCGAGCGAAGCCGGACCCGGCGCACGGCTTACCTGACAAAGCGGCTCAGAGCACTCAGCGCCGAGGAGCTGCGTGCGCTGGATCAGGCGGCGACGATTCTGCTGCGCCTTGCGGAGCAGGGTTCTTGAGCTCAGTCGCGGCCGGCTTCATCCGAACTTTCGCATCGCTCCGCAACCGCAACTTCCGGATCTTCTTCACCGCCCAGATCGTCTCCGTGACGGGCACCTGGATGCAGTCGATCGCCCAGATGTGGCTGGTGCTGCACCTGACGGGTAGCGGTGTCGCCCTCGGCATCACGGCCGCGCTCCAATTCACACCGATCCTCCTGTTCGGTACCTGGGGCGGCCTCCTCGCGGATCGGCTCGACAAGCGGAAGGTCCTGATGGTGACCCAGAGCGCCGCCGGCGTGGTCGCGCTGGTGCTCGCGGGGCTCACCCTCGGCGGGATCGTCCAGCTCTGGATGGTCTATGTGCTGGCCTTGTCATTAGGGATGGTCAACGTCTTTGACAATCCAGCACGCCAGAGCTTCGTGACCGAGATGGTGGGCAAGGAGCAGATCACCAACGCCGTCGGCCTCAACAGCGCTGTGTTCACGCTGGCCCGCGTCATTGGCCCCGCGGTCGCCGGCGTCGTCATAGCGCTGGTCGGTACCGGATGGTGCTTCCTGTACAACGGCCTGTCGTACTTCCCGGTGGTGTTTGCGCTTCTGCTGATGCGCCCCTCTGAGCTCCACCGTGGCCTGCCTGCACTTCGCGCCCGAGGCCAGATCCGAGCCGGCATCCGCTATGCATGGAATCGGCCGGAACTTCGACTTCCCCTCCTTCTGATGCTTGTGGTGGGCACGCTTGCGTTCAACTTCTCGGTGCTCATGCCGCTCATGGCCAGGTTTGTTTTTAACTCTGGAGCGAGCACCTTCGGGCTCCTGATGTCTTTCATGGGAGTTGGTGCGTTCGTCGGCGCGCTAGTGGCAGCCAATCGCGCTCTACCGAGCCACCGGCTGCTCGCGCTTGCCGGCGTCGCCTTCGGCGGCCTGCTGATCGGTGCAGCGGTGGCACCGACTTTGCCGATCGAACTCCTGGTTCTCGTGCCGATGGGAGCGGCGATGATCACGTTCCAGGCGACTGCCAACTCGCTCCTGCAGCTCAACTCCGACCCCGCATTCAGAGGCCGAGTGATGGCTCTATACGTGATGGTATTTCTTGGCACCACGCCAATCGGCGGTCCCATGGTCGGCTGGATCGCGCAGCAGTTCGGCGCACGAGTGGGGCTTGGAATCGGTGGGTTGGCCACCATCGTCGGGTCGGCGGCCCTCCTGTGGGGCCTTGGGCGCTGGCACGTGGGCCAGCTGAAGCGCGTCACCGGGCCCTCGGCGATGGAAGCCTGAACCTATTCGGATTTGGCCCGGTACGCGGTGCGGCGAAACTCGTGCTGGGTTGAGTTGAGCTGAGCCCGTAGCTCGCCAGCCGATCCGAAGTCCGGTGGTTCGAGGTGGACGCACTCAACGTCGAGCTCCAGCCGACCGCCCGCGAACGGAAACGGGTCGAGCTCTACTTCGAACGCGCCCAGGCGCCGCACCGTTAGGAGCTCCCACTGCCCTTCGAACGTTGGCACCGGCGCGCAGCTCGAGCTCTCGAAGCCGAGGCAGGTCAGCAGCGACAGATAGTCGAAGGTCTCGAGCCGCATGTAGTTGCGCCACAGCGCTTCGAACTCGAGCTCTACCGGCGCGATCGATGCCGGTAGCTCGGAGCGGAATTCGCGCTCGCCTTTCAACAGCGCCTTGCCGTGCGGACCGATCGCCGTCTAATCCACCGGCTTCAATCCCGCCCACCCATACCGCCGGCTGTACAGCCCGGAGGCGTGCAGGCTCACGAGGTAAGCGGCGGACGGGTCCGTCAGCGCGATCGTCCGAACCGCTCCGGAGTAGAACTCCGTGTGGCGCGCCTCATCGATCTGCGTGAAGTTGCACGGCCGGCCCGCCGCATCGATCTCAGGCCGTTTGTCGATCTCCGTCCAGCCCAGGTCGTGGTAGCGGCCGCATATTCAAGGGACGCCGAAACGGAGTCCAGGCCGAACGGCCCGGCGCGCCACGCCCGGGCCAGCTCCGCACAGTGCGCCGCGTGATCCATCTGGCGGATCAAAGTCCAGCCACCGCCCTCCCGACAAGCGATCATCGAGCGTCGGCCTCGAGCTCGACTCGCAACGAGCCCAAGATCACAGCGCACAGGTGGTACCAGGCCGTCGTCACCACGAGGTCCACTATCTCGTCGGCCGAGAACAGGGCCTGTAGGCGGCTGAACGTCGCGTCGTCGCACGAGCGCGTGTGGGCGGCCTGGCGAGCGAACTCCACCGCGCCTCGTTCGGCCGGCGTCAGGGCTTCGAGCGATCCACCAGGCGTGAGCGCCGCCACTTTCTCAGGATCGACAGCAGCCCCTGCCGCGGCCAGCGTGTGATGGGCCAACTCGTAGTCCTGGCCCAGCTCATGGGCCGTGGCGAGGATCGCGAGCTCGCGCAGGCCCGGATCCAGGCTCGAGCCCGACCGCACGTAGCGCGACATGTCCAGGAACGCCGCCAGCGCGGGTGGCTGATTAGCCAGAACGCTGTAGAGGTTCAACACCGGCCTCCCCAATCGCTCGATCTCCGCATACAGGTGATCGACTGCGGGCGAGGTCCCCGGTGGTACGAGCGGCAGCCTCGCCACCCTCAGCGGCCCTTTCGCGCGGGCAGCAAGGCGGCAGCGCCGGCGGCATTGTAGTCGCGACCGAACGCGACCGCCTGGTCGGTGTATCGCGCCGCCGGGCCGGCGATCACGGGCCGGCGATCACCGATCTCGTCGACCACGATCTCGGCGCTGCCTCTCCGGTGTCGACGTTGATGGTCACGCCGTCGATGGCGGAGTCGGCGACGTGCCTCATGTAGCTGCGCAGGGCGGGCTCGTCGATCTGAGCGTCCTCGGTCAGCGGCAGAACGGTGGCCGGGAACAGACCCTTGAAATCGATGTTCACACGGTTGATTCAATCAGACCGAGCGGCCGCGATGTCGGCTGCGAACCAGGATGAAGTAGGAGTCGAGTGGCGCGTCGCCACGGCGCGCGGAGCCGATCAAGACGTCCCGAGACAACCAGGCGAGGTGAATCGATGAGGCTGCCGTCGGTGAGGCGTTGTGCCTCTCAATCAACCCGTCGCTGTGCTTCGTCGTGCCCGGGCCACTGTCACGTCGCAGACGCCGGCCCGGCCGCTCAACGTGGCGAATGCGTCCGCCGCGTGGGCGGCCGAGCGCTCGTCCTGGACCAGAATGTGCCGGATTCGCGGGCTGCGGCGAGCTATGCCGTCATCGAGCGCTGCGGTCTGGCCGCCAGGCGATGTGGGCCATCAGCGGCTGGCGTCTCCACGGCGAAAGTCGCGCGTCAGCTCATCGAGCCGGCTGACCACGCCGGCCTCGAGCTTGACGTCGGCGGCCGCAAGGGTGTCGTCGAGCTGGTCGGGGCGGCTGGCGCCGATGATTGGCGCGGTGATCGCGGGGTTGTGCATGACCCAGGCCACAGCGAGGGTCGCCGGCTTGAGGCCGGCATCATTGGCGATCTGCTGGAAAGCCGCCACCGTTTCGAATTCGCGGTCGTGCCAGTAGCGGTCCTGGTACATCGTGCCGGCGTTGGGAATGGCGAAGCGCGTACCTTCGGCCGGTTTTTGGCCACGGCCGTGCTTGCCCGAGAGCAGACCGCCGGCGAGCGGGTTGTAGGGGATGACGGCGATCTCTTCCTCGAGGCAGAGCGGGAAGAGCTCGCGCTCGAACTCGCGGAACAGGAGGTTGTAGCGAGGCTGCACCGAATCGAAGCGTGCGAGCCCGAGCGCCTCGCTGCGGCCGAGCGCGCGGGCGATGCGGTAGGCGAGGAAGTTGGAGCAGCCCACATAGCGCACCTTCCCCGACCGGACGATATCGTCCAGCGCTCGAAGGGTTTCGTCGAGCGGGGTTTCAGGGTCATCGCCATGCAGCTGATAGAGGTCGACGTAGTCCGTGCCCAACCTGCGCAGCGACGCGTCGATGGCGTCCATGATGTGGCGCCGGCTGTTGCCCACGTCCCAGGCCTGGGGGCCGGTGCGGCCGAAGCACTTGGTGGCGAGCACGAACTGGTGGCGCTTGCCCTTGAGCCATCGACCGAGGATGTCCTCGGTCGTCCCGGCAAGGTCGACGCCCCCGCCCAGCGGATAGACGTCGGCGGTGTCGATGAACGTCACGCCTCCATCAGCCGCGCGATCCAGGACCGATCTGGCCGCCGGTTCGTCGATCTGCAAACCGAAGGTCATGGTGCCAAGACAGAGTCGTGACACTTTCAGACCTGTGCGGCCGAGCCTTGTGTTCTGGATGGCGACCTCTCCCGGAGCTTCCCGCCCGGATGCATCTTCGCTGGATGGGCGATCTGGATTATCTCTGTTCTCAACTAGTCGACTTGGTGGCGCACCCCCAGCGACAGCCAATCCCGACCCCGCCTTGACCACACTGCCGTGTTTGAAGTCGCCTCGCGCGTCCTTATTTGTGCAGTAGGCACGCGGTAGGTCGGCCGTCCGTCGAGGTCGACGTGAGACTCACCCTAATCAAGCTGGCTCTTTGCCTTCGCCGATCTGGTGCACCCACGGCTCGATGTCGGAGGGCAGCTCGTCGAGCAGGTCGTATCGAATTCGCGCCTCGTCCTTGTCGAAGCGCGGCAGCGTGCCGACTCCCTGGTAGCCCCGATCGGGCAAGGTGTAGCCCTCGAGCTCCTCGGTGCCTTTGCCCAACACCTCGCCCCCGGTCGCCTCGTAATGTTCGGCGACTGCGGTCAGGCCGTATTTCTGCACGGGACACACCTTGGTGCACACGTTGCAGGTCGCGTAGCGCATCAGCATCGGCACGCACTTCTCGACATCCAGCTTGTTCTTGACCGCCCCGCGCCAGTGGACGCGCACGTTGGGTATCGCACGGCCGGGACACCGACGCACGCACACCTGACATGAGTCGCACAGCTTGGGGATGCCGAAATCGCGCGCCCCGTCCGGCGTGACGTGGGCGTCCGTCGAGAGAGCGAACGGGTGCCAGCGGCTGCCGAAATACGGCGAGAGCAGCTGCCCGTTCAGGCCCATCTGTCCAAGGCCCGCCTCTTCCGCATAAGGCAGCACCTTGATCATGTTGATCCCGATCGGACCCGCCATCACCTGCCCGCGGTATCCGCGCTCGCCTAGAAACGCGATCAGCTCGAGCATCATCTCGGTCCCCTGGTGCATCAGCTGCTGGGTCATGTGCATGTAGTCGATGGACAGGATCTGAGCCTCGAAGTCATCGATGGGGCGTTCGAGAGCCAGGACGATCAGGTTCTTGTATCGAACAAATTCGCGATAGTTGGAGTAGACGTAGGTGCGGTGGAAGCGCGCGATTCCGACGGCGTCAAAGCCGAGTCGGAGCGCCTCTTCCTTGATCGCCCCTGTGATGTCATCGGCGCCCTTGGCCGCCGCCGGCTCTGCCGACTCGGCCGCCTTCAGCCGGTGCGCCTGCTCGGCGATTCGCGCTCCCCAAACGCGCTTGATCTCCGGACGCTCGGTCGTGTAGGCCATCTCGAGACGCTCCATCGCCTTGCCCGGCCGGCTGTTGGTCAGCCACTCGGGATCGGGATCGACCCGGTTGAAGAAGGCCTCCTCGCGGCGGTCCTTGGCGGTCCCCGGCGAGCCTTTCAGGCTCTCAGGCACCACGAAGGCGGCGCTCTCGCGCCGGCCCGTCATTCGGGCTCGTCCAACCGGTCGCGAACCCATTGGTTGAACGCCGCGATGTGGTGCTCCGCGGGCACGAAGACGCCGCCATCCTTGAAGGCTCTGGAACCCATCGATGGCTGGCAGCCCTCGACCGCGCCGAAGTCCTGGGTGTTGACGCGGTGGAAGAGCTCGATCGAGGGTCCAAGGTCGTATCCCCCGTTGACGACGTTCGGCGCGAACAGCCAGTCGCACCGGACCACGGTGCGATCGGCGGCGACCGGGAAGATCCGGTGGATGATCGCGTGGTCGGGCACCAGGTTGATGACCAGCTGCGGCAGCACGGTCATACCGTAGTAGTGGCGGTCCTGCTCAGCGTCAAGGCCTTCGAGCGAACCGAAACCCTGCCGCCCGTCGAAGGTGAAGCCCCGAACGTCCGCCCCGAACTCCGCGCCGTAACCGACCTTGTGCTGGGTCGGAAAGCCTCGCCGGAACTCCGGAATCACCGCCACCAGCTCGGGATGGAGGTTCGCGCAGTGATAGCACTCCATGAAGTTCTCGACGATCAGCTTCCAGTTGCCGCGGACGTCGTACTCGATGCGGCGTCCGACCTCGAGCTTGTCCAGGCTGTACTTCTCGATCGCCTCCGGTCCGCCGAAGCGTTGGGTGACCTGCGCGACGACAGACTCCTCGAAGTCGGGCGCGGCCGCCGCCAGGCAGACCCAGACGTAGCCGAGCCACACGCGGACGTGGACTGGAAGCAGCCCACGCTCGGCCTCTTCGAGCTCCGGCATCATCGACATGTTCGGCGCGCCGACCAGGCGCCCGTCCAGCCCATAACTCCACACGTGGTAAGGGCACTGGAAGGTGCGCTTCACCTGCCCGGCGGCTTCCACGCAGATCCTCGACCCGCGGTGGCGGCACACGTTGAAAAAGGCCCGCACCTGCCGGTCGCCGTCCCGAACGATGATCAGGCTCTCGCCGCCGACCTCGAACGTCTGGAAGCTGCCCGGCGTCTTGAGCTCCGAGGCCCGGGCCGTGCAGAACCAGAGCTTCGAGAAGATCTTCGATTGCTCAGCTCCAAACACCTCCGGGTCGACGTAAAAGTGGCCGGGGAGGGTAGGGATGAGGCTGCGGGTCTCTTCGGTGGTGGCCACTTGACTCCTCTTCAGCTGAACAGCCGTGATTGCCTTTTGGGAGACTACACTGAGACGGCTGAAGGACACTAGGGGAAATCTCCATCACCCGACGCCGATGACTGTGACGTCGTCACAAATCAGCGCTGGTTTCGGCATTTCGAGACAGCAGATCGAGGATTTCGCCCGCTCCATCGCACGCCGCCTCGAATCCGAGATCCCCGCCTATGCCCGCGTGCCCGGGTCGGCGATCGAGCAGGACCTCATCGAGGTCGAGACCCGCAACCTCGAGCTGTACCTCGGAGCGCTGGCCGGCGGGCGCCTGCCGGATCCGGCAGAGCTAGCCGACCTCGAGGTGGCCTCAGGCATCCGGCTCCGGCAGGGCTTTCCGCTCGAGGCCGTGTTGCGAGCCGGCCGGCTCGAGGCACAGGCGATGTGGGAGATCGTGGTGGCGCACGCCCCGGCAGAGTCGCTCGCGCGCCTAGCCACGCTGACCATGCAGTACCTCGACCTGCTCAACTCGGTCAGCGAACGCGGTTACCTGCACGCTCGCGAGGACATGGGCAGGTCCCTCGAAGAGGCGATCAGGCTCTTCCTGGGTCGCATCGTCTCGGGCGAATTCGCTGACGACGCGGACGCCGAGGGCGAGGCGCGCCTGCTCGGCTACGACCTCTCTGCCCTGCGGATCGGCGTCGTCATCGAGGCCGGCAGCCTGCCGGCAATGGCGCGCAGCGTGGTCGACATGCGGCTGGCCGACGTCGTGCGCGACCTGCGAAGGCGATTCCCCGACAGCCCGGCCGGCCTGGTCGACCTCGGGGTGGTGCTGGCGGTGCCCGGCACCTCGGCGGACGAGGTGGCGCGGAGCCTGACGTCAACCATCGGCGATGGCGGCGATGGCGCCTTCCACCTCACCGCCGGCCTGGGTTCGCCTCGTGCCGGCGCCCACGGCATGATGATCAGCCTGCGTGAGGCTCGACGGGCGCGCGCGCTCGGTTCGCTGCTCGAGCCGCAGGGCCGCGTCCACAAATACGACGAGCTCAGGCTGCTGGATCTCTTCAAGCAGGACACCACTACCGACAGCTTCGTGCAGGAGGTGCTGGCGCCGCTCCTCGGGCGTGACCAGCGAAGCCGGGCCCACATCGTCGAAACTCTTGACGCGTTCTTTGCCGCCGGCATGGTCCGAAAAGCGGCGGCGGCGCAGCTCGGCATCCATCCCAACTCGTTGGACTATCGTCTGAAGATGATCGAGGTGACCCTGGGTTACCCAGTCCGCTCCGGCAACTCGGCGTTTAAGCTGCAGCTCGCCTTGAAGCTGCTGCCGCTGACCGGCTCCGAGGTGTTGCGCGCCCCACGAGAGCATGGCCCAGAACTCCGCTGACGTCGTCGTCGTGGGCGGCGGTGTCGTCGGGTGCTCCGTCGCGTACCACCTCGCCCGGCGCGGCATGAAGGTCGTGGTGGTCGAAAAAGAGACGCTCGGATCACAATCGACGGGCAAGTGCGCCGGCGGCGTGAGGCGCCAGTTCTCCTCCACCACCAATGTCCTCATGCAGCAGCTGTCAGTGCACCTACTGGAGAGCCTCGAGGCCGACACCGGCGTCGACCCCGAGTTCCGCAGGATCGGCTATCTCTTTGTCCTGACCAGCGATCGTGAGGTCGACGAGTTCCGGCGCCTGCTGCCGATGTGGCGTGAGATGGGCGTTGCCGACGCGCGGTGGGTCGAGGCTCGCGAGCTGCGCGAGCTGGCGCCCATGGTCGCCGGCGACGACATCATCGGCGGCACTTTCTGTCCGAGCGACGGCATCGCCAGCCCGCACGCCGTCACCTCCGGCTACGCCGGCTCGGCAAGAGCCTTGGGCACCAGGATCCTCGAAGGAGTCGCCGTCACCGGCGTCGAGAAAAGCGGCGGGGCCGTGCGGCTGGTGCGCACGACGGCCGGCGACATCGTCACCTCGGCCGTCTTCAACTGCGCCGGCGCCTGGGCCGCCGAGATCGGTAGGATGGCCGGCATCGGTGTGCCCGTGGAGCCTTATCCCCGCAACATCTTCGTCACCGACCCGATGCCGGCCGTGACGCGCGACCACCCGATGACGATCGACTTTTCGACCTCGTTCTACTTCCACCCGGAGGGCGACGGCCTGCTCTTCGGGATGGGGCTGCCCGACGAGAAGCCGAGCTACAGCACGGAGGTGGACTGGACGATGCTGGAGGCGATGGCCCCGGTGGTTGAGCATCGAGCGCCAAAGCTTGCGGCGGCGGGCATCCGAACCGCATGGGCGGGCCTGTACGAGGTGACCCCCGACCATCAACCCATACTGGGCCCGGTCGATGATCTCGAAGGATTCTGGTGCGCCTGCGGTTTCTCAGGCCACGGCTTTCAGCAGGCGCCCGCCGTCGGTCATCTGCTCGCACAATGGTTCACCGGCGAACGGCCCGACCTGTCTCTCGACATCTTCGCCCACCGACGCTTTGCGACCGGCAACATCGAGCCCGAACGCAACGTCATCTGACGCCAGTGCACCATCAGCCGTAACCAGGCCAGGAGGAAGTGATATGAGCACCGGACTTGCCAGCGATCGAGGATTGCGCGTCGAGGAGATCCTTGGCGCTTTCGACCTGCGGCTTGGCGGCTCGACGTCGGGCGTCGCCTACGGCGGGACCTTCATCGGCAAGCCATCGGGGGCGCCGATCGAAACGCGCGACCCCTCGACCGGCGAGGTGCTCGCGCACGTGCTGACGGCCGGCGAGGACGAATGCAAGCGCGCGGTCGCCGAAGCCTACAAGGCATTCCTGGAGTGGCGGCTGGTGCCGGCTCCCCACCGCGGCGAGATCGTGCGCCGTCTCGGCGAAGGCTTTCGGAACCGAAAGGAAGACCTCGCCCGACTGATCAGCCTCGAGAACGGCAAGATCCTGAGCGAGGCCCGAGGCGAGATCCAGGAGGTCATCGACATCTGCGACCTTGCCGTCGGCCAGTCCCGGCAGCTCTTCGGCCGTGAGATCGCCTCGGAGCGGCGCGATCACCGGCTCGTGGAGCAGTGGCATCCACTCGGCGTCGTGGGCATCATCTCGGCCTTCAACTTCCCGGTCGCCGTCCCGGGTTGGGGCTGGGCGATCGCCCTGGTGTGCGGCGACACGATCGTGTGGAAGCCGTCCAGTCACACGCCGCTCATCTCGATCGCGGTGCAGAAGATCATCCACGACGTCACCGCCGGCACGGAAGCCGAGCGGGTCTTCGGCCTCGTCATCGGCCGGGGCGCGGCGGTCGGCGAAACCCTTCTCGCCGATGAGCGCGTGGCGCTGGTCCAGGCGACCGGCTCGTGCGCGCTCGGCGATCGGGTCTCGGCGGCGGTGGCGAAGCGCTCGGGGCGGGCCATCCTCGAGCTCGGAGGCAACAACGCCGCCATCGTGCTCGACGACGCGGACCTCAAGCTCGCCCTGCGCGCGGTCGCCTTCGGCACCGTCGGCACCGCCGGTCAGCGCTGCACCACCACGCGCCGGTTGATCCTGCAGCGCGGCATCGCCGCGCCCTTCCTGGAACAACTCCAGGCAGCGTATCGGACGGTTCACATCGGCGATCCGCTCGACGACAAGACACTGATGGGACCCCTAATCTCGAGCGAGGCGGTCGATGACTACAAGAAGGGCCTGGCCGAGATCAAGCGGCAGGGCGGCAAGCTGATCGCAGGCGGCGCCGTGCTTGAAGATCGAGGCGGCTATTTCGTCGAGCCGGCCATCGTGCGATCGACGAAGGACATGCCGATCGTCCAGGAGGAGATCTTCGCCCCGATCCTCCACGTGATCGAGGTCGACAGCCTGGAGGAGGCGATCGAGGTGAACAACGCCGTGCCCCACGGCCTCAGCAGCAGCCTGTTCACGACCAGCCTCGCGGCCGCGGAGACCTGGCTCTCGGCGGTCGGCAGCGATTGCGGCCTCGCCAATGTGAACGTCGGCACCTCCGGGGCCGAGATCGGAGGCGCGTTCGGTGGCGAGAAGGCGACCGGCGGCGGACGCCAGGCGGGGTCAGACGCCTGGAAGGGCTACATGCGCCGGCAGACGTGCACTATCAACTACGGTCACGAGCTGCCGCTCGCGCAGGGGGTGTCGTTCCCGGTCGACTGACCCGCAGCCGTCGACCCAGGGTTACGAACGGCGGCCGAGCAGGCCGTTCGCGTTGCCGGCGACGTCCACCGAAGGCGATCTCAAGGTGGTCGTGGTGCCGAAACCAGGACAGTCCGTCGACCCCGAGGCGCTACGTGCTTACCTGCGCCTTCGAGACCCCAGGTTCATGATGCCCGACATCGTCGAGGTCGTCTCCGAGCTGCCGAAGACTCCCACTGGCAAGATCCCAAAGCACTTGCTGCGATAGGCCGACCGCTTGCGGGCGTCGCGACTTACAGGGTAGGCTCGTCATCGTGGAGGCGGACAGTGACGCCGCCGTCGAGCTGATCCGGCGTTACTTCGATGCCGTCCATACCGACTATTCGCGAACCGCGACGCTATACGCGCCCGACGCCACGCTGCACTACATCGGCCGGCATGTGCTGGGCGGCGTGTACCGCGGGCCGCGGGAGATCCTCGACCTGTTCCGGCGGAGCGGCGAGGCTTTTCACGGGACACAGCGCCTGGAACTTCACGACGTCGTGGCCAACGACCGCCACGCCGTGGCGCTGCTGACGGGAACCGCCGAGCGAGGCGGCAAACATCTGGAATGGCAGCGTGTGGTCGTCTTCCACGTGCAGGACAGCCTGATCTCGGAGCAGTGGATCCACGACAGCGACCAGCACGTGGTCGAAGCGGCGCTGGCGCCCTAAAAGGACTACCGGCTTCCCCGCAACTCCTCGATAACCGACGCAAAGGCGCGCACGCCGGCCGTGCCGGCCATGGTCAGCGCCACCTGGACCTCCGAGATACCAAGGCGCGCGTGCCCCCGAAGTGTTTCCGCCATTTCGCGCGGTGGGCCGGAGAGCGGTCGCTCGTCGGGCCTTGGGACGTAGCCCGAGCCGGGCAGCGCCCCACGTACGGCTGTCGTGGCGACCAGCGTCAACGGATCGCGCCCGTGCTCGCGGCAGGCGTCGTCGATGATCCCAAGCTGCGTCGCCGCCGAGGCGGGACTGGCATCGGTGTAGCCAAGCCAGCCATTCCAGATGTCCGCATATTGGGCGACCAGCCGGCGCATGCGCGGCTGAGGATTGAGGGTGCCGATCAGGATGGGCGGTCCGCCCTGCCTGGGGCCTTTGGGCAGCAACCGCGCACCGCGCAGCCGGTGGTGCTTGCCGTCAAAGTCCGTGGACGTTTCTTTGAACAGCCCCTTGGTGATCTGCAGCGCCTCCTCGAAACGCCCGACCCGCTGCTCGTGCGGGAAACCGAAGGTCAGGTGCTCGCCCTCTGAGTCGCCGGAACCAAGCCCGAGCACCAGCCGGCCGCCGCTGATGTCATCGATGGTCACCGCCATCTTCGCCATGAGGCCCGGGTTGCGGTACCCGGTGCTCGCGACCATGGAGCCGAGCGCCACCTTCGGGATCGCCACGGCAAGGGCAGCCAGCACTGTGAAGCACTCCAGGTAGCCCTCCAGCTCGACTTGAGGATCGTCTGGAAAGTCCACGCCGGCGTGGCGCTTCATCTCCGCGTTGTTGCTGGGTAGGAGGAGATGGTCGCTCGCGTACAGGGCGTCGAACCCCACCTCGGCGGCGACCTCGGCGATCTCTAGGATCTCGGACCAACGCAAGTCGTCAGTCGTCCACGTCGGCAGCATCAGGCCTAGCTTCAATCGCTCCGGAGCGACCGGTGCACGCTTTTGGGCCGCGGGCATTGCTCAACCAGTATGAGTGCGAGCCGATGCCAGACGGACCCGTGACGGTCTAGGCTTCTTTGCCATGTCGGACGCAGCGTCGAAAACGGCAAATCCCCACATCCCCACCGCGCTCATCGACCTGCTCGAGAGCGATGCGCTCGGTCACCTGGCCACCGTGCGCGCCAACGGCACGCCCCACGTCACGCCGCTGTGGGTCGATCACGACGGCGACACCGTGCTCGTCAATGTCCGCCTCGACCGGGTCAAGGCGGCGAACATGCGCGACCGGCCGGACGTCGCCATCTCCATCGTCGATCCGCGCAATCCCTATCGCTACATCGCGATCACCGGCCGGGTGGTTTCCTGGTCGGAGGATGGGTGGCAGGAGCACATGAACAAGCTCGCACGGCGCTACATGAAGGTGGACCGCTACCCGTGGTTCTTCGAGGGTGAGCAGAGGGCGATCTTCAGAATCGTGCCCACCAACGTCTATTACGAGCTGGGTGACGCTTAGACCGTCAGGATTTCTTCGCCGCCACCATCCATTCTTCGGTGGCGCCGGGCTTCCGCCAGGGACTGAGAGGAGCCAGGTCGACGGTCGGGTCCGGCCTGCCGGCGATAATCTTGGCGAGCAGCTCGGCCACCGGCGGACCGTGCATGGCGCCATGGCCACCAAAGCCGGCGAGCATCCATAGACCGTCCTCGACGAGGCCCACATACGGTTGGCCGTCCCCTCCCATGTCGACGTTGGCGACGACGTGCCTGGCGATGCGCAGGTCCGCCAGCGAAGGGGCGCGGACGCGCGCGAGCTCGGCGAACTGCTCGAGAAACTGCGTGTGACCGTAGCCTGGCGGGTTGTCCTCGAAGAGGATGGCCACGACCAGCCCGTCCCCTTCTCGCTCGACGACAAAACCGGTGTCCATGTCGAGGGTCAGCGGCACCCGGTGGCCGGCGAGTGCCGGCCCAGAGATGGCGCTATAGAGCGGCTGCGGACGGATCGTCAGCTCCAACCCGAACGAGCGCAGCAGGTCGGAGGTCCAGTAACCGGTGCAGACGACCACCCGGCTCGCCTCCACCACGCCGGGCCCGGTGATCCGCCATCCGGAGCCGGCCCGCTCGATCGAGCGCACCTCCCAGTGCTCGTGGTAGCGGGCGCCACGAGCTCTTGCGGCTTTGATCAGGGCGGCGACCCCTTCGGTCGGAGTCACCTTTCCGTCGTTCGGGGTGTACGTGCCGCCGAGCAGGCCGGCGGTGTCGATCCACGGCACGACTTCGCGGATCTGCGCGGGGTCCACCACCTGAACGTCGGTCAGACCCATCGACCGCTGCAGCGCGGCGGCGTCCGCGAGCTTGGCCATGATCTCGGGCTGGCCGGACATGAACAGGTAGCCGTTTGGATGCCAGGAGACCGGCGAGTCGAAAACCCGTGCCGCGGTCCGCCAGAACTCCAGCCCGCGGCGTGAAAACTCGATCTCGAGCGGTGTGCTGAACTGCTGCCGCACCCCACCGAAAGAGCCTCCGGTCGAGCCGCTGCCCAGCTCGTCAGCCTCGAGCAGGAGGATGTCCGACTCGCCTTGTTCGGCCAGGTAGTAGGCGACCGCGGTGCCGGCGATGCCGCCGCCGATGATCACTGTCCCGACCCGCTCCGAAGCCATTCGAACCCCCTCCGATCGGTGTTGCCGAAGCTAGCATTGCAGATCCGTGGATCCGTACGATGCGCGGGTTCTCACAGTCGCTAAGGAGGTTGGGATGTTCTCTTACGAAGGCAAGAAAGCGCTGGTGACCGGCGGCGGCCGTGGCATCGGCCGGGCGATCGCTCTCGCCTTCGCCGGCCAGGGCGCGGACATCGCGATCGCGGCGCGCAGCCAGGACGAGCTGGACGGCGTCGCTCGAGAGATCCAAAAGCTCGGGCGCAAGGCCGTGGCGCTTCGCATCGACATGGAGCACACCGACCAGGTCGCCGACATGGTGAATGAGGCCGCCCATCAGCTGGGCGGGCTGGACGTCCTCGTCAACAACGCCGGGGGCATGGTCGCCCTGCCGGGCGCGCACGGACAGCTGTCTGAGACCACGATCGAAGCCTTCGATGCGATGTACGCGGTCAACGTCCGGTCGCCCCTGTTTGCGGCGCTGGCTGCGTGCAAGCTGATGTCGCAGCAGGGCCGCGGCGGCGCGATCCTCAACATCGTCTCGATCGACGCCGTGTTTCCCGCGCCCACCGAGGGCATCTACGGCTCGGCCAAGGCGGCGCTCGCCAACCTGACCAAGGTGCTCGGCTACGAAGCCGGCACGGACCGCATTCGCGTCAACGCCATCGCGCCGGGTGTCATCGAAACGCGACTCACGGAAAAGTGGCTGGCCGGCGATGAGCAGAGGGCCGACCGCGCTTCGTTCTATCCGATCAATCGTGTGGGGGTCCCGGACGACGTCGCGGCGGCCGCGGTCTATCTGTGCTCGGACGAAGCGGGCTGGGTCTCGGGCAACATCCTGTACGTGACCGGTGGGCAGCTTGCGACCAGCGACGTGTTCCGGTGGGTGCGCGCCCACAACCCGGTCCCAGATTCGTCGCGCATCTGATGCCGCGACGCGGTTCAGGCTGAGGCTGCCACCTCGCCCAGGACGCGAATGTTGTCCTCTCGATCCACCGGCCACGGCGACACCGAGCAGCCGGGCGTGAGCAGGTGGCCGCGGCCGGAGGTTTGCGTCATGGCGTCAGACGCCTCGCGGCGGACCTCTTCGACGGAGCCGGTCCGGATGGGTTGGTCGCGGTGCAGTCCGCCTGCGACGGCGACGTGGTGCCTGTCGCGCATGTCGGCCAGCCCGGGATTGCCGGCGTCATGGATCGACCAGTTGACGCAGTCGGGGCGCAGCGCCTCGACCAACGAGGTGTTCACGTTCCCGCCACAGAGATGAAGCATGTTGAACCACGCGCCCTCCGCCCCGGCGAGGGTCGAGCGGTCGAAGGGAAGCAAAATGCGCTCGTACTCGTCAGGAGCCATGACAGTCGTGTTGGCAAGTGGGTTGATCGCATAGAAGAGGCCCGCGGCCCCGGCGGCGATCGACTCTCGTGCGAACCACGCCATCGTCTCGCTGATGCGCACCAGGCCCGCGGCCATCAGGTCAGGCTCGGCGCGAAGCAGGGAGCGGAGCACATCGAGGTCGCTGCCGGTGAGGAACCACGCGACCATGCCCGGTGAGAAGACGGTCTGGAGGCAGGGCGTCTCCGGGCCGAGCTGCTTGGTGATCGCCGCCATGACCTGGATCTGCTCGGCCAGGACTCCACGGTCGGGCTCCGAGGACGCAATGCGCCGCCAGGCCTCGGCATCCGTGCCGCCAGGTTGCTCCATCACGGGCGGGACCGATGCGGAGCCGGAGAATCTCCAGGCCGCCCCGAAGGTCTCCGCAAAACAGCTCGCCCGGACCTGGAGCTTGACGAAGTCGAGCTCGCATCGCCGTGCGATCCCGACCGTGGTGGTGACGAGCTCATCCACCGACCACTCGCGCTCGTAGGAGTGGCCCCACGCGCTGACCGGAGCGCGATCCGCACGATCGAGACGCAGGGCCGCCGCGACGCGTTCCGTGCCGGTCGATGCCATCAAGCCTCAGCCTAGCCCACGAAGCTCGGCCCGCGCCCTTTAGGATGGTGGCCCTTTGCGCCGGAATGTCATCTCGCTCGGACTCGTCTGGCTTACGGCATTCAACCTGCGTGTGATCCTGTTCGCGATTCCGCCTTCGCTGCCGGCGATCCGCTCGGATCTCGGCCTCAGCTATTCCGCCACCGGCACGATCACATCGCTGGCCATCCTCGTGCTGGGCGCGGCGTCGATCCCTGGCGCGCTGCTCGCGACCAGGTTCGGTGCGAGGCGCCTGGTCGCCGTCTGTGTGGCTGGCCTTGGCGTTTTCACGATCTCGCTGACATTGCCGCCGGCGGTGTTCTGGGTCTTTGCAGGCAGCGCCATGCTGACCCTGTCGATCGCGCTCGCCCAGCCTCCGCTCGCGGTGCTCATCAGGCGCTGGTTTCCAGACGGCATCGCGCGAGCCAGCAGCCTGTACGGCAATGGCCTGCTGATGGGCAACGTCGTCGGAGCCTCGCTTTCGCCGTACCTGTCGCGAGCGCTGGGATGGCGCGGGATGTTCCTCGTTTGGGCGGGCGTTGCACTGATCGGCGTCGTGCTCTGGGTCAGGTTCACCCCTCGCGACCAGGTGGCCGCACCGCCGGCCAACCTGAAAGCGACAGCGAGAGACCCACGGGTCTGGCTGGTGGCTGCGCTGTTCACGTTTCAAAACCTGGTGTACTACACCGTCGCCACCTGGATGCCATTCCTGATCAACGACCGGGGACCCGGATACGTCGCGACCACCTTCCTGTTCCTGAACTTCATCCCGATCGTCCCGCTGTTTGCGCTGTCGTTCGTGCGCTGGCAATACGCGCTGTCCACCACGTTCTACGTTGTCGCGGGCGGCCTCGCGGCGGTCGGTTCGCTCGGCCTACTGCTCGGACTCACCGACCTCATCCGCCCGCTTGTGTTCATGGTCGGGCTCGGGACGGCCGCCGCATTCGTCGCCTCGATCGCGTTGCCGCCACTCATCGCGCGCAACGAGAGCGAAGCCTCGTCCTACTCGGCCTTGATGTATACGGTCGGCTACCTGCTGGCGTTCACAGGGCCGATATCGGCGGGAATGCTCGTCGACGCGACGGGGACGATCACCGTGGCGTTCTGGCCGCCGCTGGTCGGCGGGATACTGATGGCGGTGGTCGGTTCCCTCGCGCCGCGACTTCTGACCAGGGCGCAGGCCGCGGCCGCCCGGTGAGCACCCTGGACCCCAAGGTGACTCAGCAGCTCGCGCGCGAGCTCCGCGGCTCGATCCTTCGCCCAGGCGACGGTGGCTATGACGAGGCCCGGCGCGTCTTCAACGGCATGATCGACCGGCGCCCGGAGCTGATCGTGCGCTGCGAGAGCGACGCCGACATCGCCGCCGCCATTGCCTTCGCGCGTGAGCAGCGCCAAGCAGTGGCGGTTCGTGGCGGCGGGCACAACGTGGCCGGAAACGCAGTTTGCGACGGCGGCCTGGTCATCGATCTTTCGCTGATGCGCCGCGTCGACGTCGACGCTGGAAATCGCCGCGCCCGAGCGCAAGGAGGCGCGACGTGGGGCGACTTCGACGGTGCGACGCAAGGCCACGCGCTGGCCACCCCCGGGGGCATCGTCTCCAGCACCGGCGTTGCCGGGCTGACGCTGGGCGGCGGGATCGGCGTCCTGCGCGGGCTCTACGGGCTGACGTGCGACAACCTGGTCGGCGCCGAGCTGATCACCGCCGCCGGAGAACGGGTCGAGGCTTCCGCCGAGAGCAACCCCGAGCTGCTGTGGGGCCTTCGGGGAGGCGGCGGCAACTTCGGCGTCGTGACCACGTTCGAGTTCGCGCTCCACCCCCTGGCCGGAGTCGTCTCCGGGCCGCTCGACTTCCCATACTCGCGTGACTTCCTCGCGTTCTACGACGAGTTCGTCGACACCATCCCCGACGAGGCCACGTTCGACCTGCTCCTCCGGCGCACGCCAGAGGGCGAGCCGCTGGCCACCGTGCTTGGCAGCTTCTGCGGGCCGGCGGCAGCGGCGGCGCCGATCTACGAGCGCCTCCGCTCACGCTTCCGACCGATTCGCGACGGGGTCGCACCCAGGACCTACGCCGAGTCGCAGCGCCTCTACGACCCGATCTCGCCCTGGGGCTTGCGAAACTACTGGAAGACCAACGCGCTGGGCCCGCTGGTGGCGGGCGCGATCACAGCCGCCGCGGAGGCATTCGAAGGGGCGCCATCACCGCTCAGCCAACTGCAGCTGGAGCACCTCCACGGCGCGCTGCACCGCACCCCGGCGGGCACTAACGCGCTTCGTTTTGGCGATGCCAAGTTCGACCTCCTGGTCAACGCCAAGTGGACCGACCCGGCCGTCGACCCGGAGAACGTGCGCTGGGCCCGCGAGGGCTACGCCTCCCTCGAGCCGTTCACGCGAGCCGGCGCCTACCCCAACTACCTGTTCCAGGAGAGCGGCGAGCGCGTCCGACAGGCATACGGAGAGACTGCGTACGCGCGCCTGGTTGCGCTCAAGGGTCGCTACGACCCGACCAATTTCTTCCGGCTGAACCAGAACATCGAGCCGGCGATGGGCGCCTGAACAGTCTCGAGCGGCGGCTAGACGTGGTCCTGAGGCTTTTTCCAGTCCGACGTGTCGATCGTCTTGGCGGCGGCGGGTTCGAGGCTGCGAGGCGTTTCGCGCGCGTACCGCGGCAGGACCTCGGCAGCCGCCCACTCCAGCATTTCGAGCTGGTCGTCGCGAGGCTGGTCCAGGATGAACTGGTTCACGCCGGCCTCGATGTAGGGGTTGATCACGTCGTAGAACGCCTGCTTCGACGCCCACGGATCGGCGTCTGACTTGGGCACCCAGTAGTAGAGGGAACGGTCGAGCGTATTGGGGTCGCGCCCCAGCTCGCGGCAGTAGTCATCGAGCATCTGGTTGCGCTCGCGCATCTCCGAAGGCGTCCCGAAGGCGTTCCACGTGTCCGCATACGTGGCGACGATCTTGAGCATCCGCGGCCCGAACGCGCCGATGACGAGTGGCGGACGCGGCTTCTGGACGCTGGCCGGACGGGATTGGGCGGCCTTCAGCTGGTAATACTTCCCGTCGAAAGAGCTCGTGTCCTCGCGCGTCAGGAGGTCGACCACCTGGACCGCTTCGCGAAACCGGCCGACCAGCTCCTTGGTCTCCGGGAACGGGATTCCGAACATCGTGTGCTCGGGCTCGTACCACCCGGCGCCGAGCCCAACCTCCAGCCGTCCTTTGGAGATGTGGTCGATGGTGACCGCCATCTTCGCGACGACCTGCGGAAAGCGGAACGTGTTGGAGGTGACCAGGACCCCGATTCGAATCTTTTCTGTGCGCGCCGCCAGCCCCGCGAGCAGCGACCAAGCCTCGAAGTAAGGACCGTTGGGGCGGCTTGGCTGGACGAGGTGGTCGCAGACCCAGGCGCTTTCGTAGCCGAGCCGCTCGAACAATTGCCAGCGCTCGACGTTCTTTTCCCAGGTCATGTTCTGGTCGGTGCAGATGCCGAAACGGAATCGACGGGCCATTCGCTTCCCTCCAATCCTCCTTGCGACCGCGCTCACCGAATCGTAGAGCGCGCCATGCCCCCGGCGCCCGGTTCCTCACCCCCCGACCACTACAATCCTGAGCGGGATGGGCCGCACGACGCTGAAGATGCCGCAGCTCGGCGAGTCGGTCACCGAAGGCACCGTCGATCGCTGGCTCAAGCAGGAAGGCGACATGGTCCGCCGCGACGAGCCGATCGTCGAGGTCGTCACCGACAAGGTCAACGCCGAGATCCCCTCGCCCTTTGAGGGCCGATTGGTGAGCATCAAGGTCGGCCCGGGAGAGACGGTAGCGATCGGGACCGCGCTGGCCGAGATGGAGGTGGAGGGTGCCGCGGACGCGGCGGCCGAGCCCGCCAAGCCCGAGGCCGCGGAACCTGAGGCGGCAACACCGACCACGCCGGCGCCACGTCAGACGCAGCACGCCGCGTCCTCGGCCGAAGCCGGAGACCGGGTCAGCCCGGCCGTGCGGCGGCTCCTCCAGGACAACGATCTCGAGCTGTCGCAGATCACCGGCACCGGCGGCGGCGGCCGCGTCCAGCGCGAGGACGTGATCGCGTACCTGGCAGAACACCGCGCGCCTAAGCCCGCCAAACCTCAGCCGGCGGCGGCTTCATCAGACCCGCGCGATGAGCTGGTCCGGATCTCCGCCGTGCGCCGGCAGATCGCGGAGCACATGGTCCGCAGCGTGAGCACCTCGCCTCACGCGTGGGCACTGCGCGAGGTCGACGTGACGAACCTCGTCGAGTACCGGGCGGCACAGAAGGCCCAGTTCGAGGCCCGTCACGGCTTTCCCCTCTCCTACGTGCCGTTCTTCATCCAGATCGTCTGCGACGCGTTGATGAAGAATCCCTACCTCAACTCGACGTGGACGGAAGAAGGCATCATCCTCAAGCACTACGTCAACATGGGCATCGCGGTGGCGCTGCCCGACACCCTCATCGTCCCGGTCATCAAAGACGCCGACAAGATGGGCTTCATCGACCTTGCGCATGCCCTCAACGATCTCGCCACTCGCGCGCGCAACAAGACCCTGCGTCCGGAGGACGTTCGCGGCGGCACCTTCACCCTCAACAACACTGGCGCCCTCGGCTCGGTGGCCGGGCAGTCGATCATCAACCAGCCGCAGGCCGCGATCCTCAGCACCGAGTCGATCCGAAAGCGGCCGGTCGCCGTCGATGACGCGGTCGCGATCCGCCCGATCATGAACCTCACGATGTCGTTCGACCATCGCATCATCGACGGGCTGGCGGCATCGCGATTCCTGAACGCCGTGCAGAGCGGCATCGAGGAATGGACGCCGGCCAGCTTGAAGGTCTAGCGCGCCTTCGGTAGCTTCTCCACATAGGCCGCCGTTGCTCTCAGAAAGCGATCGATGGCCTCCGGCTCGGCGGCGCGGCCCATGTGGCCGACGCGGAAGATCCGACCCCTGAGCTCACCGAGGCCGCCGCCGATGCGGATGCGGTGCTCGCGCAGCAACCAGTCGAGGTAATCGTCGACGTCCATGCCCTCCAGGCCGTACGCCGCCGTGGTTACGGGGGAAGCGGTCGCGATGGGCGACAGCATCTCGAAACCGATTTCCTCCAGCCCGTCGCGGACGCGATCTCGCGACGCGGCCAACCGCCGGCACCGGGCATCCACACCCTCCTCCAGCAACCGGGTGAGCGCCAGGTCGAACGCCTCGATGACGTTGGTGGGCATGGTGGTCGGGTGCGGGTGCCACCCGCTCCAGAGCTCCGAATACTTCCGCCACGTGGCCAGGTTCAAATACCAGCCGGCCGCCTTCGGCCGGCCGTCGTCGAGGGCAGCGAGGGCCCGTGGGCCGGCAGCGACCGGGGCCACGCCGATCGGCCCCGCGATGCATTTGTTGGCCACCGTGACGCAGAGGTCGGCCCCCCACGCGTCCATCTCGAAGGGCACGCCGCCGACGGCCGAGATGCCGTCGACGATCGCCAGGGCTCCGTGATCGCGCGCCGCACGGCAGATCCCCTCCACCTCGTTGAGCACCCCGATCGAGGTCTCGTGATAGACGATGCACACCGCCCTCACCCCAGGGTTGGCGGCGAGCTCGTCCCGCACCTGGGCGGCGGTGATCGCCTGCCCGATGCCGGCGGTGAAGCTGTGAACCTTCAGCCCGTTGGCCGTCGCGACCTCGGCCATGCGATCCCCGAAAAGGCCGTTGGTGGGGATCAAGACCTCATCGCCCACTGAGAGCACGCTGCCGATGCACATCTCCACACCGGCCATGCCCGACCCGAAGACGAGGTGGACCTCGCCTTGCGTCTTGAACACTTCTTTCATCCCCGCGACGGCGTGCTTGTAGAGCGCGGTCCACCGGTCGCCGTAGTGCGCCTGGACCGGCCGGGCCAGCGCTTCCAGGATCTCGTCGTCGATCGAAACGGGGCCGGGAATCATCAGGAAATCTCGATCTTCGATGGCCGCTACTCCTTTGTCTTACCGCTTCCGCCGGCCATGCCCGCAGCGATGCCAGAGCCGCCCCAGACGCCCTCCGGCTCGACGCCTCCGCGCTCGAACCGCTTGAGCGAATAGATCTCGAGAGAAAGCTCCGCGCTCTGGCCGCGAAGCTCACGCGCGACGTGTGGCGCCAGGCCCGGAGCCAGACACATGCCGTGGCCGCTGAATCCAGCCATCGTGTAAAGGTTGTCGAAATGGGTCCATCCGACCACCGGGTTGTCATCCGGTGTGGCTTCGATGAACCCCGCCCACCCGTGCGTCACCTGCGCCGCCTCGAGCATCGGCAGCCGGTGCACGAGCCGCTCCACCAGGAATGGCAGCACCTCCCAATCCACCGCCACGTGGGATGGAGGATCGGGGACGGCGAATGACTCGGCGGGTCCCGCGACGAGCCCATCGCCTTCCGAATGCAGGTAGAGGCCGGTGATCAGGTCGATCGTCAGCGGCAGGAACTGCCCTGGCGCCGGCGAGCGGTCGAGGGTGAAGATGTCGTTACGGCGCGCGGTGATCGGAAGGGAGCCACCGTACATTGCAGCGATAACCGGCGCCCACGCGCCCGCGGCGTTCAACACGACGTCAGGCGCGATCGCACCTGTTGAGGTGTTGACGCCGATCACCCTTGCGCCCCGCGTCTTTATCGCTGTCACCGGGTTGTCCTGGAGGATCACCGCACCGCGCGCCCGCGCGCCGGCGGCGTAGCCCGCCACCATCGAGTTGGGATCGACGTAGCCGTCGGTCGGGTTGTGGGCGGCACCGGCGACGTCGCTCAGGTTGATCCCCGGCACCAGCCGCGCCACCTCGTCGGGACCGACGAGCCTGGTCGGCACGCCACAGGCGTTCTGAACGCCGATCGCGCGCTCCAGGGTGCGCCGGCTGTCGCCGCCGTCGTGCAAGAACAGGTAGCCGGCCTGGCGAAACCCCGGGTCGACTCCGAACTCTGCCTCGAAGGTGGCGAGGCGGCGGACCGTCTCCATCCCCGCGCGCACCGAGCTCTCCTGGCTGAACTGCTGACGGATCCCTCCCGCATTGAGCGCGCTCGAGCCCGAGCAGACAGCGCCCCGCTCGGCGACCACCACTCGCGCGCCGGCGCCCGCCAGCTCGCAGGCGACAGTGCATCCGGCGATGCCGGCGCCGATGACCAGGACGTCACACGTGGTCACGGCCATGCGTCAGGCCTGCGCCAGGATTTCGCGCGCCACCCGGTATCCCGACTTGATCGCGCCCTCCATTCCGCCCGGCCCGACGCGGTCATCTGTGTGCTCGCCCGCAAAGAACACGCGTCCTCCGAGTGGCGCGGCAATCATCGGTAGCACCGTAGCGCGCTGGTCGCCCATGGGGGCCCTCACCACGGCACGCGACCAGGGGTCACGCGTCCAGCTTTTGACGTGCCCGAAGATGCGCTTGATCGGCCGCCCGACCACCGCGCTGATGGTGGCGTCGACCTGGTCAAGGATCTCGGCGTCGGTCAGCCCTGAGGGCTCGATGTCACCCGCCGCGAGCCCGGCGATGAGGATGTGCTCGCCGCCCTGGTGCACGGACTGCTCCATGACGAAGCCCGGCATCCGATCGGTGAAGCAGCCCGAGCCGATTGCCGCTTTGACGAGCTCGCGCTCCGCGTACTGCACCACGAGCCTGGTCGCGTTCCCGTAGCGAAGCGACAGGAGCGCCTTGATTTTGTCGACCGGCAACACCGGATCGAACCCCAGCTCGGACACCAGCGGTCCCGGGACGGTGACGACGACGCGGTCGGCATTTAAGGTCTCGCGCTCGGACTCGACGGTCACCCCGGTCGCGCTCCAGCCGACTACCCGCACCGGCTGGTCGAGGCGCACGTCGAGCTTCTTCGCCATCGTTCGCGGCAATGTGTCGTTGCCGCCTTTGATCTTTCGGTAGCCCTCGCCCCACGAGAGCTCCACGTTCAGCTCCTCCGCGTCGGCGATACGCAGCGGGGACGCCGGCGTGGACTGCGCGATCGCCGCCAGTAGCAGCTCGGCCGGCTCGGAGATGCGGGCACGGCGAAGCCACTGCGCCACCGACTCGAAATGACCGGGACGCGTGCGGCGAATCGCCGCGCGCAGCTCGTTGACCACCTCGGCGGCGGCGGCGCGATCAAGGCGCTGCCCGCCGAAGATGAGGTCGGGGACCTCGGTGCCGAGGCTGAAGCGGTCGCTCAGCTCGACACCGTTCTCGCGGCAGAGGTTGGCGATGTTGTCCTGGCCGTGGTAGATGATCTCGGCTCCGATGTCTGCGAACTGGCCGCCAGCGAAGCCCTCGCGCAACGTGAACACGCGGCCGCCGACGCGGTTGCGGGCCTCGACGACGACGACGTCGTGACCCGCCGATTGGATCTGGGTCGCTGCCACGAGGCCCGACAGCCCGGCGCCGATCACCAACACCTTCATGCGCGACTCCCATTCCCTACTTTCTGCGGCATGACCTGCATGCTCACATGATCCGCCCGCCGTCGAGGAGGACGACGATCCCGGACGCGTCGGGCCATGAGCTTATATCGAGGCCGGCTCGAGCGATGTCCTCCGGTTGGGCGATTCGCTTCAGCGGCATCTCATGCTCCATCACGCGCTCCTGGACCGCCGGATCGATGGCGGCCCACATGTCGGTCGCCACCGGGCCGGGCGCGATCGCGTTGACGCGGACGTGCGGAGCCAGCTCGCGCGCAAGCGTTTTCGTGAGGCCGATAAGCCCGGCCTTGGTCGCGCCGTAAGGCGCTCCGTGGAGCGAGCCCGCGACACCGCCGTCGCTGCTGACGTTGAGGATCGCCCCCCGCCGGGCGACGAGATCCGCGCGCAGCTCCTTGGCCAGGAACGTCGGTGCTGTCAAGTTGATCGCCACCGCGCGCTCCCAAGCCTCGCGGGTCAGCGCCTCGAGGGTGTACTCCTCGCCGATGCCCGCGTTGTTGACGAGCAGGCTGACCTGGCCCTGGGCACGCGCCGCCGCGACCACCGCGCTGGCGTCTTCGAACACCCCGAGGTCGGCCCTGACGCTCACCGCCTCGCCCCCCATGCCGGCGGCCTGCTCAACCGTCTCGACCGCCTGCGCCTCCTGGGTTCGATAGCTGAAGACGACACGATAGCCGCGCCGCACGGCCTCGAGGACGAAAGCGCGTCCGATCCCACGCGAGCCACCGGTGACCACGGCCAGAGGCGCCGCCACGGTCATCGATCAGTCTTTGACAAAGAGCTGCTGGGGGAAATCGGCCAGGACCTCATGACCGGTGTCGGTGACGCGGAACGTGTCGCTGAGCTCGAATCCCCAGCCCTCCATCCACATGCCGAGCATGAGGTGGAAGGTCATGTTCGGCTCGAGGACCGTCATGTCACCTTCGCGAATGCTGGCCGTGTGGTCGGCCCAGTTCGGCGGGTAGTTCACGCCGATCGAGTAACCGATCCGCGAAGGCTTGTTGAACCCGGCGCGGTTGATCGTCTGCTGCCACGCGGCCGCGATGTCCTGGCAGAGGGCGCCTGGCTTGACGGTCGCGAGCGCGGCCTGCATGCCCTCGGCGGTGGCGGCGGCCAGCCGCTTCATGTCGTCGGGCGGCTGGCCGAGATACACGGTCCTCGACATGGCGCAGTGGTAGCGAAGCCGGCAGCCGCTGAGCTCGAGGCACGTGGCCGTATCGCGCAGAAAAGGCCGGTCGGACCATGACGCGTGTGGCGTCGCGGCATTCTCAGCGCTCAGGATCGAAGGCGGGTTGGCGGGCGCGTCACCGCCGAATTCCTTGGTGCCGCGGATCTGGGCTGCCGAGATGAGCGCAGCCGCATCACACTGCCGGGTGCCAGCGGACACCGCCTCGATGGCCACGCGCATCACGCTCTCGACGATGCGAGCCGCCTGACGCATGACTTCGATCTCGCGTGCCGACTTCACGGTCCGCACCCAGTTGACGAGCAGGTCCGCGTCGACGAATCGGGCCGCCGGCAGCGATTCCGTGAGCACCTGCAGGTTTCGAGCCGTGAAGAAGTACGCGTTGCCCTCGTAGCCGATGCGCGCGCGCGCGAATCCGCGCTCTTCGAGCACACCAGCGACGTGCTGCATCGCGTGCTTGATTGGCGACTCGATGTAGTCGTCGGCGTAGCTCAGGATGCTGTCCTTCGGCAAGGTGGTCGTCAGGATCGCGCTCTGCGCGTCCATGCCCCGTCCAACCCAGATCGGCGATTCGGATTTCAGCGGCACGATGACTGCCTGTGGCACATAGAACGACCAGGCGTCATAGCCGCTCAGGTAGTTCATGTTCGCGGGGTCGGTGACCAGCAGCACGTCGAGGCCGGCCTCCGCCATGCGCACCCGCGTCTTCGCCAGCCTCGGCGCGTACTCGTCATCAGGGAACGCTGCCATCCACCACCTCCACCGCCTCTACTCGGCCGAGCAGCAGGCGCTCGAAAACCCGCTGGGCGACCTCGAGATCAACGAGGTCCATCCATTCGTCGGGCCGGTGCGCGCTCTGCTCGATATCCCCCGGTCCGAACAGAACGCATGGTATCCCGGCCGTGTGCACGAGGAATCCCGCATCGCTGGCGGCCCGCCAGGCGGAGAGGCGCCGCGGCAGGTTGGCCGCGGCCATCGCCGAGGTCATCGCACCGATCAGCTCGTGCTCCTCCGGTATCTCGAAGGCCAGGTATTCCGGTCCGGCCTCGACCTCGACCTCGAGCCACCCGAGGTGGGCTCGCGTCCTCGCGATCGCCGCCTGTATCTCGGCCACGACCTGATCGCGGGTCTCGCCCGGGTTGACGCGCCGATCCACCTCGACCACGCAGCGGTCGGGCACGACGTAGGGGCGCGTGCCGCCGTGGATGGTGCCGACCGTGAGATTCGGCGGGCCGAACAGCCGGTGAGGCCTGGTCGCCAGCCCATCGGCGCAAGCCTCCAGCTCGAGCACGAGCCGTGCCGCCGCGGTGACGGCGTTGCGCCCGAGCTCGGGCGACGAGGCGTGAACCGAGGCGCCTCTCACCACCAGCCGGTAGTTCATCAGCCCTCGGTTGGCGACCACCAGCGCCATCGCGGTGGGCTCCGCCAACACCGCCCAATCCGCCGCCACACCACCAGCGATGAGGGCGCGCGTGCCGGCCGAGTCCTCTTCCTCGCCCACGACCGCGGCCAGGACCACATCGCCGGCGGGCTCCGCCCCGCGAGCGCGCAGGTCGACGATCGCCCCGAGCATCGCGGCAAGCCCACCTTTCATATCGCACGCCCCGCGGCCGTAGAGCCGGCCCCCGGCGACCTCGGCGCCGAAGGGATCGCGCGTCCAGCCCTCTCCCACCGGAACGGTGTCCAGGTGGCCGGTCAGCAAGAGGCGCGGCCGGCGCCCGACTCTCCAGCGAGCGATCACGTTGAGCCGTCCAGGCTCGACCTCCTGCGTCTCCACCTCGAGGCCCGCCTCCTCACACCGGCCGGCAAACGCATGCGCGATCGCTTGCTCATGCCCGGTCGCGGACGGAATCCGAACCAGCTGCTCGAGGATCGACTGCGCTGCACCCGGCATCTCTAGCGAGAGTGCCACAAGCTCGGCCTTCGCGGCGTTAACGTCAGCACGTGCGCGTGCTGATGCTCAGCCAGGTCGATGTGGCGGCCCTGCTCGACCTTCCCCGGCTGCTCGACGCTCTCGAAGAAGGTTTCCGCGCGCTGAGCTCTGGGCGGGTCGAGGTTCCGGCCAGAACCTCGGTCACCGCCGAGCGCGAGGGCTGGCTCGCGTCGATGCCCGGGTACGGGGCGGGCCTGGGCCTGGGCGTCAAGCTCGTCTCGGTGTTTCCACAAAACCATTCGGCGGGATTGCCTTCCCACCAGGCGCTGATCGCGCTGTTCGACTCCGCCACCGGTTCGCCCATGGCGGTGATGGACGGCACGCGCATCACCGCCATCAGGACCGCGGGCACCGCCGCGGTCTCGGTCCGGCACCTCGCCAGAGACGATGCGAGGGTGCTCGCCATCCTCGGCGCCGGAGTGCAGGGCCACGCCCACCTCGAGATCCTGCCCCTGGTCCGCAACTTCGAGGAGATCCGCATCGCCTCGCGGACCATCGAGAGCGCCCGCCGGCTGGCCGAGCGCGATCCCAAAGCCCACGCCGTCGCAACCTACGAGGACGCGGTGCGCGGCGCGGACGTCGTGGCCATGTGCACCCATTCGGGCACGCCGGTGATCAGGCGCGAGTGGGTTGGGCCCGGCACGCACGTCTCGTCGGTCGGCTTCTCGGCGCCCGACGGCGAGCTCGACCGCGGGCTCGCCGCGGCCGCCAGCCTCTTCGTCGAGTCCAGGGCGGCGGCGTTCTCGCCGCCGCCGGTCGGCTGCATGGAGCTGGTGGGCATGGACCCCAATCGAGCGACCGAGATGGGTGAGTTGCTGTTGCACGCAAGGCCAGGACGCCAGTCGGCCGATGAGATCACCGTCTACAAGTCGATGGGCCACGCCGTTGAGGACCTGGCCGCCTCGGGCCTCGTTTATAAAGAGGCGCTGGCGAAGGGGGCGGGTACCTTCATCGAGCTTTAAAGACCCCTCAGCTCTGCAGCGTCCTCCGAACCGCGTCCATGACCCTCTGCAGCGAGGGCAGGTAGTAGTCCTCGAGGGAGGCGGCCGGGAACGGCACGTCGAAAGCCCCGACCCTGGCCACGGGCGCATCGAGGTCATAAAAGATCTGCTCCATCAGGGTCGCGGAGACCTCCGCTCCGAAGCCCGCTGAGAGCGGCGCCTCGTGAACGACGACGCAGCGCCCTGTCTTGGCCACCTGGTTGCAGAGCGTCTCCACGTCAAGCGGCACCAGGGTGCGGAGATCGACCACGGTCGCCGACACGCCTTCCTCGGCGAGCTTGCCGGCCGCCCGCAGGCAGAGCTCGACGGCGGCGCTCCAGGCGACCAGCGTGATGTGCTCACCCTCCCGAACCACCGCCGCTTTTCCGAACGGCACCGTGTAGGCGCCGTCCGGGACCTCGGCCCGCACCGACCGGTACAGGCGATCCGGCTCGCAGAACAGAACGGGGTCCGGGTCCCTTATCGATTCGAGCAGAAGGCCCTTGGCGTCGTACGGGTTCGACGGCATCACGATCTTGATGCCCGGGCTCTGCACGAACTGCGCCTCGACCGCATCGGAATGGAACTCGGGGCTGCGGATGCCTCCGCCGAAGGGGGCCCGGATCGTGACCTGGCAGTGGTAACGGCCGCGAGAGCGCTGCCGGAACTTCCCGAGCTGCGGCCCGATCTGATGGAAGCCCTGGGCCGTGAACCCCAGGAACTGGATCTCGGCCACCGGCACCATGCCCGCGAGCGCAAGGCCGAGCGACGCGCCGATGATGCTGGCCTCGGCGAGCGGTGTGTCGACCACCCGGTCGGCGCCGAAGCGCTCGACCAGCCCGCTGGTGGTCCGAAACACGCCACCCAGCTTGCCGACATCAAGCCCCAGCAGCATCACGCGAGGATCGCTTTCCATCTCCTCGGCCAGGGCGTTGTTGATGGCCTCGACGATCGTGCGCTGCGGCATCTCAGCTGCGCCTCTCGTCAAGTAGCTCGGCCTGTTGCTGGACGACACGCTCCGGCGGGCGCTCGTACACGTTGGCGAAAACGTCAGCAGGGCCGGGCGCCGGCGCCTCGATCGCGATTTTCAGCGCCGCCTCGTTTTCCTGCGTCAGCTCCTCCGTGAGGTCTGACTCGCGCTTCTTGTCCCACAGCCCCAGGCTCGTCAGATACTTCTGGACGCGCTCTATCGGGTCCTGCGATCGTGCCACCTCGTGCTCTTTGGGATCCTCGTACCGCGACGGGTTGTCAGTCGTGTTGTGGAAGCTCATGCGATAGGTCACGGACTCGATCAGGGTCGGCCCTTCGCCCTTTCGCGCCCGCTCCACCGCGGCCATCGCGACGTCGTAGACGGCCATCACGTCGTTGCCGTCCACCTGGACGCCGGGGAACCCGTACCCCGCCGCTCGAAACGCAAAGCTTGTCGTCGCCGACTGGACACGTCGCGAGGTCGAGATCGCCCACTGGTTGTTCTGCAGGAAGAACACGATCGGCGATTTCGTCACGCCCGCCAGGTTGAGGGCCTCGTGGAAATCACCCTCGGACGAGCCGCCCTCGCCGATATATGCCATCACGACAGCGTCCTCGCCGCGGAGGCGCAGCCCCCAGGCCAGCCCGGTTGCCTGCGGCAATTGCGCCGCGATGGAGACCTGCGTCGGCAGCACCCTGACCCCGTCGGGTATGCGGGCGGGCGCGATCTTGCCCAGGTATTGCGCGGTGATGACCTCGAGCGGAAGGCCGTGATGGACGGTCGCCATCAGCTCGCGGTACTGGGGCACCATCCAGTCTCGGGTGGGATCGAGGGCCATGGCCGAGCCCACTATCGAGGCCTCCTGACCCATGCCCGGAGAGAAAACACCGAACTGGCCCTGACGCTGCAGCGCGATGACCTTTAAGTCGTAGAGGCGGGACTTCATCATCCAACGCAGCGCTTCCAGGAGGAACTCCTCCTCCATGCGCGGATGCGCGCCGGCGGCGAGGGTCCCGTCGGCCCGTAGAACCGAGTGTCGTTCCGGCACGGACTTATTCTTGCTCAGCGCGAAAGCACCAGACCACTGCTGCTCACGCGAACGCGAGGCGGGCTTGAGCCGCGGCGCGCTCGCCGCTCAAAGCAGCTCCCTCCATGTTCGACGCGAAGCTGTAGTCGCCGCAAAAATAAATGCCACCAACCGGCTCCGCCAGCTGATCGAACGTCTTCATCCGGCCGACGCTGTAGAGGGGCATGCCGAACGGCCACCGCTGGACCTCCACCCTGACGACGCGGTCGCGGTATTCGGGGTGAAGGCGAAACAGGGCAAGCAGCGTGCCCGTCTTGATGGTGTGGTCGGGGTCGTCCCAGACCACTCGGGCGGTCGGGTCGCCGACGAGGTTGTGGAAGCAGCCGCCGACCTCGTCGAAGTTGCCGGGCGTCTTGATCACGAAAGCGTCCAGGTTGTAAAGCACATCGGATCGAGCGCCGGTGAGTGGATATCGGCTGGGCTCGGCGCCGTGGGGGCTGATGACGATGTTGGTGGTCAAAAAGCGGCCGTACCGGACGGCGGCGAGCGCCTGTCGCTTCCAGCCCGGGAGATCCTCGATGACGCCCGCGGCGATGGCCGCGGGCATCGCCGAAACCACCCGCCGGGCCCAGACGCTGCGCCGGCCGCGATCGTCGTCGACCTCGACCACGTAACCATCGTCCGCGGCGCGGACTGACACCACACGAGAGCGGAGCGAAAGGCGGCCGCCGATCGCGTGCGCGAGCGCTTTGGTGAACTCGTTCGTGCCCCCTTCGAAGACGCAATCGCCACGGTCGTGCCTCGGCACCGGCCGGTCGATCCAAGGCGTGCTGCGCTGGTCGCCCCAAAGCCAGAGCGCCCCGTAAAGGGAGATCTCGACGGCGGAGCCGGAGTTCATGATCTGGCACCAGCGATCGAAGAACCGATGCGTATCCGGCGAGACATCACCCAGCCACTGGTCGAAAGGCACATCGTCGAGCTCGGGTCGGGTCGCGGGTCGGCGGTGCATCTGCTCGGCGGTAATCCTCTCGATGCAGGACTCGATCTCTGTCCGGGTGTCGGGATCACTTGGATACAGCCCCCGCCAGTACTCGCCAAGGTTGTCGTCACGGAGAAGCTTGGCCCCGACCGCGTCGGCCAGCTCGACCACCTTGACGCGGTCCGTGGACACGTACTGGGCGCCCGTGTTGAGCCAGATGCCGTCGGCCTGTTGCAGCGATCTCGTGCGCCCGCCGACATAGTCGGCCGCGTCGAACACCTCCAGGTCCAGGTCACGAAGGAGATAGGCGGCGGTCAGTCCGGCCACGCCCCCGCCCAGCACCGCCAGATCAAGCCGCTCAGTCACGCATTCCTCCCCGTCTCGCTGTTGCGCCCCAATTTTCGCAACCTCCGGCCGCGCGCGCCTGGCCGATAGTGCGGCTGTGCCGGTCCACGAACTCGGTCTGCCCAGTCGTGGACGCCACCTGTACGATACCGGCATCCAGGCCCGGCTCGGGGCCGACGTGAGCAACCAACACCTGGTCGGCGAGTGCGACCAGGAGGTGATGAGGAAGGGATGGGGCCGTTTCTCGAATACACGGTGATCGGACTCACGGTGGGATCGTTCTACGCCCTGGTGGCACTCGGCTACACGATCGTCTACGGGATCATCCGCCTGATCAACTTCGCCCAGGGCGATCTTTCGATGGTGGGCGCCTTCCTCGGCTGGACCCTGCTCGTCTCCTTCGGCTTTCAGCGTCTTCCCCTCTACCTGGCGCTGATCGCCGCTTTCGTGGTCCCCATGCTCGGGACCGCGGTGGTAAACCTGGGCATCCTCCAGTTCGCCTACAAGCCCCTGCTGAAGAAATCGATGCTGGCAATCCTGATCACCGCCCTTGGCATGTCGCTTTTTCTCCAGAACTCCGCCGAGCTGATCTGGGGTCCTGCCATCCAGGCCTACCCGCCGAACCTGTTGCCTGCCAACGGTCTTTTCATGGGACCCGTGCACCTGACCTACGTGCAGATTGCGCTTGTCTTCGTCAGCCTGCTGCTGATGGGAGGCCTGGTTGCCTTCATCCAGCGCACCACCGTCGGTACCGCCATGCGGGCTCTGGCCGTCGACCACGACGCCGCCCGCCTGATGGGGATCGACGTCGACGCGATCATCCGCCTCGCCTTCGTGCTGGGCGCCATGTTGGCAGCGGCGTCGGGCGTCATGCTCGGTCTCTACTACGTCCAGATCCAATTCACGATGGGCTTTTTGCTGGGGCTGAGGGCCTTCACCGCCGCCGTCCTGGGCGGCATCGGAAACATTCCAGGGGCGATGGCCGGCGGCATGCTGATCGGACTTCTGGAGGCCTACACCACCGGCTACCTCTCGGGTAAGTGGGAGGACGTCTTAGTGTTCGGCGTCTTGATCACCGTGCTGATAGTCAAGCCCACAGGCCTGTTCGGCGAGCGCGTGGCGGAACGAATGTGATCGCCCGGCTGGCCGACCACCGCGCCGGCCGCGCCTTCATCGCGTCGCGCGACCAGCTGGAACGCATCCCGTTCTTTATCCGGGTCATCGTCATCCTGGCGATCGTCGGCGGCTCCGTCCTCCTCAACGGCGACGACTACGTCACCTCTGTGGCGGTGAGTGTGGCGACCTACGCGATGCTGGGCCTCGGCCTCAACATCGTGGTTGGCTACGCCGGCCTGCTCGACCTCGGCTACGCCGCCTTCTTCGCGATCGGCGCCTACACCAGCGCAATGCTGATGACGATCGCCCACTGGAACTTCTTCGCCACCCTGCCGCTGGCGGTGCTCTTCACCGGCACGGCGGGAGCCATCCTCGGGTATCCAACCTTGCGCCTGCGCAGCGACTATCTCGCGATCGTGACGCTGGGCTTCGGCGAGATGACCCGCATCACCTTCAACAACTGGGACTACGCAGGCGGCCCGAACGGCATCCTTGACATCCCCTGGCCGAACTTTTTCGGATACCAGCTCAGCACTCAAGGCGATTTTTTCGTCGTCGGTCTGGTTCTGCTCGCGATCGCGATGATCTTCGCGCAGAACCTCGACCACTCGAGGCTGGGCCGAGGCTGGGTGGCGATCAAGGAGGATGAGTTCGCGGCCGAATCGGTCGGCGTGCCCTCGCTGCGGCTCAAGCTGTTCGCCTACGTGATGGGCGGAATGTGGGGTGGGCTCGCGGGCGCCTTCTTCGCCACCCGGATCGGCGCCATCGATCCGACCAGCTTCACCTTCCAGCTCTCGGTCTTGGTCCTGATCGTCATCGTCCTCGGCGGCACCGGCAGCCTGCCCGGGGTGCTGCTGGGCGCGCTGGTGGTGGTCGGGCTGCCAGAGGTGCTGCGCCAGTTCGCGGACCAACGCCTGTTGATCTTCGCAGTCCTCCTGATCGGCGTGATGCTGCTGCGGCCCCAAGGTCTGTGGCCGCGCGTCAGGCGCAAGCCAAAACCGTTCTACGGCCTCCAGGAGGAGGAGGCGGGCGACGTCGCCGCCAGGATTCTGGGCGAGCACCAGGTCCAGATGGAAGAGCGAGATCGCCGGCACGCAGCGGCTGGGCACCAGGTGCCTCAGCCAGGCGAGGCCCTGCTGGAAGTGGAGGGCCTGGTCCAGCAGTTCGGCGGCCTGCGGGCAGTCGACAACGTCTCGTTCAACGTCCAGCGCGGAGAGATCTTCAGCCTCATCGGACCCAACGGAGGCGGCAAGACCACCGTCTTCAATTGCATCACCGGTGTCCAGAAGCCGAAGCGAGGCCGGATCCGATTTGACGGGCGGTCGGTCGTGGGCCTGCGTCCGCATGTCATCGTCTCCCGGGGCATCGGCCGCACCTTCCAGGGCATCCGGCTGTTCAAGAACATGGCGGTGTTCGAGAACGTGATGGTTGGTCTTTACCCGCGTCACCGCACGATGACATGGCAGGCGATGCTGCACACCCCCGGCGAGAGGACGGACGAGCTGCGCACGCTGCAGGAATCGCGCCGGTGGCTGGGCTTCGTGGGACTGGAGTCTTTGGCCGGCCGGCTGGCGACCGAGCTCTCCTACGCGGACCAGCGCCGCGTCGAGATCGCGCGCGCGCTGGCCGCCCATCCCCATCTGGTGCTCTTCGACGAACCCGCCGCCGGCATGAACCCGACCGAGAAGCTCGAGCTGGTCGGCATCATCCGCAAGATCCGCGATCTTGGGATCACCGTCCTTTTGATCGAACACGACATGTCACTCGTGATGCGGGTTTCCGACCGAATCGGCGTCCTTGACCACGGCGTTCTCATCGCCCTGGGCAAGCCCGCAGAAGTCCAGCAGAATCCGACGGTGATCGAGGCCTACCTGGGCCGCGACGAGGACGATGTGATCGTCAAGGCACAAGGGGCGTAGGTCTTGGCGCTGCTCGAGATCCACGACCTCCGCGTCTTCTACGGCAACATCGAGGCCCTGAAAGGCATTTCACTGGAAGCCGAACCCGGCCACATCGTGGCCATCCTCGGCGGCAACGGCGCCGGTAAAACCACGACGTTGCGGACCATCTCAGGGCTGCTGCGCCCCCGCAGCGGCTCGATCACGTATGGCGGCAAGAGCTTGGTTGGGATGCAAGCGCACGCCATCGTGGCCATGGGCTTGAGCCACGTTCCGGAGGGCAGGCGAATTTTCGGGATCCTCACCGTCGAGGAGAACCTCAATCTCGGTGGCTACCTCATCCGCTCCAACCAAGGATTGGTCAAAGAGCGCAAGGCCGCCGTGTATGCGCTCTTCCCCAGGTTGGCCGAACGGCGGACGCAGCTGGCAGGGACCCTGTCCGGGGGTGAGCAACAGATGCTCGCCATCGGTCGCGCCCTGATGCCCGACCCCAAGGTGCTCATGCTCGATGAGCCCTCCTTGGGACTCGCTCCAATGCTGGCGCGAAGCGTGCTCAAGACCGTCCGCGAAATCGCCAATCGCGGCACCGCGATCCTGCTCGTGGAGCAGAACGCGCGCCAGGCGCTGGCGATCTCGGACCAGGCTTACGTCATCGAAGTCGGAAAGATCGTGCTCCAAGGCGAGGCGGCGAGCCTCGCCAGCGACGAGAGGGTTCAAAAGGCATACCTGGGAGGCTTCGAGGCGGTGGCCGGCGCTTAAGCTGAACAGCTCACAAGATCTGTGGACACCTGGGGTCTTCCTAGAAGTAGAAGCGGCGGCCCATCCTGTGGGTGCTTGACCCCGCCCCCCCATTAGGAGGTACCGCCGTGACTAATGATGATCTGCTCTTCCGCCATCGCTTGCTGCTGTTCGCCAAAGCTGGCGAGGTTGGGGTGAGCCGGGCTTGTCGCGAGCTCGGCTACCACCGTTCCTGGTACTACCGCTGGAAACCAGTGGTGGAGAGGCAAGGCCTGGAGATGTTGCGACCGCGGGAAAGGTGCCTGCCCCGGATGCCGAACCAGCTGCCGCCCTGGGTCGAGGAACGCGTCATCGCCTTTGCCCTCGGTCATCCAGGCCTGGGACCGCGGCGCCTGGCCGCGCAGCTGCGGCTGCCGATGTGGGGTGGCTTGGTGGTCTCGGCCAGCGGTGTGCTCAAGGTTCTCCACCGCCATGGCCTGGGCACTCGCATTCAACGCCTGGCCTTGGTCGCCGGCTATGCCGCCAAGCCTCAGCGCGAGACGCTGCCGCCGCCCGAGCCGCAGCACCTGGAAGTCGAACGGCCAGGTGATCTGGTTCAGATCGACTGCTTTTACATTGGCCGCCTGCTCGGCACCCGAGGCCGCACCTGGCAGTACTCGGCCATCGACGTCGCCAGCTCCTACGTTTGGGCCGGGGTTCACAACAGTGAGGTCAACCCCGACACCAAGCACTGCTCAGCGCTTGTCCACCGAGTTGCCGATGAGCTGGCGAGTCCTTCGCCCGCTCAGTCGCGGCTGTCGGTGCCAGGCATCGTTTCATCCGAGCCGGTCGACCACAGACCAACGGCGCCGTCGAGAGAGTCCAGCGCACCATCCTGGAAGAGTTCTGGCGACCTTCATTCGCCCGCGCCTTGGTGCCTCGCTATACAGCTCTGAGGCGAGACCTCGAGTCCTACCTCAGGTACTACAACTTCGAGCGCGCCCACACCGGTCGACGCAATCTCGGTCGCCCGCCGCCTGAGCTGGTCTATGGTGCTCGGAAAATGCACCCACGATGAGCCGCAATCGCGGGATCTCGTGCGCTGTTCAGCTTAAGCGTCCAGAAGACCCCCGGGCCCCCTATAAAGAAGGATGGGGGCTTTGCGCCCCCATCCTCTGGTTCAGCTGCGTTCTTTTCGCTGGGGCTAGCTCGTCGTCGCCCAAGTCCCGTTCTGGCGAATCGCGAACGGGGTGAACTGCGGCGGGTTCCCGGTCGCGTGAACGGCCAGGAACTCAGGCGTGGGCCGGTCGCCCTTGGAGTCGAAATGGATCACGCCGGTGATTCCGGAAGCGATGTTGACAGCGTGGATCGCGGCGTTGAGGTCCTTCGCGTCCGTCTTGCCACCGTCATTCTTCAAAGCTTGGGCCAGCGCCATCATGCCGTCGTACTCGTAAGACGAGTAGTCCCCGGGCGCCGCTCCATATTTCGATTCATAGGCCGCGGTGAAGGCGTCGTTGGTGGCGTTGTGGATGAACTCTGTCGTCGGCAGCGTGGTGAACGTGATGCCCGCGTTGTCGAGTGCCGTGCCCGCGACCTTGAGCACGCTGGGGTCGACGGTCGCGGAGTCACCGTCCAGCTTGTAAGCGGGGCTCAAGGAGACGTACTCCTTGGCGAGCAGGCCGTATTCAGGGTAGTAGCCGGTGTAGAACAGGACGTCCGGGTTGGTGGTGGCGACCCGCTCGAGGGCTGCGGTGTAGTCCTTCTCTCCGGGGGTGATGGCATCGAAGTATGTGACCGTCATCCCCAGCGCCAGCGCTGCCGCCTTCGCTGAATTCGCCACGCCCAGGGCGTAGGTGGTGTTGTCGTCCATGATCGCGATCTTGGTCGCGTGGAGAAAGTCGTGTATGAAGCTCACGTCCGCAGGCGCTTCATCGTCGTCCCGGCTGACCATCCTGAACACGTCGTCGTAGCCCTGCTCGGTGAACTTTGGGTTGCTGGAGGCCGCGGTGATGAATGGAAGGTCACCGGACCTGTGCAGGATGTCGCTCTCCGGAATCGACGCGCCGGAGCAGTAGCCGCCGACGATTGCAACGATGCCTTCGGTGAGAAGCTTTTCGGCTGCCTGGGTGCCCTGCTGAGCATCGCAAGCGTCGTCCTCCGCGACCGCCTGCAGCATGCGGCCGTTGATGCCGCCGGCTGCGTTGATATCGTCAATCGCCAGCTCGCCGGCATTCCGAATCGCTGAGCCCGGGTCGGCATAGGCCCCCGTGAATGGACCCGTTATCCCAACCTTGATCGGCCCACTGGTGCCACCGTTTGTACTGCTGCCGCATGCGGCGAACAACAATGCGCCGCAGGCCGCCATGCTTGCCGCCAGGAATCGACGTCTGACCATCGGTAAATCTGCCCTCCCTTGGTACGTGCCTAAGGCTGCCCTTGGCCTCATCACAACAAGACTCAGGCAAACCTTGCCCGCCGCCCTCTTCCCGTCGGGCCGGGGCGAGAGTGCGCCGACGGCAGGCGACCTACTCCAACGCCAGACAGGGCAAAGTATCGGGACACCTCGAGCCACTGTCAAGCAACCCAGTCCAGCCTAAACTTGGCTTCAGACGCGAGGACGTCCGAGGAGGGATCTCAACATGTCTGGACCGGAACCAAGGCTGCGCGTCATCTGGACGGACCCGATCACCGGCCGGAAGGGCTATGCCGTGATCGACCGGATGGTCAATGGGCTGGCCGGCGGCGGCACGCGCATGCGTCCAGGCGTCTCGCTGGTCGAGGTCGAACGTCTCGCGCGCACGATGTCGTACAAGAACGGTGCGTTCAACCTCCCCGGCGGCGGAGCCAAGGGCGGGCTCGACATCGACCCCCACGACCCCGAGGCCCGCGGCATGCTGTCGCGCTACGTTCGAGCCATGAAGCCGCTCTACCGCAGTGGCTGGGGCACGGCCGAGGACCTCGGCGTGACCCAGGAGCTGCTCAGCGAAGTGTTCGCAGAGCAGGGCGTCGGCATGACCGTGCAGGCGATGCTCGACCGATCCGGAGATTCGAAGGCTGCCGGTCGCCGCGTCAGCCAGGGGCTGGCCATCCAGGTGGAAGGTATCGGCCTCGCCGACTGCATCGGCGGCTTCGGCGTCGCCGAAGCGGCGGCCGCCGGCGCCGACCACAAAGGCTGGGACCTCCACCAGCTGCGGGCCGTGGTGCAAGGGTTCGGCTCGATGGGCGGCTCCAGCGCCCGTTACCTGGCCAAGCTGGGGGCCAAGGTGGTGGGCGTCGTCGACGTCAACGGTGCAGTCACCAACCCGGATGGGCTCGACGTCGAACTTCTCCTCAAGTCGCGCAACGCGCTCGGAGAGATCGACCGCTCGGCCCTGCGGTCTGGTGACCGCGAAAGTCCTGGCGACAGCTGGCTCGATATCGAAACGGACATCATCGTTCCGGCCGCGGTGGCGGACGTCATCAATTCGGGCAACGCCGCCCAGGTCAAAGCCCGGCTGGTGGTCGAGGCAGCCAACATTCCGACCACCGACGACGCCCAGCGTCTGCTCTTCGAGCGGGGCGTTGTGGTCATCCCCGATTACGTCGCCAACGGGGGCGCGAACGCCTGGTGGTGGTGGACGCTGCTGGGAGTCATCGAGGCCGACGCCGACCAGGCCTTCAATCACGTCTCGAAAGTGATGCGCGAGACCGTCAAAGGCATGCTCGAACGGGCGGAGGCGAAAGGCATATCTCCTCGGGAGGCCGCCAACGAGCTTTCGATGCAGAACCTCGACCACCTGGCCAAGCAGCTGGGCGAGGACGCCTCCGAGGTTCCGCTGGAGCCCGTGAAGGCTTAGACGGGCCTGGCGTCAGGCCTTCTTATCCCAGTCGAAGGGCCAGAGCACGAAGAAGCCGACCGTGCCGGCACGACCGCGGTAGGTGACCTTGGCTCCGTTGGGGATCAGGATGGCCTCCCCCACGCCTGCCTTCACGCTGCCCTCGTCGCCGACGATCTCGAGCTCACCCGACTGCACGAACAACACCTCGTCGTACTTCAGCGTCCAGTCGGCGAACTCCGCGTCTTGCTCGAACCGCATGTAGCCGCCCCCCAGCTGCGTGGTCCCGGCGTGCGTGATCGCACGCGACAGCTCGAGGCCTGGGGCCAGCTCGGAAAACGGAAGATCGCCGTCGGTCAGCAGTTGTGCCGTCTTGTGTCCAGCCACCGCGTCCTCCAACTCTTACATCGAATCGCTGTTCGGCGCGCCAATGCCATGCGTCCAACACAACGTTAGGCGGATCGAGCCGTCGATTGCACGACAATGACGCGATGGATCCGCGCGCGGCCGAGCTCCTCGGGCGGCCGATCATCGGGCAGCTCGGATTTCGTGGACTCGACGGCTACCCGCACGTGCTTCCGGTCTGGTTTGAGTACCGCGGCAGCGAGCTCTTGATCGCCAGCCCCACCGCCACCTACAAGGGGCGCGCCCTGGCCAAGGACGGCCGCGCCGCGCTCTCCGTCTCGACAGTTGAAAGGCCATATCACATAGTCAGCGTCGTCGGTGACGCGACCGTCGAACACCTGGCCGAGCCCGAACGCATCGAGTTCATCACCGCCATCGCCGCCCGCTACCTCGGCCCCGATGACGGCCGCCGGTACGTGCAAGCCTGGATGAAAGGCGGCCATCCGGGCGACGGCGAGCTGATCCGCTTGCGGCCGCTGAAAATCAACTTCTACCTGAGCTAGTCGCGGCTTCCCGGCCGCGCCGCCGCGGCAGCGTCGCGCTCGAAAAGCAGCCGGCCGAATCTCACGTCGTCAGGGTCGGCGAGCTCGGCGCCGAGCACATGACCCACCATGATGCGGCCCGACAGCGCGGCGATCAGGGCGCCGCGGCCATTGAAGCCCGCGTTGAGAAAGCAGCGGGGGCTGATCCGTGACATGACGGGTAGGCGGCTTTCGGTCATGCCCAGCGGGCCTCCCCAAGCGACGTCGACCTCGGCGTCCTCGAGGCAGGCGAAGCGCCGGATCATCTCAATGTGGAGACGGCGGTAGAAGGCGGGGTCGTCGTGGTCGGCGATCGCGCCCACCGTCTCCGGCGCGCGGCCGCCGCCGCCGATCAAGAAGCGCCCATCTCTTGTCACCCGCAGGTAGAAGTGCTCGTTGAGCGGACCAGCGTCGACGAGCATGGTGTGGTCACCACTCCAGCCGATCTCGTCCAGCTGCTCTCGATGCAGCGGAGTCGTCCCGATCACGTACGTGTATGCCGCCCGGATCGCACCGTTCCCGATCCCGAGTAAAGACGTGTACGCGTTGGTGCAGAACACGACCTGGGTCGCGCTCACCGTGCCGCCGAGGGTGTGGAGCCGGACCCCCCCGTCGTCCTCGTCGCAGCGGTCGATCCGCGTGCCTTCGTGCACGCGCACGCCCAGCGACGCGACGGCCCGGCCGAAGCCGCGGGCTCGCAGAAACGGCTGCACCGTCGCATTGCGCTCGCAGCTCAGGCCGCCGGAGGTGGCCACGTTGCACACGTCGGCGACGTGGCTCGGCGTGAGGAGTCGAGAGGGGATGCCGAAACGTCTGTGCAGCTGGTGTATCTCTTCCAGCCCGGCGAGATGCTCGGCCTTCATGGCCACGTACAGCACCGGCAGCCGCTGGAAGCCACACTCGACCGCTTGCTCCGCCAGCAACGCTTCGTAGTCGTCAAGCATCCGGCTCTGGTGCTGCACGACAAACCTCGTGTCCGCCTCGCCCAGGAGGCCGAGCAGGTAGCCGATCTCCTGGTGGGACAGCTGCGGCACGTTGCCGAAGTTGCGTCCGCTCGCGCCGTAACCCAGGTACTCCTGCTCGATCAGCACGACCTCGAGGTCGGGCCGCGCCCGCTTCAAGAAGTAGGCCGTGGACATCCCGGCGAGGCCGCCTCCGACGACGGCCACGTCGGCAGCCTCATCGCCACCGAGCACGGTCGCGGGTTCGGGGCGGGCCTCGCCCCAGTAGCTGGTGACCACCCGGTAGGCGGTGTCCGGCGGATTCATCCGCCAATGGTATGGTCGCGATGCCATGAAGGCTTTGGTGATTGGCGCGGGCGTCGTCGGCGTCACGACCGCCTACTACCTCGCGAAGTCGGGCCACGAGGTCACCGTGGTCGAGAAGGCATCCGAGGCGGCGACGCTCGCCAGCGCGGGCAACGCGGGCCTCATCGCGGCAGGGCACGCGTTCGGCTGGGCGTCGCCATCCGCGCCCAAAGAGCTGCTGCGATCGCTGACGGTCGAGGACACCGCGCTGCGCGTGAACCCATTCAAGGCTCCCGGCATGGGCATGTGGGGTCTCAAGTTCCTGCGCGAGTGCACCGCCGAGCGCGCTGTCAAGAACACCCTGGTCAAGCTGCGGCTCGCGCAGTACAGCCAGCGCATGCTCGACCAGATCGCCGCGGACGAGCACATCGATTACGACGACATCCACGAGGGCCTCCTCTACATCTACCGCGACCCCAAGCGCTTCGAGGCGGGGATCGAAAAGATGAAGCTCGTGCAGGAGCACGGCCAGAAGCAGGACGTGCTCGACCCGGACGGCGTCGTCGAGGTCGAACCGACCCTGGCTCCCGTCAAGCACAAGCTGGCCGGCGCCATCTACGGGGTCACCGACTCGAGCGGCGACAGCGTCAAGTTCACGCGCGCGGTGCAGGCCGTGTGTGAGCGCATGGGCTCTCGATTCGTCTTCGGCCGAGGTGTGCGGAAGCTGGCGGCCGCCGGCAGCAGGGTCCAGTCCGCGCTGCTGGACGATGGCGACTCCCTCAGCGCCGACGTGTTCGTGCTCGCTGCCGGGGTTCAGAGCCCGAAGATCTCACGCACCGTCGGCACCCGCCTCCCCATCGCGCCGGCCAAGGGCTACAGCGCCACGTTCCCCGTGAAAAACAACGGCGGCCGGTTGATGCGGGTTGGCGCCGTCGACGAGCAGCTGCTCGTCGCCTGGTGCCGCATGGGGGATCGGCTGCGGATGACCTCGAGCGCCGAGTTCACAGGTTTTGAGACCACCTACACCGAACGCGACCTGCGCATGATCCGAAAGCTGGCGGCCGACCTGCTGCCCGATGCCGCCCACTACGACGAGGGCACCTACACCGCGTGCAATCGGCCGATGACGCCGGACGGGCCGCCGGTTCTCGGCACCGCGAAACACGACAACCTGTACTTCAACAGCGGGCACGGCCACATGGGCTTCACCATGGCATGCGGATCGAGCCGGATCGTCGCCGACCTGATCGACGGCAAGAAACCCGAGATCCCGATCGAGGGGATGACGCTGACCTCGCGGCCTTAGGCTGACTCAGCCGATCACGAGCTCCCCGTTGTCGTCTGCGAGCACCAGCTCGGCGACGCCGTCGACCTCAGCCTCCCGCACCTCGTAGAGATCCGAGTGCCCCAGGAGCAGCTCGAGCTGCGTGCGGATCCGGCGCGGGTCACGCGCACCGACCACCACTCGGCGTAGCGCGGTGGCGCCGCCCTTGTGCGCCGCCTCGACCTCACCCGGATGCAAGCCGTCGGGGACCCGCCATTCGATGACGAACGGGATGGCGCTCGGCTCGCCGCCGGTCTCGATGTCCTGAGTCCGCCAGCTGAGCACCTGCCCATCCGGCCGGTTCCGCGCGCCTTCGACCACCGGCGGCAGATTCCAGCCGGCCGCGCGCAACTTGCCCCCGACGCCCTCCAGGCTTTGAGTCCTCAAGGCCCACGCGACAAAGGTCCTGCCTTCTTGCAGCGCGTGCGCCAGCCGCCGGCCGAGCCGGCTTTCCTGGGCTTCGCTCGGATCGACGATCGCGATCAGCTCGAGGTACTGCAAGCCGAGCGGCACGATCATGTTGGCGGTGCCCACCTTCGGGTGGCGCCCGCCGGCGATGCTCCGCAGCCCGAAGCGTTCATACAGGCGCCGCGCCCCTGCCTCGAGGTCGGCCACCGGCAGCAGGACGTGATCGACAACAGTGGGCGGATCAAGCCCCTTTGCAGACTGGCCGAAGTCAGGCATTCGATTCCCCTCCCTGTTCCCACCTGCGGACGGCGGACGCCGGCATGTGCGGGCCGTGGATCCCCGCGCCGGGCCAGGACCCCGGCGTCTCGTCCGGTAAATCGACCGGCTCGCTCTCTTCCTTGAAGACTCGCATGCCCCGCGCCGTGTAATTTTTGAGCGCGTTCGGTGAATCGAGGCTGCATGTGTGCACCCAGACGCGCTGGGCCCCCATGGCAAAACCGCGCTGGATGGCAGCGGTCAGCAGCCACGCGCCGAGCCGCCGGCCGATGGACGCGGGCAGCACGCCAAGGTAGGCGATCTCGACGTCAGGCTCGGTGATGCCGTCGAGCTCGAAATAGGCGGCAGGGGTGCCCTCGTCGTACAGCACCCAGGTCTCGACACGCGGGTGGCTCAGCCTCTCCAGCCACTGGTCATAGGTCCAGCCGAGGCGCATGGTCCAAAACCAGTTGCCGCCGGCCGCGGTGTAAAGGAACCGGCCGAGCTCCGGTGACGGCCGAACCGCCCGACGCAACTCGAGCGGCCCGGGCGGCGCGCCGGCCGGCTGATGCTCGGCGGGATCGGTCATCTCGAGGCTCCACGTCGTCACGTGTGCGCGCACCATCGCAGCATGCCACTCTCGTGGCTCAGAATGAGCCCGATGCGGTTGTACCGCGACCCGGATGCGCCTGGACGCCTCGACTTCGATCGCGGCTTCTACCGCCGCATCGCCGAGGCCGGCGGCCGGCGCCGCGTCCACGACCACATCGTTCCGATCCGCAGCGGATACGCGTGGCCGGTCAAGGCCGGCTCGGTGGTCCGCATCGTCGCGGTCGAGGGACCGCAGGTGTGCGACCTCAACCTGTGGCACCGCGACAACCCGCGCGAGCGCTTCTGGGCCGCCCGGACCCGTCAGCTCCAGGGTGCCCACGTGACGACGTTCGACCGTTTGTGGTCCTGCCTGCCCTACCTGCGCCCGATGGTCACGATCACCAACGACACGCTGTCGACCGCACCGACCGCAAACGGCGGCCGCTGCCACGACCTGCTGGGCAGTCGCTGCGACCCGTACCTGTACAAGCTTCTCGACGACCGCGACTACGACGTCACGTGCCACGCCAACCTTTCGCGAGCGATCGCGCCATACCACCTGAACGAGCTCGACGTGCATGACGTTCTGAATGTGTTCCAGGTCACTGGCCTCGACCCGGTGCACGAGATCTACTTCATGGAACCCAGCCCGGCGGTCAAGGGCGACTTCTTCGAGCTCTTCGCCGAGATCGATCTGCTGTGCGCGATCTCCACCTGCCCGAGCGGAGACCTTTCCCAGTGGGGCTGGGGCCCCGAGGGCGCAGACCCCGTCGCCAACTGCCACCCGCTTGGCGTGGAGGTCTACGAGCTGGATGCGGAATTGCTGAACGGCTGGAAGCAGCCTCAGCCAGTGCAGGTCAAGTCGGTTTACACCAGCCCGCGATAGAGGTCGGGGTCCATCGGGATCTCGATGACGGTCGACGATCGCGAGCGCGCTGCCTTGGCCACCGCGGCGGTCAGCTCGTCGAGGCTCGAGACGCGGATCCCATCGGCGCCGCAGGCGTCCGCGACCTTGAGGGCATCGATCGCGCCGAAATCCACGCCGAGATTGGGCAATCCGCGCGACTCCTGACCTAGCCGGATCAGCGAAAGCGAGCGGTCGGCGATGACCAGCACGACGAGCGGGGCATCCATTCGCTTTGCGGTCTCCAGCTCCCCGCTGGTCATCGCAAAGCCGCCGTCGCCGAGCACGGCAATGACTGGGCGTTCGGGCCGCGCCAGCTTGGCGCCCAGCGCCGCGGGCAGGCCGTAACCCATCCCCGACAACCCGTTGGACATCCAGAAGTCGCCGGGTCCGGCCGCCGGCCAGAGCTGGCCGAACATGTACTTGTGCGACCCCACGTCGGTGGTGACGACGGTGCCGGGCGGCGCGCCGCTCGCCACCGCACGCACGATGGAGGCCGGACCGATGCTGCCGGCGCCGCTCTCGATGACCGCAAGCCGGCCGGCCCGCATCGGGCCGAAGGCGTCGACCCAGGCGCGAGGCGGAGCCGCCGCCGCGAGCCGCTCGAGGACTGCGTTGTGGCTCATGAACAGCGCGCCGTCCGGCACCAGGCCGGTCGCGCAGGGAGACTCGAGCGCCCACATCACGGACGGTCGCGCGGGCCACGTCTTGTCGATCTCGACCGGGTCGAGCCCGAACCCCAGGACGAGGTCGCTCACTTCGACGGCCTCGACCATGAGGCCGTCGAGCGCCATGCCACCGAAGGTGCCCACGAACAAGGGGCTACGTTCGCTCACCATGCCCTTGGCCTTCGGCGTCGTCCCGTATGGCAGGCGCCACGTCTCGAGCCATGGTTGCAGCACGGGTGCGACCTCCCAGCGGGTGCCGAGGCCGACGATGACGAGCGGTCGGGCCGCGTCGCGCAGCCGGCGCGTCAGCTCGGCGCCAGCCACGGCTGGATCGAGGTGGGCCTGGGCGCTCACCGCCGCAGTCGCCGGCGGGGTCCCGACGGCTTCGCCGGCGAAGGCATCGTCGGCGGCAAGCGCCCGATATGCCGGTCCCTGCGGCTGGGCCGTCGCCGCGGCCACCGCCTCGCGCACCAGCTCGCGACAGCCCTTTGGATGGACCGCTGCGGCCAGCTTGGTGACCGGCCTGAAAACGTCGAGCAGTGGCAGCCTCTGGTGGGTGTGGAGTGACGCCGATGAGCGGGGTGTCTGGGCCGAGATCGCGAGCAGCGGTTCGCGGTCGAGCAGACTGCCCGCCAGCGGAAAGAGAAGGTTGCTCGCTCCCGGTCCGAGGGTCGTGATCACGACGCCGGTGGTGCCCTTGATCTTGCCGTAGACGGCCGCCGCCACCCCCGCAGCCGACTCGTGCCGGCAGAGGGTGAATTCGATCCCCTGCCGGCGAATCGCGTCCATGAGCTGAAGGACCTCTCCACCCGGCAGGCCGAAAACCCGGTCGACGCCCGCCCGGGCGAGCTCCTCCGCCACCGCGTCCGCAACCGTTCCCGTCACCCGCCCCCCGCCGCTAAGGCCAGAAGTCCGAGCGCATCTGTCCCCAACCGGCCGCCTGCTCATACGTGTGCGCCGCGCGAAGCACCGTGGCGTCGTCGTATGACCGGCCCATCAGCTGCAGCCCCACGGGCAATCCCTCGGGCGCCAGCCCGCATGGCACCGACACCGCGGGCCCGCCATGGAGGTTGGCGAGCCACGTGTACTGCGGCGCCGGGTTCTCGGTGATGCGGCGCGACAGCGGACGCGGGCCGGCCGGCAGCGGATCCGCGAGCACGCCGACCGTCGGCATCGCCAGCACGTCGTGGTCCTCGAGCAGCTTGTCGACCTGCGTGGCGATCCGGGCTCGCGCCCTCAACGCGGCGCGATACGCACGATCGGAAACCAACAGCCCCGCCCTCATCGCCAGCCCGAACTCGCGACCCAGCCCCTCGCGGCGGCTGCGGAGGTTCGGCAGCTGATAGGCGGCCGCTTCGGTGAGCGTGATGACATAGCCGACGGCCAACACCTGGAGGAGGCTGAGTCCCAGCGGCGCCTCGGTCACGCGCGCGCCCAGCTCCTCCAGCCGGACGAGGGCCGCCTCGAACCTGGTTCGAATCGCCGGTTCGCAGGTGGGCTCCCAGAAGTCGCGCGGAACCCCAATCCGAAGTCCTCGAATTTCACCGGTCAGGGCATTTGGCCCGACGGCGATCTGGCGGACGCTCGATCTGGGATCGTCCGGATCGTGGCCGCAGACCGCGGCAAACATTGCGGTCGCATCCGCCACCGTGCGCGCGAGCGGGCCGGCGTGGTCGAGAGTCGGTGCCAGCGGGATCACACCCGCCAGGCTGATCAGCCCAAACGTCGGCTTGAACCCGACCACGGCGCAGTGAGACGCGGGCAGCCGGACCGAGCCACCGGTGTCGGTGCCGTACGCGCCGAACGCCAGCCCCGCTGCCACGGCCACGCCGGCGCCGGTGCTGGAGCCTCCCGGCGTGCGATCGGTGTCCCATGGATTTCGGGCCGGCGGGAAGTGATCGCTCAGGGTCGCGGCCGCCATCGCGAACTCATGCGTCGCCAGCTTGCCGACGATCACCGCGCCGGCGGCACGGGCGCGTGTCACCGCCGCCGCCTCGTGCGCCGCGACGTGGTCGGCGAGCAGCCTGGAACCGGCGGTCGTGGGCCCCAGCGAGTACAGGTCCTTGAAGGCGATGGGAACGCCATGCAGAGGGCCACGCCACCGACCCTCCGCAATCTCGGCTTCCGCCTGTCGCGCTTGCGCCAGCGCTGTTTCGGCGAAGACCGTGTAATAAGCGCCCAGGCGAGGGTTCAGGCGCTCGATCCGGGCGAGCGTCGCGTGGGTGAGCTCGACCGGCGACAGCTCGCGGGTGCGGACCTGCTCGCTCACCTCGAGCAGGGACGCGTAGTGCAACTTGTTGGCGGTGGTCATGTTTTTGCGCCAGGCGTCGCCCGCTGGCCTGGTTCATCCCCGAGCTCCTCCGCGATCCGCATCCAAGCGAGCAGCGCCGGGTAGGCGGCAGCCAGCTCCTCCACCTGGTCTGGAGCGATGCTCACGCCGAGCTCCTCAAGCCTGGCGGCCAAAGTCTCACTGTTTTCTTGAGTCGAGTCCTTCACAGACAGCTCACTAAACGATCGACCTCTGCCTCCGTGTTGTAAAAGTGAGGAGAGAGTCGCACGCGTGATTCCCTGATCGAGCCTGCCGCCTGGCACCGTGCCAGCGCCTTCTCCATGCGTTGCTTCTCGGCTTGGTTTCGCAGCGTGATCGAAACGATCGCAGATTCCACCTGCGCCGCCTGCGGGCCCACGACCTGGTAACCCTTTTCGACCACGCCGGCGATGATCCTCCGCGTCAGCGCCAGCGCTCGCTGCTCGATGGCGTTGGCGCCGACCTCGCTGAGCAGGTCGAGGGTGGCGCCCATGCCGAACACCTGGGGTAACGGCTGGAAGCTGGGCTCGAAGCGCTTGGCGCCGATCGCGAAGTCGAGGTCGAAAGCAAGGATGCGGTCGAGGTCGAAGGGATTCTTGACGCTGTTCCAGCCGACCTCGTGCACCTTCAGGTCCGCGATGGCTCGATCCGAGCAGTAACAGATCCCGACGCCGAAGCCGGATAGAAGGAATTTGTAGCCGTGCGCGACGATGATGTCGGCGCCGACCAGCGGCGCATCGACGCGCAGGACACCGAGAGCCTGCACGGCGTCGACCACGAACCAGATCTCGCGATTGCGGCAGGCCGCGCCGATCTTCTCCACCGCAGCCCGAGCGCCATGCGCGAAGTTGACCAGGCTCAGGCACACCGCCCGCGTGCGCGGACCGATGAGGTCCTGCACGTCGCCAGGGTCGAAACCGAATCGCCCGCCATCCTTGACGAAACGCACCTTGACCCCGCGATCGGACAGGTTCAGCCAGGGAAAGACGCAGGCAGGGTGGTCGAGCTCGTACAGGACAACCTCGTCATCGGCATGCCATTCGAGACCTTGCGCGACCAGGCCCACACCCTGGCCGGTGTTCCTCACAAAACAGATGTGCTTGGCGTCGCACCCCAGAAGCGCAGCCGCTTTGTTGCGGACCTGATCGACGCCCTCGGCACTGACACGAAACAGATCCCTCAAGCCCCGAGTCGACATCAGACCCATCACTTCGTTCACCGCTTTGACGTGGCGGTTGGGAAGCGGACCGAGTGTCGCGTTGTCCAGGTAGATGCCGCTCCGGGTGATCGGAAACTCGTCACGCCGGATCTTTTCGATGTCGATCAATTCAGCAGGACCGATGCTCGTGGGCTCGACGCGACGCGTGCACCGGGTGCCTCTAGCATATGACCTCTGCGGATGACGACCCCATCCACTCATAAGGTGATCGGCCAGTCGCTGCGCCGCGTCGAAGGCGCGCACAAGGTGACCGGCGGAACTGTCTTCACAGCGGACCTGGCGCTGCCCGGGCTCGCGTTCGTCAAGCTCGTCCTGGCCCCCCACCCGCACGCGCGAATCGGCGACATCGACGTCGAGGCTGCCCTCCGGGTGCCAGGCGTCATCACTGTGGTCACGGCCAACGACCTGCCGGCGCTCAAAGCCGCCGACACCGACCTTCCGCTGGCGCGAGGGCATGTCGTCTACGTCGGCCAACCCGTGGCTGCCGTGATCGCCGAGTCGCGGGGAGCGGCCGAAGACGCGGCTCAGCTGGTGTTTGTCGATTACGAGCCGCTGCCTCATGTGGCGGACGTCGGCGCCGCCATCGCCGACGGCGCGAACGAGGTCCTGCGTTCGCGCTCGTCCGCGCTTGACGATGCGGCCGCGCACGGCGGCGCTAGCGCCAAAGCCGCAGGCAACCCGACCAGGGGCAATGTCATCACGGTGCACTCCATCAAGCAGGGCGACGCCGGCGCAGCGCTGGGGGCGGCGGCCCACGTCTTCGAGGCCACATACGAAAGCGCCGGGGTCCATCACTGCCCGATGGAACCGCACGTGGTCATCGCGCGTCCCGAGCCGGATGGCGGATTCACGGTGTGGACACCCACGCAAGGGATGTTCGCCGTCAGGACGGCGACCGCGGCCATTGTCGAGATGGATCCCGCGCTGCTCCGCATCGTGCCGATGCCGGTGGGCGGCGGGTTCGGGGGCAAAATCTGCCTCTTCGAGCCCCTGGCCGTGCTGCTCGCCGGCCGCTCCGGCCGGCCCGTACTTTTGGAGCTCACGCGGACAGAGGAGTTCCTCGTCGGTCGAGGCGCGCCGGGCGCTGTCGTCTCCCTTCGACTCGGCGCGGACGAGCAAGGACAGCTCGTCGCGCTCGAGGCGGACGTCCGATTCGACAACGGAGCATGCGTCGGAGGGCTGGGCAGCTTCGCCGGCCTGATGCTGGCCGGCACGTATCGCATTCCGAGCTACCGGGTGGACGTGCACGAGGTGGCCACGCACAAGACCCCGGTGCAGGCGTATCGGGCACCCGGGATGGCCCAGGTCTTCTTCGCACTGGAGAGCGCCATCGACGAGCTCGCCCTTCAGATCGGCCGGGATCCGATCGAGCTGCGCCTGGCCAATGCCGTCCAGGCCGGCGACGTGCGGCCTGACGGCCTTCGCTGGCCGGTGATCGGATTGCTAGAGGTGCTGCGTGAGGCGCAAGAGCATCCGCTGTACAAAGGCCCACGTGCGCCAGGTGAAGGCGTGGGCATCGCGGTGGGCGGCTGGGGCGGTGGGCGCGAACCCGCCGTGGCGCACTGTCGCCTCGACGCCGATGGTGGCCTCCTGGTCGAAGTCGGAACCTCGGACATCAGCGGCACGGATACGACTCTCGTCATGCTCGCCGCCGAAGCGTTCGGGGTCGGCACTCAGCAGGTGCGAATCGATCGCGGCGACAGCCGAACCTCGCCGTTCGCAGGGATGGCCGGCGGTAGCAAGATCACGTACAGCGTCGGCCCGGCCGTCTGGCGGGCGGCGGTCGAAGCCCGCTCGCAGGTGCTGGAGGCGGCGGGCGAGCTGCTCGAGGCGTCGCCGGCGGATCTCGAGATAGTGGACAGCGAGGTTCGGGTGCTCGGTGCTCCCAGCCGGAGCGTCACGCTCGCGCGGATCGCCCATGCCACCACCGCCTACGGCAGCCGTCTGCCACCCATCGAAGGCAGCGCGCGGGTCGCGATCTCCGACCAGGCCCCGATGTTCACCGCCCATATCGCGCGCGTTCGCGTCGATCGCGAGACTGGGGACTGGGCGGTGACCGCGTATGCCGTCATCCAGGATGTCGGGAGGGCGCTGAACCCGGCGGAGATAGAGGGACAGATTCACGGCGGCAACCTGCAGGCGCTCGGTCGCGCGCTGGGCGAGGCGGTCGTCCACTCCGCCGACGGGCAGCCGCTGACCGCGTCATTCATCGACTACGCGATACCGACCATCGACCAGGCGCCGCCGGTGGACAGCCGGCTGATCGAGGTGCCCTCGCCGGAGGGTCCCCTGGGAGCTCGCGGGGTCGGCGAGCCGCCTGCGATCCCGGCGCCGGCCGTGATCGCGAACGCCATCGCTTCGGCGTGCGGAGTCAGGCTCAGGCGGATGCCGGTCAAGCTCGAGGACCTCATCCTCCCCGCCTGAGAGTGCGATCGCACTGCGGTGACATCGAGACCGCGTGGTACGAGGTGGGCAGCGGTCCGCCTCTGATTCTGGTTCACGGCCTGGGGGACGACCATCGCGCCTGGCGGTACTGCCTCCCCGACCTGATGCTCGACCGCCGCGTCATCCTCTACGACCTACGCGGCCACGGTGGCACGAGCCTCGGATCTCCGGCCGGCACGTTGGCGCAGCTGGCCGCCGACCTCGCGAGCCTGATCGACGCATTGAAGCTCGAACGGGCGGTTGTCGCCGGCTTCTCCTTGGGCGGCACCATCGCCATGCGCTTGGCGATCGACCATCCCGACCAGGTCGCGGGCCTGGTCCTGGTCGCCACCTCCAGCCGCGTCGGCAAAGCTGCCGCCGAGTGGTACGCGCAGCGCTTCGCGATGGTGGCCGCGGGCGACCCCAAGCTCAAGGCGACCATCGATCGAGACACCGAGGACGTGTATCGCAACTCACCCGCGGAGACTGCCGCCGGGCTGAAGATCCGGCGGGAGTCGACGTCGGACCCGCGTGGATTCGGCAACGCCTGCCGCGCGCTCGTCGCGCTGGGGACGCAGCCCCTCGACCCGGAGCTGACTCGGATCGAGTCGCCCACGCTCATCGTGACGTCCGACCTAGACCAGCTCTGCCCGCCGCGCGCGGCCGAGATCGTTGCGGCGGGCATCAAGGAAAGCCGCCTGCGCCTGATCAAGGGGGCCGGCCATCCGATTCCGGTCGAGCGCCCAAAGGAGCTGACGCGCTTGATCCTCGATTTCACCGCGTCTCAGTGATAGCGCCATCGCCGGCGGCGCCCACGACGCGCGTTCTGGGTGGCCCGACGCTTGTCCTCCTCGCGGCCGTCGCCTGTTTCTCGAGCAGCTTCAACACGCTGCTCCCCGTCGTGCCTGTGCTGCTCGAACGCGGCGGCCCGCATGGCATTGCGGGCGCCGGCACGGCCGCCCTTTTTGTCGGTACGGCCACCGGCGAGCTGATGACGCCTTGGCTGCTCACCTTCTGGTCTCCGAAGCGCCTGCTCATCGGCGGATCCCTGCTGGTCGCGGTGCCAAGTCTCGTCTACCTGCTTCCCCATGCACCGGCGGCACTGATGCTGACGGCGGCGACGATCCGAGGCTTTGGCATCGGCGCAGCGATCGTCGTCTGCATCGTATTGCTGGCCGAGGTGACGCCATCCAACCGCCGCGGTCGATCGATCGGCTATTTCGGCTTGGCGACGGGAATCACGAGCATCGTCTTTCCATCGGTTGGGGTCACGTTGCTCGCCGCCGGCCATGGCGAGGTGGTCGCAGTCATCGCCTTCCTCGGTGGCCTGGGCTCAGCTCTCCTGGCGCTTCGACTGCCCCAGCGCTCGGCCGCGGCGCCGGTGTTGGCGGCCGATCTCCTCGGCGGGGTCCGCCGGCCTGGCCTGCTGGCGCTGTTCGGCGGCTTCGCGCTCGTCAGCTGCACCTTTGGCGGCGTCATCACCTATGCGCCAGTGGCGCTCGCTTCGACCGGTCTTGGGTCGGCTGCGGTTTTCCTGGCTGTGACCGGAGTCGCGCGGGCTGCCAGTCGATGGGTGGCTGGCATCATCGGCGACCGCCAGCCCAGCCATTTGCTGCTGGCGGGCGGCGTGGGACTGACCGCGATTGGCCTGGTCGCCTTGGCCCTTCACGGCGGTCCGGTCGCCGTCTTGATCGCAGCAGCCGCGTACGGAATGGGTTACGGAACGATGCAGACCGGTTCATATCTGGCCATGGTCGAGCGAGGTGGCCACTCCGACTCGGCGGTGACCAGCGCCCTTTGGAACAGCGCTACCGACGTCGGCTCCGGAGCCGGTGGCACGATGGTCGGCTTGACCGCAGCGCTCTACGGGTATGCGACCGCGGTCTGGGTCTTGCCTGTCGTGCTGTTGCTGTCGGTGCCGCTCCTCTGGTTGACAGGGAGATCGGACACGACTCAAGCCACGGAGCCGAGCCCGGCGACGGCCAGAAAGTGACCAGCCGGCGGGCGCAGCGGCGTTGGCCCGAATTCCCTCGTGACCACGATTGTCTAGAGTCACACTGTGACCCACTCTGGCAAGCCCCCCCGTGCGGGAATAAGTCTTGCCTGGCTGGCTCGGAATCGGCGCGACGGCGTGGTGACGGAGTGAGCGGTCTCGCGGTCGATTTGAACTCAGATCTGGGCGAGAGTTTCGGCGCCTACAGCATTGGCGATGACAGCACCATCCTTCGGCTCATCACGTCAGCCAACGTTGCGTGCGGGATGCACGCGGGCGATCCGCGCGTCATGGATGACACTGTTCGGGCCAGTCGCGAGCTAGGTGTGTCCGTAGGCGCACATCCGGGGTTCCCCGACAAAGTCGGTTTTGGCCGCCGGACGATTGACGCGACCCCGACCGAGGTTGAGACCGATGTCCTCTATCAGATCGGAGCTCTGGATGCCTTTGTCGTGGCGAACGGACTTGAGATGCAGCACGTCAAAGCGCACGGTGCGCTCTACAACCTGGCGGTCGCCAAACCGGAGGTGGCGGCTGCCATCGCGCGCGCTGTCACCCGGTACGACCGCGACCTGATTTTTGTGGTTCCGGTCGGATCCGCCCTAGAACGCGCCGGCCTCGAGGCAGGGCTCAACGTAGCCCGCGAGGCTTTCGCGGACCGGGAATACAACGGGGATGCGACGCTGGTATCGCGTCGGGTTAAAGGCGCCGTGATATCGGATCCACGAGCGGCAGCCGATCGTGCCATTCGCATGATCAAGGAGCAAGTGGTCACCGCAGTGGATGGAAGCTCGCTTCCGATGAAGGTGGATACGATTTGCGTTCACGGTGACAACCCCAACGCAGCTGAGATTCTGCACGCGATCCGCGCGAGCCTTCGCGACAACGGGATAACGCTTACCAATATGCGCAACGTTCTCAGTGGGTCTTAGTTGAGGGACGTGGTCATCACAGGACGAAGCCCGAAAGCGCCGACGAGAACCAGCGGCTGGTCGAAGGCGTCTACGCTGAGCTCGCCGCCCGAGACCCTGGCGGCATGCGCTATGCGACGCTTCGGCCGGCAGACGGAGTCACATTCATCCACATCTTCATGACCGATTCCGACGACGCGCCCAATACGATGGGCGACGTCCCCGCCTTCGCGGAATCCCGGCGAGAGCTCGCCCAGCGCTGCGTCGAACAACCTGCCGCTCAGGCCGCCACTGTTGTCGGCTCGTATCCTCTTCTTTCCAGCTGACTCGCTTCGGCGACTTCGACTAGTCGTCGACGTTCACGCCTTCGTCGACGTCGTTGCATTGAAATTAGGCCCTCGGTGGCTCACAACATTGAACCGGTGTACCCGGGGTTGTCAGGAATCGAGGCCGAACTCGCGAAACACCTCTTCTGTGTGCTCACCCAGCGCCGGCGCCCGACGCGGAGGAACGCGTGCAGCAGCACCGAAACGGAGCGGCGATCCTGGGACCAGGTATCGTCCGAGACCCGGCTGCTCGACCTCCGCAAACATCGGGTTCGCGGTTGACGCGCGGGCATCCTCTGCGACCAGCTGTTTCACCGTCTGGTATGGGCTCCACAACACGCCGTGGCGCTCGAAGGCCTCGCGCACTTCGGCCAGGTCATGCTCGCCAATCCAAGTCCCCAGCAATTTGAAGAGAAGCTTGCGATGGATCCAGCGATCACCCTCGCGGCGAAAGTCGGCGCCCACACTTGCCTCCAGGTCGGAAAAGGCGCTGCCGAGGCCGGTGGCTTCGCCGAGGCTGGCCCATTGCCTGGCGGTAAGCGCAAGCACCACCACGTGGCGCCGGTCGCGAGTGCGGAAGTCTGTCCCGAAAGTGCCGTAAACATCGTTCCCGAAGCGGCGGCGAGGCTCTGGTTCGAGTATCGCTTCGCCGATCAATCCCAAGTGGCCCGCCATCGCAAGGGCGACGTCGGATAGGCTCAGTTCAACCAGCTGGCCCTTGCCGTGCAGCCGGCGGTGGCGTTCGGCCGCCAGGATCGCCAGGCCTGCCAGGTACCCGGTCATGCCGTCCCAGGCGGGCAGCACATGATTCACCGGGCCATCGTGATTCTCCGGGCCCGTCAGCCATGGAAAGCCGATGGCGGCATTTACCGTGTAGTCGACCGCAGCCTGGCCATGGTGGTCCCCCGTGATGACGACCATGATCAGATCGGGCCTTAGCTCGACCAGCCTGTCATATGAGTTCCAGCCCTTCACAGGCAGGTTCGTCAGCAGGATCCCACCCCCCTCTCCCGGCGCCGCGATCAGCCTTGCGACCTGGCGCTGCCCAAGCTCGGTGCGAGTATCGATCGTCACAGAGCGCTTGCCCTGATTCAGACCCGCCCAGTACAGGCTGCTACCCCGGTGCACCGGCCACCGAAACATGTCCACTCCGCCGCCCGGCGGGTCGACCCGGATAACGTCCGCTCCGAGCGCAGCGAGGGTGGCTCCTCCAAGCGGCGCCGCAACAAAAGCCGAAAGCTCGATGATGCGAAAGCCTTCGAGGATTGCGGAGGTCACGCCGCTAGAGGCCCAGGATTTGACGAGCTCGTCGGGCAAGCGGCTCGTCTACGAACTGGCCTGTCGCAATCTTCGTCGCCGCACCTCCCGACTGCTCGAATGCCAACCGCACCTGCGCGGCGCCCATCGTAGTGGTGATCAAAGTGTATCGGCGCGGTGTTCTGAGTCAGGAGCGTGAACTAGATATTGTCCGCCGAAGTGATCGTTGGACCAAGCGCCTGATCATCGACGTCGCGCACCACAAAATCCTCGAGGAATCGACCGCGCCAGCCCTCTTTGACAGTCATCGCGATCCATTATCGGTAGGACGTCGGGTAGTTAACAGATCGACCCGGTGCGTTCAGAAATTGCGATTGGTATTCGGCGGTGCCGCCGAGGTCGCCGTTTGACACTGTTCATCGCCGGCGTTGCTGTAAAGATGCCGCCCTGTCACGACGTTTCGAGTGCTCACAGCCGGCGGCGGACTCGACGTTAACCGAGGCATCGTCGAAGACTAGGCGGCGGTCGGCTCGAAGTCAGCATCGCTGATCACGAATTGGTCCAGGAGCGATGGCTCAGGACCGCTAGGCGCATAGGCCTCACCAGGAAGGACATGGAACGCGATGAGGTGCCGTCCCTTGTCACGCATTAGTGCGAATCCCTCTCTGCGGGACTCGCCAACTGTGACCGCGCCAATCCGACCGTCCATCTGCCAACTCATCGGCTGGTCGCAATGATGCGTGAGCCGGCGTAACAAGCTCAGCAACACAGGATCGTGCGTGCTTGACCGTCTGTGGCGCGGCCGCGAGCTCAACAGGTCAGGACGGGAACGGCGATTAGGGCCTGTAACGCTCCCCGACTCTCACCTGGCGCGGGGATTGTGAGCGGCGGGTATCGTTCGTGCGATGCAGCAAAAGGAGACGCCTGACGGTGGCCTCGAAGACTGGTTTCTGACCAGCTCGGAACGCGGCAACGATTTCACGGCGCTTGACCGGCGGCGCCCGAACGGCCAGGCCTGGAGCACCGGCAACAAGGTCGAAACGCTCCTACATGGAGCTACGTATTTCCGCAGGTTGCTGGAAGCCATCCGCAAGCTTGGCGCCGGTGATCGTGTCTATTTCACCGACTGGCGCGGCGACCCCGACCAACTTCTGAGCGACGATCCGGATACTGAAGTGGGAGCAATCCTGGCTGCAGCCGCGCGCCGAGGCGTGAGCGTCAAAGGGCTGCTCTGGAGATCGCACGCCGACCGGCTCGGTTTTAGCGCCAAGGCGAACCGACATTTGGGCGTGCAGGTGAACGCCGCCGGGGGCGAGGTCCTGCTCGATCAGCGTGTGCGCCTGGGTGGTTCGCATCACCAGAAACTGGTCGTCATCCGCCACTCAGCCGGTACCGAGAGCGACGTCGCCTTCGTCGGTGGAATCGACCTCTGCCACAGCCGGCGCGACGACGCCGACCATCACGGCGACCGGCAGCGTCAGGCGATGGCGCCGGCCTATGGCGATAGGCCTCCATGGCACGACGCTCAGATCGCCGTCCACGGTCCGGCGGTCGGAGACCTGGAATTCTGCTTTCGGGAACGTTGGAATGACCGGGGCCGGCTTAGCCGCGACCCGATCGGGATCCTGCATGACCTGCTACGCCACACCGATCGCAAGGCAAGCACCCTGCCGCCGATGCCAGCTGATCCCCCGCCAAGCGGAACGCATGCGGTCCAGGTCCTGCGAACCTACGCGCGTCGGCATGGTGGCTATCCTTTCGCTCCCCAGGGTGAGCGCAGCGTCGCTCGCGGATTCAGGAAGGCAATTCAGAGAGCACGCCGGCTCATTTATATCGAAGACCAGTTCCTCTGGTCGACCGAGATGGCCAGGATATTCGCAGCCGCCCTGCGGGCCACCCCGTCCTTGCATCTCATTGCGGTCGTACCAAGATTCTTCGACCAGGCCGGCGCCCTCACGCTGCGTCCGAACCAGGTGGGCCGAGAGCAGGCGGTGCAGGTCCTGCTCGATGCGGGGGGCCAGCGTGTCGCCATCTATGACATCGAGAACGTAGCCGGATTTCCTGTGTACGTTCACGCCAAGATCAGTGTGATCGACGACGTCTGGGCATCGATTGGATCAGACAATTTCAACCGGAGGTCGTGGAGCCACGACTCCGAGATCGCATGCGCTGTTGTGGACACAGCACACGATGGACGTGAACCCGTCGACCCGGCAGGCCTGGGCGACGGCGCGCGAACGTACGCCCGCGATTTGCGACTGCAGCTGTGGCGCGAGCACCTCGGTCGCACAGAGGGTGACGATCAAGGTCTGCTCGATCCCGTCGAGGCGGTGGCGAGGTTCAGGGCTGTCGCGCTAGCCCTGGAGCAGTGGCACCAGGGCGGCCGGCGCGGCGAGCGGCCGCCGGGGCGGGTGAGGCCCCATCCCCGAGTGACTCTTTCGCTGGCGACGAAGCTCTGGGCTGAGCCGCTTTACCACCACGTCTACGACCCCGACGCCAGACCTCTCGCCCTGCGTCAGGCTGGAGATTGGTAGTCCTACCCGAGCATTGTTGCTGCCGCTGTTATGGCACCAGACGTAGGCTAGCTGACGGAACCAAATCCGAGGTGGAGTGGTTTCTTGTCAGGCGGATGGGGTGCCGTCGAAAGACCGCTCTGTTCGCCTGACCCCCCCCCGGCGTCGCCACACGAAACTAAATGTGGCTGATGTGGCTAAGTCGTGACGCTTCGCTGAGGTCCTTCACCCGCGTCTCCCAATAGCCGAGGCGTTGACGGAAGCGCTCGGCCTGGGACTCGACCACCGGCACATTCGTGAGCTCGACCTCGCGGCGGGCCACCTCAGACTGCGCCTTCATCAGCTGCCGGACGCGGGCCACCACCTTTTCCTCCATGGCGTAGATCTCGGCGTAGATATCCCTCCAGTAGAGTGCTTGCTGCATGGTCGCCTCGTCAGGGACGACTTCGCCATCCATGCGCTGGCTCCAGTCGCCACCACGCTCGGCCGCGTCGATGTCCGGGCGCCCGCGTTTGGCAAGGATCTCTGTCATGTCCTTACCTTATTAAGGCGTCCAGCATTAGAAGTTCAGCAACAATGCCTCCGATCTACAGTTCTGCGAAATTGTTTCGCGGCTACCGTGCGGCAAGAACAAAGGGCGGCCTAGTATTGGCCCTAGTGGCCGGTCCGACGAAGACGCGCGCGTCACGACCTCTGGAGGGCGAGGACCTCAAGACCGCCCACTGGGAGGATGCCCGTCATTGGATGAGCATCTATGCGGACCTGCTCGAGTTCAAGCGGGGGATCCTGGATCGCGTAAACCGCGATATCGCGACTCTCCACCCGACAGCGCGCAAGGCCGCTGAAGCGGATCTGCGGATTATCGAGGAGCAGATGCAGGGCTACCAGGGGCGCCTAGACCTGTGGTACGCGCGGATCTGGGACCTCCAGGGAATGTGGCTCGACCCAAACGGGCGGATGATCCGGCATCAGGGCCAGGAGGTGGCCCTCACCAACCGGGAATTCCAACTCCTCGAGTTCCTTTTGAACCACCCGCACCGTTACTTCACCACGACTCAGATACTGGGCCACGCCTGGTCGGATCCGGCCCTCTTCCCCGAAGAGGTGCGCAATTACATCCGACGGCTTCGCAAGATCCTTGTCGACCTGGCGGTACCAGTCGACATTGTCAACAAGCCGGGGCGAGGCTACTCACTGGTCCTCCGTCCGGTCTGACCCGACGTGTGAAGCAAGAGGTGGGCCAGCCCGCGGAATCAATGCTCATCCAAGTCGGGTTTCGACCAGCGAACGCACTCGGCCGTTCCAAAAAGCAAGACGCTCGCCGACCCGGTCAAGCTGGAAAAGAACCAGGCGCAGGTTGGTCAAGCGAGCCGGGCTATCGCCAGGGTGCGAATTCCTGACCACCAGCTGACGGATGCGCTCGAGGATTGTCAGATTCATGGCAACGATTTCCGCGTATATCGCGACCATGAATTGGGGCCTGTGTGATCGCCTCGACAGCCTGATCGGCCGTATCGTGGCTGGACCCGCGACGCTTGTGAACTCCTGACACTCGCTATTCATACCGACTCCGGCGTAACAGAGTCAGCAATTGCTTGCGATCCAGCAATCGGTGCTGCGCTTGGCAGTACTGACGAGCACCACGATGGGGACACCGACCGGTCGATTCCCTCGATCTCGATGGGTCAGTCGGCGCCAGACTGATGTAGTACTGATGTAAAACCGATTCAGCAGATCGGGCGGACCTTGCCCGTTAGGACAACATTCAAATTCGACTTTGGCTCCCTTAGTGGACGCTCTTCGCACTCTCGACCTAGGAGACCTTCGCGACCGCTTAGAACGGTGGCGCTATCAGCGTCCCGAAACTGAATGTCGAGAGCATCTGCTCGAACAGCGGCGCCCATTTCAACTGTGAGTCGCCATAGCCTTCGACGCCGACCAGCCGCCGGTACCGAGGGGCCTATGATCCTGATAGCGCGCTCAGGAGCCGCACCGGGCCGGGCCCGAGTCGAGCGTTAGGGAGGTACGGAAGCATGGGCGAATTCTTCGGACGCCGGACAGGCGAGAGCCTCGAGTCACGCTTGGCTCGACTCGAGGACGTCGAGGCGATCAAGAATCTCAAGGCTCGCTACGCGTACTACTGTGATCACGGGTACGACGCCGACGGGATGGCGAGTCTCTTCGTGGAGGACTCGCTCTGGACAAGCAACTCGTTCGGGACTTATCACGGACGGGCCGCGATCCATGAGTTCCAGTCGAAGATCAGCTCCGAGATCCTGTGGGCGCTCCACTTTATGATCTGCCCGGTGGTGAATGTCAGCGACGACGGGCAGACAGCAAGTGGCAGTTGGTACCTGATCGAGCTTGCGACCATGACGCGCGCGACGGGAGGCGACGTAAACGACGCGGTCGTGATGAGCGCCGTCTACAACGACACGTTCGTGCGCGAGAACGGTGAGTGGCGCTTCAAGACCGTGAGCGTCGAATTCCACCAGGTATCCGACCTGGACAAGGGTTGGGTGCTCCAGAAGTTCAGGGGTTAGGACTGATGGCATGAGCGGCCCTCAGAAACGGGGTCAACCCAAGGTCGGGACCTCCATCCACGATGTCGTCAGCCAGGTCCAACTGAACTGGTCGAATGATCGAGCACCAGTGGTGACCGTCCGATCGGGTTCCGAGCTCACACTCGAGGTTCCCGATGCTTCGGGGGGCCAGATCGGACCAGGGTCCGGGATCGACGCTGTGACGGGCCTCGACTTCGAGAAGGTAAACCCGACGTGCGGGCCGATCTACGTGGAAGGTGCGCGGCCCGGGGATGTCCTTGCGATTGAGATTCTGCGCATGGCAATGAGCTCGTACGGCTGGACTGCGATCTTCCCGGGGTTTGGCCTTCTTGCTGACCAATTTGCCAGTCCATGGCTGAAAGTCTGGGAGATCGGCGGCGACGGTTGCGCGTTCTTTCGCGACGGCATCAGCGTCCCCCTGAAACCCTTTTGTGGCGTGATCGGGCTTGCGCCGGCCGAGCCCGGAGTCCATTCGGTGATCCCGCCCCGGCGGGTGGGTGGCAACCTGGACGTGAAGCAGCTCGGTGAGGGCGCCACCCTGTACCTGCCAATCGAGGTAGAGGGCGCGCTCTTAGGAATTGGCGACACCCACGCCGCCCAGGGTGACGGCGAGGTGTGCGGGACCGCGATCGAATCCCCCTCTACGGTGACCGTCAGGCTCAGCGTGCGGCGAGACCTGGACGTGGACGCCCCGGAGTTCGACGTAACCCGACCTCTGGAACGCCCTGAGGCGGCGATCGCCGGCTACCACGCTACTACCGGCGTCGCGTCCGACCTCATGGCCGCGACTCGCCAAGCCGTCGAACGCATGATCGTGCACCTGACCCGACGCTATGGCCTCGAGCCGCAGGAGGCCTATGCGCTCTGCTCGGTGGCTGTCGACCTCAAGATCAGCGAAGTCGTCGACGCGCCCAATTGGGTCGTCTCAGCCTTTCTACCCCTCGACTTGTTCCACTAGACGCCGGGCGAGCGAGGCGCGGTCGGGCGATAAGACGTTGAGGGTGCGTGCTCGGCCTTGCGAGCGCCCGCAGCGGAAGCACGAGCATTAGGCGTTCAATCGCCGCAGACTGAAATGTCTCGAACTGACGTGTTGATCCAGGACGATGACCGCTTGGTCCCGAGGAATATCGGACCCCGCAAGGCCGTCATGGGGAAGCTCATTCCGTGAATAGCTCATCAGCAAGAACAAATTTGACCGGTAAGTACTTCCGAACCGGCATTAGCAGACGTGATGTATCCAGCCGTGTTCGTCCTGAACAATGCCACGTTGCACCTCGATCAGCGCCTGCCGCATCTCGGCTGTGACAGGGCCGCACTGCTCTCCATCGCCCATCACAAGCTCGCCGGTCGACCACTTGAGACGTCCGATTGGTGTCACCACGGCTGCGGTCCCGCAGGCAAATGCCTCTGTAATTTCCCCGCGAACCGCCTCTTGTCTCCACTCCTCGATGCTGACTCGTCGCTCTTCTACTTGATGACCGCGTTCGCTCGCCAGAGTCAGGATCGAGTCCCTCGTCACGCCCTCCAAGATGGTGCCAGTGAGCTCGGGGGTGATCAGTGTGCCGTCTCGCTTGACGAAGAAGATATTCATGCCCCCCAGCTCCTCGATCCAGAGCTGCTCGGCGGCATCTAGGAAGGCCACCTGGTCACATCCATTGTCCGTGGCTTCCTGTTGCGGCAGCATTCCCGCCGCATAGTTACCAGCACATTTAGCGGCACCGGTCCCACCACGAGCCGCTCGCGTGTAGCTCTCGGAGAGCCATATCGACAACGAGCCCACGCCCGCCGAAAAGTACGAGCCGACTGGGGACGCAATCAGGATAAATTGCACTGAGCGCGAGGGACGCACGCCCAAGAAAGCCTCGGTTCCGAACATGAACGGCCGGATATAGAGTGCGCCCTTGTCATCAGCTGGGACCCAGTCGCGGTCCTTGGTGATTAGCAGATCGGAAGCCCGCATGAAATCCTCAACGGGCAGCTCAGGAAGAGCCAGCCGTGCGGCCGATCGCTGAAAGCGCCGGCCGTTAGATTCGGGCCGGAAGGTGACAATCGAGCCGTCCGGATGCCTGTAGGCCTTGAACCCTTCGAAGACGGCTTGACCATAGTGGAGTACTGCTGATGCGGGATCCAATGAGATTGGCGCATAGGCTTGTAGGCGGGCGTCGTGCCAACCTGTGTTCGGGCCCCAACGCGCGGTGACCATGTGGTCAGTGAAGAACTGTCCGAAGCCCGGCTTGTCCAAGATCTTCTGTCGACGCTCGTCCCCGACAGAATGTGCCGCAACCGACGTGTCGAAATCCATAGAACCCACCTAACCACCCTCGGTGGCGTTTCGCAAACAGCGACTGCCTTTAGTTCGTGTGCCCAACTACCGGCTCACGACACGTTACCTAAACTGACGACGGTGTGCGCGCCAGCATTTCCGCTTGAGCTCACCGAACACAAGCCCCTAGGCTATTCCAGGTAGTCGCGGAGCTTCTTTGAGCGCGACGGGTGGCGGAGCTTGCGCAGCGCCTTGGCCTCGATCTGGCGGATGCGTTCTCGGGTGACCCCGATGCGCTTGCCGACCTCCTCCAGGGTCCGCTGGTGGCTGTCGATGAGGCCGAAGCGCAGCTGGAGGACACGGCGCTCGCGGGGTGTGAGGGTGTCAAGTATTCCCTGGATTTCGGAGTGAAGCATGGTCCTCAAGGCGGCGTCCGAGGGCGAGACCGCCTCGCGGTCCTCGACGAGGTCGCCGAGGTGCGAGTCCCCCTCCTCGCCGATGGGCGTATCCAGCGACACCGGGTCCTGCGAGACCTTCACGATCTCGCGAACCTTCTCGGGCGTGATCCCCATCTCCTCGCCGATCTCCTCGTCGCTTGGCTCTCGGCCCAGCTCCTGGAGCAGACGCCGCGAGACGCGGACCAGCTTGTTGATGATCTCGATCATGTGCACCGGGATGCGGATCGTCCGCGCCTGGTCGGCGATGGCGCGCGTGACGGCCTGCCGGATCCACCACGTCGCATACGTCGAGAACTTGTAGCCCTTGTGGTAGTCGAACTTCTCGACCGCACGGATCAGGCCCATGTTGCCTTCCTGGATGAGGTCGAGGAACGACATGCCGCGACCGATGTACTTCTTGGCGATCGACACCACCAACCGCAGGTTGGCCTCGGTCAGCCGTTGCTTCGCCTCGTACGCGTGCTCGTACCTCTCGGTCAGCCGGTAGCGCGCGATCCTGTACGACTCCACCGCCGCCTCCGCTCCAACCCGAGGTCGGGCGGTGCCGTTGATAGCTTGGCGCCGGCGCTCGGCCGGGGCGGCGTCGAGCAGGATCTGCAACGTAGATATGTCGGCGAGGCCGAGGAGCTCCCGGGCGATGTATGCCTGATGGCCCTTGCGCTCGACCGTGGCCAGACGCTCGATGATGTCCGGCAGCATCTCCTCGACGGAGCGCTGGCGGCTGTCGATCTCCTCGACCACGTTCAGCGCCTTCAGCGCGTCATGTAGCGGCTTCGCCTCGATCGCCTGCGCGAGCTCGACCTCATCGTTGGCGGTGAGCAGGCTGACGCGCCCGATCTCTCTGAGGTACATGCGCACTGGGTCGTCGAGGGAGACCGAGTCCATCATCTCGATGTCGAGGAGCATCTCGTCGTCGATCTGCTCGACCTCTTCGAAATCCTTCTCGCCGTCGGTGACCTCGATCCCGATCTCTTTGAACGCGGCGAAGATGCGGAAGATCTGGTCAGGCTCGGCGTCGATCTCGGGGAAGCCGTGGAGGATGTCGTCGGGCGTGAGGTAGCCCTGCTCCTTGCCCTTGACGATGAGCTGCTCGGCCACGGCCATGAGCTCGTCTTCGAACTTCGCTTCAATCTTCTGGTGTGTCTTAGCCCTCATTGGCCCACGCGATACGTGCATCTTGTACGTACGGAGGCGCTATCACCTGCTACTTGAAGGCATGATCAATCGGAGGCCTACAGTCATTGCGCCCGACCGAATGGGATCGGGGCGCCGGTCTGCGCAATCGCGTCCAGGCGCCGATCAGGCCCGCGCCGGCGCTGGACGATCGCTGCACCACAGACAAAGACGAGCGGTTAGTCGCAGCCAGCCCTCAGGACCCCGCCTTGGCCTTGGCTGGTTTGCTCTTAGCCAGCTCCTCAAGCCTCCTGGCGATCTCATCCAGTAGTTGACGAACATATTCATTGGCGACTCCCCGGACAGTCTCCGTACTCGCCGGCGTGCCGATCAGATCGCGACCTGCCATGCCCTGAAGAATTACTTTGGTACGGCCTCGAAGCGGAACGGTGGTGAACTCAAGCGTGCCCCTGACCTTAGGCTTGAAGCGCTCCTTGGGGGATTCCAGATGGAAGCTGCATGACGCGGTCTTCTTTGTCGACCGGACCTCTCCGATCCGCACCACTAACCGGTCGGGTCGGGTTCCTGTGAACGTGAGCTCGGCGGTGGACGCATAGCCGTGGGGCCCCGGCCAGAGTCCCCCCTGAAGTAGGCCCTCGACCGACTCGACGCCGATGAAGACAACGCTTTGGGCATGTACTCCTTGAATCACGGGCAAGTCCTTCTGTACATTTGAATCTTGCAATATTCTAGCAACACTGACCCGTTGCAACGACCACGCTTCCGGCCAACCCGTCGTTGCGGCTAAAACGCGGGCTGACGACGGGAGTGGACCCGTACTAGTTTAGAATCTTCAAAGATATGCCTCGCTCTTTACAAAGCTTCAAGGCCGAGCTCTTCAAGGCGCTCGCACACCCGGCCAGAATCCGAATCCTCGAGCTTCTCCGCGACGGGGAGAAGAGTGTTACCGAGATGCAACTGGCAATGTCGGCCGAGGGCTCTACGGTTTCTCAACAGCTGGCGATCCTGCGGATGAAGAACCTGGTCGATACGCGCAGGGAGGGCAACGTCATCTTTTACCGACTTCGCGATCGTCAAGTCAACAAGCTGCTGGACGTGGCCCGACAAATCTTCGAGGCGCACGTCATCCAACTCCAATCGATCACCGTTGAGCAGGAGGAGACCGGCCGAATGCCTGCCCGGTCAAGGTAGTCGGACGATAGCGCCGGAGTCGAGCCGCGAGGCGCGGCCCATTCATCGCCGCCGAGCAGTACCGCGATCTGCGCCTAAATTTCGCCCGCGGCCTAGCTACAACTCTGGACGGCGAGCCCACGGTTCAGCGAAATTCGACTTCGTATTGGCTCTGGAGTAGGGATTCGAACCCGGAACCACGCGGTTAATAGTGCGCCTTGGATTTCCTGGAGTCGGATTATTGGAATCCGCCATGCTGCTGTCCCCCCAAGACAGTGGAGGACAGCATGGGAAGACGCGGTTACACCGCGGAGTTTCGTCAACGGGTTTGGACCTCGTCTTGGCCGGACCCTCGTCGTGCGCAAGGCGGGATCTGAGCCCGGGGCGCTGGCGGCGCCCAGCAGCGGCGCCGTATGCGCCCGAGAGACGACTCGCGGCAACGGTCGCAGCACCATGGCTGATCTGGCGGGTGAACGGTCCTGATGAGCCGGTTGAGAAAGCTCACCTCCAGTCAACGCACTAAGCGCTCGGGCGCGGAACCTGGATCAGGCCGGCGCGGGCCGCTGCAATCACGGCCTGGAGCCTGGAGTGGACGCCCAGCTTCTCGATCACGTGCCTCACATGCCACTCGATGGTGTGCGACGCGACCCCCAGACGTTGCGACATCGCGTTCGTATCCAGCCCCTGAGCCATCAGCTTCAAGACTGCCAGCTCCCTGCTCGTGAACTGCGCGCTGAGCCGGTCGCGGCTGTTCTGTTCTTTGGCCACCTCCCGCTGACGCGCTATCGCTTTTGCGAAGAGCGAGACCGGGATCTGCACCTCGCCCTTGCTCGTCCGCCGGATGGCCTCGACGATCTGGTCTGCGGTCGCCGATTTGGTCAGGTAGGCGGTCGCGCCCGCGTCGATGGCATCCAGCAGGGCCCATTCAGACTCTTCAGCGCTGTGGAAGACGATCGCCATGTCGGGCTCCCTGGCGCGGATCATGCCGGCCGCGGTCGGCCCGGTCATGTCCGGCAGGTAGAAGTCAATCAAAACCACGCTGGGCTTCTCTCTGACGGCCATGCCCTCCGCGGCACTCCCCGTCCGGGCGACGCCGCACACTCTGAGGTCCGCCTCGGCCTCGATGATCAGCGCGAGCGCCGACGCAAGCAGAGGGTGGTCCTGGACGACCAGGACGCGCAGCAACTCCGTGGGGCCGGTCTGTGCGGCTGGCGTTTCCAAGTCCGACGACATGTCAGGAGCCTTGGGGAGCGCTCTTAACAGCGGGCCCCCGATGGATTATCGATTGCGCCGAGGCGATCATGACCTGAGGACCGATGACGATGATGTCCCGCCGCCGCCGGCTCTCCAGCGAGGCATCCTGGGAATCGATTGTGAGCTTGGTCATACCCCCCAATGGTGGGACCCACATCACACTCAAGTCATCGCCCGACCGGACGGTCTCGAGCCTCCAATCCGGTGAAAACCGCACCACCCGTTGGAGTGCGCCGGCGGGTCGAGGCTAGGTGATCCTCTGGCTGGCCGCGGCGACCGCGGCTTCGACCCGGTTCCGGACGCTCAGCTTGCTGAAGATCGTCTGCAGGTGGGTCTTGATCGTGTTCTCGCTGAGGTGAACCCGGCTCGCGATCTCGCGGTTGGTGAGGCCCTGAGCCACCAGGCGGAGGATCTCGACCTGTCGAGGGTTGAGGTCTGGCGGGTGCGCGGTCTCGGCCGTCTTGGCGGCGATGCTCCTGGCCCGGCACAGCTGCACCGTGTTCTGGGCGTCGAGCTGCGAGCTGGCCAGCACCGAGTTGATCCGCTGGCCGATCTCGAACACGGCACGTTCGAGCTCACCGCCCAGCTCCTCAGCGATGCGCTGACGCTCGCGCTGCAAGGCCTGCTCGCGCTCTGCCTCATCGAGCTCGCGGTTGACGGCCCTGAGCTTTTCGATCAGCTCCCGATGCGACTCGATGAGGCGCGCGTTCTCGATCGCGACCGCGGCCTGGTTGGCAAAGGTCGAAAGCAACCGGCCGTCGTCCTCCGAGTAGCCAGCACGGTGGTTGGCGACGCCGATCATGCCGATGAGGCGATCGCCAAGCCGGAGGGGTACCCCGAGAAAGGTCCGCACGGGCGGGTGGCCGGGGGGCTGGCCCACTCGGCTCGGATCGTTCATCACGTCGTTGGAGATGCTGACGCGCCCCTCGCGAAGGGCCACCCCGAAGATGGTGGGACGCACGGGAATCATCCGGAAGCGGTCGTAGAAGGTCGGGTCCGTCGGTCGGAAGCCCTTGATCGCGGCCACGTCCATCATCTCGCCGGATGGGTCGGTTAGGCCAACGAAGCCGAACTTGGAGCGAGTGAGGCTCAGGCAGTGCGCAAGCGTTCGATCCAGGACCGGATGCAGCTCGTGCAGCATCGCGATCTCGACCGAGATGGCGTACAGCGATTCCAGCTGGTCGCGAAGACGGGCATCGCCTAGCGGCTTGCTAACTGCCTCAGCCTACGCCCCGCCGCAGCCATTCCACGCGCGTTTATCCGCCGGCTCGACGGGTAAGACCTAAGTGTGGGAGCCTTTCAGCCGGAGGAGGATCAGATCGACCCGGCACGTTCGGAAATCGCGACTCGTATTCGGTGAGTACCACCATTTCGCGCGTTTTTTCGCCGGCGTTCCTGTACGAGATCGCCTCTGGCTGGCCCTTGCTCTAGTGTCGGGAATACCTCGTGGGACGAGCTACCGTACGCCGCTTGTGACCGGATGAAGCCTTGAGCAACTGAGCGATTCTCTGGTGGGAGAGTCCCAAGACGCGACCGGCGTCCCGCACCGTCAGGTGAGCTCCCTGGACCAGGTCTGCAGCTACGGCGGCGCTCACCGTCGCCGCCTCAGCTTGTAGTAGCTCAGCCTCGCCCCGCACCTTTTTCGCCCGCCCTACCTTCTTCTGCAGCTCACGGGGCAGGATGGGTTCAACCCTGACTTCAAAGGAATCGGTCGGAACGTCCAGAAACAGGGCGATCGCATCGCGGGCCATAGCCTCGGCCTTT
>DATLRQ010000093.1:0-2270 GCA_035534555.1 Candidatus Micrarchaeaceae archaeon
AGCGGTTCGGCCAGCCCGACGACATCGCCAACACGATCGCATTCCTGTGCTCTGACGAGGCCGGCTACATCACCGGCGCGGTGATCGAGGTCGCCGGCGGCATTCCCCTGTTCACGGCATAGCCGTGGGAGAGCTGGTCGACGTAAAGCGGGAGGGCGGCGTGGCCCGCTTGGTGATGCACCGCAAAGGCAACAACTCGATCGCCGAGGATTTGATGGCCGAGCTCGCCGCGGAGTTCGGAGCGCTCGGAGCAGACCCGGCCGTGCGGGTCGTCGTGCTGGCGTCCGACTACGAGAAGTACTTCAGCGTGGGCGCTGACCTCACTGCGATGGCCACGATCGATCGCAGCGCGCCTGACGCGGCCGACCAGATCGCGGGGTTCATGAAGCGGATGAACGGGCATTTCGCGGCAATCGAGGCTTGCCCCAAGCCGGTCGTCGCGGCCATCAACGGCCACGCGCTTGGAGGAGGCAGCGAGCTGGCGCTGTGCTGCGACTACCGGGTCATGGTGGATGACGGCCGCTCGAAGATCGGCCAGACCGAGTCCTCGCTGGGCATCATCCCTGGCGCCGGCGGGACCCAGAGGCTGCCGCGGCTGATCGGAAAGGCCCGGGCGGTGCGATTCCTCATCGAGTCGACCCGACTGTCGGCCAAGGAGGCGGAAGCCGTCGGATGGGTCGACATGGCAGTTTCGCCTGACGAGTTCGAAGGCGCCGTCGACGCGCTGGCCGCCAGGCTGGCGAAGGCGGCCACGTTCGCCATCGCGATGATCAAGGATGCGGTGCTTCGAGGCTACGACCTACCGCTGGAGCAGGCGCTCGCGATCGAATCCGAAAACTTCGCCCGCGCTTCACTGACCACCGACGCCGCCATCGGAATCATGAGCTTTCTCAACCGTCAGGAGCCAGAGTTCACCGGCTCGTAGACGCTGTGCGCGGCGAGGAGCTAGCTGGGCCCGGCGCGGTGCCAGAGGTCTTGCAGCTCCGCCGCGTGCGCCCTGCTGTAGATCTGGTCAGCCGGCACGAAATGGTGGACGCCTTCGAACCTCCGAACCTGGATGTCGGGAAACAGTCGGGCGAGGACGCCTGCTTTGACACCCTGTTCCTCGTGTGAAAGATCACCGTACGCGTAGTAGACGGGGAACCTGCCATCGCGCAGAAGATTCCGGTCGAACTTGAAAGCATCGAACGCTCGCTGCATTGCGGCGATGCCTCCCGGCCTCTTGGCCATGGCAGGATTTGGCGGCGGCGCGGGGGGTAGTTCAACGCCGGGCTTGACCTGCTCGCGGACGAAGGCGGCCATATAGTCCGGTCCGCGGAGCCCCGCCAGCCTGCTCGCCAGGTGGTCTGCGAAGTCCTGCTCGGCGACAGTCATCTCGCCCGGCACGCGGGCCGGCTCGAACAGGGCAAGGCTGAGAAGTCGATTGGTATACATGCCGGCGTACGCCAGTGAGATGAAGCCTCCGCCGGAGTAGCCGATCAGGTGGAAGCGATCCAATCCCAGCGAGTCGGCAAAACGATCGAGCGCCGCCAGCTCGAGCTCGACGGAGTAATCAGTGGGCGGCGCGTCATCCCTATAGACCTCAAGGTCTTTCAGCTGAAGGTCGGCCGAGCCATCGAGCGCCGCTTCGAGCGGGGCGTACCGTTGGGCCGCCGGCGCGACACCGCCGGGCAGGCAGATCACCTGAGGCTTCACGGGCGAATAATTTAGTCGGCTACGAGGATCGTTTTCAAGTCAGCGGCGTTCGCCCGTCATGCCCAGGTCGGCCGATCGCCGGCGGACGACTTCGATCACCTCCTCGACGCGCCTGGGGTCGGTGCCTAGGCAGCGGATCACGAGCTCCTTGGTCTCGAAGTTGGGATATGAGCCGACCGACACATCGGGAAAGCTTGCCTCGAGCTCGCTCATGAGCGGGTAGAAGCGGGCCTCCACCGCGAACGTGAATCGCAGCTCGCGGACGGTGGCCACCGACCCGCCCGCAAGGAATACGGGCTCGATCTCCTCGGTGAAGATGCCTTTCATCTCGAGCGGGACGCCGGGCAGGACGAAGATGCGCTTGCCATCCGACTCGTAGAGCACGCCGGGAGCCATGCCACGCCTGTTCTTGAACACGTGCGCGGGGCGGGCCGGGATGCGCGACATGCGCAGGTTGCCCTCCGTCAGCTCTGGGGATTCCAGCAAACCGGCCTCGTGCATGCGCCGCACCCGTCGCTCGATTCGAGCCCGCGTCTCCTCCCAGATCACGAGCTCGCGGTCCAGGGCGACGGCCA
>DATLRQ010000094.1:0-3017 GCA_035534555.1 Candidatus Micrarchaeaceae archaeon
TCTTCCAGGCTGCATCACGCAGGGTGAGACCACAGATGAATGCATCGCCCACGCGCAGGAGGCTATCGCCCTCTATCTGGCAGACCTGGTGGCCTCAGGCGAACCAATTCCGGAGGAAAAGGAGCGCCCGCAGCTCCTCCAAGTGACGGTCGCCGCGTAGCAACTCTTCGTGGTTCGAGCGAACAAATCGCCCGCTCAAGGTAGACGAGGCGCTGCGGCTTCATCTCGCGCTCTAGGTGGAGGTGGGCCGAAGGATTGGAAGAATCAAGCCCGATCTTGCCTTATGCTGCCTATAACGGTCATTATCACCAGCATCGGCTGACACGAGGAGAGCGCCCGCCGCCAGCGGCGGCAGACCTCCCCACTCGACCTGGGCGAGCAGGTAGTCAGCTACAGCGAGGCGTCTGCCCACGCGCTCACGCGCGGATCGTAGCGCCAGGTCGCGCCTGGGGGCGTCAGCGATCCAGCACGAGCGATGCGCCCACGTGCCGACCAGCTGCAGCGCCGACTGGTCCTCGCGGACAACAGGCCGGCCGCACACGGTGCAGAGACGGAGCCGTCGACGGCGTCCAGGACCGGGAGCTGCGGCCCCCCCAGGTGGGCACCCCGGCGAGCGCCATGAAAACCGGCCTCGCGCAAGTAGTTCAGCGTTCAGGCACGCAGGCCGCCATGGGTCGAGAAATGGGGCGATTTGCGAGGCGCGGGGGCGGAATGATCGGAAATGATCGTCCCAGGGAACGATCATTCGCCGACAACGGGGGTGGAGTACGGTATTGGGTTTATGTAAGACGCGTGGGCGAAATACCCGAATCCGGTATTATGGACGCGTGGTTTACAACTGGCCCCGGCTGTCGCCGAGCGAGTTGGCTCTGCTTTCTGAACTCGATCGACGACAACAAACGCGAATCACTACCGGCGAGGCTAAGGACTTGATCGGTGGCGCGGCCACGAAGGTGGTCGCAAGTATGGCGCGCAAAGGAGTGCTCGATCGAGTCGGCAGAGGCGTCTACGTCATCCGACCCCTTCGGGCCGTTGGACGGCCATGGTCGGCCTCGGCATACACGACCGTGGCGCAAGCGCTGAGCGGAAAGCGGTACTACATCGGCGGTCTAGCTGCGCTTACGGTCCACCGCTTGACCGACCAGATGCACGCATCTGTGGTCGACGTGTTTCTCGCCGAGCGACGGATGCCGCAAATCATCGCGAACGCGAGAGTCCGTTTTCATAGTGTGCCGGCCGCAGAACTTGAGGTCGGGCTGGCGTCGGTAATCGTCGAACAGGTGCCGGTGTGGATGTCAGACCCCGAAAGGACGCTCGCCGATGCGCTGAACTATCCGTACGCCTTCGGGGGCGTAGCCCAAGGGGTGCGGGCGGTCGACCACGCACTAAGCAAGGTCAACCTTGATCAACTTGTCACATACGCTTTGAGGCTGTCTGGGATGTCTAGTCTTCAACGACTCGGGGTCCTGATGGAACGGCACGACGCCCCTGCGCAGCAACTGGCTCGAATCGAGGACCAGGTACGAAATACCAAGAACGTCCCCGCGATGGTTCCTGGACCGCGCCGAGGTCCGGTCAACTCGCGGTGGCATATCTCGGAAAACGACCTAACTAACACGAGCGATGGCTCTCCCACCCGTACCTGAACAGCAGCAGCTCAGCGACTGGTGTCGAGAGACTTCGTCTGCCGAGAGAGTGCAGCCCTGGACGGTGGAGAAAGACTTCTTCCTAACGCGTCTCATTTGGGGACTTGCCCAGGTCCACGAGCGTGACCTTCTTCTGAAGGGCGGTACTTGTCTCAGCAAAGTCGACCTTGGCTACCACCGGATGAGCGAAGACATTGACGTGACGGTTCCGGGAACTCCGACCCGCTATAAGTCGACCAACGCCCGCCTCATCAACGAGGTCGTCCGTTCGCTGGACGCAATCGGGCATGAAGTCGGAATAGAGCTCATCAACTTCGATGGCACACGCTCCGAAAAGGGCGCTCACGCGATCTGGGAGGTCCGCTATCCGTCATCTTTTCTTCCTACAGCCTCGGCGGTCATCGCCGTCGAAGCAGCTATCAGGCCGGTCCACCTGCAACCGCGCAAAGCACCTCTTCTGCAACTCCTGCCCGCTGCTCTGTTGCCTGGATACTCCGAAGCACACTGCTGGGCTCTCGAGTTCGCCGAGGTCCGTGCCGAGAAGGTGCGGGCTGCATTTACGCGCGAGGAGCCTCAGATACGCGACTTCTTCGATCTCGGGTTGATGGCGAGGTTGGGCGCCGACATGGACTCCAAGGAGTTCCGTAAGCTCGTAGATGCAAAGCTCGCTGAGCTGTCCGCGCCGCCGCTAGAGGAACAACCGGCGTCGTTCGGGCTGAGTGCGGAACGGCGCAAGGCCTTGCAAGCGGATCGAAAACTACTCGAGAGTGTCGTACGGATTGACGAACCGCGTTTCGATCTTCAATCCGTCCTCGATCACTACAACGCTCTATGGGGCAAAGGCGGCTAACCTTGCAGTCCCGCGGAGCCCCCCAGGCTTATCAGTACTTGCGCCGTCTCGGACCGGGGGGAGGTGGAAGGGAATGTCTTGCGGTGCCCCGGGTCTCACTCCGGCCCGACCGCCCCCCTGCCGGGTCCCGGGGGACGAGCAGGGAGGGCGGGCAAGACGGCCCAGCTCCTCCAGGTCGAGGATCGATCCCCGGCTTAACATTCTTCACAACCACTACCGTTGGAGCCCGATCACCAGCGCCGGCAGCCCTCCCCATCGAGCTTTGGTAAATCTGAGTTGTTGTAGTATGTGGCTACAATGCTGACGGTTCCCGAGGCCGCACGCAGGACCAAACGGGATCCGGAAACGGTCCGCAGATGGATCAGGTCCGGTCGACTGAGGTCGACGAAAGTCGGCACCCAGCACATGATCGAGGAAGACGATCTGAGCCAGCTGACTGAAATGAAGGCGATCCTGCCCTTGCCATCAGGCTGGCGGCGAACCGCCACCCAAGAAACGATGCCGGACGTGCTCGCGGCCAT
>DATLRQ010000095.1:0-3904 GCA_035534555.1 Candidatus Micrarchaeaceae archaeon
ACCGAAAACCTCCTGGTTGCGAGCCTCACTCCATTCAGGACGACACAGGACGTGCGCGGCGGCGAAGGTCGCCCGGCGTGTAATACGAACGGTAGTGGTGCTCATCGAGCCAACTCCTGTGGTACAACGCCGGGCCTGGCCCAGCTCTTTGCCGGCGACCTTACCGAGTCAACGCGGGCCAGATCAAGTATCACGATCGGCTGGGTCGAGTCGGAGGTTAGAGCCCGACAAGGGCGCGGATTCGGGGGATGCCAACCAGACGCGTGGACCTTCCACGCCGGCGATTCTGAGCATTGGCGTGTCCACCGCGCCCGGACTGATCGCGTGTTCACCCTGATGCCGTGCGGTTCTTGGCTCGTCGGCTCCGCACTAATAACCGTCCGAATGGGAGTCACTCGGCCTAGACAGCTTGGTGAGCTCGCACCGCGAACGGATACGCCCACCTGCAGCAGACACTGCGCAGGCGCGGTCATTGCGGCCGACGCCCCGTCGCCTAGGGCATGGAGCGGATCGACGCGGTTCCCCCATACAAATGAAAGACTTCTTTTGGCGAGTGATTTAAGGATGAAAGCTGGACTTTTGTATTCGAAAGGGGGTGATGGAGCCCACGCCCGGATTCGAACCGGGGACCTTTTCCTTACCAAGGAAGTGCTGGAGGACCATTTCCCGATCGGCGCTCCGCTGAGATCGAATGCAGAGGCTATCGCCAATAGTCGCTGCCTAGCAGCGCTTCCTACTTTTAGCCATGAATGAACGCCATAAGAGCTGCGGTGCCCACTGCAAAAGCGACCGCCGCATCGGCGAACGCGTCGTGCGCTCAATACGCACGGAGTGTCTGGACGAGGTTGTCATCAACGATCGACACCTCCATGCTCGGCTCGCCGAGTACGTCAATTACGACAACCTTGATCGCCCGCACCGGAGCTTCGGTCTCCAGAGCCCTCTCCACCACGTCTACGCGCGGGCGGCGTGAGATGCGGATGGGATATTGCCCCCCTTCAGCGCCTTTTCCGCGGACGTTCACCACGACCGGCTCTTGACCGACGCAGCTCGCGATGGTTTGAAGCCATTCCCTGCAGAACGGCTTCGGGGGGGACCACCCCCATCTGCTGGCCAGCATCGAACTCAGCGGTTCTTATCTACGTCAGAGCCACCTCCTTCGTTCAGTGCACACCTTGGCTGTCTTCTTGGCTGTCATTCCGCTCAAGAGGCGGAGCGCCAAACGATGAATGAGGAACAGGGCCGAAAGACCCGGGCGATAGGGGCCGAAAGACCCTCTATAGGCGAAGGAACCGGGGCTACCTTCTAACAAACGTTAGGTAGGCATCTGGTACCCGGAGTTCGGTCGGGAAGGATCGACGAGATTGTCAATGCAGCCGCGGGCCTCTTCAGACGCAAGGGCTACCCATCGTCAACGATGAGAGAACTGGCTCACGACCTGGGAATGGAAGGAGGCAGCCTCTATTACCACGTCAGCGGCAAGCACGAGCTTCTGTGGTTGGCTTGCCGCGAGCCGATCGGAGAACTCGTCCAGTCTGCTCGCCAGACTCTTAGGACGTCCCGCGGCACCAGTCGTGAGCGGCTGGAGCAGATCATCACCACCCACATAACGCTGCTGGCGAATAACCTCGACCGGGTTGGCGTGTTCTTGCTCGACGCTCGTCATCTCGACGATGCAGAGCGGGCGGAGATCCTAAGGCTGCGGCACGAATACGAAGTCACGGTTCGTCAGGTGATCGCGGAGGGTGTCGAACGCGGCGAGTTCGCAGTCGAGGACGTGCAGGTGACCTCATACCTGCTGCTCGGCATGTATAACTGGCTGTTCCAGTGGTACTCGCCCAAGGCGCGCCTTAGCGCGACCGAGGTCGCAAAGCTGGCCTGCCGCCTGACCTTTGACGGAATCGCACAACGATGAGAGCCGCAGAGGAGATCGAGATGAAAGTCGTGACTTCGCTGCGGCATCTGGACATCTGCCAGCCGGTGGGCGACCGTTGCTACGCGGTCGAGTTGTGCGGGCCCGGACCCGCGATCAGATAGGAGGAGAGGGCGAAGTGGGCAAGGATATGACGGTCGCGGATCTGCCTCGGCTGAACTGGCGGCGCTTTAAGAACAAGCCCGCTTACATATTCGAGGACCGAGTGATCACCTGGGGCGAACTTCACTCCTCGGTCAACAGGCTGGCCAACGCCCTCATCGAGCGCGGGGTGCACAAGGGCGACAAGATCGCCATCTTGGCGCGCAATTCGATCGACTGGGTAGTCGCCTATTTCGGGGTCTTGAGCACAGGCGCAGTCTTAGTCCCGATCAACGTCCTGTTCGGACCGAAAGAGATCGCACACACGGTTGATCACTGCGACGCAGTTGGGGTTCTGACGGGCAGTGAATTCGCTGCTACGGTGCATTCCGTCAGGGCAGACATGCCTCGGGCCCGCTTCTTTATCTCTCTCGATCATCCAGCCGAGGGTTTCGAATCGCTCGTCGACGTGCTCGACAAGAGCGTGGATGGTGACCCCGAGATCTCGGTCAGCAAGGCCGATGATGCACTGATCCTGTACACGGGCGGCACGACCGGCACGCCCAAGGGCGCCGTGATCACCCATGGTGCACACTTCGGAATGATCTTCGCGAGTGCGCTCTGGTGCGATGTGAAAGAGCGGGACATGAACCTCAACCTCCTGCCGCTCTATCACAACGCCGGCTTGCACATGACGATGAAGTGCAGCTTCATGGGCGCGACGACGATCCTCCACCAACGCCCTGACTCGATTCGGATGATGGAAGACATCCAGCGTTACGGGATCACGCGCACCGCGATCGTCACGGGCGTCTTGCAGCAGCTGCTGCAGACCCCCGGACTGGAGAAGTACGACGCCGCCACCATGCGCTGGGTGATGGCCGCCGGCAGCATCCTGACCAATCAGATGTTCGAGCAGGTGCGGACGATCTTCCCCAAGGCGGATTTCGTGCAGGGGTGGGGCCTAACGGACGCCACCTCTTTGCTCACGGTGCTACAGAGTTGGGAGGCTCTCAGCAAAGAAGGCAGCTGCGGCAAGCCTTACAGCAACGTCGAGCTGCGCATAGTCGATCCAAACGAGCATGAGCAGCCGGCGGGGAAGGTCGGAGAAATCGTCGTCCGAGGCGACACGGTCATGCGCGAGTACTACAAGATGCCGGATCTCACGGCGCAGACGCTGCGCGCGGGGTGGCTGCACACAGGAGACCTCGGCCGAATGGACGAGGATGGTTATCTGTACTTCGTCGACCGATTGAAGGACATCATCCGAAGTGGAGACGAGACCATCTACGCGATGGACCTCGAAAACGTGATCTACCAGCATCCTGCAGTCAAAGAGTGTGCGGTGATCGCAGTTCCGGATTCCAGATGGACGGAGACGCCGAAGGCGGTCGTGGTCCTCAAGCAAGGGGCGCAGGTTACCGAGGCGGAGCTCCTTGAGTTCGTCCGTGATCGACTGGCGTCGTCGTTCATGAGACCGACGTCCATCGACTTCTGGGACAGCCTGCCCAGAACGCACGTCGGGAAGGTCTACAAGCCGGCAATCCGCGAGAAGTACGTGCCGGCCAAGGCCTAGGCCGGAGAGGGGGACCGATGGCGGGGAAGAATGTCTATCGCCCTGAGGACACGAACGAACTCGATTACGACCGTGACCTGGGCGACCCAGGGAGACCCCCGTTCACCCGAGGCTCGAGGGATTACACGTTCGCGCAACGCCCTTGGACGCGGCGGATGATCGTCGGCTATGGTCTTCCGCAGGACTCCAACCGCAGACTGCGGCGACTCTTGGAAATGGGGCAGGACGGCCTCATCATCGTGCCGGATACCCCGACACAGGTCGGCATGGATTCCGACCATCCTGCCGCGCAGCCCGACGCTGGCCGCATGGGC
>DATLRQ010000096.1:0-6157 GCA_035534555.1 Candidatus Micrarchaeaceae archaeon
CTCCAGCCCGCGCAGGATCGATGCGTAGGCGCGGTCGTTCTCGGCGCAGTTGAGGAGGAAGCACTCGCGGGCCGATCGCGCCACCGAGTCGTGGACTCGCCCCAGCAACCGGCGGCGCTGCGCCAGGCCGTATGCCATCCCGTTGCAGATCACGAGGTGACGATGTGGAGCCGCGCGCCGGTAATCGACGAGCCGCTCCGCAGCGTGGATCCCACCCAGGATGAAGGTGACGTCGGGCCTCACGGCGCGATGGAAGAGCGCGATGTCCTCGACGGTCTCGCGGTGCGCGCGTACCTCGGCGTGGATCTTCCGGCCGCCGCAGAAGATCGACACCGCCTGCAGGTCAGGCTGGCTATTGATCCAGTCCGCCCACAACCGGCCGTCCGGCTCGAAGAAGCTAAAGCCGATATCCGGGACAGCGCGGACCCCGGATTCCACGAGCTCGTGGTAGACAGCGATCGATCTTCTCTGCTGGACGATCTGATCCCAGCGACTGGCCGCCCGCCACACAGAGAAGTTCGGCGTCAGCACCAGATCGAAGCCCATGCCTGCCAGTTCGGCGATGATGCGGCGCCTCGCCACCCAGAAGCCTTCGAGCACCCGGTCCTCCACGTACAGCTGCAGTGCGACCTTGGTGTCCAGCCCGAGGCGATAGACCTGGCGCGGCGGCCGGCGGTGCTTGGGGGTGACCCACCGCCCGGCCGCGCCGAAGACGCGGCCGCCATGCAGCGCGACCCAGGGCACATCCACGGGATCGGCGTATGCCTGGACCAGGACGGGAAGGTGATCCGGCAGGTCGGGAAGAGTCGGGTGCCGGACCGGTCGCGGCCACCTGAGATCGAGGCCGCCGAGGTGCTCGACAACCCGGCGGCGCTCCGCCATCATCCGCACCGCGTCAGAGCAGTCTTCGCATCGGCCGCGAAGGCAGAAGTTGGGCTTCTTGCCGCAGCGGGCGGCGGCGGGACATGCATCGCAGTGCAGGCCGCAGGCGATGTCGGTCATCAGGCTGCCCTTGTTTTGCGCCGCAGTTCTGGCTGCATCATTTTGTTAGCAATCGCCCCGGCCAAGCGGAACTCAGCAACGTCTCGGTTGAGCCCGCCGAGCAAACCGATCACGAGCTCGCGCTCATCAGAATTGATCTCACGAGTCAGGTTTCGGAGAGCACGGGCGAGTTGGCGGCAGAGGTCGGCGAGGACCTGCAGCTGCTCATCGAAGGTGAGCGGGTCAGCAGGTGCAGCCCTGTTGCCGCGGAGTTCCGTTTCAACAAGATTGGCTACGTCAAGGTCCGGGTTGCGTAGGAGATGATCGACAACTCGGTGGACCTGCCGATGGGTCAGTTCGCGAGCTCGTTGAACCAACTCGGCCTGGTGATCCGCGTGTTGAAGGCGAGAAATCTGGATTGCGTGCTCGGCCGGCAGCTCGCGGAGTTCATCGAGGAGTACTGGTCCAAGGCGGAGCACACCGAGCTTGGCCTTGCGCTGTGACTCCGAAATGCCGAGCGCTTGCTCACTTTCACGCCAGCGCGAGAGCGGGCCCGTAACCGGATTGCCATCAGCGCCCTTCACGGTGTGTGTCTTGTGCTTGACCAGCAGCTTGCGCAAGCCATCGAGGTGTTCGATGAATTCCTCACGATGGAGGATCCGCTTCTCGGTGAGGGCCTCGAAGGGGACCAGCGAATCGCGCAGCAGCTGCTCGGCGACCACAATGTCGCGGATCGTCTTGTCGAGGAGGATGCAGTACGCCTCTTCGACCAGGTCGAGGTCGGCGCGCAGGCGATTCTCCTCGTACTGCTTCTCGAGGCGCTCGAGATAATCGAGGTGGGGATGGATGCGCACCAGGATCTCGAGCAGACCGGCCGCCTTCGCCGCCCTCCAGCGCTGCTCCCCGAAGACGATCTGGTACTTGCCGCGATGTCCAGGGGCCGGTTCCACCTCAAGCAGCGGTTGGTGTCGGCCAGCCTTGATCGAGGTAGAGAGCCTGTCGACGAATTCGACTGAGACGTTGACGCGAGGCTGGATTGGGCAGGGCTGGATCAGGTCGACGGGAACGATCGCGAGCCCAGCCGGAAGGCGATCATGTTCAGTCACGCGGCGTCGCCTCCCGGGTAGCGATCGGGCGACGGGCTTCGCTTTGCCAGAACCAAGTCGATCGGCTTTGAAAGCCTCCTTGCGTAAGTCAGCTCATGCGCCGTGCCGGCGCTCTCGCCGTCCCAGAAGGCGAGAACCCGGTCCGCGGAGCGGATCATCTCCTCGTCCCGCGCGAAGTACGCGTCCTCGGCTGTGGGGAAACGATCGCTCATTGCCGTCCACACCTCCAAGCGGAGGCCAAGACGCATGCTCGCGTCACGAACCGCAGCCGACGCGCCATGTGTTCGACTGGTCAGGATCACAGCGCAGCGCGGCAGAACCTTGAGCTTCGCGTCAATGAGCTCGCGATCATCGATGGTGCGGCTCCCTCCGGCGAAGACCCTCAGATGGCAAGTCGGTTCTGAATTGACGACATCGACACGAGCTGTCTCAGTCGTGAAGGCGAAGCCTCTGTGTTCGCCAGGCGTCCACTCTCTGTTCCAGATTGGTGTCGCCAACCGGGGGTCAGAGTTTGGCCCCCGCATTCCGTTGACTACCCGAAGGCGAGGTCGGGGGCCGATCATGCTCCCTCGCCTCCGCCAGGTCGCCTCTTCCACCATTCGGGTTTCGCGAGGCAGTCGCTTGCCAGCCGCGGACTGCGTGGGAAACCAGGCATGTCGGCGAAGGCGTTTCGGCGAGGTGATCCAGCGATCTGCAGCCAGACCGCCCCGAGCCAGCCTATTGACGAAGTCGTCTCGATGGCCGTCGTCCAGAAGCGGCACAAGTTGACGTTGGGAGGGAGAACGGGGCCGATCAGGTCGTGGAGCTCGCCTTCGCGCACACGGGTTGGAGCCACGAACAACACGTGATGGAGATCGGCGTGCCGGCGGCCGCCGAAATATGCGACGTAGCTGCTCGCCTTCGTGCGGACGCGTCGCGCGTGTTCGGTGCCACGATCCCACTCGAGGTCGAACACAATCTCGCGGTCCGGCAGTAGATAGCGACCCCATCCATCCGACGGCGGGCTGCCCTCGCGTTCATATGCGGCACGGCACGTCGCCTCCCCGAGCCAGTTGTAGAGGCCCTGGTCAGGTAGCTCATGCGCCGCGGCCGCCAGCTTCGCGAAGAACCGATTGGCCTCAAGGTCATGTCTCAGGTGGTAGATCTGCTCTCTCGCACGCCTGGCACGCTCACAGATCGGTCTCGGATCCTGGTCGCGAAGCTTCGCGATGTGTCTTGCTCCTGAGGTCGTGAGCGCATAGACAGTCGGAGTCAGCGGAGATCCTTGTTGTAGGTCAGGTGGCCAGCGGTAGATCAGCCCTCGCCAGAGCAGATCCTTGAGGCGGAGCTGAGCCTTCCGACGGCTTTGATCGAACAGTTCGGCGACTTGATCGCTGTCGATGTAGCGGTACTGATCTATCGCCAGCAGGACGGCTGAGTCTCGGTCGGAGGGCGGTCGACTACACGCATGTGTTGTAGGAGACAGTCCGCGCTTGACGCTCTCGATTTGAACGGGGAATCGGTCCGCAATCATTGTGGCCTGCGACCCTCACTGCGACCCCCACTGCGACCCCCGTGGTCGGCCGTCGCAACCTCGTCGCGATGCTTGGCTTCGGAGTTGTATGTGCGGAGTCGGTCTTCGATTTCTCTCTCGACGTCCGCGCGAGGCCGGCCACAGTGCCTGACCGCCGCGGCGGCGAGTGCCGAGGCATGATCAGCTCCGAAGCTGGGCGGCGCCGGGGACGTCACGCCGGTGAACGGGCGCTCCGTGTGTCCATCACGAAACAGACGAACGGCAACCTGATAGCGCTGAAGGTTCAGCAGTTGTTCCGCGCTGAGCCAGGGCAAGAACTCACGAGCTAGGCTGCGCGCGTCGTCCTGACTGCACTGGAACACCACGCGCGTCCGGGCGTTGGCCGCCACGGCCTCGCGGGTGTCTTTCGTCAGTTGGTCGAGGTGCTGGTGGGCTAGGACCAGTCCCAGGTGATAGCCGCGGGCTGCGGCCAGGACGTCGTCCAGACTCTGCGGCAGGTGGAGGTAGTCCTGGAACTCGTCGAGATACACGATGAAATCGCGGCGATCCGATGCAGGTTGCGCAGCTCGCTTCATCGCTGTTTGCCACAAGCGAGCTACCAGGAAGGATCCAAGAAGGCGACTGGTGTCCTCGCCCAGCAGTCCTTTGGCCAGAGAGACGAGGAGGATGCCTCCTTGGTCCATGCACGCGGCGAGGTCGACGGTGGAGCGGGACTGGCCCATGATGTTGCGCACGGTCGGACGCAACAGAACCGACCGCAGCTTGTTCAGCACCGGGCCTGCCGCTTGCAAACGCTGGCCTTCGGTCATGTGGTCCCACTCGTGCCAAAAGGGCTGCAACCCGACGGGATCGTGGAGATCTTTGGTGAAGACCTTGCGTGCATCGGGCTGGAGGAGCAGCAGGGGCACTTCGCACAGGCTGCTGCCGGGGTGCCGCATAAGCGTGAGAACCGCGGCGCGCAGCAGGTCGTCTGTCCGCGGTCCCCAGAACCTTTCGTATGTCTTGCGGAAGATCGTGACTACCTGATCGCACGTGACCTCGTATTGATCCGGGTCGTCGCACTCGAGCAGATTGAGACCGACCGGCTGTTCGCGAAGGGACGGATCGATCAGCACGACACGGCCCCAGTGCTGGCGCGGGATGCGCTCCAGGAGGTCGTTGACCAGATCCCCTTTGGGGTCGATCACGGCAATCCCGCGCCCCGCTTGGATGTCGTCCAGGGCCAGATTCATCAGGGCCGTGCTCTTGCCGACTCCGGTCGGCCCGATGAACTGCATGTGGTGCAGCGCATCGGAAGGTGAAATCTTCACCGGAGTCTGGCGTTCGTCCTCGAGGTGACAGACGGTCTTTCCGTCGCCGCTCGGCCGTCGCGCCGGAGCAAGCCTCGTCGGCGCCACCCCAAAACCCGGGATGTCGACCGGCAGGTGGAACAGATTTGCCAGCTCGTCGGCGACCAGAATCATGTTGCCTGCAGGACCGCGCCGACTCGCGACTATCCGGTCAAACCGGCGCCCAAACCAGACGCCGACCGGGCGCAGACCGTTGGCTCCATCGAAGCCACGAAATGCTGCAGTCATTCCGTGCATCAGCGCCTTCGCCTCTGGCTCGCTGGCAGCCGCGACCCTGAGGCGGATCTCCGCGCGATATCCGGGGGCAACCGCTTTGGCTGCTGGTGGCACCGGTCGCGAAGGTCGCGTTGGCGGCGCCGGCGGCGTGGGCTGCTCGGGCAATATGAGGTGGAAGAGCCCGTCTAACACCCAGCCCAGCACCGAGCTGAGCAGGCCGCGCTCTGGCGGCACGCCTGCCAACGCGTCAAGCGTTCGCCGCGCCCTTGTCTGCCAGCGTTCGTCAGGGCTGAGAGCGAACTGGATCAGGCCCGAGGGGGCTTCAACCAGCGCCTGCGTCACTGACCTCAAGGCCTCAGGGTGCAGATCGCCAAGGGCATGCACCGGATCGAGGTCGAGCCGCAGGCGAGCGCGCGCCGCACCGACCGACTGGTCAACGGGTGCTGTCGACCGCTGCACCCGCGCTCCGGGCAAGGCGCCCCGGACAAGCGTCCCGATCATCGGCTCGAGTCGTGCCGGAAGCCAGCACCGAGCGCCGAGGTCGCCGTCTTGCGACCAGAGTTCGAAGACAACGGAGGGCTGTCCAAAGAGGAGCCGCTTTAGAACCGGATGAGAAATTCCGAATAGGCTCCGGTAGAAGCGGGACCAGCTGCGAAGGTCAGCGGTCGCATTTTCCGGCGGCAAGATGTCCAGCAGCACGCCAGGCCGCCGGCGCTCGCGTACACGAACAATCGCAAGCCCGATTGTGGTGACCAGAAGCGTCAGCTCGGCGAGCACAGCCACGACGACGAAGTGGCGAGTCATTGAAGATCCTCCTTGCTGAGCGGGATGAATCCCTGGATGTGGGGATCCGGCCACCAGATGGTTCGGGTGTTGACTTCGCCGAAGCTGATGAAGTACATCTCGCTGATCGTGTAGGCGGTCGATGAGACCGCTATGACGACCGCGACGTGGCCGAGCTGGCTGTAGCCCGAGCCCGGCCGATAGACCGC
>DATLRQ010000097.1:0-7159 GCA_035534555.1 Candidatus Micrarchaeaceae archaeon
GGCGGAGGCGCAGGGTCGAATGCCTGCGGCCGAGGCCCAGCTCAAGGAGCAGTTGGCGGCGGTTGAGGCGGACATCCGCAAGACCGAGGAAGCCCTGGAGCGCTACTTCCTTGCCTTCGAGGCCGGCACCATGGACGAGCACGCCTGCGCCAGCCGCGTCAAGGCCCAGAGTCAACGGCTTGCTAGCCTAACCGCGCACCGGGGCGACCTCGTTGCCCATGCCACCAGACAGACGGTTCGCCCAGATGACCAGCATCCATACCGGCGTGCGCTGGCGAGTTGGGTCGATCAAGCCGATGCATCCGAGCTCAAGATGCTGGCGCGAGCCGTAATCGCGGGAGCCACGGTTGATGGTCGAGGTTCCATCCAGGTGAAGCTCTACGCAGCGTCCCAGAACGAGGAGGCGAATGGGCTGCGGGCAGCTTGAAGGACCACATCGACCGCGCATCCAGTCCTTCGACTGCTCGCGATCGGCATCGCGTCGACGACATGCAGGCATCGCCGACCCCAGCCAAGACGCTTCGGCCGTTTCTACTTTCGCTCTCGCCGATCCAGCGCAGTGCTATCGAAGAGAGGCTTGCCTAGACTGGCTCGCGTGGACTACGACGCTCCTCAGGTGAGGATTCCTCAGGAGGGCCTGTCGTTCGTCCATCTATCGGATCTGCACATTAACGAGCGCGGCGTTGGCAACCCGAACGACTTCGATTTCGACATCCGTGCCCAGGTCGAGATCGATCTATCGGACATGAAGGCGCTCTACGGTCCTTGGACTGGCATCCTCGTCTCCGGAGACGTCGCGGCGTCCGGCAAGCAAGACGAATATGCGAAGGCTGCCGACTGGTTCGGTCGCCTTACTGACCTGCTCGGGTGTCCCACTGAGGACGTCTGGACGGTTCCAGGGAACCACGACGTCGACTGGGACACCGAGGCGACGCTTCCCGATCTAGTGAGGTGGCACGCCGACCTTCGCGCCTGCCTGCTGCAGGACGTGGATACAACGCTCCTCGCTGCGATGAATAGCGGAGCGCAGGGTCTGCTCGGCCCGTTACACAATTACGTCCGGTTCGCAACGCGCTACGGCTGTCCGATCAACCCCGCCAAGCCATTCTGGACCGACGACTTGAGCCTGAACGACGGCTCGGTTCTCAGACTCCATGGACTCACCTCGCCCTTGATTTCAGGACGGAGCCCGAAGGACGACACAGGTGCGAACAAGCTTGTTCTCGGCACGGCGCAAGCCCAAGTGTCAACGGGCCAGGGTGTCACTGGGCTACTTCTCTGTCATCACCCACTGGACTGGATGAGAGACGCTGACGCCTGTCGGAACTACTTCGATAGCCGAGCAACGGTTCAGCTATTCGGTCATAAACATTCGCACCGACTGGATCGGGTCAACAACACCATGCACGTCGAGGCAGGTGCCCTTCACCCGGAGAGAACTGGGGTGGTCTGGGAGCCGCGCTACAACCTGATCACACTACGCGTGGCGAACACGGAGGCTGGGCGCTTCCTCAGTGTTGACATCCGCCCTCGGCGCTGGCACAGGCTAGATACGCGTTTCGGTCCTGATCACGACATTCGCGGTGGTGAGGTCAGACATGAGGACATCCCGCTGGGAACTTGGCAGCCGCCGGCGACCATCGATCATCCCGAACCGGAGGTTATCGCGGTAGCCAACGCTCCGGAGGATGCGTACGGTGAAGGAGGTGCACCACTGATGAATCGGGAGCGACGCCTCGCGTACAGATTCGCGCAGCTACCGCGGCTGGTCCAGTTGCGGATCGGCGCCCACTTAAACCTCGTTGAAGAGAACGAACACAAGCTCCGCACGCAAGACCTCGTCGCCCTGGTGCTTAACCGAGCCCTCGCGACGCACACGACTGCCCACCTCTGGGAGGAAGTCGAGGCACGGTATGCCGATCGCACCCCTGGCCCTAACCCATTCGCCGAGGAGAAGAAATAGTTGGTTATGGACGCCCGCTTCACAGATTGGTACCGAACTGCGACGATCGATCTGACCTCTGCGCCGCTCGAACAACGTTGGAAGGCAGTTACCAACTTAGCCAAGTTGACTACGGTGACCGACCTGCTAACCGTCGTGCTTCTTGCCCATAGTCAGGCCGTCTCCGCTGACGCCGTAGGACTGATCCACAAGCATCTGCACGACGCAGACGCCTCGGTCCCAGCAAGGGACAACGATCTGGAGCTACGCATCCTCGCGGGCTCGGCCCTCATGCAAATCCTTGACCCTGCGCATGCCTTGAGCCTTCTGGCAGCCTTCTACGTCGAATCCGCCCGGTTCCAAAGGTGGTCGGCCGCAGTCTCCGATATCCCCGACGCAGCCGCGGTAGTGCTCCAGTCGCTGTCGCGCTCCCAACGCCGTGCGGGCAGCATTGAACCCCCAAGGCTGGGTCTTTCAGCAGACGCCCGGGCGAAACTTGCCGAAAGCCTGAAAGCATTGCCGGCAGTTGCTGCGCAGCCAGCGGTCATGGAGGCTATTGGTGCCGCAGTCGGGTCCCTACCCCTAATTGATGACAAGGCCGTGGCCAAGGGACTCGCCGCCGCGATCGAGCACTCTCAGCAGCAGTACCTTGCATTGGCCGAGGAAGTCAACATCCTCTGGTGGCTGTATTCCGAGGAGAGCTCCGTGATTGGAGGCTCGTGGCGCCATGTATCGAGACCGGCTGCGTGCCTCATCGCTGCCGCCGAGTTGGACAAACTCACCACGTTCCCGACACCTCACCCGAGTGCCCCGTCGTTTCTAGCCAAGGTTCTGTCCATGACTCCTGGTGAGGGCCCGGTAACGCTAACCGACGCGATCAACACCAGTCCAGAGCATTGGCGAGAGCAGCTGGTGGCTGAAGTGGTTGTTGCCCCTTCACACGTGCGCCTAATGCCGATCTGCGTCGCTGCGGCGCGTCGTCTCGAATCCCCTGACAACTCATCATGGGTCGCGTCAACTGAGCACGTCCTCGGCTTGAAATTCAGTGATGGTCGCGATCCGTCTGAAATTGCTCTGCAGTTCGGCAGGGAATTGCTTATCGCTAAGCAGCTCAGGGCGGACCAGGCGAGAACGAGATGAATCGCCATGAGTGAGTCGACCAATGAGCCAGCCGCTGAGGAGCCAATCGAGGCGCCATCAGCCCCTACTACGATTGATCAACAGTCGGCAGATTCTGGGATAGTGCGCCTTCCAAGTGGCGCGGCCCTGACGTCAATTGACGCCGGAGCTATTACGGCTCGATATCGATCCGGAGCCGTCGTCGTGGCAGGTCCACATGGAAGTGGGAAGACGACCATCCTCACGACTTTGTATGACCAGTTCCAGATGGGACCGTTTGGCCATTGGGCCTTCGCTGGCTCCGAAACGCTGCTCGCATTTGAGGAGCGCTGCCATGATTCGCGATTAGCGTCAGGTCGATCCACGGCTGAAACGGTCAGAACTAGCGGAGGTTCACACGAAACGTGGCTCCACCTCGGCCTGCGTGGCAAGGAATCGACCGAGCGCCGCATTGACCTGCTGCTAACTGATCTCTCCGGAGAGGTTTTTGAACGCATTCTCTCCAAGCCAGAGCGCATAACGGAACTCACCTACCTGCGACGGGCTGACCATGTTGCCGTTGTTGTCGACGGAGATCTGATTGCAAACTCCGAGACATCGCATGGCGTGCGTCACACGACTTACTTGTTGCTGCGCACGCTACTTGAAAGCAAGACACTCGGGCCCACGACCCGTCTCGAACTCGTGCTTTCGAAGCTCGACAGGCTACTTGCCCAGGGATGGACTGAGGCGCAATTCGCGAACGAAGTAATTCCAGAGTGGACCGACATGGCACGTAGCCACGGCGTTGACCTTAGTCTGCATCTAACGGCGGCGAGGCCGCTGGGGGATGAGGTTCCATGGGGGCGTGGCATGGCCGAGTTACTGGAAACTTGGGCCGGGCTTTCCGATCCAGTTATCGCTCCCCGGACCATCGCTCCTGTTCCGGCCCACGCGCGTGCGATTGATCGCTTCGCGTGGCCCCCAAGGGAGGCAAAGCAATGAGCGAGGCACTCCTCATGCTGGGCCTCCCCGAGACCGGCAAGAGTACTTACCTAGCAGCGCTTTGGCATATCGCACTCCACGCGCTCGTGCCCGGATCCCTGCGCATTGAACGTCATTCCGGGGATCAGCAGTACCTAACGGAGATTCACGACGATTGGGTTAACTGCCGGAAAGTGGCGAGGACCCCCGCCACTGCGCAGGAGACGGTGCGACTTCGAGTCACGTTGGCCGATCGAACCCTGGAGCTTGTGATTCCTGATCTGTCTGGGGAATTGCTTGTTGGCTACTTGGAAGCTCGCCAATGGCCTCAGTCATTTCAAGAGATGGTCGATGCGGCTGCGGCCACTTTGCTATTCGTCAACCCGAGTGTCGTGACGGAGCCCGCATGGATATTTGATATCCCTGAGCCGGCGCGAGAACCGGAGCAGGCCGCCGCAAACGAATCCGCCACCCAAGACGAGGTACCCGAGCCCTGGTCAATCAGAAAGTCGCCCACTCAGGTGCAAATGGTTGACATGCTCCAATTGATCCGGAGGCCAGACCGCAGTGTGCCCTTGGCAGTAGTCGTCTCCGCTTGGGACTTGCTGGCCGCCGATTACAACGAGCCAGGAGAGTGGCTAACCGATCGAATGCCCCTGTTAGACCAGTTTCTGGCTTGCAACATTGACTCTTTCCCGCACCAACTGTTTGGAGTGAGCGCACAAGGCGGTCACCTGCCAGATGAACGGCAGCGTCTTCTAGAGATGGACCCCTCGAAGAAGGTGTTGGTCGTGCCGGGTCCTTCTCGTGGATGTTCTTTTCGTATCGACTCGTCCGTCGCCCGAAACGACATTACTGCCCCAGTCAGGTGGCTCATGGGAGCGGCCGAGCAGGGATGACAGGGGGGGTGGTGCAGCAACTCTTGTACGGCTATGCCGGAGGCCATCGGCGGATTGCCGGTTCATTCAAGCCCGATCCAATTCTTGAGCAGACACTGGCGCGACTGAGCGACCCGGTAATGGTTGGCTCAGATCCTGGTTCAGACGGTCAAGTCGCCGGGCTGCAGATCGATGGAACGTCGTTGTTTGCGCTACTTCGCACATGGCGAGCCTCGGAAGCACCGCGACCCGGTGCGGTGTGGACCCACGTTTTGATCCTCGATGATGAGACGTTGAGGACCGAACTGGACCCGGCGATCCTCATCCAGGCGTTGTTGCCACCGAGCGACCATGTAACCGAGGCCTACAGCCGGCCCTTGGCGCTACGAAGCTATCGCGTCGGGAGCGTGGGGACTTCCTCACGATCGGTGGCCACAGACGATGCCGTTCTTCGGGTCATGGTCGGGAAAATGTACAGCGGGGAAGGCACGATCTGCGTCGCGACGCGGGATCCCCTCCGTTACGTGTGGGCGGTCATGGCACTCTGGTTGCAGCAATGGCCGACGTTACGCCGCACATTCTCGTTTGCCATCGGTGGAGCTCCACGGACTCGCCAAGGGACGCGACCCGACCTTGAGGTCCTATCCCCGCAGGCGATTTCGCGGACGAACGCGTCTTGGGGAGCGTTGATAGCCGAGGCCGAGGCACCTCGACAGTTGGCGGAGGTCCCAGCCTGGACGACGGTGGCCGTGAACGACTTGACCAACAGCGCCGGAACGTTCAGGCACTTCCTCGTGAAATATGGTGAGGAGTCTGGTACCAACCGGACGGCGTTCGGGTACCTGGCGGAGGTTTACGCGCAGGCGGCCGCCAGCCTAGATCGCGGCCCGCGAGCTGTCCTCCGCGCGACCATCGATACGGTGTGCACTCACTTTCCGGCGCCTCAATCGGGTTCGCTGCTTAAGCAGGATTTGCTTGGTGCCCATGCGCCTAGTTTTATGGCCGTTCGACTCGATGAGTTGGATGTTCTGGAAGAAATCCTAGAACACGCCGAGTGCATTGACCGCAAAGGCCTCGGACTGAAGGCGAGAGCCCAAGAGCTTGGAAAGACCGATGCCAAAAGCGCTTGGCGATTAGCTCAGACCGCGGTTAAGCGCAAAGCAGCAGCCGCCTCGGACCTGCTTAGCGGGATTGCAGCGGGCATAGGTGCAAACGATCTGTGCGAACGTGTTGATTCGGATTGGGACACCGCCGTTGCTCTCATCAACCGAACTCCACGATTAGGTAGTGCGAGGTGCCTGTGGGCAAAGGCCGATATCCCATCGGGCGAAATCTTCAATGCGCTATGGGCGCGAGGAGAACCTTCCGAGGAACAATTGAAGACGCTCGTTGCGTCCATATGCGCTGAGGGTAGATCTGACGCGCTTGCCATGGTCTCACACCGCGCACCGGCATCGGTGGCCATTGCCATCCGATGGCTGGACCATGGAAAGGGCACTGGGCGTGGTCAGGAAGTCGTGGAGGGGCTGGGGCGGTCGTCACGGGAGGTAATCGTTGCCATCCACGCCTGCAGTCCTCTCAGGCCGGCCACTTTGAAACAGCTGCTTGGAGGTATCGGATTCAGCGCCGATGACCTCAAGCGCAGCGATGCGAGTGACTGGCTTCCATTGGTGGACTCGATACGGCCTGACGATGATCTGATCGCAGCACGCCTCTTCGCACTGAGCAGCTTGGCTGATGGCACCGGACAGCGGGAGCTATTGTCTAAGTCGTTCGTCTTGCTCCACCAAAGGCTTGCCGAAGACAGGATGAGTCCTGACGCATGGCAGGAGCTTGAACGTCAGCTTCCCACCGCACATTGGTGGGACGATTGGGACAAATGTGACCGACTGAGGAGGTCGTTCACAGCGCTCTTCCCAAATTCTCAGGGTGAACTTCGTTGGTTCGAGTTTGCTGCGAATCAGGTGGGCCAACGCAAAGAGATGTTCCGACTACTTGAAAAGGCTGCTGGGAGAGATGTGGCTCAAAGACTACGCGGTCACGGCTCCGAGAAGCCGTGACGACGACCTATACTTGAAAGTATTATACGAAGTAGTATAATCGCCGGGTGCGCGTTGCGGTGTATACGCGGATCTCGACTGACGAGGAGCACCAGCCCTACTCGCTGGAGGCCCAGGCCGAGCGCCTCGCCGCCTACGTCCGCAGCCAGGAAGGCTGGGAGGTGGTCCGCCGCTTCACCGACCAGATGAGCGGCAGC
>DATLRQ010000098.1:0-3127 GCA_035534555.1 Candidatus Micrarchaeaceae archaeon
GGTAGTGCTCGAAGTGGCCGACGTAGGAGCCGATCTTCTGGCGCAGGCGAGCCAGCGACTCGGTCGCCCGGTCCCACTCCAGGTCGAACAGAATGCGGCCGCCGGCCGCCAGATAGACCCCGCAGCCGTCGGGCGTGGGGACAGGCCACTTGTACTCGCGGCCCGTCTGCCGCCGCTCGGCACGGACCTGCTCCTCGCCGTACCAGAGCAGTAGGCCCTCATCCTTGAGCGCGCGACTCTGCGTGATCAGGGAGACAAAGAACTGGTTGGCCTCCAGGTCGTGGGTGGCGTGCCAGCAGTGGTCGCGCGCGTCGTGGCTTCGCTCGACGTAGTCCCGGGGATCGTCGCCATGCCAGTCGGCGAGCACCCGCGCCCCTCGGGCTGAGATCAGGACCAGCGAATGACGACGACGAACGCCTGGGGTTTCGATGACTTTCCAGGAGTAGATGAGACCGAGATCTTTGAGGGACTGGAGTCGCATCTGACAGGAGCGGAGGCTGGGGAAGAACAGTTCTTTGACCTGGAGGGTGTTTAGATAGCGGTAGTCGTAGAGGGCCTGCAGGATCAGCAGATCGCGTTGGTTAAGGCTTCGGTGTAGTCGATTGAGTTGAGTCTGCGAAGGACGAGCTTCGCTTTGAGGAGGAAGGTCTCTGAGGATGATCGGATGAGTTGGGATTAGAGACCGTCCTGGTTCGTGTGGCGGGCCGAATTGAGTTCGGGAGGCCTGCGCTCCGTCCTTCGCTTCCTGAGGCGCAGGCCGCAGCGCATCCCCAGAAACGAAGTCCGGAGCGAAGTCGAGTTCATCGGCGCGGTCATCCGCGTCGTCGTCGAGCGGGTCTGGGTGCGACGGCATCATTGACTTCGGCTCCCGAAGCCCCTAGCCGATTCCATGCAACCCATCGAGCCAGCCGTGAGTTGCCCAACGTTCTTCCTGGGCGATCGTCCGGTGGCGTTTCCACGCTCGGCAGTCGGCGCACGCCGTGCGCACGCTGCTCCATATGCGTCGACCGCGCCGGGGGCCAGAGTCCGGCCCCCTCCGGTAACGCGCCCACATCTGGCCGTGCCTGGCTGGCCATTGACCCGGATCGAGGTCGGGGGTGGAGAGCCAAATCGCCTTCGGCCGACCCCTGTCTTGCCACTCAGCGTCGCGCCGAGGGCCCCGGGTCATCGAATGCCGAGGGCATACCAACAAGCTTTGGTGCTTCTACTTATTCACAATGTGGACGAATCGTGTCCGTCGCCTTGAAACTGCAAGATGAGGTCCCGATCGCGAAAGGTGAAATCAAGTCTTCTCAAGCTCGACGATGCGGCCCAGCGTCTCGGCTGCCACATCGAGACCCTCCGGCTACGGATCCGGAGCGGGAGGTTGAAGGCCGTTCGTGGCCCGCACGGCGCCTATTTCATTTCCGCCAGGTCGCTCCGAGTTCTGCGTGTGCGTACGCGGCTCCCTCGTCAACGCCGCACGCCGACTACTGAAGACCTGGACGTGGCGTGGCGGGCGATGGAGAGGCGGTTGAGGCGGGCGCCGGCCGCGCACGAAGAGCTGGTTCCCTTTCTGGAGGCGCTGAAGGTCAATCGCGCCATCAACCTGGGTGCCTATCGGCTTGTCTGCGCCGGGGGTCTCCACGAACTGGGTTTCAACGCTGACGACATTTCGGCGCAGCTTGGCGTCTCAGCCCGTCACGCTCGGCGATTGATCGGAAAGGAGCCCGTTGTTGCAATCGCAATGGCGGCCCACCGATGGGCGCCGGTCGAAGCGCGTCGCATTGTACGTGCCCTGCGCGCTCAGCTTCAAGCCGAGGGCATTCGGTTTCACAGATGGGTGATGCGAGGCAAGCGTCGGATCGGTCCACCGACCCATCCCGATCGGCCACGACCGGCTTTCAAGGTCAAGCGGCTGATGCAGGACGAGAGGGCCGGACTTCGGCGAGCCGGACTGTCGCCCGAGCAGGTTTGGGCCATCAACATCGTCGGCCTCGGCTCTGACGAACTGAATGAGCTCCTCCTCCGTGGCTCTCGGTGAAAGGTGCCTGTCGATGCAACGAATGCTTTCGAATGGCGTGGCCCTGACTCGATGGTTGGTCCCACGACGCTCTCGACGAGATGAATACGGGGCACGCGGCGTGGACCTGGCCAATCTCGTGTTCGAGCCTCCGGCGAACCACGGCTCCGCGATCCAGGCCGACTATTGCCGTCCTTCAGGGATTTGAGGTCACCTCTAGAGGCCGTCGAGGAAGGCCTTAAGGAGCTTTATCCATTGCTCCGGTGCGTCCAGGTGGACATCCGGCAAGGTGATGGTTGAAGGCGAGCTGATGTGGGCCGACGACAACGCCCTCATCTGCTAGAGGGGCGGGAGTGGGGGAGGCGCACGTCTGGGGGCCGCGATCTTCATGACCTAACAATCCACAGCGAGGTAGGCAAAGCCGTTCGCAGCAAACGCCCGTAGTGCGCCCGCTGCCTGCTCTCCGAGACTGCAGAGCGACTTGGCCCGCCCGCTGTGCGCCGCTGTTTCCCCCCGACGACTTCCGGCGACTTCTGTCCGATCGTCGGCAGGGGTTCACGCCGTCCTCCCAGTGAAGGCTGGCCTTCAGCGCGCCGCGTTGGTGGAGCCGAGGGAGTGGGGCTTCAGGGTGCCCGGACTTAAGAGTGCTCATAAATCAACCACCGTCCCCCAACTCGGTAAAAGCGGTCGCTGGCGAGCGTCCTTTCTAGCGTCCTTTCTTCAGAGGACGCGTCCTCTGAACTCACGAACCCGCAGAACCCGCCCCCTTCCAGCGCTGAAGACCCAGAGGTCTCGACGTGGTTGACCGCTTCCCTGGCAACGGGTACTCTCTTAGAGAGTATGGGGCTGCAGGAGGCACTAGCCGGCGTTCTGTTAGCCGGGCCGGCGCATGGATATCAACTCTTTTCGACTCTGGAGTCCGAACTAAGTCCTCTGTGGGACACGAGGCAGAGTCACCTCTATCTCACGCTGGCACGAATGGAGAGGGATGGGCTGCTGTCAGGGCGCCGAGTCAGACAACGAACTCTCCCCGATCGGCAGGTATATGAGCTGACTCCCAGAGGCCGAAGACTTGCAGAGCAGTGGCTGACAACTGCAGAGCCGGTTGGGGAGATGGTGGTCAAG
>DATLRQ010000099.1:0-4642 GCA_035534555.1 Candidatus Micrarchaeaceae archaeon
ATGCGCTCAGCCCTACCCAACGCCACATTCATCGGCTTCACCGGCACGCCGATCGAGCTCAGCGACCGAAGCACGCCTGCGGTATTCGGTGATTACATCGATGTGTACGACGTCACTCAGGCGGTCCTCGATGGCGCCACGGTTCCCATCTACTACGAAGGACGGCTAGCACGGATCGACCTCGATCCGACGGAGCGCCCAAACATAGACCCCGACTTTGAGGAAGTCACCGAGGCGGAAGAGGAACAGACCAAGCGCCGCCTCAAGTCGAAGTGGGCTCGCCAGGAAGCGTTAGTCGGTGCTGGAAAGCGAATCGGCCTTGTGGCGCAGGACCTTGTCGACCACTGGGAGAAGCGGGTCGAAGCCAACCCCGGCAAGGGAATGGTCGTTTGTATGAGCCGACGCATCTGTGTCCAGCTCTACGACGCCATCGTCGCTTTGCGACCGGATTGGGACTCGAAAGATGACGAGTCGGGAGCCATCAAGGTCGTGATGACAGGGTCAGCCGCGGACGACCTCCATTGGCAGCGACACATCCGCAATTCGGAGCGCATGGAAAAGATCAAGGCGCGGCTCCGCAACCCCGACGATCCACTGCGGCTGGTCATAGTGCGCGACATGTGGCTTACCGGTTTCGACGCTCCGCCGTTGCACACGATGTATGTCGACAAGCCGATGCGCGGCCATGGCTTGATGCAGGCGATTGCCAGGGTGAACCGGGTATTCGGGGAGAAGCAGGGCGGGCTGATCGTCGACTACATAGGAATCGCCGAGAGCTTGAAGCGTGCGCTCGCCGACTACTCCGAGCGCGACCGCGGTGAAACGGGAATCCCGCAGGAGCAAGCGGTGGCTCTGTTTAAGGAGAAGTTCGAGGTTACTGCTGCGATTCTGCACCGGTTCGACCATTCGAAGTTCCTGACTGGCAAACCCAGCCAGCAGCTGGCCGTCGTGGCCGCCGCGCTCGAGCACATCCTGGCGCAGGAGGACGGGAAGAGCCGTTTCATCGCCGCCGCTACGGCCATGTCACGTGCTTTCGCACTGGCAGTGCCCGCCGACGATGTTCTGGCCCTGCGTGAAGAGGTGGCGTTCCTACAAGTGTTGCGGGCCGCGCTGGTCAAGGGCGGCGCTGGAGATCGCTTCCACCGGGACGATCTGGATCTGGCGGTGGGTCAAATCGTCTCCCGTGCAATCACGTCGGGAGAGGTGCTGGACATTTTTTCGGCCGCTGGCCTTGCGAAGCCGAATATCTCAGTCCTGTCGGACGCATTCCTGGCCGAGGTTCGCGGCCTTCCGCACAAGAATCTGGCCGTCGAGGCCCTCGAGCGGCTGCTCCATGAAGAGATCAAATCGCGTGCCAAGAGCAATGTAGTGCAGGCGCGGACCTTTGCTGAGAAACTCGAAGAAGCGATCCGCGCTTATCAGAACCGCACTGTCGAAGCAGCCAAGGTTATCGAAGAGTTGATCCAGCTGGCCCGCGACATGCGCGATGCCGCGCAGCGCGGCGAGCGGCTCGGTCTTAGTGACGACGAACTGGCTTTTTATGATGCGTTGGCAAGCAACGAGAGCGCCATCGCCGAGCTCGGCGACGAGGCACTAAAGAAGATTGCACGCGAGTTGGTCGAGAGCGTGCGGCACAGCGTGACGATCGATTGGAGTATTCGCGAGTCGGTGCGAGCAGGCATGCGAGCAAGAATCAAACGCCTGCTTCGCAAGCACGGCTACCCACCAGATAAGACGGAAGGAGCCACGCAGCTAGTGCTCGAGCAGGCAGAGGTCCTCTCTGAGCACTGGCCAATCTCTGGCGATGCTGCGGCGAAGTCGGTGTCGGCGTGAAGGCCGTGCAATCCACGAAGTAGTTAACAACCACGGTAGGCGGCCAGTCCCGTCGAGGCCAAACTCCGCAGCGTGACAACGAATAGCGACTGGCCAAGACTCGTTCTGCAGACTCGGCACGGTCGAATAATCCCTCTCAAGGTCCGGGTTGGAAGGCTCGACCTAAACGACCGCCACGACCTTATGCGACAGCTGCCTTCGGCCATCAAGTTGGGGCTAGCCGAAGCTCAGCGTCTCGAACGAATGTAAGAAGCGGAAGCCAGGCCACATCGGTAACAGCTCTGGAATCGGGCTGAAATGCGCGACTAACTCATGGCGCTGATCCTTGTTGGTGTCGCCAGCGCCGACCGCGGCGCCTCCCGAGTCGGGTTTGACGCCTAACGAGCTCGCGCTCGAGTTTGGCCGCCGCCCGATCTCCTTTCATGATGTGCCGCCGCAAGGCGATGAATACTCTCCGCCCGAACAACCGACGAGCGTGGCGTGCGGTGATTTCAAGCTCCTCGCCAATGTTCTCAAAGGAAAGGCCCAGCCTGCGGAGACGGTGGACCGAAATGAGACGGTAGAGCCGTATGTTCGCGGCCGGGCTCGCTCGGAGCTCGCGGACAAGCGCCAGTTCACGTTTCGACCACTCTTTGGGGGGACTCAGGATGGCATCAACCAACTCCCACGAACCCTCTACTTGGCTTCTAGTGAAGGTGCGCCGGGGTGGCCAGCCTCGCCTCGGCTCCGGAAGGTCCGCGAGATCCTGCTCTAGAACGTAGTAAGCACCGTGCGGTCCACGGACGGCTCGTAAGCGGCCGTCGCGCACTCGCACGCGCAGGGTCTCGACGTGACATCCGAGTCGCCGCGCCGCGTCGTCGAGCCTGACGATGACGATCGCCTTCGAATCAGCTTCGTTCATATTTCCAGATTCAAGTTAAGTCGGACCTGTCTCAAAGGGGATTGATATTAATAGAAGCACTCGCCGAAAGCCGCGCGGAATTGGCAGAGAGCGACCCAACTGGCGCGCAGCTTTCGGAGACCGCGCTGGCCCGTCGATCGAGCTTCAGGGATTTGTTTCAGTCGTCATTTGAGGAGACCAAAGAGGATGCCGAATTTGACCTTCATGTCCTTGGCGTTCGCCACGCCGCGACTCGATGCCGGCAGGACCTCACAGCAGCAAGTCGATCAACGGGTTGACCAGTTGATGAAGCTCATCAGCGCAATTCAGGCGGCGCTTCACGGCCTGGTGTTCCTCCTCGGACACGTTGTCGTCGTAGTCGCCCACGTCGTAGTGGCCGCTGCCGTACCGATCGCGATCGCGTGGCTACTCGTCAAGACCGCAGTACCACTACTCCATCGCCATATGGGCCGGTCTCGACTCGCTTCGGTACGCATCGTGCCTCCTATTGAGGGTGCGTACAACTCGGCGAGCTGGGTGGCGTTCTTCAGGATGCTCCATGCAATTTCGGCGCCGTGGTGGAAGCGCGCTCTGTTCGGCCAGGCCTGGCTTGTGTTTGAACTCGAGGCTCGCGAGGGACACGTTATCGCCCGCTGCTGGTTTCCCACCGCGGCCGGGAGCCTCGTGGCGGCGGCAATCCGCAGCGCACTCCCGGGCGCCAACATCGCGCCGAACGAAGAGGGCCTTGCACCGCCTCGACCTCAGGCCGCCAGGGCTCGGCTCCGCCTGTGGCGTGAGGATCTCTTCCCACTCGGCGCATCCCATACGGATGCCGTCGCTACCGCGGCTGAGGCACTCGCGGAGGCTGGCGATGGATTAATCCAGGTGGCAATGGTGCCCGACACTGGGTGGGAGGCCCGTGCCAGCAAGCGACTTGATCAGCTGTCCGGCTTCGACTCACACGAGAGCATCTTGTGGAAGCTCCTTCGCCTCCCCCTGGAAATTTTCGACTTCTGGTTCCCTCACCCTGAGCTCACCTCGATACCTACACTGCCGCCGCAGACTGCTACACCGCTCCCGCCGACGGATAAAGCTTTCCAGGCCTGCTGGCGGGTCGAGGTGCGACTCTGCTGTTGGGCGTCGCACAGAGCGTCGGCCGTTAGCTCGTTGCACCCGATCGCGTCGGCGTTTCAGGCGCTAGACGGCGAGAACCGGCTTCGCGTCGCGAAAGTTTGGTGGCGGCTCGGTTTCGATAGCGCGCTAACTAAGCGCCTCGGACCCGGGCACACCTCGATGGTGCTGTCACCTGGAGAAGCGGTACAGCTGTTCCACCTGCCGCTGGCTGGCGTGTCGATGGACTCGGCGCGTGTCCGCATGATGCCGCGACGCCCGTCCCTAGTCGCGGGCGAGGGCAGCGTCTTGTGCCGGCTGGACGACGATCGCAGTGCGGCCGTGAAGATTAGCCAGGCCGACCGGCGTCACCACCTGCACGCTGTCGGTCCGACTGGTGCGGGCAAGAGCACGCTTCTCCTCAACCTCGCGCTACAGGACATCGCGGCCGGTATCGGCGTCGGCATCATCGATCCCAAGGGCGACCTCATCCGCGACCTGCTCGAGCGCATCCCGGCCCAGCACGCGAACCGCGTCATCCTGCTCGATCCTTCGACCCGCGAGCGACCGGTCGGGCTCAACGTCCTCGAGTGCGACGACCCGAGTCAGCGCGAGCTCGTCACCGACGGCGTGGTCACGATCTTTCGCAAGAACTTCGAGCGCTTCTGGGGGCCACGCACTGACGACGTGCTTCGTGCGGCGCTCCTTACGCTCCTTCGCCATCCCGGCGCGACTCTGACGGAAGTGCCCCTTCTGCTGCTCAACCAACGCGTTCGGGCTCGTCTGACCAAGAACCTCGGCGACCCGGTCGGCCTTAAG
>DATLRQ010000100.1:0-100200 GCA_035534555.1 Candidatus Micrarchaeaceae archaeon
TCGGCCCTCTCGACCGGTCCATGGTTGGGAGGGTCATTTCGTAACCGGGCCTCCCCCGGTCCGACCTCAGCCTACGAAACCAGCCTCAATTACCGCTGCCGACTCCCGCCGTTCCGGCCTCATCCAGACCTGCCGGTAACATCTGGGCAATCGCCAACCCGAGTCCGGTCCCGCCAAATCGGCGCGTCATGCTGGAGTCGGCCTGCTTGAACTTCTGGAAAAGACGCGCCCTGGTTTGTTCGCTCATCCCGATTCCGGTGTCCGTCACGCTGACTCGCCAGGACTCCCCCAGAGCGATGCAGGCGACCGTCACGCCGCCCGTCGCGGTGAACTTGATCGCGTTGCCAAGCAGGTTGGTCATGACCTGCTGCAACCGAAACGGGTCACCGAGCGCCTGGGCGGCTTCGGGCACTGATGCGACCAGGTAGAGCGATTTGCGATCGGCGAGCTCGCGCATGGCCAACACGACAGCGTCGACCAACTCTTTGAGGTCGACGCATCCAACTTCCAACGACATCTGCCCTGCCTCGATCTTGGACTCGTCGAGGATGTCGTTCACCAGGGTCAGCAGCACGTGCCCGCTGGTCTCGATCTCCAGGACAGCCTGACGCTGCTCGACTCCGAGCAGGCTGCCCGCATCCGCGAGCAGGAGCTCCGTGAAGCCGAGGATCCCGGTCAGTGGGGTCCGCAGCTCGTGGCTCATGTTGGCGATGAAGCTTGACTGTAGCCGGCTCGCTTCGATGAGCTGGGCGTTCTTGTCGGATATGTCGACCACCGCCGCCTTCAGCTGCGTCTCACTGTCGCGCAGGGCCTTACCGGCAGCGAGCGCGCGGAACTTGTCTGATTGCATGCGCGCGTCGTACGCCCGAGCCATTCGGACGATGGCCGAGTCATTGGTGGCGCGAACGACGGATCGGGCTTCGGTAACGACCGCGGTCGGGGTGCCCAGACGAGCGATTTCTTGATCCAGGACACGGAGGGTCGCGTCACGAAACAAGAGATAGGAGCGCGTCAGCTCGCCGACCGAGAGACCGTCGACAGCCGCCATGACTCCTAGGCGGCTGATGAAGTCCCGCTGCTTCGGTGTCATTACCGATCCATTCGTCAACCATTCCGCGTACAGGCGGGTCGAGAGGTTGCGAATGTGCCGTAGTGGCTTGGTGAAGCGGCGCGACGTCAACTCGGTGAGATTTGCTTTCGCCGCCATCGCCTCGGTCAGATGAGTGACATCGCTGACGCGAGTGGCGAGCGCCTGGCCCAGCCTGAACCGGGCCTCGACATCCCGCTCCATGGCCGTGATACCCGAAGCGGACGGGCTCGATTGGGGGGCTTTGTCGTCGGCTGCGTCAGCACTTCGCAGCACGACCGGGTCGCGGTGGTCTGGCCGCTGGGCGACATGTTCTCTCGTGGCGCCCATAGATAGTGACAGTGCTACGCGGGTCAGCTCATCTTGTCCACCCTGAAAAGCACGGTCTCGACCCCACTAAAGGCATGGCTGCGGTTGCAGCGATTAGACCGCGTGGTTCTTCGCCAGACCCACAGGAGCCTCCCTTAGTGTGAGAGGCTCGCGTTCAGGGCGGTGGCTGTCAGCGTTCGTCCGGTCGCGAATGCCACTTCGTTCAACTACGAATCTGAACCGAGGCCACATAGAGGCGCTAAGGCGTGGGCTCCGCTGGGTGGGACTATCACTCGTCGTCATCAATTGCTTAGCCCAATGAGCCTTTGAGCAACAAACCCAATACGTAAGTCGCGCTTCCAACGATGACACCCGCCGCCGTCATCTCCAGGCCGGCGGACCACCATTTGCGCAGGGTGAAAAGTGACTTGGCAGCGCCGACCAGGAAATGGGCGACGAGCGAAACGGTGGCGGCCACCAAGACAGCCGTTGTGCCGCGTAAGAAGAAGAACGGCGTCACCGGCACCATCGCCCCGACGAAGGTGCTGATACCTGCCGCCAGCGCGGACTGAACCGGGTCGCCGCCCGCCTCGGAACCGCCGAGCTCCTCGGTCGCGAGCACCTTGAGCATGGCATCCGGGTTCTCGGCAAGTTTCTGCGCAAGCTGATCCGCGAAGGCGGCGTCAAGTCCCTTGAGCTGGTAGAAAAGGGACAGCTCCTCCTTCTCTTCCTCGGGATGCTCTTCGATCTCGCGTCGCTCTTGCGCGACGTTGGCGGCGACGACCTCGGCCTCCGAGCGGGACGCGAGGAAGGCACCAGTGGCCATTGAGAGGGCCGATGCGACTGCGCCCGAAAGCCCGGCGGTGAGCACGAAGCTAGAGCCGCCGGTCGCGCCGGAGACCCCTGCGACGATGCCGAACACGGCCGCCAGGCCGTCGTTGGCGCCATAGATCGCGCCCGAGATCCAACCCGATCCGGTCCGGTGCCAGGTCTCGCGCCCGAGGATCCGGCTGAGCTTGCCCTCGGCGCCAGAGGGGGGTGGTTCGCCGCTCCCGTGCGCAGCCCGTAGGGCGTCAAGCGATCGCGAGTGGCTCTGCTCTTCAGTTCGGATAGCGGCCAATACCACGTCAGTGTCTGCGTCGCCGGTCGAGCGCTTGTACCTATCGGTGATCTCGACCTGCTCGTTGGACTCCATGTGCGCCAACATCCGTGCGACCGGGGCGAACCGAGCCTGCAAACGTAACCAGATCGAGATGCGAACAGTTGACGGATCGGGAATCGGTTGCCCTAGCTCACGCAGTCGCCCCTCGATCCGTTCACGATGGCGAGCTTCGCCGTCGGCGATCTCGCGGATCAGCTGCGCCCTCCGTGGGTCACGCGCGCGCTCGGCGAGGATCGTGTAGACGGCCCGGGCTTCGACCTCGCCCCGCCACGCCTCGACGAGCCTTGAGACCGCTTCGCTAGGCCGGACCGCATTCTCACCGCCCGCAGCCATCTTCCTTCTCCGAATCAGTGGGTGGGGCCGAAGTACATGGGCTGCCCTGCGTGCCCCTTGGCGGCGCCGGCCAGTGCCGATCGGGGCGCGCAATCGTTTGAGGGGCGCTGTTGAGGTGTCAGTGGTGGGTTCGATTGCCGTTCATCCCCGCCAAAGCCAGCGATCGTGATAGGTAGGTTGACAGCGGTTTTGAGAGCTAGCGCACCTGACGGAATCTGTCCTGAGCCGAGCGGCACCGCTGCACCATGCCTCATAAAGCGGAACAGCCAACGCAACGCCGGGCCTGTTGGCGACGCCTTCGATGTTCGGCTCAGCAACAACACGACGCCGATGAGCGCGATGGTGAGAAGGTGCGGAGGCCTCAATGGCATGCCAGTTGTCCACACCGTATCGAGCACCGCTAGATCCATCAGCCCGACACAGGCCACGATGAGCATTGCTTGATCGCTCTCGCTTCGGATGCTACGAAGGCCGACGGCCAGCATTAAGACCAGGAGCAGGCAGTCCTGAGCGTAAAGGTGGGGATCGATAAGAAGGGCGACGGCCACGGCAGCAATGCCGTCGAACTCGGTGACTTCCCCCCTGCGCCAGCGTCGCCCAGTCGCGGCGAGAAAGTACACGACCAACGCAATGGATGAAGCAACGGTGAGTACGTCGACCAACGTCACATGTTCCTGACCGACCACTGTGGCGAACAGTCCAAGCAGGTTTTCCATGCCAAGCAGGCCACCTTCCCAGGCTGTCGGGGTCACTGCTCCGGCGCCGCTTGCATGGCTGACTGCAACGCTTCCGAGGAAACGGAAGTAATCCACATTTGACGCCGATCCGGTTAGCGGAAGGGCAAGCAGCGTGACCACGATCACCGTGATGATTGCCGACACAACAATGCGCCATCGGCGCAGTAACAAAAGCCAGATCAGGGCCAAGACCAGAAGCTGGGCTTTGAGCCATAGAAGCGCCAGAATCGCGCCGGATAAATGGGGATGTCGCCGGCGAGCCAAGACCAGTGCGCCGAGGGCGCCCAACAGTAAGACCAGAGACGACTGGCCCTCAGCGAGGGTCTGGAACATCGGGAAGCTCAGCATGACCATCGTGATCGCGAGCAGCCGGATGCGCAGCCCAAGACCCGTCGTGGCGAGCAGGCCGCACGCAACCCCCAGCCCCAGGCTGATGATCAGCCAGACCAGACGCGCAACTGGCTCAGGTAGGTACGTCAGGGGTGCGATTGCAGCGGCGGCTGCCGGCGGATTGAGGTAAGCCATGTACCCGGCGGCGCCCACCGGAACAGGAAGGATGTGCCGCTCGATCGCCGTCAGCGCGGAAGGGTCGTATAGAGCTTGCGCCTGATGAGTGCGAATTAGAGTCCCGGCGGCGTAGATCGCGAAGAAGTCATGGTGTCCGATTAAGGTTGGTGCGCTGATAGTCTCACCGACCAGCCACCCCGTCCACACAGCCCCAGCACACAAAAGGATGGCCGCCAAGATCCGGACTCGGTGGCTCACGTCAAGTGGCAAAAACGGCGTCCTGGCGCCGAGATGCCAGCTTGGATGGCTAAGGCGTGCCTCGTCGGTGACCAATTGTTTTGGAAAGGGTATATGTCCTCGCATCCAAAGCGGCGCAGGTTGGCCGACGACTCCTTGCGAGCCGCAGTCAACAGGAGCGAAAAGGGCCTCTCTTGCAGTTCGCCGCAGCCGCTGAAGACACCGGCTCGGTCGTTCTGCACGCGTCCAAAAACACCACGGGCTTCGCCGTAGCGCTTTGGCGGCGATACGCCTTACCGACCTAAGGAAATGTCACTTTGGGCGCGGCCTGACAGCCTCAAATGCTTAGGGCTAAAACGTGCGGGGAAGCGGGTCCTCCAATCGCTCGGCCGCTGACAAGCAGCCTGAATCGCGGCGGTAACCCGCGCTATCGCCGGCACATGGTCGAACAGAGAGTCGGTACCTCCTTCCAGGCCTGGCCCTGGGTGGTCGGGTTCGATGTGCCAAATTGAGCGGGTAGTTTTTAGGCACCCGTGTCACTCCGCATCGTAGAGTTCGATGCGTTCTAGGGAAGGAGAGGCCAGTAGTTCCATGACGACACACAAGCTTGAAACGACCGGCGCCGAAATCGTCTACGACGTCCACGGCCCGCTGCCTACGGCCGGCGGACGCGCGCCCTTGTTCATGATCGGCCAGCCCATGGACGCCAGCGGCTTTACCACGTTGGCGTCTTACTTCCCGGACCGCACCGTGATTACGTACGACCCGCGTGGCCTTGGCCGTAGCGTCCGCAAAGACCGCCGGGCCGACCACTCGCCGACTGTCCAGGCACACGACGTGCATGCGGTCATCACGGCGCTCGGGATCGCCCCCGTCGAGATGTTCGCCAGCAGCGGCGGCGCGGTCACGGCGCTTGCGCTCGTGGCGGCGTACCCCAACGACGTGACCACCTTGGTGGCACACGAGCCGCCTCTCATCCCGGTGCTTCCCGACGCGGCGGCTGCGGAGCGCGCACGCGCCGGCGTCCGGGAGGCGTATGAGGCCAGGGGGTCGGGTGACGGAATGGCGGCGTTTATCGCGATGACGTCGTGGCGGGGGGAGTTCACCGACGCCTACTTCGCCATGCCTGCGCCGGACCCGACCCTGTTCGGGATGAGTGCTCAGGACGACGGCTCCCGTGAGGACCCGCTGCTTTCCGATCGGTCGTGGGCGGTCAGCGGCTACCGCCCCGACTTCGACGCGCTGGCTGCGTCGCCGACACGGATCGTGATCGCTGTGGGCGAAGAATCCATGGGCATCTTCACCGGGCGCACGTCGGTGGCCACTGCCGAACTCCTTGGTCAGCAGGCGACGCTGTTCCCCAGCCACCACGGCGGCTTCGTGGGCGGCGAGTCCGGATATGCTGGCCAACCCGAGGCCTTCGCGCGCAGACTGCGCGAGGTCCTTGGCTGAACAACTTGCCGCGGGGGCATCCTCAGCCGGAGAGCTTAGGCGCTACTTCTTGAGCCAACGTCGAGATGGAGGCGTGCACTAATTGACCGGCGTCGCAGGACTCTTCGGCCCGCCGCGCATCGTCCCGTCAGACTGTTGCTTCGACCGGTTGAGTTCATCCTCTCTTTAACCGCTAGCTTCATGCGGCTAGCTCCGGCCGGTTGCGAGGTGTACTGCCCATTCTCGTTAGTAGGTCAGAGCACATCCCGGCGGCGCGTTAATGCTCCGGACAAGATCACCAATCCCAATACGTAGGCGAGGAGCACCAGTACGGCATGCGTGGCGTCTGCCTCGGGCGTCGTCGGCACTGCGGCGACAGCCCCGCCGCCATTCCCTGAATCGGCACCGAAGGCCTGGAGCAGATAGGTGCCATTGGCGATCGGGAACCAGACGTGGACTTGTGTCACGACGTCGCCGAGGCCGCCAAGCAGCCCGAACACGAGAGTCTCGATGACGAGGCCATAGGCGAGTCCGAGGCCGATGGCCATCGCCGATTGCCGGAACAGTGTCGCAAGGGCCACGCCAAAGGCAGCCCAAAAGCCCAGGATCAGCAATGCCGCAGCTACCGCGCGAAGGATGTCGCCGGGAGCCGGGAACGTTGTCGACTTGCCGTCCACCAGTGCTATGACGTAGCTCGCGAGCGCGTCAACCGCAAACAAGGCCAGCACCATGATTAGGACCAGGAGAGCCAATGAGGCGAGCCGGCCAGCCAGCACGGTAAGCCGTCCGGGTAGTTGAATGTTGGAAGTCTTTACTGTCTGCCAGCCATACTCGCTGCCTTGTAACAGCACGCCCAGGATGAGCGCGAAGATGCCGTCGAGGCCGTTGGCCTGTCCGAGGGCCTTCTTGACCAGCGCGCCCGGGTAGAGCCCCGCCCGAAGGCTTGCCAGATCAGTCCCCTGCAAACGCACCCTCGCCGTGGTGTGCGTGGCTACAAGGTAGATGACAACGTAGAAGACGCCTACGGCGAGCAGCAGCAGGAGGCCGATCGTGACCCATATGGCTGGGCGGCGCACAGCCTTGAACCATTCGGCGCGAAAGGCAAAAAGGATCACAGGCCGCCCTCTGTCCCGGTCAATTCCATGAAGACGTCCTCTAGAGAGCGCTCGCCGGCTCGCAACTCGGTAACCTCCAGCCCTGCTTCCACCAGGTGGCGGTTGACAGCGCCGGCCTTGTCCGGGTCGAGCTTGACGCTGAAAACACCATCGGCCAAAGCTACGTTCTCGGCGCCGGCCTCTTGCTCGAGGAGTGCTCGGGCGCGGTCGGACGGTGTCGCGCGGATCAGCAGTCGGCTTCCTCCGCGAAGCTCGTCGATGGAACCTTCCGCCACCAGCCGACCCTTGGCGATGACCCCGACCCGCGTACAGATCTGCTCCACCTCGCCAAGCAGGTGGCTTGAGAGCAGAACCGTCCGCGCGCCCTGGCCGATGCGCTTGATCAGCTCGCGGAAGTCGGCCATGCCCTGAGGGTCGAGGCCGTTGGTGGGCTCATCAAGAATCAGGAGATCAGGATCTTTGAGAAGAGCCGCCGCCAACCCGAGTCGTTGCTTCATCCCGGTCGAGTAATTCGCGAACTGCTCGCGCGCTCGTTGCGACAGATCGACCTCATCCAAAAGGCTTTTGACCCGCTTTTCCGGCGCGCCGCAATAGCGTGCCAGCACGCGCAAATTGTCGCGTCCGGAGAGGTAGGGCCAGAACGCTGGGGACTCGACCATGGCGCCCACGCGACGGAGCGATTGAGCGGAGCCCGGCGTGCCGTCCACCACAGTCGCACGCCCCGATGTAGGTCTGATCAGGCCCACCAGCATCCGCAGTGTGGTTGTCTTGCCAGCCCCGTTTGGGCCCAGGAATCCATAAACCTCACCCCGGTGGACATTGAGGTTGAGATCCTGCACGGCGACGACCCCGCTCCCGTAGCGCTTGGTCAGTCCGCGCGTTTCAACAATGTTCGTGCTGCTCACTCGGCTTCTAGTGTGGAAGTTAGCAGCAAGCGGCGTGGGGTGCTTTCGGCTTCTCGAGGGCGCAACCGTCCGAAATGCGCGGCCACGTTCTACCCCGGACCCCTAGCGGGCGTCAACGATCCGGCACGGGATGTCCGCGTTCTCGTCAACGTGATAGCTCGCGCAGATGCGTTGGTAACCGTCGCCGACCGTGAGTGGGACATGAGCGTCTAGACGCCCTCGAACCATGAGAACCGGGGACAACAGTCCGCCCTTCTTGACCTTGGCGAGATCTTTGGCGACGTGGATGTTGTCCAGTGGAAGGAGGGGCAGCGCACTCGCGCGCAGCGAGTCCTTCGCCTTTCTGCGTACGAGCGGTGCGGAGCGCAGCCGACGGACCAGCTGGTCCGCCTCCTTCTGCGGCATGAGCAGGCTCAAGTAGTCGGCGGCGGCGGGATAGTCATGAGCATCGGGCGCATCCTTCCAGGTCACCTTTGCGGTCATGGTGATCCTCGCCCAGAAGCCTATCGCGGCGGTCGATCACACGGCCGCCTCGCCGATGGGCGCAGCGACTGGTTTCCTGGCCAGCAGGAGGACGCCGGCACTTGCCGGGATAAGCGTCAGGACGCCTCCTGCCACCAGGGCGGCGGCCGCGGCCGGCGCTAAAGCACCACTGGCCAGGCCCAGCGATGCTGCGGCCGCCGGGAGTCCCAATTGAGCGGATGCCAGCAATCCGGCGGGGAGCCTGGTCTCGGTACCGGCTATCAAAGGACGCCATCACGTGCACCACAGTCGCCCCGACCACCATGGCCAGCGCCAGGCCAATTGCCGACGGCGAGCGTACGAGGGCGCTCAGATCCAGGCTCGCACCGAGCAAAACGAAGAATGCCGGGACGAAGAAGCCGCTGGCCAGGCCAGTCAGTTGCTGGGCAAGTCGGTTCGGCTCATTGAAACGGCGCAGCTCTATGCCGGCCGCGAATCCCGCGACCAGCAAGCTCGCGCCGGTGCGGTCGGCGATGGCTGCCAGCGCCAGCAACAAGAGCACCGAGAGCCGAAGCTGCAGGGCCCAGTGCCGGTGCTTGGATTCCCGCTTCACCTCGTCGGCCAAGCCAGTCTCGAACAGCCGGCGCGCAACCATCGTCGAGGCGATGGCGACCGCGACTATCAGACCGTCGCCAACCAGCGCCAGCGGAATCTGGTTTGCGGCCGACAGTGCCAGCGGCATCAGAACCGCGGTCAATGCGTCCGCTAGCGTCATCCAGGTGATGAGAATGGCTATGGCGGGCCCCGTGAGCCCGCGCTCTCGAATGGTCGGGAAGGCGACGGCGGCCGAGCTTCCAGCCACGAGAACCACCAAGAGTGATGAACGACCAGTGGGGAATAGTGCGCCGACGGCGAAACCGACCGGAAGGCTGAGCATCAGCGTGATCAGCAGCGTCAGGGTTCCCCGGACGGCTCCGGCACGCAGCTCCTTGGAGCCGAGGCCGACCTCGTTGCCCGCTTGGAACATGAGCATCGCAAATCCAATCGCGGAAAACGCCGGGAAGGGCGATCACGAGGAAACGATCAGATAGAGCCCGGTTTTGCCGAGAATCGCGCCTGCGATCAGCTCACCAACCAAGACCGGAGCCAGCGGCCTTCTGCCCGCGGCCAGTATCGGCCCGAGCAGGCCCGCGAGAACTAGAACCGTCAGCGATGTGAACATCGACTCGTGACCGCCAGTTGAGAGTCGCTCTAGCCAGTGACCGCGAGCCCTGCCTGGGCGACCTCCATGTCCTGCGTGTAGTGGCCTCCACTCACCCCGATCCCGCCGATGACAGCGTCACCTGCCTTGATCGGATAGCCGCCGCCGAAGATCACCAAGCGATCGATCCCACCTACGGCGCCGGCCGCCAGAGGAGGGTCATTCTTGATGAACTCGTGCCAGCCGTCGGTCGAAAGGCCGAAGCCCACCGCGGTGTACGCCTTGTCCTGAGCGATCTGGACGCTGAAGAGGGCTGCCCCGTCCATCCGGCTCAGAGCTTTGAGAACTCCGCTCTCGTCGCACACAGCGATCACGAATGGGTGTCCCATCGCCTTCGCCTTCGCTTCGGCGCCCGCGATCATCTTGTGCGCCAGCTCTGTGGTGATGGTGGGCTTGTTGTAGGTGTTGCTCATTTCACTCCTCCGGCTCTGGATGGTTGTATCGCTGCTCGAGTTCACGTATCTCGGGCAGTCCGATGAAGTCGAGGAACTCCGCGAAGCGAGTCAGCTCGGGCAACACGTTGATCGGCGAACCGTCGGCACGGATCCGCGCCAGCACCGCGCGGGTCGCCTTCGTTGCCGCCAGCAGCGTTGCTATCGGGAAGATGACGATTGCGTAGCCGAGCTCGGCCAGCAAGGCGTGCTCGACAGGCGGTGTCTTGCCCCCTTCGGCGTAGTTGAAAAGGAGTGGCACCGAGGGAAACGCCGCGGCGATTGCTCGGATCTCCTCCACCGACTGCGGTGCCTCGATGAACAGAATGTCCGCACCCGCCTCCCGGTAGCGGGCAGCGCGCTCGATGGCCGCGTCCAGCCCTTCTACGGCGCGCGCGTCGGTCCGAGCGATGATGAGCAGGTCAGAAGAGGCGCGGGCGTCGACCGCGGCCCGTACCTTCTCGACCATCTCGGCCACTGGCACCACATGCTTGCCCTCCATGTGACCGCACTTCTTTGGCGAGACCTGGTCCTCGATGTGGATCGCCGCAACGCCTGCTCGTTCGTACTCCCGCACCGTGCGAAGGACGTTGATCGGGTTCCCGTAGCCGGTGTCGGCATCTGCAATCACAGGCAGGTCCACGGCTTCAACGATCCGGTGCGCGTTGTCAACCATCTCCGACATCGAGACCAAGCCGACGTCCGGCCGGCCAAGGAGCCCGGCCGAGGTTCCAAAGCCAGTCATGTAGATGGCCGGGAAGCCTGCCTCCTCGATCAACCGGGCGCCCAGCGCGTCGTAGCAGCCCGGAGCGAGCACCGGGCGCGCCGTTTCCAGAAGCGTCCGCAGACGTGCCTGTGAGCCTCCATCTGTACGGAGCAGCGGCGTCATCGCCCAAACATCATCGCTCGCCCGGGCACCGGATGGGAGACCCTGTTCGTCTAGGTATCTCCCCGGTCTTTGAGCCAATTCTCTATCGAGCATTTGCAGGAACTCGTTGCCTCAGCACTCACTGGCTGAGCCTTCGGAGTAAGCGCGAGGAGGTCGCAATGCCGGCCACGCATGCAAGCAACAGGACGCCGACGTCTTCGACCAGGTTGCTTGCCATCCTCTGGGCAATCGCGTCGAGGTCAAAGATCTTGGCCCAACCAGAATTCGGAGGCAGTAGAGTGACCAGGACTCTGATGGTCGTGGTCTTGCCTGCCCCATTGGGACCGAGCAATCCGGATATCTCACCGGGGTGAACCTCGAAGGTCACACGGTCGACGGCCAAGACGTCCTTGAATCGCTTGGTTATGTCGTTTGCTTCGACCGCCAAATGATCGTGTCCCTCAGTCAACGGCATCTGCCTCTTCCGCCTCTCGAGCTAAACGGACAAGCGTCGCGATGCCGTCAGTCAAGTTTCGTTGCTCGGACGCGCTGAGATGGACAATTGCGATGAACGTGTCCGAGAACGCTCCGATCGGGGTGCTCGACAGCGGAATGGGAGGCATCTCGGTGCTCAATGCGATGAGATCCCTTCTGCCGGCCGAGCGGTTTGTTTACGTGGCGGACTCCGGACATGTCCCATACGGGCCGAAGCCGGCTGAATACATCCAAGTGCGATGTGATCTGATCGCTCGCTTCCTGATCGAGCGCGGAGCGAAAGCGTTGGTGATCGCTTGCAACACCGCGACGGCGGCTGCAGCCGAGCAGCTGCGGGCGACGTATTCCGTGCCGGTGATCGGAATGGAGCCGGCCGTCAAGCCCGCGTCTGCCGCCACCAAGCGAGGCGTTGTGGGCGTGCTGGCGACCTCGGGAACGCTTGCGAGCGCGCGTTTTGCCGCTCTCCTTGATCGCTTCGCCGGCGGGATCCGAGTCATTACGCAACCGGCGCCAGAGCTGGTCCTCCTGGTCGAGTCAGGCGATCTCGACTCAAGGGAAGCGCGCGCCGCGTGTGAGATTGCCGTCCGTCCCCTCCTGGATGGAGGCGCCGACGTGATCGTTCATGGCTGCACACACTTCCCGTTCCTCAAACCGCTGATCGCTGACTTAGCCGGGCCCGAAGTCATCCAGATAGACACCGGCGCCGCTGTGGCGCGCCACCTGAAGTCCATGCTTGGCTCGCGCGACCTTCTTGCCGAGGGCGTGAATGGCGACGCAGATTTCTTCACCAGCGGCGAAGTCGCAACAGGGACCGGGGTGGTGAGCCGGCTGTATGGCGAGGCGGCCCTGGAGGCTCTACCCGACCGTTTTCGTTAGCGACTTCCCGTGGTGGTGAATCAGTGCCAAGAGCAAGAAGCCGGCGGCAAGGAAGTTCGCATAACCAATCATGAAAACGGTCCACAGGATCAGGTCATTGAATTGCCAGACGTGGAAGAACAGGCCGTATCCATGCACCCAGCCACCGATGAGGTTGTACAGATAGAAGCCGAAGTCAGCGAGCAGAAAGGACAAAGTCAGCCAGTAGCCCACAGCGTTGGCTCGAATCAAGAGCCACAATCCCGCAACGAACCAAAGGAGCGTAATCAGGAGGGGAACCGAACCGCGCGCGATTGCCTGTGGTCCGTAGAGATGCAGACCGTACGGCACCTGCGCGGCGTAGTTCGCCAAAACCACTGCGGTCGGCACCCAAAGCCACAGGACAGGTCTACGTTTCACCGACAGCGCCGGGGTGACCATCTGAACTGATGAACGGCGTCCTGATTAATTCGGTACGCGTAGCCCGGCCAGACTGGGACGAACCGCACTGTCTTGGCGGCTCCGCTCCCATTAGCTGACAGGGCGCGAGTCGATCTGCGCGAGCACCTTCTCGACGATTTCCTGGGCCAGCCACTCCACCGGAGAGCCGTCATATGGCGGAATCAAGCCCAGAACGAAATGTCTCGCGCCCGCTTCGATGAAGCGATGGAGGAGCTCGCGCGTACCCCTGGCCTCAACACGACCGCCACGCATCAGCACCTGCACCGAGCGCGTTATCTCCGCCGGGTCTCGACCGACGACGAGGCACTGCTCATCCAGGAGCCTGCTTTTGATTCGGAACTCATCGAGATCCCCTGGCCAGATCCAGAGGTCGGCATATTCGGCGGCGATCCGGAGGCTTCGTGCTCCGGATCCGGCCATCATCACAGGCGGCCCCGGCCGCTGCACCGGCATGGGCTGCCCGATCGCACCCTTAAGCTGATAGTGATGTCCCGTGAAGTCGAACGGGGCCGATTCAGTCCATAGGCGCCGGATGATCACCATGGCCTCCCCGAGAGCGTCCACCGCCTCGCGAGGCGAGACCACAGCGATGCCATAGGCGCCGAACTCGCGCTCCACGAGAGCCATTCCCGCCGGATCGGGGACCGCGTGCCCGCCGGCCCCGATTCCGAACACAAGCCGTCCGGCTGAGATCTGGTCTACGGTGGCGGCCATCTTGGCGAGGACTGCAGGCGGCCGCAGACGGTTGCTCGTGACGACCACGCCGAGGCGAATTCGCTCGGTTTCCGCAGCCAGCGCGGCAAGCAGGGTCCAGGCCTCGAGGGCCGACTGGGTAACGTCCTCGCGGAGTGGGAGCATGTGGTCCCAAAGCCACGCATGATCGAATGCCTCGTTTCGATCGACCTCCCGCCAGATTTTCAGGATCTCCGCGTAGGTGGAGTTGATCTGACTGGTCTTCACGCCGAAGGTCAATTGCGAAGTCGACATGCCCGACCTCCTCCTGCAACGTCTTAGTGACTGATCGTCAGTCTAACTGATGGTAGGAGCGGCAGACAACGGGCTAGGATTCGAAATCGATGAAGGAAGGCGCCGAGGCGGCCAGGGTCCGGGATCGGTTCGGATATTTGCTGAAACACGCCCGGGAACGGTTGAGCGCGATCTCTGGACCAGCACTGGTCCCCACTGGAGTCAACGGGCGTGAGCTGGCCGTGCTCACCGTGCTGGTAGAGGGCGAACCACCGTCGCAGCTGGAGGCCGCGCAGCGCCTTGGAATCGACCGATCGACGATGGTCACCTTGATCGATCGGCTCGAAGCCAGGGGCCTGGTCGAGCGCCGCCCGCACGGAGCCGATCGCCGAAAGAACGTCGTGGCACTGACCGCCGCCGGGCGCAAGACGCTGGCCGCGGCATCCCTGGTAGTCGACGCCGCCGAGCGTGAATTCCTCGCTCGCCTGTCGGCGCAGGATGCTGCGAGGTTCCGGGAGATGCTGCAGGCCGTCACCTCAGAAGGACCCGAATAACCAGGTCTGTCCTTGGGTCCTGAATGAACGCCACTATGTCGGCGTAGGCGACAGGCGTGGGGGATTGGCCCCGTGCGGAGTGGGCGAGGGCAACGCTGTCGGCCGTCCGGTCGGATGCGATGTAGGGCTGGGCAAGGGGCTCGGGCTGGGTCTCGGACCAGGGCTTGCTGTCGCGACCGGCGTGGACTTTGCCGTTGGGTTGGAGGTCGCTGGCGGACCGGCGGCCGGGGGCGTCGAACTGGCGCTCGTCGCCGTCGGCCGCGGCGAGTGCTCGCCCCCGGCCTGGGCGATCACCGGTGGCAGCACACCCCCAAGGGCCTGTTGCAAACTCGAGTCCGCGCCGGGGGCCGTAGCCAGAGCGGGCGTGAGAAAAATCGCCGCCAGGACGAGCGCGAAGGCCAGCACCAGGCGTCTGGGCCGATCGGGCAAGAGCCATGGTCGAGCGCCGGTTGTCTGCGGCGACCGCTTGAAAGCAATCCGGGCCGGCGTGAGCGGGATGTTCAGCGACAGCAGGCTGGCCACGGGCGCGCTACCCCAGGCGACAGCCTGCCAGGCAAGCAGCACTGCGCATATTGCGCCGAGGGTGGGTGGCCCGAAAATCCCGACCGCAACCGCCATCGATGCGCACGCGGCGGCGACCGTCGACTCAGGCAGCGTGGCAAGCACGGCGCGGCCAATCCGAGATGGCGTCCGCACCTTTGGCGTACGCAAGAAAACGCCGCGTGTTCTGAACAGGGCACTCATGCACGCGCGCGCCACGGTCCAGCTCAGCGCCAGCATGACCATCGCCGCGAGTGGCACATCGCGCCACGGCGCTCCGCACGCTTTGCGAATGCTCCACCCCAATCGGAGCAACCCTGCCACCAATATTAAGATCGGGAGCACGAAGAGCGCCCCGACCAGCTGGCGCAACAACAATGGATGGCCAAGTGCAATGAACGGGCTGGTCGCGAGCAGGAACAATGCCAGCGCCACTCCAAGCGGGTCGGCGAACCAGCCCAAGCCTCCGACCAGGTAGTGGTAACGCTGGGCCGGCGTGAGCCTCGATCGGGTCAAGCCGAGAAGGACTCGCAAGTGGCGTCTCATGATCTGGACGCCCCCAAAAGCCCAACGGAACCGCTGCCGTCTCAATCCATCGAAATCCAATGGCATCAGGCCTTCGCCGAAGACTCGATGCACATACACCGCTCTCCAGCCGCGGGCCAGCAGGCGCAAGGAGGCCTCCGCGTCTTCGGTGATGCACCATTCCGCCCAACCGCCTATCTCTCGTAGCGCGGCCACCCGGATCAGGCCCATGGTGCCCCCGAAGATGATGGCGTTGACCCTTGCGCGCGCCACCATCGTCACGTCGAAGAAGTAGCGATAGGCATAAAAGAGGCCGCGGAGGTACGGCGAATCCTGCCAGTCCCGGTAGTGCTGCGGGGTCTGCACGAATGCGACATCGGGATCGGCAAGGTATGGCACGCACGATTCGAGGAAGTCCGGCCTGACGAGGTAGTCGGCGTCCACGATCCCGACGATCTCCACGTCCGAGTCAAGGCGGCGGGTGGCTTCGTTGAGCGCGCCGGCCTTGAATCCAGGCCAGCTCGGAAGATGTACGAAACGAAAACGTGGTCCAAGCCTCTGGCAGTCTTCCTCAACCGGCCTCCACAGCGACGGGTCGGTGGTGTTGTTGACGACCACCTGCACGATGAAGTGCGGATAGTCGACGACCGCGAGGGCTTCCAGGGTTTGCCGGAGGAGATCAGGCGGCTCGTTATAGGCGGGCACCTGGATGCAGACGCGCGGCGCGTACGGCTCATAGGAAGCTCGAGGCTGTGGCGTGGGGCTGTCGCGACCGAGGACGTCCGCGATCTCGTAGGCGAACGTCAATGAGAGCCCGAGGGTGGCCACCTCGAGGACCAGCAGCAGCATGGACAGGCCCAAGCCGAGAGCAGGGATGCGCGTGCCGAATGTCACCGTGACGATCGCGGCCACGAAGGCGACGACGAGTACGACCATGCTTCCGAAGAACAGCCGGCCTGGCCACCGCATTGGGCGCAGAACAATCTCGAAGGTCAAAAGACTCACGAAAAGGGCCACGAAGATTGGCGGAGCCGACTCAGCGGCGCGGAAAGCCAGGGCCGCAGCCCACGAGGCCGCCCATGCCGACAAGGCGATGACCGGCAGGCCGAGAGGCCAGCGCGCCACCCACGAACGGGCTCCCACCATGAAAACAGCCAGCCCGATCAGGGCCAGCACAGCGGCCCCGGTCGCCAGCTCAATCAAATTTCGGAATTCATGGGCGGCTTCTCATCGAAGGAAGGCGCTGCAGTGTTTTGCCGCCGATCTTTATGAGGCGCGAGGGGTCTTGATCGATGTTTCGCCGAGGATGCTCATGCCGCCAATAGAGACTCTCGGGTGCGGTCGCCTACCCATTTGTGTACGAGCCGCAGTTTCGTCCTAGCGAAGGGCGTCCCTAACTACTGAAGCCATGGCGTCGATGAAATCGGGCCGGGTGTTCAATGAAGCCGTGCGGCGGATGCTTATGCCTTTGGATCGAGCGAAGGCCTGCGCCTCAACATCCAGGTCATATAGGACCTCCAGGTGATCGGCGACGAAGCCGATCGGGCAAACCAGAACGTTGCCAGCGCCGGACCGCTCGACCGCCTCGAGAAGATCCGGGCCCAGCCACGGTTCGCCCGTGGTGCTGGCGGATTGGAATGCGAATTCCCATCTCGGTAGCTTCATGCCGGCTTCGACCAACCGGCAGCTCTCGAGCAGGCGGTCGTGATAGCCATCGCCCTCGGCCACGATCCGAGCGGGAAGGCTGTGTGCAGTAAAGAAAAGCTGATCGGGCGCTGACTCGGCCAGGGCTTCCGACAGCACGGCGCGAATCGCGCTGATGAAGGCGGGGTGGTCGTGGAAGCCGGGAATGAACACGAGCTCGCCGTCCCAGGCGGCAGCCAGAGCGCGACGGTAGCCGCCGACGCTCATCTCGGCGTAATGGGGTGCCAGCGGCAAGGCCACAAGTCGCTTGATTCCAGCCCCCTTCGCCTCTGCAGCGCCGTCGGCGATGAAGGGTGGAGCGTGCTTCATGCCCACGAACGTGGGCAGGTCAAGGGCCTCGCCCAAAGCGTCGGCTTGAGCGCGGGTTACGGCCATCAAGGGCGAGCCGCCGATCGCGCGGTATCGCTCGGTCAGCTCTTCAAGCGCTCCAGGCGAGGGCTTGCGGCCGCCGCGAATGTGCGTGTAGTACGCCTCGATGTCAGCTTCGGTGGCTGGGCTGCCGTACGCCATGCAGAGCACACCGGTCGGCGGCTCAGGCGACACGCGTGACCTCCCACTGATGGACAACTTCGATCAGCAGCTGGAGGTTTTCAAGCGGCGTCGCCGGCATCACTCCGTGCCCGAGGTTGAAGATGTGCCCCTGGCGACCGCCCGCGCGCCGTAGTACATCGCGGGCCCGCTCCCGAACCAGCTCGGGCGGTCCCAGCAACACTGCGGGGTCCAGGTTTCCCTGGATGCCTCGATCTGAGCCGACCCGATCCCAGCCGCGGTCTAGCGGAATGCGCCAGTCGAGAGAGACGATGTCCGGACCCGCCGAAGCTATTGCTTCCAATAATCCCGCGGTATCCGTACCGAAGTGGATGGTGGGCACGCCAAGTGGAGCCAGCTTCTCGAAGATCGCCCGGGTGTGAGGCAGGACTCGTGACTCGTAATCCTCGAGGGCCAAGGCGCCCACCCACGAATCGAAAAGCTGTATGGCGGCAGCGCCGGCGGCGACCTGTGCCGAAAGGTAAGCGCTCATCGTCGCGGCCAACTTTCCGAGGAGTTTGTCAAAGGCGGCCGGCTCCGAGTACATGAAGGCCTTGACCTTCGCGAAGTCTCGGGTTGGCTTGCCCTCGATGAGGTAGCTGGCCAGGGTGAACGGAGCTCCGGCGAAGCAGATCACGGGGACCGGGGAGGCGGCCACGACAGAACGGACAGCCACGATCACCTGGGGCGCGGCCTCCTCGCCTGCCGGCACGGCCAGACGTTCAATGTCCGCAGCGCTCGAGATGGGGTGGGCGATGACCGGCCCGACGTTCTCGACGAGCTCGAATTCGACGCCCATGCCGCCAAGCGGCAGCATGATGTCGGCGAACATCACTGCAGCGTCGACGCCGAGCCGTAGGACGGGCTGGAGCGTCACCTCTGCGCACAGCTCCGGCTGCGCCACGATGTCAACCAGGCTCCAGCGCTCGCGCAGCTTCCGGTACTCGGGCAGCGAGCGGCCGGCCTGCCGCATGAGCCATATGGGCGTGACGTCCACTGCCCGGCGGTTCGCAGCGTCGAGAAATCGGCTCAATCTGCAGCCGCGTCGATCGTTGCGTCGATGACAGCGTCATCGTGGGCGTCGGAGAGAAACCAGGCCTCGAACTGCGAGGGCGGAAGCAAAACGCCCGCATTACGCATGCGCTGGAAGAACTTCGCGAAGGCATTCGTGTCGCTTTCCTTCGCCTCGCGAAAGTTCGTTGGAGGGCTGTGGCGAAAGAAAAGCGTGAGAAGCGATCCAATTCGAGCGGTGCTCCTGCCATCGCGACGCAATCCTTCCTCGAGCCGGTCGGCGCGCGATTCCAGTCGGGCGTAAACATCGTCGGTCAGCTGGAGCAAGGTGGCTTCGCCCGCCGCCATTACCACCGGATGGCCCGACAAGGTGCCGGCCTGGTAAACCGGGCCGGCGGGTGCAACCAGTTCCAACAGCTCGGCGCGGCCGCCATAAGCTCCGACCGGAAGGCCTCCGCCGATGATCTTGCCGAGAACGGTAAGGTCCGGGCGCACGCCAAAGAGCTCCTGCGCGCCGCCGGCGGCAACGCGAAATCCCGTGATCACTTCGTCGAAGATGAGAAGCGCGCCTGCGACCTCAGTCAATTGGCGCAAGCCGGCAAGGAAGCCCGGCGCCGGTGCCACGACTCCCATGTTCGCGGCCACGGGCTCGACGATGACCGCCGCAACCTTGCCCGGATGCGCGTCGAGCAGGGCGGCGACCGAGTCGAGATCGTTGTAATTCGCCACGAGCGTTTGAGCCGCCACCGATGCCGGCACCCCCGCGCTACCTGGGATCGACAGCGTGGCGACGCCGGAGCCGGCATCGACGAGCAGCGAGTCGGTATGACCGTGATAGCCGCCGTCGAACTTGATGACCAGGTCGCGATTGGTCGCAGCACGCGCCACCCGGAGCGCGCTCATCGCCGCTTCAGTTCCGCTGTTTACGAACCTGATGCGTTCGACAGAAGGCATGCGCGAGCGGATCAGCTCCGCCAGCCGGACCTCGGTTGGGCTGGTCGCTCCGAAGGGGCCACCCGCCTCGACCGCGCTGCGCATCGCTGCGACAACGGCGGGATGAGCGTGGCCCAGGACGAGTGGGCCGAAGGCGCCCACGTAATCGATGTAGCGGTTGTCGTCGACATCCCAGACGAACGGCCCATGACCGCGCGCGATTATCGGTGGGTCGCCGCCAACGGCACGGTAGGCACGCACCGGGCTGTTGACGCCGCCCGGAAAAAGCTGCGCTGCTCTCTCGCGCCAGCTCGCGCTCACGTCGGCTTTTATCAATTCGCTCCGAGGAGAGCTGTGATCTCCGCGATGGGGCGATGAATTCCGGTGAGCAACGGCGTGTCACGAACTGTGGATTTCCTGCTGTCTGTCCCACGCAGCGCCCGAACCAGCTCGCCGAATTTGGGGAGGTCGTCGGTTTCGTATGCAACCAGGAAGTCCATATCGTCCACGCCGAAGCTGTTGGCAAGCAGTTGCCGGACCTCGGGAAACTCGTGCCCGATCCGCATGTGCTCGTTCATAATCCCCTGGCGGGCCTCGCGGCCCAGTAGGTACCAATCGGTGCTCTTGGTGAATGGATACACGATCAGATAACGTGATCGTTCGCCGGAGAACAGCGATTGCTCCTGCGGGGTTGGCTTCTTGACGTACTGGGAGGGCTGGATGATGCCGAGGAAGCTCTCGCTCACCGTCATAAAACGGCCCATGCCGGATCGCAGCAGCGACGCCGCCTTTTCCTCCAGCGCATCGAGTGACGGCGCAATGCTCCAGAGGAGGAGATCCGCTCCGGCCTGAATACCAACCATTGAATAGGTGTGCGTAGTAACGCTCGAGGTGGCCTCAACTGCGGAAACCAGCTCCTCTGCGGACTGACATCGCTCTTCGTGTGTCAGGCGACGCCACGCGGGATCGAGACCGAGCGCAAGTGCGTGGACGAACCGGCTCTCCGTCATGCTGTCTCCTTCAACCAGGCGGCGACATCACCGGCGAAATAAGTCATCACGTTCCCGGCTCCGGCGCGAACGATCGCGGTCAGTATTTCCAGGATCGCCCCGCGCCGGTCGATCCAGCCTCGTGCAGCTGCCGCCTCGATCATCGCCGCCTCGCCGCTGACCTGGTAGGCGGCCAAAGGCAAATCGAATCGGTCGCGCGCGCGCGCGAGAAGGTCGAGCGACGTGAGTGCCGGCTTCACCATCAGGATGTCAGCTCCCTCGTGGGCATCCAGCTCCATCTCGCGCAGCGCTTCGCGCCCATTCGCCGGATCCATCTGATAGGACTTGCGGTCGCCGAAGCTCGGCGTCGAACCGGCAGCTTCGCGAAAGGGACTGTAGAAAGCAGATGCGTGCTTGGAGGCGTAAGCCATGATCGCCGCCCCTTTGAAGCCGGCCGCGTCCAGCCCTGAACGCAACGCTGCGACCTGGCCGTCCATCATTGCACTCGGGGCAACGATGTCCGCTCCCGCCTCGGCGTATGTGATTGCGGCTTCAGCGAGCAACGGCAGGGTCGCGTCGTTATCGATCAACTCACCGTCCAGCACGCCGCAGTGGCCGTGGGTCGTGTACTCACAAAGACACACGTCGGCGACCAGCGCCATAGGAAACTTTTCCGCTTTTAGTCGCCGCAACGTTTCTGACACTGGGCCGTCGGGGTCGGCGGCAGCGTGACCGGAGGGGTCCTTGACGTCGGGTATGCCGAAGAGCAGGACACCGCCGACCCCCAGCGTGGCGAGCCGATGGACTTCAGCGAGCGCTAGGTCAGGGCTCAAGCGAGCATGTCCGCGCAGAGATGAGATCTCCTCTCGGCGTCCACGTCCCGAGACCACGAACAAAGGCGCCACGAGTGTTGCTGAGGCAAGTCGCGTCTCGCGCACGAGCGCGCGGAGCGCACCGTTAGCGCGAAGACGGCGAGGCCGTTCGATCCCTGGACCTTCGACGATTCGTGTGGCAACCAAATCACGCATTGCTGCTCTCCTCCAGGGCCACCGCTCTGACGATTTCCTGTACCAGGACCTCCGCGGTCTGTTCCTTGGCCTCCGTGATGACCCGGAAACCAAACTCGCGTGCGACCTTTGTAGTACGAGGCCCGATCGTGATGGCGGGCAAGTCATTGGTGCCGCCGAGCGTGATGAATCCGCGCACCGCCGACCCGGATGCGAAGACGACGGCCGACAGATCCGCGTCGGCGAGCGCCGCAGTCATGGGCTGGGCAGAGGATGCAGGTCCTTCCACCGTCTCATAGACCGCCAGCTCGTCGACCTGGGCGCCCCTTTCACGCAGGCGTGCCGGAAGATCAGCGGCTGCGGCCGCCGCCCGCACCAGCAGCACGCGCTTGCCACTCGCTTCGGGAATGGCGTTGGCGAGCGCCAATCCGTTTGATTCTTCGGGTACCAGTGCCGGCTCGATACCCCGGGCCCGCAGCGCCCGCGCGGTGGCGGGTCCGACCGCCGCCCACCGCAGCCCAGGGGCGAGCTCATCCAGCGAATTGACTCCTGACGCACTCGTGACGATGATCCAGTCGTATTCGGCAAGCTCCGGCATGGTGAACTGGAGACGATCGACCGCAACCGTGGGGACCGCATGGACGCGGTAGCCTGCCGCCTTCAGCGCGACAGACATCGGGTCTGCACTTGCAGCTGGTCGAGTCACGAGGATGGCTGTCACCGGAGCGCAACCTCCGCGACAAGCCGTCGCCCGGCAGCTTCGGCGAGAATCAACGCATCTGAGCCGGAACCTTTGATGTGCTCGACGTTCTTATCGGAGCCGTCGCTGTTCACGCCGGCCACGAGCAGAGTGAACGACTCTCCATCGACTGACGCGAGCGCGCCCACCGGCGCGCGGCATGTGCCGCCGGTCGCCTTCAACACCTCGCGTTCTGTTTCTACCGCGAGTCGAATGAACATCTGATCGAACGGCAAGAGCAGGCGAAGCAGCTCGACGTCTCGACGGCGCGCCTGGACGGCGAGGGCGCCTTGCCCGGGTGCGGGCGCGATCAGCTCCGGATCGAGCCGTTGGTCGATCCGCCGGTTGAGGCCGAGACGATCGATGCCCGCTGCGGCTAGCACCAGCGCATCGACCGAGCCCCCATCGAGCCGACCGAGGCGTGTATCCACGTTGCCGTGCAGTGGCACCACTTGCAGGTCGGGCCGCACGGCCAAAAGAAATCCCCTCCTGCGTGGGCTGTCGGTGCCGACAACGGCTCCCTGCGGAAGCGAGTCCAGCGTGCTGGTGCCGTTGCGCGTGATCAGGACGTCGCGCGGGTCCGCGCGCTCCGGGAATGCGGCGATCACAAGCTCAGGGTCTTCCTCCAGGGCGACGTCCTTGGCGCTGTGTACAGCGATATCGATCTCACCTGCTGTGAGCGCGCGTGCTATCGCGGCGACGAAAACGCCTTCGCCAGGGGACATATCGACAGGGCGAATATCGCCTTCCGTCACGATTCGAACCAGCTCAACATCGTGGCCTGCGTCGCGCAGATGTCTGGCGAAAATGTTGCTCTGGACGAGCGCGAGCTTTGAGCCGCGTGTCCCCAATCGAAGATTCACTTGCCGCGCTCCAGCCAGCCGACGTACTCGCGCGTTTTCGAGTCGACCACTTTGTCGGCCTCATCGATATAGCCGCGCGGGATGTTCGGTAGCCGGACATACAGATCGTCGATGCCGAGAAAGTCGCCATTGGCGCGGGCCCTGACGGCTTCGGGAACGGCGGTCGGCGCCGATATATCCGCGATCGGTGGCAGGTCGCCTGTTGTCGGCTGGAGCTCGTGCCAGACGCCGGCGAGTGCAACTGCGATGGCGGAGCTGTCCAGGGCAAGCTTGGCGGCGTCCGCCAAGTCGAGCCCCTCACCGCCGTACACCTGGGCCAGTCGTTTCGCCCTCGTCGCGTCCCGGCTGGCGATGGCCACGTGGGCGCCGGCCAGCCTGGCGGAGTGGGCGAGAGAAGATCCCATTCGGCCGGCGCCGACGACCAGCACGGAGCGTCCCGCGAGAGTGGATCTCTCTGCCAGCCAGGCGACCGCCCTATGCGCCAAGGTGCCGCTCGAGGCGGTCCGTCCAGCGCGTGCCCGGCGGCCGGCGGCAATAGCTGTTTCGAACCATCGCTGCAATCGGCCATCCACGGAGCGCGAGGCTCGCGCCTGGCGCAACGCCTCCCGAACCTGATGAAGGATCTCATCCTCTCCGACGATCGCGCTCTCGAGACCAGTGGCGACCCGGATCAGATGCCGCACCGCCTGGCCGCCGTTTTCAATCCGCAGGGGGGCGTCGAGCTCCGGCTGGGCGCCAAAGCCGTAAAGCTCGACCCGGTGGCAGGTACTCAGGAGGATCCAATCAGGGTGAACTTCGATTTGCGCGTCCACCGATGCTGCCACCTGGGCGCGCTCAGCCGCATCGGCACGGCCAGCTTGAACCGCCATCACCCAAGGCCCGCTGTCGGACATCAGCCTTTGCCGGCGTGGCCGCTCATGAGCGCCACCAACAACCGATCGGCTGCACCCTCAGCTTCGACGAGTAGCGACGTCGCCTCCCGAGTATCCAGACGCCGTCGCCTCGCGATGCTCGCGAGCTCGCCGACGAAAGCGCCTCGAAATCGAACGAAGGCCTCGACCGTTTCTGAAAGCGAAGCGCCTAATGCAGCCGCTCGTTGGCCGTACTCATATGCCCAGGCTGTGGCCTGCTCCAACTTCTCGGCCGATCCCTGTGGACCTTCCTCATCGACGTGCTGCAAAAGGGTTGCGAGCAAGCGGTGACCTCGCTCGCGGAGCTCGACCCGTTGGGCGTCGGACAAAGCTGTGAGCCAGGGCGATGCGACTGGCTGGCCGACCGGTCTTGCCCGTTTGTAGACCCGTGCCACGCGCATGGCGGCGGCTCCGAGGCCGGCCAGCGGCGGTCGGCGAATTCGCGCCGGGGGCACGAGGGCCTCGATCACAGTTCGCGGGAAGCGCCGATGCCCGCCCGGGGTCACGAACGCGGCGATGTCTCCATGGTCGGCCCAGCGCCGCAGAGTGGCCGGGGTGACGCCCAGGAGGCGACTCGCCTCGCCGAGACTGAGCCAGGGGGAGCCAGGCGAGCTGGTCAGCGTGCTCAACCACCAAATTATGCTGAAAACTATCGAAAGCTCGCAGCGAGGACCTGGCACAGCCGACGCCGCGACGGTAGAACCGCAAACTTTGATCACATGAGCGACAGGCACGCCTTGATGTGGTCGGGCGGCAAGGACAGCGCCCTCGCCCTCGACCGCGCCCGCAGGTTGGGCATCTCGGTCGAGCGCCTGCTCTCCTTCTACGACGGCGAGACCCGGCGGGTGCGCTTTCACTCGACGCGGGTCGAGATGCTCGAGGCGCAGGCCACGGCCATTGGGATCGAACTTCACGCCATCCCGACCACCTGGCCCGAGATGGAGCTCAACCTGCGGACCGAGTTGTCGTCGCTCCGCGACGAGGGATTCAGCGGGGTCGTATTCGGCGACATTCATCTCGCGGACGTGCGCGCCTGGTATGAGGAGCGCGTTATCGGCGCCGGGCTGAACCACATCGAGCCCCTATGGGGTGAGCCCTCTCAAAATCTCCTGGAGGAGTTCGTGTCATCGGGGGGTCGCGCGGTGATCACCTGCGTGGAGCTCGCGAAGCTGGATGAGTCATGGCTTGGCCGTGTCGTCGACGACCGCTTCGCCCCTGAGATCGCAAGCACGGGTGTTGACGCTTGCGGAGAGAACGGCGAGTACCACTCGTTTGCTTTTGCTGGGCCTGTTTTCAGAAAAGCAGTGTCTTGGACCTCCGGCGAGCGACGCCTCGAATCAGGCTTCGCTCAGCTTGATCTCACCGAGCCGTGACCCTCTTGCTCCTCAGTGCCACTCGGATGACTCGAGGCCGGCCTCGAGCCAGTCGATGATCCCGCCAACCTTCGCCCAGTCCTCGGCTTTGCGGGCCGCTATCACCTCGCGCAACGCGTGAGGCTCCCAGGCAAGCAGCGCTTCCGCGCCTGAGCTCGCGTAGCGGACGAGCGCGTGGTGGACAACATCGTGATAGGCGAGACCGGTGTTTCGAGCCAGGTTCTCCAGGGTTGGGCGTGGGTCGACCAGCCGAGAGAGCGCAACCGAATCCCGAAAGTTCTCGTTCGTATCACGTGCAGCCATGAGGCACAACGTAGCCGAGCGGCAAGCCTAGCGCCGGCGAGACCGGTCTCGTAAGCAAGTACCAATGCCTGAACCCGATCTGTGAGCTCGAGCTTGTCGAGCACGTGTGCGACATGCGTCTTGACCGTGGTCTCGGCCACATGCAGGCGCGCCGCGATCTCGGCGTTCGTCAGTCCGCGTGCCACCTCTGTCAGCACCTCGCGCTCGCGCTCGGTCAAGAGCTCCAGCTGTTTGGCCGTCCTGGCTGCCGGCTTCGGCCGCCTGGCAAATTCACCGATCAGCCGCTTGGTCACCGACGGCGCCAGCAGCGCATCGCCCGCGGCTACCACCCGGATGGCTTGCACTAGGTCCTCCGGCAGCGAGCGCGTCGAACATGTAGTTAAAGAGCAAGGTCCTGAATGGCTTCCGGTCCAGATGGGAAACATGATCAAGAGATGAGTGAACCGAAAGTCCTTGCGTGCCCCGGCTGCGGCCAGAAGAATCGCGTTCGCGCCGACGCCTCGGGAGTGCCTTTCTGCGGCAAGTGCGGCAAGGCCTTACCCTGGCTGGCCGAAACCCGTGCCAACGACTTCGGGGCCGTGGTCGAGAGGTCGCCCATTCCCGTGCTCATCGACTTCTGGGCTCCGTGGTGCGGGCCCTGCCGCATCGTCGCGCCGGCCGTGGAGCGCCTGTCCGAGGAGCTCGCCGGCAAGCTTAAGGTGGTCAAGCTCAACACCGATGACGAGCCTGAGCTCGGTCGGCGTTTTGGCGTCCAATCGATCCCGACCCTCCTTTTAATGGAGGACGGGAAGGAGCGTGATCGAGTCGTGGGCGCCCTGAACGTGAACGCGCTGCGAAGCTGGGTCCAGGCTCGACTGCCGTCATCTGCGCCCAAGCCATAAGCTTGACGGCGCGCGCTCAGGCAGCGTAGATGCCGTCCGCCCCGAGCTGCACATGATCGGCGCCAGTGGATTGGGCGCGGGGCCGGCGACCACCTGTGCATTGTGCGCTGGGTCGAATTCCGCCCCGTGGCACGGGCACACCAGAAGGCGTTGCCCCGAGTCACAGCTGACCGGCCAACCGGCGTGGGTGCAAACGGTGTCGAACGCGACGATGCTGCCGCCCGCAAGCTCGATGGCAATAGCCGGGTCGCCGCTCGCAGGATCCTGAAAGGTGAAGCTGCCGCTTGATCGAAGCTGGGCCATTGTTCCAACTTTCGTGCCGGTTGGGCGTCGCCACTGAGGTCGGCGATGCCGATATGCTTGGTGTGGGACTTGATGCGGGACTCGGTGCAGCCCCGGTGGGCTCGCGCGCGCCAGCATGTCGGGTGCGGGGTAGGAGCGCGAGCACCCAGACATTTCTTACTCACGCAGCGAGCTCACTTAATTGGAAAATTCAGCATCCGCTCGGATTGAAGCCCTCCCAATGAGGGGTATTGCTGACTTTGTTACGTGCGGTGGACGACTCTGACGGTGGCCGGGAGCCGCTCTCCAGATTTCACCTCTGAAGTACTGGCATGGTCCCAGCGGCCGGAGGAGAAAAAGGCAAGCATGAGACGTTGGATTTTCAGAGCTCGATTTCTAGGGATTGCCGTCGGCGCTGCACTGGTAGCTATGTTGCCGATGGCGGCCCTCGCCGCGACGGCTCCAGGCCTGGGCTCGGCGGCGAGCTTCGCCATCCTCAGCGCAGCTCCTAGTGGAGGGGGGGCAGTCACATGCACCACCTCGACAATCACCGGAGACGTCGGCTCGTCCGGTCTCCCGGCTTCGGTCGTTCAGACCGGGTGCACCATCAATGGAGCCATAGTCGCGCCGGTTTCTTCGGCGGTTCTGTCTGATTTCAACACGGCATACAACGCATACGGTTCGATCGCCTGCGACCAGACTCTCACCGGCACGCTCGCCGGAATAACACTGACACCAGGCGTTTACTGCTTCGACGCAGCGGCAACCTTGACTGGCATGCTGACCCTTAACGGGCCGGCGACCGGGACCTGGATTTTCAAAGTCGGAACCAGCGGCACCGGCGCCCTCACGGGCACCAACTTCTCGGTGGTGATGGCCGGTGGAGGATCGACTTGCAACGTCAACTGGTGGGTGGCTCAGGCCGCGACCATGACGACCTCCAACTTCGTCGGCACGATTCTCGCGGGCGCGGCCATTACCACCACGGGTGGCACCTTCACCGGTGATGCATTGGCAACGGCAGCAGTGACGCTCACCAATGCGAACCTCGTCGGCTGCGCTGGGAGCCAGGTCGGCGGCAAGGGCAACGAGAAGCAGCACTGCAACCAGGGCGTAGGCAACGGCCCCGAGGGTTGCGACCCAGGCAATTCGAACCAGGGCAACCCCGCTAATTCCAACGACGAGCTCGGTGGCACACCGGGCAACCCCGGCCGCAAGGGCGGCAACGACAAGGCGGCTTCAGTCGCCAATGTCAGTCACGCGACGATTTCAGCCGCTATGGTCAGGAGCAACCAACTCTCAGGTGCGGCCGGAAAAGGCAACGGCGATCACGCCATGGCGGCGGTCGCGAGCAAGGGCTAAAGAGCCAAAAGTGACCCGATACCTAATCAGGAGGGGACGCACGGCGTCCCCTCCTGCTTTGTAGGCCGGCGCGGTGCTGTTCAAAGTTCAGACGCTGCCGAGCCTGGAGGCGAGGCTGATCGTGATTCGGCGTCGCCGCCGGCGCGGTTACTTGAAGCAAGCCGCGAGAGTGAGTCCCGCGGTGATTGGAGCTTCCATCGTTTTGCTGGTCGCCTTCGGAGCTATCGTCGGCCTCCGTTAGCTCTTCGACCGCCTCACCGTAGCGAGCTCGAGGTCGGCGCCGGTCCGATTCGCGGGGAGTATTGGACAGCGAAGATGATGTATCGCTGGGTCGCAAACGCCCCCGCCCAGAGCGGCCAGCAAGTAGTCAAGACCAGGTTGTAACCCGGCGCATGCGAGACGAGCACCGTCCTGTCGTCCGGGTTGACGATCTTGCTCCCGGTCACTACGTATTTGAATGTCCCGTATCGCGTCTGGAGGTCAATCTCGTCATGCGACTTGAGCTCCGGGAAGTTGATCCAGTACACGTTGTGGGCGGCGACCCCGACGGTTCCCTGATCACCAGGCCACACAGTGCCCGGATAGTGGCCCGGCCCCGAGTACAGCACAGTGAGGCTGGTCCCCTCTCGCACGGCGGCGTAGTACCCAAGCTTGGGGACGCGGATGGCGAAGTCGATGCCTTTGACAGGATGCTGGAGGGACGTGTCGATCGCGGCCGGCGGTGTTACCGGGTCTTTGCCGACCTCCTGCTGCCACTGCTGGTTGAGCTGCTGCTGGGCCGAATAGCCTTTCCACATCCCCAAGGCAAAGGTGCCGATCAGCATCGCGCCAACCACCAGGCATGCCAATGCCCCCGCTCTCAGGAGGTTGATACGGGGACGCACGGGAGCGGGAGCGGCAGGTGACGATTCCCGGCCAATTGCCATCGCAGATAGAACGCGCTGGACCCGCGCCCCACCCGCCTGTGGCGAGCGGGTTAGAGAGTGAAGTAGAAGGTGGCTCCCTCGCCGACCGCGCCCTCGGCCCAGCACCGGCCTCCGTGGCGGTTGACGATGCGCCGGGCGGTCGCCAGTCCAATCCCCATGCCTGGAAACTCGCTCTGGCTGTGCAGTCGTTGGAAGGCGCCGAAAAGCTTGTGCGCGCTGATCATGTCGAAGCCCACTCCGTTGTCCCGCACGAAAAGGCGAGACTCGCCTTCGACGTGCTCGCCGCCGACCTCGATAGCGGCATCAGCCTTATTGCCGGTGAACTTCCACGCGTTGCTGATGAAGTTGCTGAGCAAAATGCGAACCAGCCGGGCATCGCCGGACACGGAAAGGTCTGGGCTGATGGTCACTGTCACGTGCCGGTCGGGGCTTGCCACCTGCAGCTCCTCGAAGATTTCCGCCGCCATCGCGCTGACATCCACAGTCTCTCGGCGAATCTCACCGCTGGTCACTCGAAAAAGTGACTGCAGCCCGTCGAAGACAGAACCCATCCGCTGGCTCGCCCGCCGCATGCGTTGGATGTAATCCTTGGCGCGGCCATCCAGCTTGTCACCATAGCCGGCAAGGAGCGCCTCGCTCAGGCGGTCGAATGCCTGCAATGGAGCGCGCAGGTCATTGGAGACCAGGTAGCTGAACGCCTCGAGCTCCCGGTTGATCGCCGTCAGCGCGGTGGTCCGTTCCTGGACCAGGTGCTCCAGCTGGTGGCGGTAGCGGCGCAGCTCCTGCTGTGCGCGATAGAGCTCCATGAAAACGCTCACTTTCGCGCGCAGGATGGCGGGCACGACCGGCGCGAAGACGAAGTCGACAGCGCCGAGCTCATACCCGCGGCCGGTGTTCGTCTCACCCTGGTCGAGCGCCGTCACGAAGATGATCGGGGTCAGCGCCGATCGCGGGCGCTGACGGATGAGCTGGGCGGTTTCGAACCCGTCCATGACAGGCATGCGGACATCGAGGAGGACGACCGCGAACTCCCTGCGAAGCAGCTGGCGCAGGGCGTCGGCCCCCGATGAGGCTTCGACCACGTCTTCGCCCAGCGAAGCAAGGATCGCCCTCAGCGCAAATCTTTTGGTCCGGTCGTCGTCGACGATCAGAACGCTCGCCGTGGACTCAGGACTCCCGTTCGTGGCGTTGAGCGCGCGCTGAACGGTGGTCATCGAACTTTGTGGAACAGGTGGACTTCGTCCCGCAGCTGCTCGTACCGGCTGCTTTCGGGGCAGAAGACCAGCGAATCCTGCTGGCCGAGGCCGAGATAGCCGGACCTGACCAGACTGTCGTAGAAAAGGCGGTGCGCACGCTCCTGAAGGTTGGGGCGGAAATAGATCAACACGTTGGCGCACAGGATCAGGTGAAATTCGTTGAAGGAGCTGTCGCTGACGAGGTTGTGGCGCGCCCAGGTGATATGGCTCTGAAGCGTGTGGTCGAATCGGGCGGTCTTGCCGGTGATCGAATAGAAATCAGAGATCCGGCCTTGACCGCCTGAGCGTGCGTGGCTGCTCTCGTCGGAAACCACCCGCGCCAGCGGGTAGGCGCCGGCTCGCGCGATGGCCAGGCTGCTCTCGTTGATGTCGGTCGCATAGATTTGTGACCGCTCATAGAGGCCTTCCTCACGCAGCATAATTGCCATCGAGTACACCTCTTCGCCAGTGGCGCAGCCCGCGATCCAGATGCGCAACGAAGGGTAGGTTCGGAAGCGCGGTATCGCCTCGTCGCGAATGCATCGCAAGACATCGGCTTCGCGGAACATGCTGGTCACGTTCACACCGACCCCGCTCAGGAATCGCTGCATGCATGACGCGTCGTGCAGCAGGCGCTCCTGGTAAGCGGAGATGGTGCCGACGCCCTCGCCGGCCATGCCAGAGGCGATGGTGCGCCTCAGTGGGCCCAGCGCATACTCCCGAAAGTCATACCCGTACCGCATGGCGACTCCCTGCAGAAGGAGCTTTATCTCGATCTCCTCGACGTTGAGGGCAGTTGCGTTATCGAGTTGTTTCTCGAGCCTGACCACTCCGCTCAAATGCTGAGCCAGGAGCGGAGCATCGAGAGCAGGTTCGAGTTGTTGACGGGCTTGGCGATGTAATCAGAGGCGCCCGCCTCGATGCATTTTTCTCTATCTCCCTTCATCGCCTTTGCGGTCAGGGCGATGATGGGGCGGTCCCTGAAGCTCGCCATCTGTCGCATCTTCGTCATCGTCTCGTAGCCGTCCATCTCGGGCATCATGATGTCCACCAGGGCGATATCGATATCGGGATCGTTTTCGATGGCCTCGATAGCCTCTTTGCCGCTGTCGACCGACACAACTTCCATCTGCTGGCGTTCGAGCAAGGCTGTCAGGGCAAAGATGTTGCGAATGTCGTCGTCAACGACCATGACCTTCTTGTTGGCGAGTGAGGCTTCGACACGTTCGCTATTGACGCTGGCGATCTCGACCTGGATCTCACTCTCGGCCGTTTCGAGGATGGCTGTCACCTCCTCACGGAGCCGCTCCGGTGACCTGATCTCCTTGATGACGATGCTCTTGGCGGATCTGCCAAGTCGCTGCTCTTCCTTCCGCGTCAGGTCCTTGGCGGTATAGATCAGCAGGGGGATCGTCTTGAGCGCTTCGTTCGTCTTGAGATGGTCGATGACCTGCCACCCGGTGAGCCCCGGGAGCCCAAGGTCAAGCACCACGCAATCGAACGTCTGGTCCTCGAGGAGAGCGACAGCGTCTTCGCCAGTCGAAACCGCGGTTACATTCGCGCCGATCGGCTCCATGAGGCCGACGATGTGCTGCCTCTGAACCGGATCGTCCTCGACGACGAGGATGTTCTTTTCAGCGCCCCCGATCTTGGTTGCGCCTGGCGCCCGTCGTGTGCTCGATTCAGGCTTCCACGATCCGGGAGCGGCGGCATCCTCCCACACGGACTCGGTGGAGTGCACCGTCGATCCATTTGGCGATGCGCCGTGGGCGCGCGCGCCGGAGGCGGGGATCGAGGTGGGTAGGTAGACGGTGAACGTGCTGCCCCTGCCAACCTCGCTTTTCAGCTTGATCTCGCCACCGAGCAGGCTTGTCAGCTCGCGACAGATCGAAAGACCCAGGCCGGTGCCGCCATATTTGCGGCTCGTGGTGCCGTCCCCCTGGGCAAAGGCCTCAAACACGGACTGATGTTTCTGCGCGGGGATGCCGATCCCGGTGTCGGCGACAGACAAAGCGATGACCCCGTCGGCCCGACCCAGGGACATGTTGTCGGCGCTCCACCCTGCGGTCACCGGTTCGGCAGAAAATGCCACGCGGCCCGATTCGGTGAACTTGAACGCGTTGCTGAGGAGATTGTTCAGGATCTGCTGGAGCCGCTGAGGGTCGGTCGGAATCGTCTTCGGTAGGCCGGGCCGGAGGTCGATGGTGAAGCCGAGCTTGGTCGCCTCGGCGACGTGACGGAATGTTCGCTCAAGCAGCGGCGGCAGCTCTGACATCGGCCAATCGGTGATCTCCATGGCGACGGTTCCGGACTCGATCTTGGTCAGATCGAGGATGTCGTTGATGAGCTTCAGCAGGTCAGTACCGGACGAACGGATGATGGTCGCGTACTCCACCTGCTTCGGCAGCAGGTTGCGGTCCGGGTTGTCGGCGAGCTCCTGCGCGAGGATCAGGAGGCTATTTAGCGGAGTCCTCAGCTCGTGCGACATGTTGGCCAGGAACTCCGACTTGTATCGAGACGTGATGGCGAGCTGCTCGGCCTTCTCCTCCACCAGGTCCTTGGCCACCTCGACCTCGGAGCGCCGCTGCTCGATCTCGGTGTTCTGCTGCGCCAGCTGGCGCGCCTTCTCCGCCAGGTCCAGGTTCGTGGTCTGGAGCTGGTCCTGCTGGCTCTGAAGCTCATTGGCCAGCGACTGCGACTGCTTGAGGAGATCTTCGGTACGGCTGTTCGCCTCGATGGTGTTGAGCACGATTCCGATGCTCTCTGTGAGCTGGTTGAGGAAGTCCTGATGAACGGCGCTGAACCTCTGGAAGGAAGCGAGCTCGATTACGGCGCGAGTGTCGCCTTCGAAAAGTACTGGCAAAATGACGATGTTCAGGGGCTTGCCCTCGCCAAGCCCCGAGCTGATACGCACGTAATCAGAGGGAACGTCGTTCAAGAGGATGGGGCGCTTCTCGAGGGCGGCCTGTCCGACAAGACCTTCGCCGAGGCGGAACTGGGTCGGCAGGTTCTTGCGCGGCTTGTACGCGTAACCGGCCTGGTACGCGAGGCATGCGTCCTCGCCGTTGGGTGAAACCATGCCGTAGAACACCCCGTGCTCGGCGTTGACCAGCGGAGCGAGCTCCGACAGGATCATCTTCGAGACGGTCATCGGATCGCGCTGGCCTTGGAGCATGCGGGTAAAGCGCGCCAGGTTGGTTTTGAGCCAGTCCTGCTCCAAGTTCTTTTCGGTGGTCGCTTTCAGGTTGCCGATCATCTCGTTGATGTTGTCTTTCAGAACCGCAACTTCTCCACTGGCCTCCACACCGATGGACTGCGTGAGGTCGCCTTTGGTGACAGCCGTCGCCACCTCGGCAATCGCCCGTACCTGGGTGGTCAGGGTCGCGGAGAGCTGGTTGACGTTGTCGGTCAGGTCGCGCCACGTGCCGGAGGCGCCAGGCACGCGGGCCTGGCCGCCGAGGCGGCCTTCGACGCCCACCTCGCGGGCGACGCTGGTCACCTGGTCGGCGAAGACCGCGAGGGTATCGGTCATGTTGTTGATGGTCTCGGCAAGCTCGGCGATCTCACCTTTCGCCTCCAACGTCAGCTTGCCTTTCAGGTTTCCGTTCGCGACTGCGGTGACCACGCGAGCGATGCCTCGAACCTGGCTGGTCAGGTTGCTCGCCATCGTGTTGACGTTCTCGGTGAGCTCCTTCCAGACCCCACCTACCCCCTTGACCTGAGCCTGGCCTCCGAGCTTGCCTTCGGTGCCGACTTCGCGCGCCACACGGGTGACCTCGCCGGCGAAGGCGTTGAGCTGGTCGACCATGAGGTTGACGGTCTTTTTGAGCTCGAGGATCTCGCCTCGCACGTCCACCGTGACCTTCTTGGAAAGGTCGCCGTTGGCGACGGCGGTCGTGACCTCGGCGATGTTTCGCACCTGGCCGGTCAGGTTTCCGGCCATCGAATTCACGTTGTCGGTGAGGTCTTTCCAGACCCCGTCCACGCCTGCAACTTCGGCCTGACCGCCGAGTTTGCCCTCGGTGCCGACCTCGCGAGCAACGCGCGTCACCTCGTTCGCGAACGCATTGAGCTGGTCGACCATGACGTTGACTGTGTTCTTGAGCTCGAGAATCTCCCCTCGGACGTCGACAGTGACCTTCTTGGAGAGGTCGCCGTTCGCCACTGCGGTCGTCACTTCGGCGATGTTGCGCACCTGGCCGGTCAGGTTGCCGGCCATGAAGTTCACGTTTTCAGTGAGATCCTTCCAGACTCCACCAACACCCTTGACGTCGGCCTGGCCGCCGAGCTTGCCTTCAGTGCCGACCTCGCGCGCAACGCGCGTGACCTCGCGCGCAAAGGCGTTGAGCTGGTCGACCATGACGTTGACGGTGTTCTTGAGCTCGAGGATCTCGCCGCGGACGTCGACAGTGATCTTCTTCGAGAGGTCGCCGTTGGCGACTGCAGTCGTCACCTCGGCGATGTTGCGCACCTGGCCGGTGAGATTGCCGGCCATCGAGTTGACGTTATCGGTCAGGTCTTTCCAGACTCCGCCCACACCCTTGACCTCGGCCTGGCCGCCAAGCTTGCCTTCGGTGCCGACCTCGCGCGCGACGCGGGTCACCTCGTTCGCGAACGCGTTGAGCTGGTCGACCATGAGGTTGATGGTTCGCTTCTGATCCATCAACTCGCCCTGGACATCGACAGTGATCTTTTTCGATAGGTCGCCGTTGGCGACCGCCGTTATGACCTCTGCGATGTTGCGGGTCCGGTCGGCGAGAGTCGCCGACATGTAGTTGATGTTGTCAGAGAGGTCCTTCCATACGCCGCCGACCCCGCGTACCTCGGCCTGGCCTCCTAGCTTCCCTTCCGTGCCAACTTCGCGAGCGACGCGCGTCACCTCATTGGCGAGGCCGTTGAGCTGGTCGACCATCAGGTTTACGGTTTCCTTCAGCTCGAGGATCTCTCCTCGCGCATCGACTGTGATCTTCTTGGAGAGGTCGCCGTTGGCGACGGCGGTCGTCACCTCGGCGATGTTTCGCACCTGGCCGGTCAAGTTGCCGGCCATCGAGTTGACGTTCTCAGTCAGCTCCTTCCAGACGCCGCCTACGCCCTTCACGTCGGCCTGGCCCCCGAGTTTGCCCTCGGTTCCAACCTCGTGAGCTACACGGGACACCTCACCTGCGAAGGCGTTGAGCTGGTCGACCATGACGTTGACGGTGTTCTTGAGCTCGAGGATCTCGCCCTCGACGTCAACCGTGACCTTCTTCGAAAGGTCACCGTTGGCGACTGCAGTCGTGACCTCCGCAATGTTGCGGACCTGGCTGGTGAGGTTGCTGGCCATGAAGTTCACGTTGTCGGTGAGGTCCTTCCAGACGCCGCCCACGCCGCGCACCTGCGCCTGGCCTCCGAGCTTGCCCTCGGTGCCCACCTCGCGAGCGACGCGGGTCACCTCGGAGCTGAACGACCGCAGCTGGTTGACCATCGTGTTCACGGTCTTGGCGGTTTCGAGGAACTGGCCATGCAGTTGCCGCCCGTTCGTCTCCATCGGCATCGTTTGCGACAGATCGCCGTTGGCGACGGCGCTGATGACTCGAGCCATCTCGCTGTTGGGCTGAACCAGGTCGTCGATCAAGTCATTGATGGAGTCAAGGGTCGACGCCCAGGCACCGCCCGCGTCTCCCAGCGGTAGCCGCTTCGCCTGACCTTCCTTACCGACATGACGGCCGAGCTTGCGCAGCTCGCGCTCTAGGCGCTGATTCGACTCGATGACCTCGTTGAGCGCGCTCGCAACCTTGCCGGCGTTACCGGTCCACGTGGCGGGTAGGCGTGCGGAAAAGTCGCCGCGTTTGACCGCGGTGACTACGTTCAGCATTACCCGCGGGTCGATTTCGTTGTTCGCTAGTACTTTGCTTGGCATGTGCTGCGACTCCTCTCCTCGGGTTCGATCTCTTTCTTTTCCTTCAGGTAGCCGGCGCTCACTGGCTGATCGGGATCCAGAACTCCACTCGTGCTCCCGCACCCGGCTCGCTTTCTATGCGGCACCTTCCCCCGGCCAGCTGAGCTCGCTCACGGATGGCAAGCAGGCCGAGGTGACCAGGCACGTACGTCGACTCGGCGACGACGAATCCCTTGCCGTCATCCCTCACGACAACCCGGATGCCGCCATCGGTGGGATAAGCCGAAACCTGGATGCGGGTAGCGACGGCGTGCTTCTCGACGTTGGTCAAGGCCTCGGAGACATTCTTGAAGATCGCGGCTTCGATCGCTGTCGGAAGGGCGCTCGGTAGGCGGAGGTCGATGTCTGTTTCGATTCCGGCGCGGGTTCTCACCGACTCGAGTCGGGTACGTATCGCCTCGTCCAGGCCCAGCGGCACCTCGATCGATTGCGGGCTCACATTTAGAAGGAGCCGGCGCAGGGAGTCTTCGACCTGCTTCAGAGTGGCCTTGAGTTGATCCAGCTGGGTCGGCTGCCTGCTCGGGTCGGAATCGGCTTGAATTCGTTCCAGCTGCAGTTCCGCCGCCGTCAGCAGCTGCAGCGAGTCATCGTGCAGCGCGCTCGCGAAGCGTCGCCGGGCCTCGTCCCCGCCGGCTGCGATGTTGCCCAGCAGCTGCCGGCGGGCTGTAGCTGCTTGTTCGAGGCGCGCGACTGTCGTGTCCAGCTTTTGCTCAGCCTCGCGGTACTGCCACATCATTCCTGTCGCCATCGCCGCCACACGCAGAATCCAGGCGTCATCAGAAGTAAAACCGCGGCGCGAGTCGTACGCGACGAGGGTCCCAATGCGCCGCTCGCCGGCGCGCCACGAAACGGCAATCGAGTTCCGTACTCCATCCATGCCGCTTGAGCGCCACAGCTGATCCAGCTCCGGAATAGTGCCGCCGACCAGCTCTAGCTCGTCATGGAAAACCGCCCGAGCAGCGATGTTGTCCTGATCGAGGCTCATATGCAGCCGAATGGTGTGAATGGGCGAGCCGGCCGGGAAACCGTAAGGCTTGGGTTGGACGCTGAGAGTTCGGCGGGGGCCCAGGTGCCAGAAGGCGACCCGGCGAGCCTTGACGAGTCGCGCCAGGGTTTCGCTGAGAGCGCCGAAGAAATCAGGCAGGTCGACGCCCTTCTCCGAATACGAGGAGATCGCCCTAAGCGCGATAAACGAGGCCAGCTGGGCCTTTTCGAGGCGGGCGGTGGCGCGTGTCTTCGAGCGGGGGTGGGTCTCGCCCACCTCCGTTGGATCCTTCCCGTCGTCCGGCAACGACGGCTGCGGCCAGCTGTCAGCCGGCTGCGCGACAACCTCCACCTTGCCCCTCCAGAGAAGTCCTAGGCGTAATCAAACCGTGACGGGCCCGATTCGTCGCCGTACAAGTGAGGTAGGCCCCGAAATTACGCGGCCGCCTCGCAAATGAAAAACCGGGCCTGCACGGCGCAGACCCGGTCCTTGTCGATGCTGTTTAGCGCTTTCGAAGCCGCATTCCGATTCCGCCGATCGCAATTAGGATGGCTCCGAGGATGCCGCCGCCCACAGGGGTGCCGGTGTTCGCCAAGACCTGTCCTGACGCTGATGCGCCGCTGACTCCACCAGTGGCGCTCGTGCCGCTGACTCCGCCAGTGGCGCCCGTGCCGCTGACTCCGCCCGTGCCACCCGTGCTACCCGTGCCACCTGTGGTCCCGGTGCTGCCGGTCGTGGTGCCGGTGCTGGGTCCGGTGCTGGCGCCGGTGTTGACGGTGCCGGTGCTGCCGGTCGTGGTGCCGGTGCTCGTGCCGGTGCTGGCGGTCACTTCCTTGCTCTTGTCGTCGCCGTTGCCAGTTTTACCGCCGGCGGTGTCGCCCTTACTATCCGAGTTGTTTTCGCCGGGTTCCTTGTTCTTGCTCTTGCTCTTGCTCTTTGAGCTGCTGGCGACAGTGGTGGTGGCGCCGCCTGAGGACTTGCTGTTCCCCTTGCCGCCGCCCTTACTCTTTGAGCTGCTGGCGTTAGCGGCGGTGGCGCCGCCTGAGGACTTGGTGTTCCCCTTGCCGCCGCCCTTGCTCGTTGAGCTGCTGGCGTCAGTGGTGGGAGCGCCGCCTGCGGACTTGCTGTTCCCGTTGCCGCCGCCCTTACCATCGCCGCCGCCGACCTTCTGGTCGCTCTTCACCGGCGCAGTGTTATTCCGCTGGATCACTGCCGCGTTTGAAGTGGCGCTGCCCTTGTTTGTCCCCTGTGGGGTGCCCGCAGCCAGCGCAGGCGAGGTGCGCGCGAACATTAGAACCACCCCAGCCACGAAAACGCAGGACTTTACTGCTACTCGTTGTCCTATCGGTGGACGTACCGATAAGAACTCACCGCTTGTCTCCAAATGAACCTCCCCGCATTGGATTAAGTGATTGCCTGCCGCCATCCTGGACACGGGCCTCGGAAATTTCTTTCCGCGGATATGTCGCAGAACGCCCCGCTCAGCGTTCCCTATTTGGGCAATCCCTGAAATGACAACGCAGCTAGTGACCCGAGTAACCATGGAGGACGCCACGAGCGTGGAGGCGGTCTCCGCATTTCTTGTGGAATTGCTGACCGGGACCGGCTGGCAGCTTGAGGGGGTAAGTCAGCGTTCATCGCGACTCGATCCGCCCAATTACTGGACACTTTTCGAGGTCCGAATCACTAAGGACGAGGAAACCCGCAGTCTAAGGATGGTGGCAGCCGGGGCTTTCGAAGAAGTCGCTTGGCAGAAGCTTCAACACCGGCTGGAGCGAAGCAGCGCAGGTCGGGCGTGCGATCCCATCAACGATGTGGGGTATCCGCGACTCTTCCCAGACTCGCAGCATGCTTATTGGTTCTACCCGTTCGATTCAAACATGCCCAACCTTCCGACCGCTGCAGATCCGGCAGCGATGGCGCGCATCTTGCTCGGTTTGGACCCAGTCGCGGCAACAGCTTTCGCCGCGACGGGCCGATTGAGGATCGAGAGGGTTCGCTACGTTCCGGAGGTGAGTGCCATCTTGCGCTACACGATCGACACTGGCGCGGGCGCGATCAACATCTATGGCAAGGTCCAGCCAGGCGATCGCGGCCTGCGGACCCATCGCATCGTGGGCGGGCTGTGGCAGGCGGCCAAGGACTTCGATTACGAAGGCTTAATTTATCTTCCGCGCCCGCTGGGGTTTGTTGACGAGCTGGGTTTGCTGCTCGAGGAAGCCATACCCGGCAAGCCTGTAGGCGGCAATCGCATGAGGGTCGAGTTCGGCCTCACCGCCAACGCTGCCGCTGAGGCGGCCGCCGTGATCCACGAGTCGAACGTCCCCGCCGATGGACATGTCTTCCGCATTGAAGCCGAGCTTGAGCGCCTCAACCATGTGACGCGGCAGTTCATACAGGTACACCCGACAGCCGCATACCTCTTGAGCGACCTGGTTGCCCACATGCGCGAGCACGTTCGTGCCACGGAGGAGGAGGATCGTCTGCCGACCCACGGCGACCTCAAGTACGACCAGTTCATCTATCACAACGGCAAGCTCACGCTGCTCGACTTCGACTATTTCGCGCTCGCTGAGACCAGCTACGACCTGGGCAAGTTCTGTGCCTACCTTGTGCCCTCGATACCCCACGATTGGGAGGAGACGCTGGCTGCCGAGGAGATGCGGGTGCAGTTTCTAAAGCGCTACCGAGAGCTCAGGCCGTACGCGACCCTCGAGCGATTCGCCGTTTACGAGGCGCTTCAGCTTGCCCTGCGCGCGATGTCTTTCATGTGGGCGCAGGTTCGTGGATGGGAGGAACTGGCCGAGACTTTCCTGGTGCTGGCGTTCGAGCGGCTCAAGAGTCGTTTTCCCGAATCGGTTCCAACCCAACTCGTGGGGTAAAGGAAAGAAAAGGCCCTCGGTTAGCGCGTAACGGTTTCTTTTACAAGCTTTTACCCCAAAGACGCCAGCTTCCTCGCTAGGCGCCGTCAGACTCAGCGACTCGTGAAAGCACTTTCCTGGTTTGGCGCCTTGATCCTCTTCGTTGTTGTCGCCGCCGGCACAGCTTCGGTGCTTCGGCTGCACTCGCCAAACACCCCCCCGCCGGCGGCGAGTCGCGCTGTCGCTGCCTCCACATCGGGGCCGGAGGTTGCCGTCGCCGTGCCCAGCCCGACTGCGGCACCAAAGCCGGCCCCGAAGAAAGCCAAGCCAGCGGCTCCGAAGGCGTCGGCGCCCGCTCCCCGACCGGTGGTCACGGCCTCGATCGTGATCAGGTCAACGCAGCAGGTGCTGATCAACCTGGATCGCGCGAGATACGGTTTGCGGCCGCTGACCTGGAGCTCCTGCCTCGCCTCGGTCGCCTACAGCAATGCCGTGCGCATGGCCACCGCTGAGCGCATGTGGCACGCCAACGGTGTCTACAGCGACCTCGCCTGCCGTCTCGGCAACCGGACGGGCGAGAACATCGGCTACTGGACCGGCGGGGTGGCCGACTCGACGCTCAACACGATGTTCATGAACAGCCCCGAGCACAAAGCGAACATCCTCGGCCCATATCGCTACGTGGCGACCGCATGGCGGGTGGCTGCCAACGGCACCGCGTTTATAGCCGTGGAGTTCAGCTAGCTCCAGCGCCTTCGAGTACCGGTGTGAAACCGGGCGTTGTTCCTGTGTAGCGCCTGGCGGCTGAGCTTGCAGCTCGGCTGCGCTCAAGGGCGCGCTTGCAGGAGGATCGCGAAGGGTGAGTCTCGATCAAGGCGCTCGCCGCAGAGACCGGAGCGGATTCGCCAGCTCGGTAGGTGGCTGTGCGCGAAAGAGATCTTGCAGGACCTGGCGGACCCGAGCCAGGGCGCGCAGGGCTGCACACCTGGTACGGCCGGCACTCCTTCCGCCACTCCAACGCCGACCGCCACACCGAGCGTGACGCCGGCGGCAGCGCCGTCGCCTTCCCCGGCTCCATCGCCGATACCGTCCCAGGTTCCGTCACCATCGCCGGCTCCGTCAGCGCCCGCCGCCTCGCCGGCACCGTCTCCATAAAAGGATGGAACCGAAGGTCGATGACAGCGTCGTGAGTGACAGCCCATTCATGCAGAGCGTGGAGCGGCGGCGCCCAGGGACATCGATGCGCGCATACGTCATACGCACCCTGCCCCACAGCTCGGTGATCGTCGTCAGCAACCGCGGTCCTCACGAGCCGAGACCCGAGGGCGGTTTTGCCCGCGGTGCGGGAGGTGTGGTGACGGCCCTGTTGACCCTGGCCGAGGTTATGGGCGCCGATTGGGTCGCTTGCGCCCGCACCGATACTGAACGCGCGCTGGTAAAAGAGCACGGCCCATCGGGCTTGGCGCCCCTGATCAGCACCCAGACCCGGCTGCATTACGTCACCCCGACGCCCGAGCAGTACGAGATGTACTACTCGGTTATTTCCAACCCGGTGCTGTGGTTCATTCAGCACTACCTGTGGGACCTGGCCCACCAGCCGGTCATCAACGGGCGGGTCCACAAGGCCTGGAAGGATGGCTATGTCCAGGTCAACAAGCAGGTCGCGCAAAAGGTTGCCGAGGTCGGCAGGCAGATGCCGCACCGGCCGCTGGTGATGATTCACGACTACCAGCTATATCTCGTTCCTCAGCTGGTGCGAGACCAGCTGCCGGGCGCGATCATCCAGCACTTCATTCACATCCCGTGGCCGACGCCGCAGTACTGGAAGGTCCTGCCCAAAGAGATGCGCGACGCCATCCTGCGCGGCCTTTTGGGGTGCGACATCGTCGGGTTTCAGTCGAGCCTCGACGTGAGGAACTTTCTCATGACATGCGAGGAAAACGCCGGCCTCCAGGTCGACATCAAAGAGCGGGCGGTTCTGCTCGACGGCAGGATTGTTTACGCACGCCACTACCCCATCTCGATCGAGGTCGCATCCACCACGCGCCTGGCTTTCTCTCACGGCGTGATGGTCGAGGAGAGGAAGCTGCATGACTGGCGCCCGAAATATCTCATCGCCCGCGTCGATCGCACCGATCCCTCAAAGAACATTGTTCGTGGCTTTCTCGCCTACGAGAAGCTCCTGAGCCATCACCCAGAGCTCAGGGGCGAGGTTCAGTTCTGGGCTTTCCTCCAACCATCGCGGCAGGACGTGTCGGTGTACCGCAACTACCTGAAACGAGTAAGGCAGGTCGTGGTTCGCATCAACAACCAGTACGGCACGCCTGGCTGGATGCCCATACGGCTCGAATTTGGCGAGAACATTCGCAAGGCGATGGCGGCCCTGCGCAACTTCGACGTGTTGCTCGTCAATCCGGTGTACGACGGGCTCAATCTGGTCGTCAAGGAAGGGGCTTTGGTCAACCGGTCAGAGGGCGTGATAGTGCTCTCCGAGAACGCCGGCGCGCACGAGGAGCTGCAACCCCATGTCCTGTCGATCAATCCATTCGACATCGACGCGACAGGCGAAGCCCTCTTCGAAGGCCTTGTCATGGGTGCTGCGGAGCGCCACAGGCGCCACGAGGCCGCGCGCGACGTGGTACGGACCAATGACATCTCGCGCTGGATCACCCGCCAGGTGCAGGACATCCGCGATCTGGCCGCCAGCCCCGGGCTCCGGGCGGGTCCCGAGCTCAGGGCCGGCTAAAAAAGAGAGGGAACCGGGCGGGTTCCCTCTCTTTGAGGTCTCGTCTTCTAGTCTGAGTGCGGTCGGATGTCGCGCGCGCTGCTCCGACGGGCGACCACGACACTTCGCGAGTAAGCAATCTCTACGATCTTCGCTAGCACCCAGGCGATCAGGGCGTACACGAGGATGGCGATCACGACTGACGGCTCGAATATCGTTTTGCCGCTGACCGTGGCCGGGAGCAGTGCCTTGAATGGACCGAGCAGGAAGTCGGTGAGGCCGTAGATGAAGCTGCTGAATGGAGCCTCCGGATTGGTTCCCAGCAACTTCAGGAGCAGCCGGACGAGCAAGAGCCCGTCGACGATCCCGAAAACGAGGTAGATCACCTCGATCGCCCGGCGCCCGGGCGACACCTTGCTCACGTATTCGGTCGTGTCTTCGGCCAGGGGCGACGCGCCGCCTCCTGTCGTCGACACATGCGACTCCTCGCGGACGATCCCCGTTGTCTCGTCACGCATAACATCCGTTTCACGACGTTCCATTGAGCCTCCTTGGGCTTTCTGCCCCTTCGGATACGGGTACTCAACTAAAACGCCTGGATGGCGGCTGTCACCCGCCTGCCGAAGTCCTACGAGGTGGTTTTGGGGTACCAGAGCGGGAGACCTGAGATCGCTTCGTCGCTGTCCACGTCCGCCATCCCGCCGGAGCTCAACATGTATTGCCACGCGGCCATGTTGGCCGAACAACCAGGCAGCATCGGCGAATACTGCGGTGCCTTCGGCTTGGTGAACCCACCCACCAGGGAAGGCTCGAAGCTCCAGAGGAATGAGCCAAACGCGATCTCGGGGCGGGCAACCACCGCACGGCACCATGCCGAGGCGAACTCGGTTCCAGCCGTGCCGTTCCCGTAGTACATCGGAGCGAAATTCGCCAGCGTGATGCCATCGAACCAGCCTTGGATGAAGCCAGAGTCGACGTTGGCCGCGCCAGGGCACTGAGCTCCGTACGGTTCAATGTCGATGGCGAGAACCGAGCCGGCCGGGATGCCGAGACCACTCGCTGCACCGCTCGCCTCCGAAGCGTACCGCAGGCCCGTGCTGTACCCACTGACCGCGGAACAGTCGTAGTTGTTGTAGATCGGCAGGATGCCCATCTGCTTGTAGGCGGCAGCTGCAATCTCTGCCGGGCTAATCCCGGGGCAGTTATAGGTCTGGGTGAGGTAGCGGCCCCAAAAGTCGGGGGCGCCGTAGGCGCGTCGGACCTTCGGATATAGACCCCTTGAAGCCGTGGTGTTCGACGTGAACGCCTTGCACGAGTCCACTCCCCAGAGCAGCCGGGTCGGCTGGACGGCGGTTGAGCTCACCTGGATGTTCAGTAAAGAGGCGTGCGTCTGCACGGTGCGCACCAGCTTGACGAGCCCCGAGGCGCCAACTGGGTCGAAAATCTGGCGAGCCGCACCGATGACCGCAGTGAACGACGCCGTCGATCCACTCGTGATCGAGACCCGGGCCGTGCAGGCGCTGCCTGTCTTGCATGGGTCGGCCACCAACTCTCCATTCGCGTCATAGATTCCGATGCTCCATGGAGTGTTCGTGACATCGACGTTCGCGCTTGCCCGCATGAAAACTGTGTTGCCTTGCTGGGGCTGTGTTGTGTTGGCGTCCAGGGTGACCCCGAGCCAGGTGGCGGTAATCGGGGAGGACTGGGCCTGGACCGCCGGAGGTGGCGAGGATGGTGACCCAAGCGAGACGTACGCCACGATCGATTGCGACCCGGCCTTGTCTTTGGTGAGCGTGGTGCTGCACGTCGTTCCGTGGCTGCAGTAGGTGAGAAGCGCGCCCGAGCGCTGGTCGTAAAGGCCGAGCTGATATCCCGAGCTGCCAACGTCTGCAGTGGCGGTCGCGGTAATCGTGACTGGCTTGCCCGGGACGACGATCGCAGCCGAGGGCGATGCCAGCGCTACGCTGAACCAAGAGACGGTTACCAGGTTTGAGGCGACCACGTTTTCGATCGGCTGGTTGGCCACGGGAGGCGTGACATAGGCGGCGAAGGTGTGAGCGCCAGAGGCGGCTGCGTATGCGACCACGCATTGGCTCGCCTGCATGCAAATGCCCACCAATGTTCCCGTGGTCTTGTCGAAGATCTCGATCGCAGAGCCGGTGCCTGTCATCGTCACGCTGGCGGTGGCGGTGAGGATTGCGGTCTGACGCGGCTTGAGGGCATCCACCTTTGATTCCAGGCGCAGCCTCGGCTGAGAGCCGGCCGTGGAAAGCGTCCAGATCGGAACGCTCGGCATGACCGTATGCGCCGCGAACGAAGTCCTCATGTCTGCCAGCTGCGGCGACGGCAGCAAAGTGTTATTGCAAGAAGCCGGAGCAACTGGCCCAGAGTTGTCGGAGGGCGCGGGACAAGCGGCGAGCCCGCTAGGTAGAGAGGAGACGCCGGGCGTCGGTGGCACCGCGCTGTCTCCCGAGTTGCAGCTTGCGCTCGGTCCCGACCCTGGGCACTGCTGGCTGCCGGCGGGCAGCGCAAGCCGGACCGGGTTGTCGGCCACCAACTGGTTCGCCTGGTAGACGACCGAAGACGTGGGCACCGTAGATGTAAGGGCGACCTGGCCGGCCTGGCCTGACGCTGCGATCACGGCGAAGAGGGTAGGCACCCACAGTCGTCGGCACGCACGAAAAAGCGGAGTTGAGAGCAACCGAATTCCTCCCCGGCGCAGCCCTTCCAGGCCGCATGACTAACCGGGTGGAAACGTACCGTTGGGCCTCGGGTCTACCTCCCGCCCCGTGGTTAATAAGCCTGAACTGTTGTCAAGTGGGTCGAACTGAAGCCAAAAGCTGCGCTTTCGGGGCCTTTGCGCAGGCAACCTGATCGATTCGCTCGCCTCAGGACCGCTATTTGAGAGTTTCGGTTAGCCCGTAGCCCCAAATCGGCGGCGGCGGTTCTCGTACCAGCGACGGACGAACTCCGCTGTAAAGCTCGCCTGCTCCCCGGGACGCATCGAATGCAGCAGCTCGTTGGCGAATTCTCCGCTGATCACCCGTGTCACGTCGTCGGTCACCGGCGCATCGGTGATTGCAGGGCGAGCTCTCGCCAGGGCGTCACGAAACATCGCCTGGGATAAGCGCGCCGCGCCTGTCCTTTCGTCAAGCGAGCCGGCCTCGGGATCGGATTCCTGTCCAGCCAACCGGGGGTTTCGCGCCACTTCGAGCCCCAGGGCCTGCCGGCCGCGCTGTGTGACGGTGCCCATCCAACCGCCAAACGACAGATGGTGTACCGAGTAGGTGACCTCGCGAGCGGCCGGAGCCATCTCGCCCCGACCGGATTGGTCGGCGAGAAAAGTGATCGCCCAATGCTCGAACTCGGTGTAAGACGCGGGTCCTGTGGGTCGCGGCACCTGCTCGGCGATACCCAGGCGCCGCAAATCCGGCCCCAGGCCGTCGAGGACTTTCTGAGCCTGGAGGACTCGGGCACCGGGGCTGACGGACCGCGCGTGGGCAAGCTCGGCCATCGCCGCGGCCAGCTTGAAGATCGGCCACCAATCAGGAAAGACCGCGGGCAGCCACTGCAGCGCGGCGGCCAGCTCATCGGGGTGGGCGAGCCGGTAGACCAGGCGATTGGCTGTCGGTTGGACGTACACGATGCCCGCCATCGTGAGCAGATCGAGCGCTTGCGAAATGCTGCCCTTGCCATAGCCGGCCGCTTCCGCCAGCGCTGAGGCCGCATGGGCCCTATCCGATTCGGCGAGCATGAGCTTCAAGATCTCGGCCCGGGCGGAGACACCGACCACCGCCCGCAGGCGCAGCTGGATCAGCGAGGGCCGGCGGAGATCCGGCGCGGCAATGTGTTCCGACGTCCAGAGCGCGAGAGGTTCGCCCTTCGCCGGCCAGGGCACCTTAGCGTGCGCCTTGACCGTCGCGGCATAGCGCCCGAAGGCTTCGCGCATCGGCGGGCCGGCTTGCTGCGCGAGGTTTCGGAGGCGAAAGGTCGAGGCAAAGCGCGCATTGGCGATGCACCAGTCGATGGAATTGGCGCGAAGGCGGCTGTCCAAATTTCCGATCGACGAGGTGAAGATGATCAGGGGCTCGAGATCGATCGCCTGCCAGTCGTGCCGGCGACGCACCCCATCCACGCCGAGCTCGCCCCACAGGCTCCATGCGAGGTCGAGCGCCAGGCCATCGACCTCCTGTGCGAGCCGGGTCATCGTGCGCGACTGGATTTGATCACCTAATCTCCCGCGCCTGAGGACCCCCCCGGGATCATCAGACAAAAAAAGAAGCAGCCCGGGGCAGGAGGGCTGCTTCCATCTCTACAACGCGTGGATGTGACTCGTTACCGATAGCCGACCGAAGCCCGCGCGCGCCTAGCGGGCGCCTCCGCTCAGGACGTTTCCATACGTGATGCCCAGTGCGAAGAGCCCGAGCAAGGACATGAGGACCAGGGTGAATGTCCGGGCGCACGTGTCGATGAGGCCGGTGTCGTCAAACGTTTCCGAGTCGGCAGCGCTCCACCGCCCGCCCCAAACGCCGGCCCGTGCCGCGAGCCCGAGCGTAATCAAAACGACGATCAGAAGTACTACCATCGCACCCCCAAAAAAAGGGCTTAGACGCTGAGCGGGTCAGCGTCCTTGCCACTCACTACAACGCGCGAGTGGCGGATTGTGGCGATCCAATACTTATGCCCGCAGGCGCGTTTGTTTTGGCGTGGGCACACCGATGGGATTGCAATTTTCGATCGCTCTCTGCGCCGCCATGGTGGCTGCGACTCTCGTGCCGAACATCAGGCGGGCGATGCCGCGATGGTTCGAAATCGCACTGTGGGTCGCGTTGATCTTCGTCTGCTGGCTCGGCATCGCCGGCATTAGAGACCCGCACGCGCGCGAGCTCACGGGCTCGATCGACTGGGCAGTGGGCAAGATGGTCAACACGATGCTCGGCCTTGCCGGGTTGAGCCTGCTCGATTCGCTGCACGCCAATCGCTTTGCGATTGCCGACGTGGTGGTGACCTTCTTCTGCGCCGATGCACTCACGCTCGCTCTGCTCTCGAGCTACCGCGAGGGCCGCGGCTGGCAGCCGAAGGTCCGCCTGCGCGACTGGATGGAGCTGCCGGCGGCTCCGGCGCCAATCCTTATTCCGGCGACGCCGCCTTATGCGGTCGAGGCGCTCAACGCGAGGCTGGCAACCGCGACGATCACCGCCGGCGCAGCCGCCGCAACCTGGTCCGTCCAGTTCTTGATCTGGGCCCGTGACATCGCATTGCCGAGGACAGAGGAAAGGCTGGCTCTCGCGGCAGCGGTGGGCCGGGTCGAGACCAAGGTATTGCTCGACGCGGTTCGCGAGACGGCTCGCGAGGTGGAGTCCGGCGCCCGTGATCTCGTCGCCGCCTCGGCGCCGGACGTCAACAAGCTTGCACTGAGGGTCGCCGCAATTCTCAACGGCGTCACCGAGGCGGAACAGCGAGTCTCGCCAAGCGCCGGGAACCACGCGCAGGTCGTCGACATTCAGGCGCTGCGCCAAGCCCAGTCGCTCGGCCGGGTCGGCCGAGCCCCGTCAACAGAGAAGAAGGATGAGATTGACCATGATCCAGAACACCCGAACAGACTGGCCTCGTAGCCGAAACGGATTTCGCCGCCGATCGACAGCGCGGTCGGCGGCCCATCAGAAGCGGGTCGGGCGACCCCTTGCGTGGATTTTCCGCGCGCTTCTGCTGGTCGTCATCGCGATACCGAGCCTGATCTACACGTCGTCGGGCTTCGCGGTCTACGCGAGCAATCTGCCCAACCCGGCAGGAGTCACGGCGCCGCTCCCGGCGGACACGATCCTCTACGCCTCGGACGGGAAGACCGTGCTCGCAGACCTGCACCCACCCGGTTATCAACACTACTACGAGCCCTTGCAGTCGATGGGCACCTTGCTTCCAGAGGCTGTGTTGAGCATCGAGGACCGCAACTTCTACAACGAAGCCGGCGTGGATCCTGGCGGTATCGCACGCGCTGCGATAGTCGACTGGCGTGCCCATTCGAGCGTGGAGGGCGCGTCCACGATCACGCAGCAACTGGTAAAGATGCGCCTGGTCGGCAATGACCCGACGCTCGACCGGAAGTTCCGCGAAGCCCTCCTCGCCTTCGAGATCGAACGGCGCTACACCAAGAATCAGATTCTCGAGATGTATCTCAACAGCGCGTTCTTCGGCAACAGCGCTTGGGGCAGCGCCGCAGCGGCGCAGATCTACTACCACACGACTACCGCCAAGCTGGACCTGGCCCAGGCCTCGATGCTCGCGGGCCTGATTCGAGGACCTTCGGTCTACAACCCTCTTTACGACTGGACGGCGGCCAAGGCGCGCCAGAACCAGGTCCTTCAGGCGATGGTGCGCGACCAGAAGATAACCCCGGCGCAGGCGGCACAAGCATTCGCCGAGGACATCTCAGCGCCGCGCCACATGTTCACGCCGACCAACGTCATCCTCGCGCCGGACTTCGTGCGTTACACGACGGCTATGCTCGTAGCGCAGTTCGGGTCTGATGCCGTTTACACAGGCGGCCTTCAGGTCACGACGACTCTGAACTGGAAGCTCCAGAACCTGGCTCAGCACACAGTGACCAACACGGTGAAGAGCCTTGCCTACCGCAGGGTAAGCCAGGGAGCGCTGGTGTCGATCGATCCCACTTCAGGTGCGATCATCGCCATGGTTGGCTCAGCCAATCCCAAAGCCAATGGCGGCCTGTACAACCTCGCGGTGTGGCCCCCACGCAACCCAGGGTCGTCGATGAAGATTTTCACCTACTCGACTGCGATTGCAAGCCGCAAGTACACCATGACCACGCCGATCACGGACGGGCCTTTGACCTATCGAGATCCCGTCTCGGGCGAGGTCTACTCGCCACATAACTATGACGGCCGATATCACGGCACGGTCGAGCTGCAGCAGGCGATGGGCAACTCGCTCAACATCCCCGCAGTCAAAGTCGAGCTCGGCGTCGGCGTGTCGTCGGTGGTGAAGATGGCCAGGGCCATGGGCGCGCCGCCGTGGCGGCTCCATTACGACGCTCACGGCAACCCGATCTATACAAATAACGATCCCCTGAGCACGTATGGACCGTCTCTCACGCTTGGTGGCTACGGCGAGACGCCGCTGCAGATGGCAACGGGAGCGTCCGTCCTGGCGGCCCAGGGCATCCTCCACCCGACTTACACGTTCACACAGGTGGTCAAGAACGGGGTCATCGTCTTCAGCCACACGCCCGGTGCGGGTTCGAAGAAGGTGCTGGATCCGCGTGTGGCTTACATCATGGGCCAGATCATGTCGGACGACTACAACCACGCACTGATCTTCGGTATGGGCACGATCCTCACCGTGGCCGGCCACAAGGTCGCCGTGAAGACCGGGACCACCGATTCGTTCGCCGATGGGTGGACCCTCGGTTTTACCCCACACCTCGTAACCGCTGTCTGGGTCGGCAACCCCGACTGGCGTGTGAAGATGACGGCGGGTTCTGACAGCTTCTACACCGCCGCTCCGGTGTGGCACAACTTCATGACGGCGGCGTTTGTGGCCTTGAAGCTGCGCAACGAGTGGTACAAGGAGCCGGCGGGGATCGTCAACCGGGTGTACCGCGGCCGGCTCGCCTTCTATCTGCCGGGGACGTAGTCGATGGCCATACAAGCGAGGTTCAACAAGTTCGGTGAGAGGCTTCCGGACACCGGACACGGCTGCGGCTGCGAGCTCTGCGCACAATCGAATGCGCCGCGCTACGAGCGGCGTCGCGAGGGACGCGGCGTCGCTCCGTGGAGCCCGTTCAGGCGCCGATTGGCACAAATTGCGCGAAACATCATCGGAGTTGGCCGGGCCCAGACAGCCTAGTCTCGGACCCCCGACCGGCCGTTGAATTCGTTTCGGATTCACCGCAATTCGGAAATTCGACTGCAATTCAAGTAGCCCCAAGCCTTGGGGACGTTGAACAGTTAGATGGAGCCACTGGGTGGGGGGTTTATGGCTGACTATCCCGGCGACGTCCTGAACGCGCTGTCGATCGGGCTGGCCGCGGACACGACCGAGAGCGGCAAGAAGGCTCTCGAGGTGGTGAAAGCAAAGTCACCCGAGCTTCTGCGAGTGAGCGAGCAGACGGGCGAGGATCTGCTTGCCACCTCGGTCGGCTTTATCGAGGTTCTTCTACTGTCGTTGCGATCAGACATCGAGCTCCCCTGGTCCCATTTCGAGCAGCGGGCTCGAGACGAGGGACGGCTTCGGGCGGCCCAGGGAGTGGCGCTCGAGGCATTGATCGACGTCGTGTCCATTTACCGGCGCGCAACCATCGAGCTCGTCGCAGCACCGCTTGACGTGAGCCGCCGCCGCGACGAGATCATGGCCATCGCCCAACGTCGACTCGAGGATGTCGTGGAGCGGCTGACCTCTCGAATCGCGCAGGGCTACCTCGACCATTTTGATGCGGAGCACCGCGCCAGAGAGAGTGAGCTGTACGGTCTGGCGGCGATCGTCACCGCGATGGTCCGGTCGAGCGACATCGTGGAGAGCGCAGAGATCGCTCTCATCGAGTCGCTGACGGCGCTGCGGCTCAACGCGGGATCGGTTTGGCTGCGCGAACGCGCGTCTTACAAGTTGATTCACACAGTCGGGCTGGATGACGACCAGATCGACGACTTTCGGATGCACGTCGGCCCGCGTGCCAAAGCGACAGCATCCGCGAACGGGCGGTCGGAGTCGCGAGTCGATCGTGTGGTGGGCGGCGACTGGACCGCGCTTCGCGCCCTGCTTCGTGTCAAAGGCAGGACGGTCGGAGTGATGACGGTGGGAACACAGATGCAGCGGGTGTTTGGGCCCACCGACTATCTCTTCATGGCGGCCGTTGCGGACCAGGTGGCGATAGTCCTCGACCGCGCGCGGCAGTTCTCAGCCGAGTCGCGCACCGATCATCTGACGGGCCTTGCCAACCGTCGAGAGTTTGAGCGCTTCATGGAACGCGAGGTCGCGCTTGCCGAGCGGCATGAGCGGCGCCTGACGATGATGATGATCGACCTTGACAACCTGAAACGGATCAACGATCGCCAGGGCCACAGTGGTGGCGATGCCGCATTGCGTCTGGTGAGCCGGCAGCTGCAGCGAGTGGTGCGCGCATCGGATCTGTGCGCCCGCATCGGCGGCGATGAGTTCGCCGTCGCCATGCCCGAGACGGACATCGACCGCGGTCGAGAGGTGGTCGCGCGCCTTCGAGCCGCCGTCAGCGGGATGAGCCTCGGCGCAAAGTCGGCGGAGGCGGTCGAGGTCAGCCTTGGGCTGTCGGAGTGGCGGCGTGGACAAGATTGGCAGGCCGTCTATCAGAACGCTGACCTCGACCTGTACGAGGACAAGAAGCGCCGCAAGCTCGCCCGCCGCAGCGAAAGAGGCAGCGAGCGACCTCCCGTGAGGTTGTTCCCTCGTGCCGGCGTGAACCGCCGCGTAGTAGGCTCCTGAGCCCGCTCGACCGCACGCTATTCGACTAGCGCCAGCTCCCTCGCCTTGACGATCGCCTGCAGCTTCGAGTGCACTCCCAGCTTGGCCCCGAGGCTTCGGATATGCGTCCTCACTGTGGTGTAGCTGATCCCCAGTCTGCTGGCGATCTCGCGGCTGGAAACCCCCCCAGCCATCAGTCGAAGGACCTCTTTCTCGCGTGGAGTCAAGCTCTCCAGCTGCGCGTCCATGGACCGCCGCTTGTTGAGCAGTGAGGCAATCGTGCGCGGAGTGATGAGCGTGCCACCGTTGGCCACGGTGCGGATGGCGTCGACCACTTCAGACGCCGCCCTCGATTTATGAATGAACGCGCTGGCCCCTGACTCGAGGGCCGCGAACCTCGCAGCGTCGCTGTCCTCGCGCGTGAGGAAGATCAGCTTGGTGTCGGGGCGGATCTGTCGGATTCCAGCTCCGGCGTCGGCGCCGGTCCCGTCGGTGAGGCGAAAGTCGAGAATCACGACGTCAGGGCTAAGCTCGGCAGCCAGGGCGATCGACTCTCCCACCGAGCCGACTTTGCCCACCACCGTCATGTCGACCTGGTCGTTGAGCAGCGCACCCAATCCTTCGGCCACCACCTGGTGGTCCTCGACGATCAGCACGCGGATCACGTTTGCGCTCACCGGGGCGTCGGGATCCAGAATTCGACCTTGGTGCCGTTGCCGGGCTCGCTGGCGATCTTGCACCAACCACCCGCCAGCAGCGCACGTTCGGTGAGCGAAAGCAGACCGAGGTGCCCGGGGAGATGGTCATGTTCGTCCACGACGAATCCACGTCCGTTGTCGACGACGCTGCCGGCTATGCCGCCGCCCTCCACCCTGACCGTCACCCGCGCTCGGGTCGCGCCCGAGTGCTTCTCCACATTGGTGATGGCTTCGCTGACCTGTCTGAACACGAGGGACTTGAACTCGTACGCCACCTCGTCAGGTAGCTCGAGGTCCAAGTCGGCTTCAATTCCGGTCAGCTGGCGGAGCATCAAAACGCGGTCGCGAATGGTTTGCTCGAAACCGCCAGGGAGTTCCAAGGCAGGCGGGCGGACCTCGAAGAGCAGCTTCCGGAGTGCGTCCTCGGCTTGCTGGAGAAGGCCCACAGCGTCATTGATGGGGTCGAGCTGTTGGGGACTGACGCGATGAAGATGCAGCTCGGCGGCGGTCAGCTTCTGGAGGGCGTCGTCGTGGAGCTCGCTGGCGAACCGGCGGCGGATGTTGTCTGCGGCCGTTGATGCGTTCTTCAGCAGCAGCTGACGAGCCGAGTCGACCTTTTGCAGTCGCTCCACTGTCTTTTTCAGATCCGTCTCAGCCTGCCTCAGCTGCCACACGAGTCCGGCCGCAAGGGCCGCCTTGTGCAGGACCCACGTGTCCTCGCGCGAGAAACCTTCGGGATTCTGCGAGTCGTAAGCAGCGACGAGGCCGAGGCGGTGGTCGCCCGCGCGCCACGGCACGCTGATAGCGTTATCAACCCCCAGCGCATCGAGCACGAAGAGCGAGTCGGCGTCGGCGTCAGCGCGCGATGCCCGGTAGATGTCGTCCTTGTAGACAACCCGGCTCGCGAGGTCGTCGATCTCAGGGTCGCACCGTCCCGGTTTGAGGCGCGCGACGAACGCATCGTCGACGCCGTGCGCGCCAGGTATCGCCGTCAGCGTCTTGTTGTCGTTCACCTGCCAGAACAAAACCTTCTCGGCGCCAACCAGCTGGGCGACAGTGCCGGTCAGCCGGCGATAGAAGTCGGTGAGGCTCTTGCCCAGTCGGGCGTGCATCGACACGGCCAGCAGCGCTTCGACCGCCAGCTCGTGCGCTCTCTCCAGCCGCTCTGCACTGCGGGCACGCTCGTCGCTGAGCAGCCGCTGTTCTTCGCTGCGATCGAGCTCCGCCCGGAGGTTGACCAGCGCATCGACCATCTCCTGACGGCGTTCGTGCAGCCGCGCGATCTCAATTGCCGCAGCCAGCTGATTGGCGAACAGCGAGAAGCTCCGGCGCTGGAAGGCGGTGATACCGGCTTTGTTGACGATGCCCATCACTCCAATCGTCCTGCCGCCCGCCTGCAGCGCCTGGCTGAAAAAGGTGCCCTGGGTCGGATCGCGATGTTGTGGGCCTCCTCCCCCCGCAGACTCGTGCATCGAGGCAGGCGGGGGTGTGGCTGTTTTCACGAAATTGTCGATCTGGTCGTCCGTCAGGGCGTCGCTAGGGGCAGCGGTCCGCGTGTACACCTGCTTTCGATCACCGCTGTCGTCGACCATCGCAATGAACGCAACCGATGACTTGGTGAGGTCAAGCGCAAGCTCGAGCGCTCGCTCAGCGACCTCGTCCAAGTCACGAAACCGCGCCAGGTCGACCGAAACGAACTGGAAGGCTTCGAACTGCTCCCAGAAATCGGCTTCCAATCGGCTGACCGTTTCCACTCGAAGTCCCCCCTCGGCGATTGTACCGAACGTTTATAGCCGTGCAACAGAACCCGCCGTCTACCCGGAGTGGCCCGCCGGTACTCCTCTCCGCAGAGGCGTTTTGACTAAGAAGGGGAGCGCACTGCTGGCTGCTTCAGCGGGGCTCCCATGACCGCGCGGCGGGAAAAGGGGACCAAAGACGAGCCTGAAATACATCGAGATGCGCGGCGCTGCGTGATCGAGCTCCGGCGCGTCGACCGCATTCTTTCGGAGCTGACCCGGCCGAGCCTGGATCAGGAATCGATATCCCCCCAGACGCGGGCGGCGATGGTGGAGGTGGGCATCGTCGTCAGCGGCCGCGCCTCCCGCAAGGACCTCGTCGAGCGCCTGTGGAGCCGTAAGCGCTCGCTGCTCCGGCAGGTCGGGAGCCTCGGCGACTGGGGCCCAATGCAGCCAGTCGCGTGATCTTCCAAGACTTCGGCGTACAAGCTGGTCGGGCCGCGTTCTCTAGACGAATGAATGCAAGGAACGCGTTGCTCATGACAAACGACATGGTGAGCATGCGGCCGTTGGTGGTCTTCGCCATCAAGGTGATGGGCCCCGGCCCCAGGCGCGTCCGGATGGTTCGGCTGGCCCACGCGATGACCGATGGCAGGGCCGCGCCCCGACCATCTCGCCCGAGCTTGCGGATTGACGCTGTTAGGCAAGCTGCGCGGGTCGCCGCCAGCCGGCGCGCCGCCTAGCTCGAGCGCTACGCCGTCATGCGGCCCGAGATCGGCGGCCGCGCTTCCTCTCCCCGCCGAGCCGCCGCCGGCATCTGGCCCCACCGAACCGCCACGCGCCGGCGGGCCGCCGCCGGCGATGGGTACTCCAGCTGTGGGAGGCGTTTCTAATACAGATGGACGACTTTGACCGGCTCATAGAGTTTCAGCTCCGGCGCAAGCTGGACCCGTTGGTGGCTGGGCCGGTGCCCGTCCGCCGGGGGCGTGACCGGTCGGGCCGTCCGGCTAGGGGCCGGCGCGACCAGCACGACGGCAGAACGACCGCCGGCGCGCTGGTGCTGCTCGAGCATTCCTGAACCTCCCTTCCTTCCTCTCGCGAGGCCGGGCTTGCAAGGGTCCGGCCTCCACTTTTCAAGCGGTCGGTGAAAGACATCGCCGGTTGACCCAAAGGGCCTCCTAAACTGAGCTGTAGCGGGGGGCGACTCGGCCTCAAGGCTCGGCATCTGGAGGTTTGATCTGTGGCCGCGAAACGAGTGGTGATCGTCGGTGGAGGGGGGACCGGTGACTACGCGGCTTTTGCGCTCCGCAAGAAGGGTTTCGACGGCGAGATCCACATCATCAGCGCCGACCACGACCGTGCATACGACAGGCCGTACATGTCCAAGGAGTTCTTGCGGGGCGAGGTCGAGCTGCTCAAGGTCTTTCTGCACGATGAGGGCGATTATTCAAAGGAGCGAATCGAACTCCGGCTGAATCAGCGGGTGGTCGGCGGCTCGATGTCGAGGCGAACTCTCGCGCTCGAGGGTGGAGGCGAGGTCGACTTCGACGTCCTGGTGCTGGGCCTGGGTGGGACGCCGCGATGGTTGCCGGGCGTACCGCACGCCGAAAACGTGTTCACCCTGCGGTCGCTTCGGGACAGCCAGGCGCTGCGCAAGGCTATCAATGGAAGCTCTCGGGTGCTGCTGATCGGCGCGGGCTTCATCGGCGCTGAGGTCGCGGCCTCGGCTCGCCAGCTCGGCAAGGATGTGCTCATGGTCGAAGCAGCGCCGGTGCCTCTGGCGCGGGCCCTCGGAGAAGAGGTCGGCAAGATTTATGCCTCGATCCACCGCGACAAGGGAGTGGACGTGCGCACCGGAACCAAAGTGGAGAAGTGGCACGAGAAGGGCAAGCGCGTGGCCGGGGTTACGCTGTCGGACGGACGGCGCGAAGAGATCGACGTGGTCCTGCTCGCAGTTGGCATTGATCCCAACCTCGACATCCCCAAGGCACTGGGACTGCCGCTGGCAGGGGGTGGGGTCAGCGTCGACGAAGGTCTCAAGGCAGCTGACGGCGTGTACTGCGGCGGCGACATCGCCTTCCATCCGCACCCGGTGCTGGGTCGCAGCATTCGCGTCGAGCACTGGGAGGTTGGAAAGAACCACGGCCGCGCCATCGGCGCCGCAATCGGAGGCGGGGACGCTCCGTATACAAGACTTCCATATTTCTGGTCGGACCAATACGACGTGAGCCTCGAGTACAGGGGCCACGCCTCAGGGGACAGTCATGCTGTCTGGCGAGGCGACAGGAAAGGGCTCGCCTTCTCCGTTTTCTATTTCACCGATGGCCTGGTGGATGGGGTCCTCTCCATGAATGACAAGAAGACGAACGAGCTGGGCGGCAAGCTCATCGAGAGCCGAAAGCCCGTTGACCAGGCGGCGCTGGCTGACGCCGGGGTCGACCTGGCGGATCTGATTCCACCCTCCGCGAGCTGATCGCCGGCGCGTGCGCCGAGTTTCGGTGGTGGGTGCGAGCGGCTCCCGCAAGACCACCCTGTCCAGAGTCCTGGCCGAGGGCATCCATGCGCCGTTGATCGAGCTCGACGCGCTGATGCACCAGCCTGGATGGGTACCCAGGAGCGACGGCGACTTCCAGCGGGAAGTCGACCAGGCCACGCATAAGGCGCCTGGGTGGTTGATGGCAACTACAGGCATGTTGTTATCGACGGTCCCGTCTGGCGGCGCGCCGACACAGTGGTGTGGTTGGGCGTACCCCGACGAACCGTGATGCGGCAGCTGTTCGCACGCACGGTGCGGCATTGACGCGGCAGGTCCTCTGGAACGGGAACCGCGAACCTCTGAGCAACTTCACTTCGCTGGCTTCCGAGAAGAGCGTCCTTGGCTGGGCATGGATGACCCACAAGGGGTTGACGGGTCGCTACGCCGCTGCGATGGAAGACCCCAAGTGGCGCCGTTTGAATTTCGTGAGGTTGTGTTCGACCGCCGAAGCGAGTCGCTGGCTGCGGTCGATCAGCGTGCCTGTCTGACTAGTCGGCGAGCAGCCACGGAATCGCTTCGGCCATCGGTCGCAAGAGCGTCGCCCTTTGCTCCCTGGTGATCAGGTTGCCGCCGACAAGACCGAGGGCCGCTGCGAGTGCCGCCCGCTCGGCTTTATGGCCGACATCGCCATGTTCTGCCTTCCATGACACCAACGCCTCGCCCGATTCCGTCATGCCGAAAAGGGAGCTCCTGACCAGATCCCACGCGGGACCGCGGTCCGCCTGCTCGATGGCGTGGGTGGCGGCTTTCTCGGCGTCGTGGAAAACCGGCAGCCCTCTGGCGCCGACGTGCTCGTCCCAGCCCCGCGCCACCCTCTCGACACCGGACGGGGACAGCACGCGGATGTCGTCCATCAGGCGCGCGAGCGTGTGCTCGTGCTCCGGGAACCCGTAACCCTCAGCGTCGAGGCTCATTCGCCGTCAAGAGTAACGCCGCCGGCCTTCTTGGGGCTCAAGGCTGGACGCTGGTTACCCAGCTTTCGAATCCAGCCGAACGAGGGAGTGCCCACGCCATGCCCGTCAACGATTTCGTGGCCGCGGTCAACCGCTCCGAGAGATTGTCGAAGTTGCGCAGGTCGTAAGTCGCGAGATTGAAGCGAGCCCTGGGCGATCCAGCCCACCCAGAGGACCCCGAACTTCGGTTAACCATTCCCAGAACATCAGCGAAGATCAGCCGGGGCCGCCTGGCCAGGCTTCGACCACACGGATTCGCTCATCGTAGGAATGCGGGCACCCAACCAAAGCGAGAAAGGGAATAGGGGCCTGCACCCGAGACAATGACCTGTGCATTCACCAGAACACCGAGGTAATACAGCCAACGATATCCTGGGTCGCCGACCTCGAAGGCCACCACCAGGGCGAGATTGGTGGCGAGTAGAAAGCCGACGATGCCGGCCCATCTCGTGGCGAGCCCAATGACCAGCAAGATTCCGACCGCGGTCTCCCCAACAGCTTGGGCGATCGCGAAAGTCAGCCAATTCGGCGCCACCACCTGGACCAGGAACTCATGCAGGCCGGGAATCGGGTTCGCTTGCCCCGCGGACTGGATCAGCCCTCGCATCCAGCCCACGCCTTGCCATTTCTGGCTCGCGAAATAAAGCCAGAAAATCCCGACCACGATACGAAATAAGCTCGCCCATGCTTCACTCATGTGCGTTCACCGCCACGACAAGAAGACCCAAGGGCGCGTCTGGCGCGAGCGCGACGGCCGCCGCGCCCTGCGCCCAGGCAGTGATCTTCCCGGCTTCGATCGACAGCACCTGCCGGTCGCCGTGCGCCGCAATGAGCACCTTCGAGCCCGACCAGACCACCTGGTCAGGATCACGCGGACGGGCGAGGACAACAAAATTTCCTCCCGTGGCCTCGTATGTCAGGACCGCGCCCGGATCGCTGTCCTCATGGGCGCCCTCGGCCGCGATGAGCAGTGTGCCTGGTGCGCCGGGCGCGAGCCAGAAAGGGGAGACTGCGAGCGGTAGGGACACCCGGTGATGATCCACCGTCCGGACCAGCTCCGCCGCATGAAAGTCAGCTGTCCAGATCTGGCCTCCGACGTTGGCGACGCCGAACCCGGCCCCAGCGGGGATCGACGTTCCATCGAGGTATGAAAGCTGGCCCCTGACGCCGGCAACGACCACCCGTCCGTCGTCCGCCACCGCCATCGCGGCAGCCCCCTGGGCCACAGGATGGCTGGATAGCAACGTGCCACGAGCTGGATCGAGCTCGACCACGGCGGCGCCGCTGAAGAGGCTGACGAGCAAGCGTCCACCATTGAGCAGAAGGCCAAACGGTGCCCCCCCGACATGTGTTTTCCACGCGACCTTGAGAGCGGGCAGGGTCACGGCATAGACGTCGCCGGGAGAGCTGTCGGCGATGTATGCAATACCGCCGTCGTCGGAGGTGATCACCGCGACGGGATCGGAGCCGATGGTCGCTGACCCGCGTTGCGAGCCGTCGCTCAGCGACAAGAGCAGCAGGCCCGTGGCCGGAAAGGCATGGGCAGCGGAAGCAGGCGTGGAACCACACGCCACGGCGATGAGCATCAAGGCAGCGACTACTTGAGGACGCGTAGGAGCGGATCGGTAGCGAGCTGGAAAGCTCTGGCGGCCGGTCGCATGTGCAGCTGATTGAGCTTGTGCTGGATCGCGCCTTTCATGATCGCGGTCCGGAGCTTGCTCTCTGAGAAGTCGGTGTTGAAAAGCAGCCGGTTGTGGCGGACCTTGTGCCATTCGCCGTGCTGCCGGCGCTCGCGTACCCGTTCGTAGAAGCCGGTCCCTGGCAATGGGTAGGCGATGGTGTAGCTCACATAGTCGAGGGGCAGGCTGCTCGAGAAGTTGATGCTCTTGATCAGTGACTCGGTGGTCTCGCCGAGATAGCCAACCATGAAGAAGCCGGCTGCCTTGATGCCGGCCGCGACGCATGCCTCGACCGCTTTTCGGGCTTGGTCCGGGGTGATGCCCTTCTTCATCTGCTTGAGGACGCCCTCGTCGCCGGATTCGATCCCGAAGAAGATGCGCTTGCAGCCGGCGCGATGCATCTGCTCGAAAAGAGCCTGGTCGACATGAGTGACGCGGCTCAAGCATTCCCACGTCAGCGGCAGGTGCGCCGCTTCGATTGCCTGAGCCAGCTCGAAGGTGCGCTTGTAGTTGAGGGTGAAAAGGTCATCCGACATCCAGATGTGGTCGTAGCCGAGCTCGGCGATCTCGCGCATCTCGGCGACCACCGATTCAACAGGTCGTGCGCTGAACAGGTCGCCGAACACCGACTTGTGGCAGAAGTCGCAGCGGAAGGGACATCCGCGCGTCGACATCAACGGCGTCGTCGCGTTCTTCCAATGCTTGCGCCAGTAGGCGAGGTACTGAGCGTTCGGGATGTCGTGGCGATAAGGCAGCGGCAAATCGGTCATGTCCTTGCTGCGGGCGCGCGCCGGCGTTCTGACGATTTCGCCATCTCGCTTGAAGACCAGGCCGGGGACCTCGCCAAAGGTCTGATCGTCGAGGTGCTGCATGATCTGGACGATCGTCTCCTCGCCTTCGCCGACCGCGACGAGGTCGAACTGGTCGACGAAGGTGTCGGGTTCGCCCGAGGGGTACGGTCCGCCGACCACCGTCAATGCTTTACCTCGGACCTGCGCCGCCAGCGAGAGCGCTTCGTCCTGCATCGTGATCATGCAGTAGATTCCGATCACTGCCGGTTGGAGCTGATCGATCAGTTCCAGGACTTGGTGGCGTTCGAGGAACGTGTGATCGATGTGGCGCACGCTGTAGCCGGCGCGCCTGAGAGCAGCGCTCAGGTACATGAGACCAAGCGACGGCATGATCCAGTGCCGGCCGCGAGCCGGTGCCCGTTGAGGGTAAACCAGCACCACGTCGACCCTCTCGTCTTGAATCACCTTGCGACCCCCACGTTGATGAAGTAGCTCGTCGCCTTGAAGGACGCTGGAAAGATGTAGTCGAGACCGGCCCAGTTGAAGTCGGGCTGGGCGAGCTCGCGGCCGGCGTACAGCTGCGCGCCCGGGAGCGGGGGCACCGACCACTCGAGGCCGAGGCCGCCTGAGCGCAGCCGTGCGTAGTCGCCGGTTGCGGGCATCCAGATGCCAAAGGCTTGCCCGACGTAGGTGTGGCCGGGCTCGGCAAAGTCGTCGAACGCGGCGGACTGCTCGTTGAGTATTGCCACCTGCGTGAAGCCGGGCACGAGGTCGAGTACTCGCACAGCGATCGACACGCCCCTGGCGTCGACGGTGTACGTGACCTCGATGCTGCCGCGCGACGCGATTGGAGTGAACGCATACAAATGGGCCGCGTCCCCGCCGATCTCGTCCAGCGCGAAGGTGCGGCTCCAGCTCGTCGTGGTCGCGGTCGAGAGATCAGTCGTGGTCGCCGTACCCGAGTACACCCAGCCGTCGGGGTAGCTGACGATCGGCGTCCCGAACCCCATCCCTTCGCCGGTGATGTCCTGGCCTCCGACGCGCACAGACAAGCCCTTGGCAAGGGGTGCTGTCTTGCCGGCTGCCGGCATCGGTGACATGGCCGCCGTCACGCCGGGGAACAGCGACTGCGTGAGCCGGCCGAGGCCCACGCGGTATGCGTGAACCGGCTTGCCCGCCGCCACCTGGTAGCCCTTCTGGTCGCCGAGCGACTCGAACGGCGGGGTTGGCGTGCCGGCTGCAAGCTCGGGAAACAGGGTGGTGGCGCGGTAGTAGCTGATGTCTTCGAGGACCAGCGCCGTCACCCCATGCGTGGCCATCCATCCGATCGCCTGCGCGGGGTCGGCCGGAAGGCTCTGCGACCCAGTTATCTCGGATGGCGGCTTGCCGCTGTAGAAGGCGGCCACCGGCGAGTCGGTGAGCAGGACGCCGGGAATGCCGGCGGCAGCTTTGCCGGCGGCCACGAGCCCGGCATTGTCGGCCGCGAAGCCTGTGAACACGGGCAGGAAGGCGATCGCCAACAGGCCACCCGCCGCCACGGCGCCGAGGCGAAGGACCGTCGCATGCCGGTCAAGCGCCGCTGCGGCCAGGAGGGCAAGCGAGGGCAGGGCGGGGTAGAGGTAGCGGTCGCTGCCGGTATAGGCGCCGACCGTGACGAGCCCGACCACCGCGGCCAGGTACGCGAGAGCGGGCACATGTAGGAAGGCGAGAGACGCACGGTCTTCGGCCGTGCGCCTCCTGATCAATGTGGCAAGTCCGACCGCGCCCAGCGCAAAAAGGGGCAGTGCGGCCAGCCCAAAGGTGCCGGCCAGCTCGCTCAGCCGCCCCATCGCGTCGCCCGCGATGCTGCCGCGGGCGGTGGCGGAGAGCACCTCCACGGATCCCCGTGCCAGCGAATGGGTCGCGGGCGCGAAGCCGAGCTGCAGCAAGATCACCAGGCCGATCGCCGGCACTGCCCAGGCGAAGGCGGCCTGGCGCCGCGGCGCGTGCCTGCTAACTATCCGATCCCGCTGGTGGAGTGGAAATCGTCTCAGTCCCTCCTGGGCGAGCGCAAAGGCGACCGCAGCGCCGACCCAGATCCAGGATTTGGTGGAGGTCGCGCACGCGAGCACCGCCAGGGTGGCTGCCAGCTTCATGCGGCCGCGCACTGCGGCCAGGCCACCGGCGGTGAGCAGCGCTGTCATCAGCGGCTCGACCACGGCGGAGCCGGACGTGAACAGGAAGACTGGATTGAGCGCCAGGAGCGCAACCGCCAGGCGCCCTTGACGGCCGTTGGGAGCGATGGCGTACACAGCGGCCAACGTGGCCAGTCCCAACGCGGCGCCAAGCATCTTCAGCGTGCCCAGCGACCACAGGCCGAAGACCTTCAGCAGGGCGGCCGCCAGGACGTGGTAGCCCGGGAGCCACGTGTCCTGCATCCCGAAGATCGGGTCGCTCAAATGCCCTGTCGAAGCGAGATTGGCGGCGATTAGCCAGTGTCCATAGCCATCTTCGAAGGGCTCCGGCATCTGCGCGGCAAGGACCAGCAGGAGCCCGCATATGGCCATCAGACCCAGAGCTGGACCGGCAACGCGCAGCCGGGCGAGCGCGCGACGGCCGAGGCTGCGCAGCGTCAGCACCTCGAGGAAGTCTTTCGCGCTCAGGCCGGCGAGGGTCAGGAAGCCGAGCGCGAACAGGCTCGAGTAGATGGCGACGAGGCCCCGACCTGAAGCGACAGCGGCTGGCACCATAATCAGCGCGGCCACCCCAAGAACTGCCTCGGCCAGCGCGCGCGGATCGCCGACGCTCACATAGTCCTGGTCGCGCCATTCTTGCCCGCGCTGGACGATCCTGTGCTTGGGAGTGCGCACGAACTCGCCACCCCGGCGCGTCGCACGAGCCAGGGCGACCATCACGGTCAACGACATTCCGGCGCCCACGATCTGGCAGAGAATCGACGGCAGGCCCGACCACCAGGGTCGCCCGCGTCGTGTCTGCGCGACCATGAATCCAATCCACGGCGAGGCACCGATGACGATGATGAGCACCGACGCATCGGCCACCTGCCACGGAAACAAGTGGCTGTCGAAATTGATCAGAAGAAGCGGGTAGCAAGCCAGCTGGATGAGCATCAGCGGCCCAACGCCGTAGGCCAAGAGATGCACCGCCGCCTGCAGTTTGACCGCCAACCGCCTGCGGCTACGGATAATGGGGACCAGGAGCATGAACGCGGACTGAAAGCTGCCCGTCGCCCAGCGCGATTGCTGGCGGCGATACGCGTCGATGGATACCGGAAGCTCTTCCGGCACGACAAGATCCTCCAGGTAGGCGGCGCGCCAGCCGCGCAGCTGGGCCCTGTAGCTGAGGTCTAGGTCCTCGGTCAAGGTGGCCGCGCTCCAGCCGCCGGCATCTTTGATGGCATCGCACCGCCACACTCCGGCGGTGCCGGTGAAGTTTGTGAAGTAGCCGTCCGCCGAGCGGACCGCCTGCTCGACGAGGAAATGAAAATCGATGGCGAGCGCTTGGAGGCGGGTGAACCACGAGTAGCCCTCGTCGAGGTGACCCCACCTGGCCTGCGCGAAACCGATGGTGGGATCGTCGAAGACCGAAAGGGTTCGACGAAGAAAGTCGCGAGGCGGAACAAAGTCGGCATCGAAGATGGCGACGAATGGGGCATTGGTGAGCGTCATCCCGTGCGCAAGGGCGCCTGCCTTGAATCCCTCGCGCGAGCCTCTCCGCACATGGGTCACCTTGATTCCGCGGCGCCGCCAGTGCGCGGCCCGGCGTGCCACGATGGCACTGGTCTCGTCGTCGGAGTCATCGAGGATCTGGACCTCGATGAGCGTTCGAGGCCAATCCAGCTCACAAACCGCGTCGATCACCCGCTCGGCGACGTAGCGCTCGTTGTAAATCGGGATCTGGACGCACAGCCTCGGCTCGGCTCCGGCGGCAATGACCTGGCTATGGCGCGGCCGAATTCGGGTCGCGCGCCACGTGAGGTAAAGGAGGTTGGCGCCAAACGCGAAGAGCGCAAGGCTCGTCAGCACGAGCACGGGGAATGTGAGCGCCAGCACGCCGAACGTGATTGACGGGAGCACTCAGCGCTGCACGTCGAACAATGTGTAGGGCCGCATGGTCGAGCGTACGAACGCGACGCGAGCGAGTGCTTCGGGATGCTGCCGCCGCGTCCATTGCATGTATCGCCACGCCGCGACCCCAAGGCGACGCGCCGCTCCGTCGAGCATTGACGGAAAAAGAGATCTGGGCAGGCGCCACGACGGCGCGTCGATTCGCAGCGGCGCAGGCTTTTCTGCCAGCTGGGGAAAGTGGTCGAGAAGGGCACGGTTGGAATCGAGAACTTCTTCGATCACCTCCACACCGAAGACCGGCTCGGCAACCAGCAGCTCGTAAGCCATGTCGACGTCCTGTCGTTCTAGCGGGTGGCACTGCGAGACCTCGAGGATCAGGTTGGCGGTCATCAGGCGGGGCGCGATCGGCCGGCGGGTGAGGTCGTCGACAGGTTTGGCGCGGTGCGCGAGCGCGTGAAGCATGCCCAGGACATTCACCGCCACATACGCGATGTGGCGGTGGCTGTCATCGACTATGAGGTTTAGGTCGACGTCGTCTGAGTCGCGGAAACCGCCGCTGGCCAGGGAGCCCGCGACCGAGACGCTGCGAATGAAAGGGGCCACCGCCACGAGCGTGCTGACAAAGCGCGCGGTCATGGCGAGGTAGGCGGCGGAATCCGACTCGTGGTGGATGGCTCGACGGTTGATCGCGCCGGCGCGCGCCATGGTCGCGCGCTCGATGACCAGGCCCTGGGCGATGGTCAGCTTAGGCGAGGCCGCAACCGCCCACCGGACCTCGTCTTCTGCCAGCGGGCCGCCCACGCACAGGCGGCCGAGGCGAGCGGGCGTCAGAGCGTAGCCGCGCCGCTCGAGCACGCGGGCTGTTTGCCAGACTCGATCTGACACGCTTGTGTACGGGGCGGGGGAATAACCGACAGCCACCGCTGTGCCTCCGGGAGAGTGCTGACGCGGTCAACGAGGATACGGGCCCGGGTTACGCAAGAATGCGCCGCGCTACGCCGCACCTCGCATTTCCGGCATCATCCGTGGTGGCGCCGGCAAGGTCTTCAAATTCCAGGGGTGGGTGTGACATGACCGCGGACGGACACTTCAAGGTCCCGACTCCCGTCAACGAGCCGATTCGCGCCTACGCTCCGGGCGATTCGCACCGGAAGAGCCTCAAGTCACGGCTGGCCGAGCTCACCGACGCCCGGACCGACGTCCCGATGCAGATCGGCGGCGAGAGGCGTTGGGGGGCGTCAAAAGCCGACATCAGGTCTCCGCATCGAAAAGAACTGTCGATCGCCCAGGTCGCGGTGGGCGGAAAGAAAGACTTTGCCGATGCCATCCAGGCCGCGCTGGACGCGCGCCGAATGTGGGCCGCCACCTCCTACCAGGAGAGAGCAGCGGTTCTGCTCCGCGCAGCGGCGCTGCTGGCGGGACCTTGGAGGGACACCATCAACGCGGCCACGATGCTGGGCCAATCGAAGACCGTTCACCAGTCGGAGATCGACGCGGCCTGCGAATCGATCGATTTCTGGCGCTACAACGCCTACTTTGCGGACCAGCTCTACGCACAGCAGCCGGCCAACGACAGCACCGCCTGGAACCGGATGGAGTTCCGTCCACTCGAGGGCTTTGTCTTTGCGGTGAGCCCGTTCAACTTCACTTCGATTGCCGCCAACCTGCCGATGGCCGCGGCCCTGATGGGCAACACCGTCGTCTTCAAGCCCGCGACACAGACCCTGCTGGTCTCCCATTTCCTGATGGAGCTGCTGAATGAGGCGGGACTCCCGCCTGGCGTCGTCAACCTGGTCAGCGGCAACGCCGCCGAGATCTCCGAGCAGGTCTTGGCGCACAAAAGCCTCGCGGGAATCCACTTCACGGGGTCGACCGAGGTGTTCCAGGGAATGTGGACCGAGGTTGGCAAGAACATCGGACGCTACCGGACCTACCCGCGGCTCGTTGGAGAGACGGGCGGGAAGGACTTCATAATCGCGCATCCTTCGGCCGACCCCGACGCTCTGCGCACGGCTCTGATCCGTGGCGCGTTCGAGTACCAGGGCCAGAAGTGCTCGGCGGCATCGCGTGCCTATATTCCGCAATCGCTCTGGAAGACCTTGCGACCTGAGCTTATCGAACACGTCGATGCGATCCCCCAGGGTGACGTCGCGGATTTTCGCAACTTTATGGGCGCGGTGATCGACGGCAAGGCCTACGCCAAGCACATGGGGGCGATCCAGTACGCGAACAAGGCGGAGGACGCCAAAGTCATCGCCGGCGGCAAGGGGGACGACAAGACCGGCTGGTTCGTGCGGCCGACCGTCGTCGAGACCAAGAACCCGGACTTCAAGCTCCTGCGTGAAGAGCTGTTCGGCCCGATTCTCACGATCTACCCTTACGCGGACTCGAAATACGAGGCGACGCTCGACCTTTGCGATCGGACCAGCCCGTATGGGTTGACCGGGGCGATTTTTGCCACCGACCGCGCCGCGATCCGGAAGGCGTCCGAGACGCTGGTCAACGCAGCCGGCAACTTTTACATCAACGACAAGCCGACCGGGGCTGTGGTTGGCCTGCAGCCGTTCGGCGGCGCGCGCGCGTCGGGCACGAACGACAAGGCCGGCTCATTCTTGAACTTGATCCGCTGGACCAGTCCTCGCACCATCAAAGAGACCTACACGCCGCCCACCGACCACCGGTATCCGTACATGGATGCAGAGTGATTCGCTGATCGACAGCAATCGTCAGGCGGCGCACCAAGGGGGCAGGTGACGGTCCAGTACGAGGTGGCGGGAGCGGTGGTGACGATCACCATCGACAGGCCGCGGGCTCGCAACGCGGTGAACGCGGAAACCGCGGAGCAGCTCGCGGCACGCTTTCGAAAATTTGCCGCCAACGGAAACCTGTCGGTCGCCGTCCTAACGGGTGCGGGCAACACCTTTTGCGCAGGCTTCGACCTGAAGGCGGTCGCCTCGGGCGAGCCCAACAGGTTGCTCGAAGCGGGAGACGGTCCGATGGGTCCAACGCGATTGGAGCTCGACAAACCAGTAATCGCTGCGATCGAGGGATATGCCGTTGCCGGTGGCCTCGAGCTCGCCCTTTGGTGTGATCTTCGAGTCGCCTCGCGCGATGCCATCTTCGGCGTGTTCAACCGGCGATTCGGTGTGCCGCTGGTCGACCTTGGCACGATCCGGCTGCCTCACTTGATTGGTCATGGACGCGCGGCGGACCTGATCCTGACCGGCCGCACCGTACATGCCGACGAGGCGCTCGCGATCGGTCTCGTCAACCGGTTGGTCGACCCCGGAACGGCCCTCGACGAAGCCCAGCAGCTCGCGGGCCGGCTTGCTGAGCTCCCTCAGGGCGCGCTGCGCGCCGACCTGCAAAGTCTTCGGCGCCAGTGGTCGCTCACTCGCGACGAAGCGATGAAGGCTGAGTTTCGCGGCGGCAAGGAGGTCATCGACTCGGGCGAGGCCAATGAGGGCGCGAGGCGGTTCGCGGAAGGCTCAGGCCGCCACGGAAGCTGATGCTTGAGCTTCATGCCGCGGCATGAGGCTGAGTAGCAGAAGGGCGGCGATCTCGCCGGCGATCACGGGCAGCGGACCCCAGAAGGGGATGCCCTCTGCGGCGATCGCCAGCGCCATGACGCCGATCCAGCTCCAGCCGGGTCGTGGCGACATGCGCAGCAAGAGCCACCCGGCAAGCCCGAGCATGACCAGGTCGTCGAGGTGGAGATACGGGCTCGCGACGAGTCCCCCAATCAGGGCCGGGATGATGGCCCATTCGTGGCCGCGACCTCTGAGCCGGTACGCGAGGACGAGGGCCCACAAGGCAAGGAGCGCCTGGACGACACGTGCCACAGGCATGTTGCCGATGAGCCCGGCGATGGTCAGCTCTCGGTTCACCGGCACGCCCGCGGCAAAAGCCAGTCGCTGCTGGTATGCGCTGATGCCTTCGGGGCCCACCACCAGGGCTGCGAGCACGGCCAGCGCGCCAATGGCGACGACGCTGCCCCAGAACGCCCGATAGCGCCCACTCAGCAGCAGGGCGGGTGGAACGAGGAACGCGAGCTGGGGCTTGAGGACCAGCGCGCCGAGGGCAACGCCGGCCCAAAACGGCCGGCCGCGACGGAGCAGCACATAGCATCCGGCCACGCCGAGAGCCACGAACAGGCCTGGCTGGCCAAGCTGCAGGCCGTAGATCACTGGGAGCCAGCCGATCGCCGCCGCCAGGTGGATGAGGCGCACGCGACCAGTGCCGGGCGATGCGAGACACCAGGTCCACCCGAGGGCGACGAGAAGCAAGGCGCTCCAGACGAAGTAGGCGACCTGGAAGGGCAGCAGGGTCAGAGGGATGGCCAGCCAGGCCACGGGGGGCGGGCTGATGTACCGAGCCAGCTCGGCGATCTGGATCCCCGACCCCAGGGCATTGAGAGCTTCTTGCTGCAGCCGGAGATCGTAGATGGACTGCCAGCCGTGGCTCAGGCCGACCTGGGCCGCCGCGTAATAGAAGGTGAGATCGTTGTGAAAGTTGTCCGAGGCGTAGGCCTGCGCCCATTGGTCGACATCGAACACCGCGAACAGGATCGCGGCGACGGCGCCCGCGGCAATGGCGAGGTTGCGCCGGTAGTCAGCTCCGCCCATTCGCGCCGAATGGTAGTTCGCGTACGGTTATCTGTCGTGGCAGTCACCGGTTTCGAGCCTCGAACTATCGAGCTCACGGACGGGTCGAAGGTACTGGTGCGCCCGATCGTCCCAGAGGACGAGCCCCTGCTCCACGAAGCGGTCGCCGCGATGTCCGAGCGCACCGTCTATTTCAGGTTCTTCTCACCGCTGAAGAGAATGTCCGACGCGCTCGCGCATCGCCTCGCGGTGGTCGACTACAACGACCGGTTCGCGCTGGTCGCGACCACCACCAGGCCAGGCAACAAGGAGCGAATCGTGGGCGTGGCACGATATGACCGCGTCCCCAAGACTGAAGTGGCGGAGACCGCGGTGGCGGTCATCGACGAATACCAGCGTCGTGGGCTGGGCAGTGCACTGTTGAGCATCCTGGGCAAGGTGGCCCGCGAACATGGGATCAACACCTTCACGCTCATCGTCCTTCCCGAAAACCAGCAGATGCTCGGGTTGCTAAGGAAGATGGGCTGGATCCACAGAGCCAAGCTGACTGGGGGCGTCTACGACATCAGCTTCGAGTTGCCCGCCGAGTAAGACGGCCGGCTAGAGGCGTTCGATCGCCAAGCGCACTCCAAACCCAAGCAGAACGACCCCGGTGACGCGCTCCATCCACTGGCGAACGCTTGGTGCGGTGATGAAGTCCCGCATGCGCGTCACGAAGAAGCCATAGATGTTCATCCAGGTCCAGCCGATCAAGGCGAAGATCGAGCCGAGCAAAAGAAGTCTGGGCAGCAGCGCCTGGCCTGGTGACACGAACTGCGGCAGGAAAGTCACGAAGAACACGCCCAGCTTCGGATTCGAGAGCGCCGAGATGAAGCCCTGCCGGAAGATCGCGTGCCCCGGCGTGACAGGTGGCGCACCGGCCAGAAGGTCGGCGTGGCGGCGCCGGGATTCGAGCAACGTTCGGATCCCAAGGTACAGGAGGTATGTGGCTCCGATGACCTTAAGAAAGAAGAGCAGCTCCCCCGAGGACCGCACTACCGCCGACACTCCGAGGGCGGTTGCCGTCACCCAGATGGCGAGCGCGAGTGCGATGCCAGTCGTCGTGAGGACGACGCCGCGCCGGCCGTGGGCCAGAGCATTCTTCGTCACCACCGCCATGTCAGGCCCGGGCGTGACCGCCAGGAGCAAAGAGACGCCGGCGAAAGCAAGCAGCGTGGCGTCCAAGTCAGCTTCCTAGATCGGGCTCGCTAGTTCGCCCAGCGGAACTCCTGGCACAGGTAGTCGAACTCCTGGCCTTCGGGGATCCCACTGGCGAAGTCCTTGGTGTCAGCCGGATCGGCGGCGAAGATGACGACTGCCACGCTACCGCGGACAGCGGCGATGACGGCGAACCGAACCTTGGTCGCTGTGGTGCCGGGACCGATCAGGTTCGCCGAGTAAATCGCGCCCTCCCCATCCTGGACGCCAATGTGGGCTCCTCTGATGTCAGACACGCGAATCACGCTCTGCCACTTCGATGAAGGCAGGGCCGCCACGGCGTTGTCGATGAGTTGGCCCGTCGACGGTCCGGACTTTGAGCCGGTTACCTGAACGATGCCGATCTGCGTGCCCACCAAAATTCCGTTGGCGTCCTGGCTGCGCACCTTCCAATTCGAGCTGTAATCGACCTCGTAACCGAACGCATCGCTGTGATACGTGTTGGCCTCCGCCAGCGGAGCCACCAGCTGCGGTCCGCAGTTCGCGGTGCAAGTTGGGTGAGCGCCGCCGGTGGCTTTCGACAACGCAAACGCCGTGATCACGACGGCAGCGACGGCCAAGATCACGATGAGGCCGCCGATGACCATGACCTGCGGCACTTTGACCCTGCCCGCGGCTGGAAAGGCGCCGGGCTGCGCGACGCGATACCCGTAAGCGGCCGGCGGCGCCGACGGCGGCGCGGCCATCGCCCTCGCAACAGCGGGCATGGACGCGAGCGCCATCTGGGGCGCGCCGCACCGGCCGCAAAAAGCAGCGCCGGGAAGCAGCAGCGCCCCGCACCGTCCGCAGTAGAGCGTCTGCACCACCATCAGATTGGGGTCACCTGCGGTCGCGAGTGCTTCGGCGAAGCCGAGCGGTTGACCCCGCAGGCTGGGCAGAACAGCATCGTCGGCACGACGCGACGACATTCGGGGCATGGGGCGTCGGGCCCGACCTCGTGCAAGGCTCCCTCAGCGAGCAGGGCGCGATGAATCACGAGCCGCAGGTAGAGCAGAAGCCCGATCGACGCCAATGCGGTGATCACGACCTGGGTGATCAGGTCAGGGATGACGAAGCTGAGAATGCCGACCAGAATCTGGGCGCCAAGAGCCACCAGCAGAGTCATCAGGATGCTGGCATACCAGTCGCCTCGCGAGCGCCGCAGGTCATATCGATGCAGCCAGAGCGAGGCGGTGATGAGCCCCGTGGTACTGGCATTGATCAGCGCCACGAGAATCCCAGCCTGGAGCAGTCGAAGTGCCCAGTCCAATGCTGATCCCGTTCCCAGCAGCGGGCCGGCGATGAGTGGTCCCAAGGCGGTGAGCGAGCTGGCGAGGGTAAACCCAAGGGCCGAGGCAGCGCCGAAGGTCAGCCCGTCAAGAGGCTCACGGAGCCGGCTTCTGAACTGATAAAGGAACAGCGGGCCGGCGAGCATGAGCGCTTGAGTCGTGATGGGAACGACCACGCCAGCGAGCAGGAATCCGGTGCTGTTATCGCCGTTAAGGTTGAGTTGCGCAGCTGCAGCTTCCAGGGAGGCCGTGAAGAGAAAGCCCAGGACTGCCCCTGCCACCATCGTCACCCCGATCACCAGCCATGGCTCGCTTTCATAAACCTCGACCTCGTACAGGTACAGCAGGTAGAGGGCCGGGAGCAGGAAAGTGGCGACGGCCGTCGACGGCGCCAAGAGGTGAAGGGCGGCGAGCAGGACGACGAGCGCGCTCCCGCCCAGGAGCGACCAGCGAAACGCCCCGCCCCGCCGGTGGGGCAGGTGGGGAAACAGCGTGGTCACTATCGACAGATGGGCGACAGATTCGGAGGGGACGGCGGCGAAGGCGTGCCGGCGTGTAGCGCTGGCCGTTGTCAGGTGCGCGCCGCAGTGGCCGCAGAAATCGCCTTCCGGCACGGTCATGGCGCAATGGGGACAGAGCACCAGGGGCGGCCGGCTGCTCACGCGCCGCCTCCTTTTATATAAAGGACCCAGGCCTGGTCCAGCGCGGCGGCGTCCATGCTGCCCCAGCCGGTGGCGAAATCCCAGCCCGGGCCGGCGTCGGATGCCAGGTTGTTCCCGGAGACCACGTCATGGAAGGGCGGGGCGGGCAGCTTGGCGGAGTTCTGACCCATCCAGTAGAGGGCCGGGTTCGCGAACCCGGCTTCACGCAGGCCCTTTTTCTTGAGGTCCTGGTTGATCAGCGCCATCGTGCCCGCCCACAGCGGCGCGGCGGCAGACGTGCCGCCGGCCTGGCCGGCCCGCCCTTCGAAGATGAAGCTGAAGCCGGACGCGGGGTCGGCGTCGGACGCCACATCTGGGACCTGCCGCATGCCGTTGCCGGCCGCTTGAGCAACGCTTTTCTGGTAGTCGGGCCTTGCGTAGTACTGGCTTGCGCCGCCACCAGTGCCTCTTTGGTCGATGGGCGAGATCCAGGCCATCTCCTTGAAGTATTTGCCGTCGATCGATTGAAATGCGGTGGTGCCGCCGACCGCCGTGATGTTGGGCAGGGCGGACGGAAAGTCAACGCTCGGGCCGTTGGCTTCGCCGCAGTCGTACGCGCCGAAGTCGCCGCTGGCAACGAAGTGTCCCATCCCCTGCACCACCGCGCGATCTTCGATGCTGGCGTAGTCGTTGCGATGACCGCTGCCGACACCCGCCTCGCATTGCCCCAGGCTGTCGGAGATGATCGAGCCGAGATGGTCGGTGACCAGTTGGTCGAAGGCGCGGTCGGCCAGTGCGACCTGCGGCCCGGCCAGATAGATGACGAGCTTGGCCTTGGGCGCCACCTCATGGATGATCTCGAGGTCCATCACCGTCTCCCCCGCAGGGCGTTCTGGCGTGCCCCAGCTGGGGTCGCGCTTGATGGTCAGCAGCGGTTCGAACGGCGGCAAGCCGAACTTGGTGGCGAACTTGTCGAGGTCGCTGAGGTTCGGCAGGTTGTCGATCTCCGGCAGGACGACGGTCTGGCCGGCGCCGTCGAGGCCGGCGTCACGCAACGGCTGAAGGTTGTAAAAGGCCAATACGTCGGTCGGGGTCAGGCCGCCGGCGCGAACCGCGTGGCTCAGAGCTTTCGTGTAGCTGTCAAGCCCGGTGACGCTGGTCACAATCGGGGCCAGCGGCGCCGGTATTCGGGGCTGGTCGAGCGATGCGTAAAAGATGGTGCCGTCGGCAAGCCGGTAGTTGCCGATGGTGACGTCGAGAAGCGTGGCGGCCGCCGGGGCCGGTCCGTCGGCGGCGATCAGGCCGGAGCTCGGCGACCACGTGACGTGAAACCCCCGCTCAGTGAGCAGCGCAACGGCAGCCGCCGCCAGCGCCGGGTCCGGACCGAACTCGGATGTGTACTCGGTTGGGGTGACCGTGCGCCCGGCGGCGAGCAGGGCGGCCAGGCGCTGCGGGTTTCGGACCCTGAGGCCAAGGTTCAAGTAGACCTGGGTGCCGGCTCCCGCCGGCCCAAGGGAAACCGCTTGCCGGATGGCCATGGGAAGCGGCGTGGTCGGTGAGGCAGCCAGGGCCGGGCCGGCCGAGGTGGCCAGGCTAGCCGCCGGCGGCGAAGTTGCCGTGCGGGCGGGCCCGCACGCGACCAGGGCCACGCCGCAGATAGCCGCCGCTGCTAGCAGGGACTGGGCTCTCACTGAAATCTAGCTTCCCAGACCTCAGTCTCGAATGCCAACTCAAAGCCGAGCTTTTCGTACAGGTCGAATGCGCGGGTCTGGTTCTGGCCATCCACGTAGAGCGACGCGTGGCGGGCGCCTGATCTATAGAGACGCAGCAGTGCTTCGGCCACCAGCCACGTGGCCAGGCCCCGGCGGCGGTGGGCCGGCAAAGTGCCGACGGAGTTGACGATCCCGACCGGCTGCGAGCGCGCATCGGCAGCGTAGTGGACGATCTGGCCGAGGGCGATCGCCGCCGGAGCTCCATCCGGAGCCACTGCCATCAGGCTCAGCTCGGGCGGACCGGCCACGAGCTCATCTTCGTCGCGGGGCGTGAACCGCCAGTGATCCGCAAACGACAGGTTGTGCGCCTCCGACCAACTGTGGCGCGGCAACGACAAGGCGTCCCGTAGCTCGTAGCCGGCGACAGCCGATGGCTCGGGCGGTTTGGTGGTGAGCTTGCGATCCATGCGCCACCACGGTCGCCCCAGCTCGAGGCCCAATCGGTCGAGCCCGTCGCTGTGGCCGCGGCCGCGCCAGACCAACGCGGTGGACGCTCCAGCCGCCTTCGACAGGCCCAGGCCCCACCTGGTCAGATCGGTCAAGAGATCGGGTCGCCCTGGGGCGGACGAGGCCTCGATGACGGCGATCGTTCCGACCTGTGCTTCCCGGCTGGATACCAATACGGCTCCCTCGATCTTTCCGCCGGCGCCCTCCACCACGCGGGCGCTGGCTTCCCAATCAAAACCGGCAAGCATCCGGGCCATGCGGTCGTCGCCGGGAACGCAGTCACGCATTCCCGTGCGCACATCGTTTGCCCAGAGGTCCAGGACGCCAGCCAGGTCCGCCACGCGGCCTTGTCTCACGCGGTGGCCCGGGCGACGACCTCGTGCACCTCAGGGAGCGCGCGACGGATCTGCTCTTCCAGCTCGGACTCAACCTGGTGCGCATGCTCGAGGCTGACCCTACCGTCCAGCTCCGCCACGACATGAGCGTAGATGCGGTTGTGCCGGTCGCTGAGCTCGACGTCGACGCATCGCCGCACGTCCGGGTGTGACTCGACCACCTCGCGCATCTTGGTCGCCAGCTGGGCCCGGCGGGTGGTCACGTCTTCGCCCTCCACGACGTGAGGTTCCATCGGCTCGAGGTGGATGTCGATACGGCTGGCATCCGGCAGCTCGCCGCGAAGCGTGCCTTCCAGCTCCGCGCTGGCCCGCGAGGCCGCGGCCAGGGTCATGTCGCCAGGCAGTTTCGCGTGCATCGTCAGGTGCAGCGACCCGTCGTTCTCGCGCTCCACGGTCACGTTGTGCAGGTCGCGAACACCTCCATTGCGCGCCGCGGCCGCGTGCACTCGCTCGACGAGATCGCTGGGCCGGGTCTGGCCTTCGACGGCGACAGTGAGATCCAGCGACGGCAGGCCGGCCTTCGCCGCCCGTTTCACCTCGTCGACCAGCGCGCCCGCCGCTTCCAGCGAGAGCATTCGCGCGGTCGCGACGCTGGCATCTCCTATCAGATTCGGGCCTGAGCGCCGCACCCGCACGGATCGCACCTCGCGGACCCCGTTCACGCCCTGGATGGCGGTGCGAAGGTCCCGTTCAGCGCCCGCCGGGGCGCGGTCCATGAGGATGTCCCCAGACCGCCATGCCACCTTGGCAGCGGAGCGGACGATGATCGCGGCGACCAGAAGGGCCGCCACCGAGTCCGCCCATCGCAGACCCACCGTCACCCCGACCAGACCGATCAGCACCGCAATCGTGGCGAGGACGTCGGACAGGCGGTTGGTCGCGTCGGCTCGCAGCGCCTCGCTGTCGGCCGCCTGGCCGACCCCACGCAGGATTCCGGCGCGCCCAGCTTCGATGACGACGGTCCCGATCAGCAGGGCGAAGGCGTAGGCGGCCGGGTTGACAGTGCCGCCACCGGTGGTCAGCCGCCGCACGGCTTCGAACGCGATGCCCAGTGCAGTGATGATCATGAGCACGCCTTCTGCGAACGCGGCCACGTTCTCGGCTCGGCCATGGCCATAGGGATGCTCGGTATCGGCAGGCTTGCGAGCCGTGCGCACGGCTGCGAGGGCAAATGCGCTCGCCACCACGTCGAGGGTGGAGTGTGCCGCCTCGCTCAGGATGCCGAGGCTTCCAGTCAGCAGGCCGACGACGAGTTTGCCCAGCACAAGGGCAACGCCGACGAAGACGGAGGCCAGCGCGACGAGCCCTGGCCTCCGCGCAAAGGCTTTCATCGAGCGAACTCTACGGCGGGGGTCCGGTCGCTACTTCCTCACCGCTTTTCGCGGCGCCGCTTCTCTATCTTCTCGACGGCTTCCCAGTGAGCGGGGTCAGCCCATATGCGCGCGAAAGCCTCAACCGTTGTGTCGGCGAGCTCGGGATTTCGGTGGGGCCGAACCGCATTGACCGAGCTCTTGATCCCTGCCACCGCGGCCGGCGGAGCTGCCGCGATGGCTTGGGCAAGATCACGCAGTTGGCCGTCGAATTTCGGGGCGGAAGCCACAATCTCCACGAGGCCGAGCTGGAGCGCTTCGGGTGCGGCCACAGCTTGCCCGCCGAGCAGCAAGCTCAGCGCCCTCGCCCGGCCCACCAGCGAAGCCAGGCGCTCGGACGCGCCCCACGCGGGCATGATCCCCAGGGTGATCTGAGGGAAACCGATTCGCGCATGCTCCGCCGCGAGCCGGAAGTCGCATGCGATGGCGAGCTCAGCGCCGCCGCCCAGGGCATCGCCGTTAAGGCCGGCGATCACCGGGATGGCGAGCTGCGGTATGCGGTCGAGAGTGGCTCGCATCCTGTGGGCCATCGCAGCCGCCTCTGACTCGGAGCGCATGCCCTCGAGCTCCTTGATGTCGCCGCCCGCGCAGAACGCCTTCACCCCGGCGCCCCGAATCACGAGCACGCGCGCACGCTGCACCCGTACGGTCTCGAGCGCCTCGTCGAGCTCGTCCATGGTCTGCAGCGCGAGAGCGTTGCGAGCCCCAGGCCGGTCGATCACCAGCATCGCCACGCCATCGACGACCTCGAGATGGAGGTCCCGCAGCAGTTAGCCGCCTCCGCCCGGGCCTTCGAGGCCTGGCTTGGTCATCTTGGCGAGGTCCAAGACCTTGTTGAGGTTCGCCTCGGAGATGCCTTTCGCGCGCGCCAGTTGGCGGATTGACTTGCCCGTGCGCATCGACTCTTTGGCGATCTTGGCCGCCTCGTCATATCCGATGATCGGGTTCAACGCGGTGGCGAGCATCGGGCTGCGCTCGACCAGCTCCGGTCCCCGGTCCGTCGCCTGCAGGCCTTCGATGCAGCGTTCGGTGAGGTTGCGCGCCGACGCCGCAAGAAGCGTGATCGACTCGAGAGAGGTGACGCCCGCCACCGGCATCATCACGTTCAGCTCGAACAGGCTGCCGGACTGCCCGCATAGGGCGACGGTGACGTCGTTGCCGAACACGCGGGCTACGACCATCGTCAACGATTCGATGATCACCGGGTTGACCTTGCCCGGCATGATGCTCGACCCCGGCTGCGTCTCGGGCAGGCGCAGCTCACCGAGCCCCGCGATCGGCCCGGAGCCCATGAGCCTGATGTCAGACCCGACCTTCCAAAGGCTGGTGGCAATTGTGCGGAGCGCGCCGTGCGCCGCGACGAGAACATCAAGCGTCGCCTGTGCATGGAAGTGGTTTCGCGTTTCATGAATCTCTATGCGCGTGGCCTTCGCAAGGCGTGCGCATGTCATTCGCGCGTACTGCGGATGCGAGTTGAGCCCGGTGCCGACCGCTGTGCCTCCAAGGGGCACCCTCGCCAGCTCCTCGATCGCCGCTTGCGCGCGGCGGATCGACTCCTCGACCTGGCCGGCATACCCCTTGAACTCCTGGCCGAGCCGGATCGGTGTGGCGTCCTGGAGGTGGGTCCGGCCTGTCTTGACCACCGGCCAGAATTCCTTGCTCTTTGCCTCGAGCGCTCTTTCGAGTAGACGAAGCGCGGGCATCAGCTCGTCGGCGATCGCCACCGCGCATGAGACCTGGATCGCGGTCGGGATGACGTCGTTCGATGACTGACACAGGTTCACGTGGTCGTTGGGGTGCACGGCCTTCGACCCGCGCTCGGCGCCAAGGATTTCGACGGCGCGGTTGGCGATGACCTCGTTCGCGTTGGTGTTGGTCGAGGTTGCAGACCCTGTCTGGTAGATGTCGATTGGGAACTGGTCGTCGAGCTTGCCGTCGATGACCTCTTGCGCTGCCGCAGCAATCGCGCGCGCGCGCCGCCTCGAAAGCAAGCCCAGCTCCAGATTGGTCTGGGCCGCCGATTTCTTGATCAGCCCGAGGGCGCGGATGAAGCGGCGAGGAAATGGCTGGCCGGAGATTGGAAAGTTGAGGACCGCCCGCTGCGTCGACGCGCCGTAATAGGCGTCGGCCGGCACTTCAATCTCACCCATGGAGTCGCGCTCCACGCGCGTCTTGCGCGCCGGCGCGTGAGGACTTGGCCTGGCTGACTGCTTCTTTGGCACTCACGGAGATTCTAGAGTGGCTGTGCAATGCGATTGGCGGCGGTCGATGTCGGCAGCAACACGATCCACGCGCTGGTGGCCGACGTGCTGCGTGCGCGGCTTGTCGACGTCGCCCACTACGTGGAGATGCCCGAGCTCGGCGCGCAGGTCGCCAAGACAGGCGCCATCGGACCACGCGCGAAGACCGCTATACGCGCGCTTCGATCAGTTGTGGCCCGGGCTCAAACGCACGGCTACGAGGTCTTGATCGCCGGCGGCACCGAGGCCGTCCGTCAAGCGTCAGACCGTGAAGCCTTCGCTCGCCTCGCCGGCGAGGCTATCGGCACGCCGCTTCGCACCGTCGGCGCGCATCGGGAGGCGGAGCTGAGCTTTCTGGGCGTGGCTTCCAATCACGCGGGTCGGCGCGAGTGGCTGATGGTCGATCTCGGGGGCGCTTCGACTGAGGTCGTGGTCGGCAATGCCCGCAAGATGGGGCGCTCCGCCACGTTGCCCATCGGGTCCGGTGTTCTCGCCAGCACGTACCTTTCGGACCCTCCGAAGCCCGAGGAGCGCGCGCGGCTGCGCAGGGCAGCACTCCGCGAGCTCACCCGCGCCCCCGACGCCGACGTCGATCGACTGGTGGCCACCGGCGGGACAGCTGCCAACCTGCCGCTCGTGCTGTCGAGGCGAAGTCCGCCGACCGTGCTCACCACCGCTGACCTGCTCACGAGCGAGAGCCGCCTCGATGCGGGGAAGGCGGCCGACGTGGCGGCCAAGCTCCAGCTGCCGGCCAGTCGCGTCAAGGCCATGCGGGCAGGGGTCGAGGTGCTCCTCCTGCTGCTCGACTGGTACGGCCTGGCGGTCCTCCACGTCAGCTACGAGGGCCTGCGGCACGGGATGCTCCTGGCCTACTTGGAGCACGGGGACGACTGGTGGCGGTCTGGCGAGTAGCCAGGCGACCCACTCCCTGCTGCCGCCGGGAGTCTGGCCAAGCCTGAGCTCGGCCGGCGGGCCCCGATGCCGGCACTTACGTTCAGAGATATCTGGGTAAATTGAACCTATGAACCGCGTGAAGGATCGGAGCGCGATCCTCAAGACGGCGCTAGAGCTTACCTGCCTCGTCCTGGTGGTCGAGCTGATCGGAGGCCTCTTCTCTCACTCGCTGGCCCTCCTCTCGGATGCGGGGCACGTGCTCACCGACGTCTTCGCCCTCGGCCTCGCCTGGTTCGCGGTCGCCCAGGCCAACCGCCCGGCCGACAAAAGGCGCAGCTACGGCTACCACCGCGTGAGCATGCTCGCCGCGCTGGTGAACTCGGTGATCCTGATCGGGATCGTCATCGCCATCGGCTACGAAGCGCTGCGCCGCCTGGCCAACCCAGAACCGGTGCAGGGCGGCATCGTCATCGTGACCGCGCTGATCGGCATCGCGATCAACGCGTACGTCGCCTTCGGCCTCCGCGGTGACACGCACAGCCTGAACATGCGTGCAGCTCTCCTGCACGTGACGGGTGACATCGGCGCCTCGATCGGGGTCGTGATAGCCGGCGCCGTGATCCTCCTCACGGGGTGGCTATACATCGATCCACTGCTCTCGATTGCCATCGCGGTCCTGATCGCTTTTGGCGCCTGGCGGATCGTGCGCGAGACGGTCAACCTACTGATGGAGGGCACGCCAAGCGATATCGACCTCGGCGCAGTGACGAGCGAGATAACCGGCACCAAGCTCATCAGCGGCATGCACGACCTGCACGTTTGGGCACTCTCATCGGACCAGATGGCGCTCAGCGTTCACGTCGTCGTCGACGAGTGCCCCCTGGGCGACGCTGAGCATGTCGTGAGAGACCTGGAGAAACGGCTCTGCGAGCGATTCTCGATCGGGCACACCACCATCCAGGTGGAGAGCTGCCATCCGTGTGGCGAGATCACCCACGGCGCCGGCGAGCACAACCACCCGCACGATCCCGTGCGCGTGATCAGCTCAGCAGGGCGCCTTCCTGCTGAAGGATCCGTCGCGCCACCGCGATAGCCGACGCGTAAGTTGAATCCATGCCTCGATAGCTGAGGCCCCTAGCCCCAAGTGTTCGCGCTTGCGTGTAAGGCGTGTCTGACGCGTAATGCACGATGCCGAGGTCAAAAGTGACCTGCGCCATGTTGACGCTCTCGCCAAGTGGATACCGATCGGGCTGGGCGATCTCGTAACAAGCGTCGAGGTAAGGCCCGGCCTCCATCTCGACCACCGTGTAGCGCCCCTGATAGTAGAAGTCGAGATAGTCGCGGTTCTGAAGGAAAGTGCCGCGCACCGCAACCGCACGCTGGTTGTCGAGCGCCGACCCGTAGACGAGGTTTGGCTGGACGTCGCCGGCGGCAAAGCAGTTGTCCAGCCAATAGGTGTTGCCCGAGTGCTCGTTGTGCACCACGTTGGGAATCATCACGTCGCCTACGTCGGCATTAAGGGTGGCGGCCTTGCCGAGCACGTAGACCCCGGCCACCCATGCCGCCTGCTCGGCGACCTGCCTGAGGATGTGGTACGCCGCCATGCCGAGCGGATAGTCAACGTTGAGGATGCAGGCGCTCGAGGCCCGGAGCTTCTGTTCGTCCACCTTCCCGACCCTGGGGTCGATGGCCGCCGGATCGAGCTGCGACAGCTTGAACACCTGCGCCGCTGAGTCGACCCCCGTCGCCCTGGCCGCCACGTGCCTGATGCCGATGGCCGCCTCCATCTCCGCTCGCCGCTGGCGTTGGCGATCGCGGTCGGGGTGCGTGTCGAACAGGTGGCGGGCGCTGTAGTAAAGCCAGTTGTCGGGCGATGCGCGGCTGCTGCCGGCCTCGAGCTTGCGCCTTTCTTCGTCGAGCTCAGGATGGTTCTGCCGAACCCAATCGCGGATCTCGGTATCGAAGTGCCTGGCGACACTGGTCAGCACATTGATGAGGCTGTGGGCATTGGAAGATACAAAGTAGACAGGCGCCTCGCGGACACCAAGCTCCTCCATCGCCGCCGCGATCGGCAGCCACCATCGGCTGGCGTTTCGCGCGTAACCCAGGTGGGTGCCGCCGACAAGCCGCATCACGATCTTGCATTCCTCGCGCTTGACCTGCGTCAGGGTCTCATCGAAGCTCTCGCCCCACGCATCCCGCAGCCTGTGCCAGTCGTCTTCGCTCGCGCCGGCGGCCATCCGCGCCTGCTCGCCATCGACCGGCACATCCTGGAGCGCGACGTGAAGCTTGTTCCATTCGATTTGATAGGCAACAAGCGTGGGGACGAGGTCGTCGACGTCAGAGTTGGACGCAATCAAAACGGCAAGAGTCGTGCCGTCCTGGTACCAGCGCCGGCGTCGCGCCGGTGCCTTGACCGCATTCCAGCGGAGAATGTCGGCCCCGAGCACGGCCTTGAAGCCCTGTGGGCTCTGACCCATCACCACTTGACGGCAGCGGCTGATGGCGACGGGTAGCCGTCGGACTGCGTAAAGGAGCGCCCCCATGTCGGACTGCGGCTCGGCCGCCAGCGGGTGCAAGACCGAGCCCATGCCCAGGTGAGCCTGCACCAGGGACTCGACCTTGATCTCGCCAGAGCTTTGCAGCATCGTGGTGTACGTGCGCACGTAAAGCTCGACGGCGTGCCTGCCCGTCCACCCGACTTTGGGGGGTGTCTCCATCGTGCGAATTATGAGAGCCGCGATCGAACGGAACCGTTTACAAAACGTTGACGCCGGATTGAGAAACGGCGAAGGCGCGTGGGCGTTAATGAGTTGATGATCAACAGATTGGCCCACCTCACCTTCCTGCGCGTCGCCGGCCTCGCCGCCGTCGCGGCGGCGGTCTCCGGCGCGGTCGTTCTCGTCAGCGCATCGGCTGCCGGCTACAACCTTCCGTTTCTCGCCTCATCGACGACCCCCACGACCGCTGCGTCCGTCAGCCAGACGGCGGCCCAGCCGTCGGCTCTTTGCACCGATTTCCTCACCCACCTGTCCGCGGACCTGAGCACCAGCCAGGCGGCGCTCGTTGGCGCTTACCAGAAGGCGATCGGCCAGACTCTCGCCGACGAAGTAAAGAGCGGAAAGCTGACCCAGGCGAGGGCCGACGCGATCCAAAAGCGGTTGGCCGGCAAGGCGCCCTGCGCGCTCATCGCCGGACTTCAGCCGCGACCCGGTCTGGGTGCATTCCGGAACGCGCTGAGGAGCGCGGAGGCTTCGGCGCTTGGAATCACGGAGCCCACGCTCAAGTCAGACCTGGCCAAAGGCATGACGCTTTCCCAGATCGCGGCGGCCCAGAAGGTCACTGAAGCCCAGTTCCGAGATCGGCTGATCGCCCAGCTCAAGCCCGTGCTGAACGCGGCCGTGACCAACAAGAAGCTCACGCCCGCCCGGGCGCAGGCGATCATCAAGCGCTTGCAGACGGCTCCGATACCCCTGTGGAACACGCCGATTCGCAGGCCCGCGGCGACGGCGAGCCCGGCGCCGATCGCGTGACGCCCGACTGATTCAGTACCATCGCGTCTACGGCGCCGGCGTGATCGCAGTCCTGTTCTTGACCAAGATGGGCGCCAAGCTCATTGGCGTCTGGCCGCTCGCCGCGGCATTTGGATTAGGGCGGCGGGATCGGAACTACTTCACCTTGTTGATGGCAACCGGCCTGACGTTCGGCTCGATCTCCGCCCTGTATGGGCTCAACCACGGGCTCGTCACCAGTGCGCAATATTCGGAGCTCATCACGGTGGTGATCCTGTCCGCGGTGATTCCCACATTGATCGCTCAGCGTCTGTTCCAGCCGCAACAGGTTGATGCGGAGGCAGAGGAGGCTCTTGGAGCCGAAGACGCCTCGATCGTCCACCGGCCCGAAACGCGTAGCCCTTAGTTCACTCCTCGGGCTGCGCGCCCAGCCGTTTCATCAGCTCTTCGAGGAGCTCGCGCGTTTCCGGGTCGGACATGAGCTTCTGCTGCATGTCCTCCGCAGACCGGCGGATCTCGGGGTCGCTCAGGAGACGCTCGGTCATCCCCTGGAACCGGGCCGCCATGTCCTTCATCGCCGCCTCTTGCGCGACCTGGATGAGGATCGGCTGGCTGGCGGCGGCGACGACCGCCTCGGCCTGGGCGCGCACCATCTCGATCCCCTTGCAGCCGAGGCACTCGCCCTTGAGGCCGCAGTGACAAACCTGGGGGCGCAGGCGGTCGAGAGCGAGGTGAAGCTCCGACATGTCGGTGGGTCCGGCCATGGATCTAGGTTAGACCGGCTTTTTCCTTGCTGCGTACATGGACTCGATCTCTTCTGCGTATTTCTCGGCGATCACTTTGCGCTTGACCTTCAGGGTGGGCGTGATCTCGCCCGTCTCTTCGGTGAACGCCCGGGGCAGCAAGGTGAAGTACTTGATCGCCTCCCAAGAGCCGACCCTGGTGTTGACCGCGTCCACCGCCTTGTCAATCAGCGCGATCACCCGCTGGTCGTCGACGAGGTCCTCCGGGCGACCGGGAACCCGCCTGCTGACGGCCGCCCAGTCAGGGACGATCAGCGCCGTCACGTAAGGCTTGCCCTCCCCAATCACCACCGCCTGCTCAACCAGGTCATCGCGCTGGATCTCGAACTCGAGCTGCTGCGGCGCCACGTACTTGCCGCCCGCAGTCTTGATGAGGTCCTTCTTACGATCGGTGATCTTCAGGAATCCGTCGGCGTCGATCTCGCCGATGTCGCCCGTGCGGATCCAACCGTGGTCCAGCGTATCTGCGGTCGCCACCGGATTCTTGTGGTAGCCGAGCATGTTGCCGGGGCTCTTGACCAGGATCTCGCCATCTTTTTCGATCTTCAGCTCAATCCCGGGGAACGGCTTGCCGACGGTGAGAAAGCGGTGCTGTCTGAGCGTGTTCGAGCAAGCGCCCGAGGCCGTCTCCGTCATGCCCCACCCGTTGAGGATCGGGACGCCGATCGCCCAGAAGAACTCTTCGATCTCGCGAGCAAGAGCGGCGCCGCCGCTGATGAAGAAGCGCAAGCCCCCGCCCACCAACCGTTCGCGCAGAGGCGCCAAAACCAGGCGTTCGGCCAAGCTGTGCTCGGCCCTGAGCATCCCTCTAGGGCTTGCCTCATGTGAGAATCGCGTGCCGACTCCGACCGCCCAATTGAAGAGCGCCCGGCGGAACCCCGGCGCTTCGCGGACGCGATCCATGACGCGGGAGTGCATCTTCTCGTACACGCGCGGCACGCTGAGGAGGATCGTCGGCTGCACGTCAGCGAGGTCTTCGGCGAGCCGATCGACGCCGGAAAGCCACATCTGCCCGCCGAACATGAGCACTGTGAACGTGCCGTTGATTCGCTCGAACACGTGCGAGTACGGCAGCCACGAGAGGGTGAAGTCCGCCTCGGTCAGAGGATGCACCTTGATGACCGCACGCGTGACGTCCACCACGTTGCGATGGGCGAGCTCGGCGCCTTTGGGGTCACCGGTCGTACCCGACGTGTAGACGATCGTGCACATGTCGTCGGGCGTGATCGCCTCCAGACGTTCGACCACGTCGCCCAAACGTCGTGGTGGCTCGGCAAGCCATCGAGCCACCTCCGAATCCATTGTCACGATGCTTTTCAGCGTTTCTGTCAGCGTCAGCTTCGTTGCCATGTTGGAATCCGAAGCGATCGCCAGCGCCGCATCGCAGTTCGCCGCGATCGCCTGCGCCACTTCAGGCACAGTGCCTGAATAGATAGGCACCGAGATCGCGCCCGCGGCCTGGATTCCAAAGTCGCAGTAGAGCCATGCGAGGCTGTTTGGCCCCATCAACACGACGTGGTCGCGGGCCTTGACGCCCGCCTCAATGAGCGCTGACGCGACAGCCAGCGTGCCTCGCCGCATTTCCGCCCAGGTAACTGTCTGCCAGCTTTTGCCGTCGGGGTAGTGGAGCAGCGGCCGGTCGAGGTAACGGGCGGCCTGGCGAAACAGAACGCCGACAGTCGTTCGATCGGCGATCGCGCTCGGATTCAGCTGCCGGTCTGCCGTTCCCTCATCCGATGTCCGAACGGACATCGTCTGGTTACTTGACCGCTTTGACGGTCAGCGTGAGCGTGCCCGACGGCACGCTGACGGTTATCTTGTCGCCCTTCTTCTTGCCGACCAGTGCGCGGCCGACGGGGGACTCGACAGAGATGCGGCCCGCCGATGGGTCGCTCTCGACCGCGCCCACCAAGTGGTACGTCTCGGCTGAGCCTTCGGTGTCCACCACGTCGATGGTCGAGCCCGGTCCGGCGACGCTCGAATGCGACTCCTTGATGATCTGCGCCCTGCCGATCATCTCCTGCAGCTCGTAGATGCGGCTGTCGAGGAGGCCGACCTCCTCCTTCGCCTGCTCATACTCGGGGTTGTCTTCGATGTCGCCTGGCTGGAACGCTTCTTTGAGGCGCTCGCCGGCTTCGGCGCGCCGCTTCAACGCGACCTCGAGGTCGCGCTTGAGCTTCTCCAGCCCTTCGGGCGTCAGCAAAACAGGTTCGTTAAGGTCCATCTCCCCAGCCTCGGGCCAACAATAATACCCGCCATATGGATCCAACCGACCTGCGCGCGGGGCTGGCCGAGAAGCTCGCCGCGAATGAGCCGATCGATGCACAGACGTTCAACGCCGCCTGCTTCATGCTTTCGCGCTCCCTCGAAGACCTGCAGCTGATAGTGCCCGAAGCGGCGCCACTGATCCGGCGGCTGCTGCGGGTGGCCGGCCGGGTCGCGATCGATTCCGGCGCCGACGGCGCGTCTGCCGATACCTGGCCGGAGACCGAGGAGATGGCGCTGCTCTGGATCGACGAGGCTCTGCGCGGGCTCGGTTATGAGGTGAGGCCTACATCTGATGGTGGCCGCCTCGAGCTCAAGCGAGCTGATGCTGACTGGGGAGGCTAGAGGGTCTCGGTCAGTTGATCAGGCGGGCGGCGGGGGGTGCCGGCGCGTAGTTCGGATTGAAGTCGATGCCGACGGCGGCCGCACCCGAGACGCTCGCAGTATAGGCAATCACCTGGCCCGCCAGCGGGGAGCGATCGCCACCGTTGATGGTCCAGTTCTCTCCGGGCGTGTACATGGTGCCGATGAACTGAGTCGAGGCCCCACCGTTCAACGTGTTCGAGCACGTGTTGGTGGCGGGCGCGTAGATCACGATCCAGTTGTACTGCTCGCCGCTGAAGACATAAGTGGCGCCCGAGGAGTTCTGGCTGAAGCATGATCCGCTCGGGAAGTAGAACTGCACGGCCCCCGGCGTCACCTTGGAAGTCTGGCAGGGGGTGATGGTGCTGCCGCCGGACAGCGGTGAGGGCACGCAGTAGTTCTCGTTCGCCACGTCGCCGCCCGTGTACGGCGGGTACTGCAGGGACATGGCCGCGTTCTCTTGCGACAGAAGGCCGGCCGGCGGCGGGCAGTTGCTGAAGCACTGCGGCGGGAGCTCGTCGTCGGGCGGCTGGCAGTTCTTGGTCCGGCTCTGGGCGAAGCAAAGAGTGTTGGGCAGAAGACCGCCCGCGGTGACCGAGCAGATGGTGTGACTCGGAGCAAGGCAAGGCCAGCCGGCTGGGTTTTCGCCCTTGGACAGGATGGTACCGGCGCCGCCACTCGGCCAAGGCCCGGTGGCCGCCGCCGGTGGCCCGCCGCCATCGGTCCACCCGGGGGCCAGGAACTTGTTGATGAACGAAAAGTTGTTGGGGTTCCCGTCGCAGCCGTTGGGGTTCAGGTAAACGTCGTAGTACTGCGCCCCTGGGGCGTTCTGGGTGATGCTCACGTCGATCACCTGGTCCTTGACGTCGGCGGTGCTTACAACCTGGCAGGCGGAGGGAGCGCTCTCGCGGCGACACCCGGGCGGGGCAAAGCAGGGGTTGGGGGTGACGCCCGGGTCGATGAACTGGTCGTAACGGACCGAGGTCAGCTCAACTCCCCAGTTGCCCACGCCGAGGCCACCGTGCTTGATGCCGTATCCGGACGCGATCGCCACCGACGTTGTGAAGTTGCCGTTACAGCCAGCGCCGTTTTGGTCCCAGAACGCAAGCGGGGCGACCGAGGTGGTGCCGGGCGCCGAAGCGTTCTCTTCGTTGGGCGCCTTGAGCTCGTTCGACAGCAGGCTGCCGCTGGCGTCCGACTGGTAACCGCCCGTCCAGTTATAGACGCCGGCGGTCAGGAAGGCGCAGCTGGCGGAACCGCCGGTGAGATGAAAGCTGCCGTACGTTCCGGGGTCCATCTCGGTCCACGTGCCGCGGTTCAGCTTGTTGTAGCTCTGAGGGGTCGGATAGTACGGGACGGACGGCGCAAGGTAGCCGGGGTCGGGCAACGTCGGGGCGGGCACAACAGCCGATCCCAGCGTGTCACCGGGATTGCACACCCCGCCGACCGGAGGGTATGGGACGAAGCCTGGGGTCGAGTTGTAGCAGTAGTACGAGGCCGAGCTGCAAGTCGAGCCGGCGCCCCCGTAGCAGTTGCCAGCCTCGTGCAGGTTGGCGTCGACGCATGCGGTGCCATTGGTGTACACGTCACCGAGGACGGTGAGGTCGGCGGACCCCTTGAGGTTGGTCGCGCAGGAGCCGTTGCTCAGCGTGAGCAGCGCCGGCGTCTGCCGCTGGTTGCCGACGATCGCGGTTGCCGTCGCGTTGATGGTGACGTTGGTCGGGCCGCCGAAGATCTGCATGAAGGCAAGGGGTAGGCCGTGGGTGGTAGTCATCTGAAATTCGTAGCCGTTGAACTGCGTGTCGGTGGCGACCGTGGTGAGCTGGTAGCCAGCCGCGTAGGTCGTCACCCAGGTGTCCTGCTGAAGGTTGTTGTTGACCCCCACGAAAGCGACTGTGTGGACATCCGAGGTGGGGCCTGCATATAGATGCAAGTCTGTCTGGTAGATCCGCTTCGCCTGAGGGACCGCGCTCCCCGTGACGTCTTGGAAATTCTCATACCAGTCGCCGGCGGCAAGAGCCGCGGCATCGACCGCCGCCTGCTGGTCGCGCCTGTCGACATAGGCGCGGCCTGAGTCGATGGCCAGGCCGAGCATGGCGAACAGCACCATGATCAAGAGCGCGATCAGCACGATCGCCTGACCTTTCTGCAGTCGTGTCTGCTCGATCTTGGCGCGACGCTCGTCTCGGGCAGACGCAGTCGTAGCCGCTGCGCGCCACCCGCGCGCTGACCTGTACATGTGTCTAGTTCGAGTACTCGGCACGGTAGACCGCATAAGCAACAAGAACGATCCGGTTGCCAACTACTTGCTGAATGATGGGCGTGAGCGGCTGGAAGTTGAACCAAAGCGTCACCTTGATCGGCTCGTTGCCGACCGCAGGCGTGATCGCGTTGCACCCGGGGCCGGGCGCCGGCAATACGCCGAGTCCGCCGCGAGGGCCATTGGGCACGCCGTTGCCCGCGGCACTCGGATCGGTGATGAAGATCCAGCCGGTGTTTGGTGGCGGCAGCTGGGCCGAGCCCACAGGGTTGCCGCCGTTCGGGATTGGCCCGTTGGGGCACGGGTTGGCGAGCACCTCGGTGACTGCGTGCACCTGGACCGCTGTGGCGACGTCGGCGTCGGTCGGCCAAGTGTGTGTGGCTCCGTTGGGGTCGATGAAGTAGGACGCCCTGACTGCGACACGCGCCCCTTCATTCGCGGCCTGCTGGAGGGTGATGTAGAAGTACAGGCCGCGGCCGAAGTCGATGACCCCAAAGGTTATTAGCAGGATCACCGGCGCGATCAGCGCAAACTCGGTGATGCCCTGCGACCGCTGGCTGCGAAACCAGCTCTTCAGTCTCTGTCTCATGGCTGCCCCTGGATGGTGAAGTGCTCGTTGAAAACTAGCGGTATGCCGCTGCCGAACAGGTTCTGGATGAACGGCGTAATCAAAGCGAAGTTCATGATGATGGACACGTTGATGTCACCCAGCCGGTAGCTGGAGTCCGTGGGCGCCGTCGGCATCGTCCCTGTCTTGAACACACCGCCGGGCTGCGTGTAGCAGATGTACACGTTCACGCGGCCGGTGGTTAGAGGCACCGCGGCGGATGAGTATGGCTTGTTGTTGAAGGCGTTGCCATCGGCGCCGGCCAGGCACCCTGCAGACGGCACGAAGGTCGGAACCGGGAGCGTCGTGCCGTCGAACCCGGAGCCGGCCATGGCCTGGTCTACGGCCTGCATGATGTCGGCGTCGTCGAGGTACTTGTTGGTGCGGGTCGCGGTGTCGAACCATGCACCGTGCCTGGCGCCCTCGCGCGCAGCGCCGAGGATGTTCACGGAGTAGTAGAAAGCGCGCGAGAGGTCGAGGAGGCCCATCAACAGGAGGATGAGCACCAGCGACGAGATCGCGAACTCCACCAGGGACTGGCCGCGCTGACGCCTCGAGCCAAGGCGCCGTGGCCGTGCGGAATCCCGAGTGAGAGTGCGTGTTTGAACCGGCTCGGCCATCATTTGTGAGCGTTATTCAAGCCGATAGGACCGCTGGATGCAGCACATGTATTCGAATAACGGACTGGGGGCGATTTTCAGTCGCTCGGAGATTTCAGGTGACCGGCAAGGGGTTCTTGCCCCGTGAGTCAACCTCTTGACGCCCAAGGTCAAAGCCCGCTCAGACTCTCGCCGCTGGCAGGACGTCCGCGCGCGCGCAATGGATGCCAAGTTCGACGCCGACCGCCGCCGCGTCGGCGAGAGGGTCGCTGTCAGCTTCCGCTGGCTGTTCCTGATCGTGCTCGCGGTGTTGAACAACGTCACCACTGTGACCGGGGCCGAAGCCCGCGGGACCGTCGATGTCCTGCTCGCCGCCTGGGCCGTGATGAACGTCGCCGTGAACGTGCTTTTGGCGCGCGGGTACCAGCCCGGAAAGCAGTTCAGTTTGAGCACGATGTCGCTCGACATTTTCTTTGCCACCTCATTGGTCTACCTATCTGACGGGTTTTCGAGCCCTTTCTTTCTCGCTTTGTTCCTGGCCGTCATCACCAACGCCGTCCGGTTCGGCGCGGCCGCCTGCATCGTCTCCGCATTTGTCATCTCCTTCATCTATCTATTTGTCGGCGGCTCGTTCACGCCGGCCAACTTCACGACCGACCCGAACGCCACCATTGGCAAGGTCTTTCTGTTCCTGGTCGTCGCCCTGGCGACCGGCTACATGACGCGCGAGCTGGAGCGCGAGCGGCGGCAGGCGGTCGAGCGCGCGGCGCAGGCGGACTCCCTGCGCGAACTCAGCGTGACGATGGTCAGCGACACGGACATCAAGGACGTGTTCAAGCTCATCGTCGACCACGCCGTCCAGATGACGTTGGCCGACCGAGGCAGCCTGATCCTGGCTTCGCACGAGGGCTTCGAGGTGGGCGCCAGCGCGCCGGACGGAGTGCCAGGGGCAGTTCCGGAGTTCCTAGACGAGGAGAAGCTCTCACAGGCTGCCAGAACTGGGGAAGCCTCCTACGGGGCCGACCGGCGGGCGCTGGTCATCCCCATCGCATCAGGTGAAGGGGTGACGGCCCTGCTGAGCCTGGTGCGCGAAAAAGGCAGCTTCACAAACCAGGACCTCTTCTCCGTCGCCGCCCTTTCAGGCAGCTCGGCGGTTCCGCTCGCCAACGCGCTTCGCTACCACCGCAGCACCCAGGAGGCGACCACCGACGGGCTCACCGGGCTCGCCAACGCGCGAGAGTTCCGGCGGCGGCTGGCGGCCGCCTTCGCCCACCCCGACCGGCGCGCCGCCACCTTCTCGGTCGTGCTCGTCGACTTCGATCACTTCAAATCGGTCAACGACCAGGTCGGCCACCAGCAGGGCGATCTGGTCCTGCAGCTTGGCGCCAGGATCGTGCGCTCGGTGGCGCGCGCCCAGGACATAGTCGCGCGATACGGCGGGGACGAGCTGGTGGTGATGGCCCCCGACACCAGCGCGATCGGTGCCCACAAGCTGGCGCAGCGCATCGTCGAGGCTGTGCACGAGGCGTCAATCGCGACCACGCCTGGCAGTCACCTGACATTCAGCGTCGGGGGCGCCACCTATCCGGACGACGGACTGACCGCGGCAGAGCTCGTGGCGGCCGCCGACCAGGCTCTTTACCTGGCCAAGCGGGAAGGCAAGGATCGCGCCTGCACCTTTCCCCAGCTGGTCACGGAGCTGGAGCTCGACGACGTCAGCCTGTTCGCGGTCCTGGCCGAAGCCGGGCCGCAGGTCGTCGTCGCCGTGGCCCACGCTGTCGACCACCGCAGCCCGTTGACCCGCGGCCATTCGAGCCGGGTGGCGATAATCGCCGACGCCGTCGGCCGTCGCACCGCCTTGCCGGTGATGCGACTCGAGGACCTGCGGACGGCCGCCTTCCTCCACGACGTCGGTCACATGACCCTGACGGCGGGTCAGGGTTTTGAGACTCCCGGCCACACCGAAACCGGCGAGAAGATCCTGCGGCGGGCAAAGTTTTCGACCGAGGTCCTGGCCTATGTACGCGGCCACCATGAACGTTGGGATGGCACCGGCAAGCCGGATGCGCTGGCCGGCGAGAAGATTCCCTTGGGAGCCCGGATTCTCGCCGTGGCCGAGACGTACGAGGCGCTAACGGCCGGCCGGGGCTGCGAGCGGCTGGAGGCCTTGCGGGCGTTCGACAGGGTGACCGAGCTGGCGGGAACCGAGTTCGACCCGGCCGTTGTGGAAGCGCTGGGGCAGAGCATTCGGGACGGTAGCCTCGAGTTGTTCATCGCGGACCTCGCCCTCCCGGCCGTCGCAGAGGTGGTTGTCGAACCGGTACCGGTGCCGGCGGTCCCGTAGAAAGCTGCCCGCGAGGCGGCCAGTGGCTCAGGCGAACGGCAGGCTTGCGGTCGCTTGTCGTCTGGCTTTTCGGCGCAACCTCAAAAGTCGCGATTCGAGCATCTCGGCTCCGCCGGGCATCCGGCGTTGCGCACCCTCGACCACGCCCAGAGCTGCGAGCGGGTCTCGCTTTCGCCACTCGAGCAGGCGGGCGCGTGCGATCGAAACCCGCATGTCCTCAGTCACGCGGGACTCCAACCAGTCCAGCAATCGGTCGGCAGCCGCGATCGAGCCGCGGCGCACAAGGCGGCGGCTGAGCAGGAGGCCCGCCGTAGCCGATGCTTCGCCCTTGGCGAAGGCCGTCGCGTTACGCAGCGCCCGCCAACCATCAGCACGCGCTCCGCGTCGAAATCGATGGCGACCGAGGGCCAGCCAGTCGGCGGCGTCCATCCCGGCATCCCGGCCTCGCAGGCGGGCAAGGAGGCGCGAGTGGAGATGGACGAGGCTGATGACATCGAGCCGGTTGTGCTCGAGCGCGCCTTCGAGCCGCGGGCTGACGTCATGACGCAGGTACTCGAAGTAAGCGTCAGGCACCAGGGCGCTGGCGATGGGGTCGTCGCGCTCGTAGCCAAGCAGTCGCTCCTCGACCGACCGCAGGCTGCAACTCTCCAGGCGGTGGCGGTAGAGGGCCCGCACCAGCGTGAGCAAGTCCACATGGGGAGGGCACGCGAGCTCGCCCGGCATGCGAGCCATCACCCACCGCGTCCGCAGCACGGGCAGGTCGAAAGAGCTGCCGTTGAACGTGGCCACCGCCGACCCTGGCGCAATCTCGGCCTGCAGCGCGTGCAGGAAGGCGGCCTCCATCCCGGGTTGGGGAAGGAAGACCTGCGCGACTCGGAGACCGCTATCGATGGGCCGTGCGACAGCTGCGGCAAAGACATAGGTGCCGGCCCCGCCCGATAGGCCTGTGGTCTCGGTGTCGACGTAGGCGACCGAGCCGGGGTTCGGGTCGAGCGCAGGCAGCGGAATCACGTCTTCTCGCAACAGCGCGTCGCCGTAAGGGGTGACGACGATCTCGAACCCGCGCGGCCTGGCGCGCTCGACCTTGAGCCGCGGCCGCGGCGGCGCCCCTAGACGGGCAAGGCGCTCGCGGAGAGCAGTTTCAGGCATGCCTCCTTGGCTCCTTCCACGAGGTGCAGCGGACCGATGCACGATGGACACCCCGCGAGGCATGGGCAGTCATGCACCAGCGACGCGCCCTGCTCGAGCAGGTCCCTGTGCAACTCGAACATGCGGATCGAATAGCCGACGCCACCGGGGTACATCTCGTAGACGGTCACCGTCGGAAGGCGGGTGGTGACGGATCTCACCTCGGCCACCGCCCCAAGGTCGCGCGGATCGCACATCAATCGGAGGCTTGCGACGTGGCGCAGCGTGTGCGCCATCCCTTGCAGCCCAGCTTCGAGCGTCTCTCGACCCAGCGTGCGCCAGAGATCCTCGTCGACGGTGATCCAGTAACCGGTCGCGTGCAGCGTCTGCTCGGGGAGGTGGATTGGACCCGAGCCGATGTTCTCGTGGGTGTGAAAGCGAATCTTCTTGAACATGCTCGCGAGCGCGGTGATCTTCAATTCGCCATGGCTTCGTGACAGGCCATGACCGTCCGGCCCGGCAAAGGTGTCGAGCACCTGCACGGTGACGGCGGCGAGCGCGTCCGTGTAGTAGTCGACCTCGACGGGGTGGACGTACGCCTTCTTCTCCTCCCAGTCGAGGCGCTCGACGTGGAACTGCGCGCCTTCGTGGAGGTAAACCGCTTCCTCGTGCAGCAGCACGGGCGCGGTGAACTGATCCATCTCGCCGATGACCTTGGGCCGCGGCTGCGAGGTGTCGATGATCACCACGTTGTCTGCCGCGATGCGGCGCAGGTGGATCTCGTCCGCAGGGAAAGCCTGCCGGCTCCAGAACCACCGGCCGGCCGACCGCGAAGCCGAACCGTCCTCCTCGAATAGCTCGAGCAGCTCCCGGACGTTTGCGCGACCCAGGCGCTCCTCATCTTCAAATGGCAGCTCGAACAGGCCGGCTTGCAGGTGGCCCGCAAGCAGAAGCAGGTTGTCGGGGTCGATGAGACCTTCCTCGGGATCGGAGCTCAGGAAGTATTCGGGGTGGCGGACGATGAACTGGTCGAGAGGCGAGCTCGAAGCCACGAATACACCGACCGAGCCGGAACGCCGCCCGGCACGGCCGAGCTGCTGCCAGGTGGAGGCGATGGTGCCGGGGTAGCCGACGAGGATCGCGGTCTGCAGACTGCCGATATCGATGCCCAGCTCGAGCGCGTTGGTGCTGACCACGCTGGTGATCTCCCCGCTGCGTAAGCCCGCCTCGATCTCCCGGCGATGCAGTGGCAGGTATCCGGCGCGATATCCGCGGACTCGCTGCGAGGCATCGAGCCGAGGTGCGAGGTCCTGGCGGAGATAGCTGAGCATCACCTCGACCTGCAGGCGGCTGCGGCAGAAGACGATCGTCTGCACTCCGCCGCGAATCCATGGCGCCGCAATGCGACGCGCCTCGAGCATCGAGCTGCGGCGCACCCCCATCTCCCGGTTGAGCAGCGGCGGGTTGTAGAAGATGAGCCGGCGCTCGCCTCGCGGCGCGCCATTGCGCTCGACCAGCTCGATGTTCTCCTCTTCGAGCAACTTCTTCGCAAGCTGCAGCGGATTGGCGATGGTCGCGGACGTGCAGATGAACGTCGGGTTCGATCCGTAAAAGGCACAGATCCGTTTGAGGCGCCGGACGACGTTGGCGACCTGGCTGCCGAAGAGCCCGCGGTACATATGGAGCTCGTCGATGACGACGAAGTCGAGGCTCGAGAAAAGCCGGCGCCAGCGCGTGTGATGTGGGAGCAGGCCGGCGTGAAGCATGTCGGGATTGGTCATCACGATGTGTCCGCCCTCCCGGATCGCCGTGCGACGCCCGGGTGACGTGTCACCGTCGTACGTGTCGACGCGCAGATCGATGGGCAGTCCGTGCTTCAGAGCGCTGAGCTCCGCCAATTGGTCCTGCGCCAGCGCCTTGGTCGGAAAGACATACAGAGCTCGCCTCTCCGGCTGCTCCAGCAGGCGTTGCAGAACCGGCAGGTTGTAGCAGAGAGTCTTTCCACTCGCGGTCGGCGTCACCACCACGAGGTGGCGGCCGCGCCGCACCGCGTTGTAGGCGTCAGCCTGGTGGGAGTAGAGGCGCTCGACCCCGCGTGCGGCAAGGGCACGCCCGAGCTCGGGCCGGAGGTCAGGCGGCAGCGGTGCGAATCGCGCTTCCGACGCCGGGATCGCGTGGTCGAGGGTGACGTCCCCCTGGAAGTCGGCGGCGACGAAATCGGGCAGCGTGGGCATGGATGCTCAAGGGACGTTAGCCGAACATGCGTTCGTAGTCAAGCGGGCCTCATGGCCAAAAATGGGTAGTTCGGGGCACAGGGCGGTCCCTTTGTGTTGACCGGCGCGCCCAGCAGACATCGGAAATGGGGACGCTGCCGGAGGGAGGAGTAAACGTGAAGAGACTATTCAGCGGCGGCGTATCCGCCCTCGTCGTCAGGGCGGCCACTGGATTTGCCGTGGCAGCCGTGGCGATAGTGGCGGCGGCGGTGGTCACGGAAGCCGCCATCACTGGCAGCGCCGACCCCGCCAATTGGGGCCAGCAGGTCAGTCAGCAGGTCATCGCCTGCAAGGCCGCCCTCAAGACGGGCGAGCATGGCATCGGGCAATGCGTCAGCGCGTTTGCCAAGCAGCACGGCGACACGGTGTCGGATCAGCGCGCCAGCGGTGCGCGCCTGAACCATGGCAACGCCAACGCCAACGGTCACGACAAAGCCACGATCGAAAGCAATGGCAAATCCAACGGCAAAGGCAAAGGCAACGGCAATGGCAATGGCAGCGGCCACGGACAGACAAGCCACAAACCGGACCACGCGACTGTGGTCAGCTCGGACGGCGCCGGAGACTAAGGGGTAGGGGTGGGACCGGGCCGCGAGGTCCGGTCCACATCCCTTTTGCCTCCAGCCTTCCACCGCTGGCCCTGTGGGGTGTCGGTGACCACGACTCCGATACCGGCCAGCTCGGCTCGCAGCTGGTCCGCGCGCGCAAAGTCCCTGGCGGCCCGCGCCTGTTCGCGCGCTTTCAGCAAGTTCGCCGCCCCTGCTGGCAGCTCGAGTCCAGCGATCGGTCGGTCGAGGTCGAGGCCGAGCACGCGATCCCACCGCCTCAGGAGGACGGCTTTGTCGCCGGGATCGAGCGCGGAGCGCGTGAGCTCGGAGACCAGAGCCATCGCCGCTGGCAGATCCAGGTCGTCTGCGATCGCAGCTCGGAACCGGGCCTCCATCGCCGCAGCTTCGGCGGAGTCGGCGGAGGATTCAATGCTTGCGGCAGACCATTCCTGAAGGCGTTCCCGGAGGTTGCGCAGCGCGCGATCCGCACCGGCGAGTCCGTCTTCGCTGAAGTTGAGCTTGGTGCGGTACTTGGCCTGCAGCGCGAGGTAGCGAAAGGCCAGTGGGTCGAAGCCCCTGTCCTCGAGCTCGCTGATTCGAAAGAAGTTGCCGGCAGACTTGGCCATCCGCGAGCCGGCCAGCATCAAGAGCCCGCCGTGCAGCCAGAGGCTGACGACGCGGTGGCCGGTGACGCCTTCCGATTGCGCGATCTCCGCCTCGTGGTGAGGGAAAACGTTGTCGGCGCCTCCTGTATGGATGTCGAACCGCTCGCCGAGGAGCGACATCGACATCGCTGAGCATTCGATATGCCACCCAGGAAAGCCAGGCCCCCAAGGGCTCGGCCACACCTGGAGGCGATGCTCCCCGGCGGCCTTCCAGAGCGTGAAGTCGCCAGGGTGGTGCTTGCGCGGATCCACCTCGCCTCGCGCGCCGGCGAGCAGCTTGTCGGTCGTGTTTCGCGACAGCTTGCCGTAGGCGGGGAAGCTGGCGATGTCGTAGTAGACGGTGCCGCCGACGTCGTAGGCGTGCCCCTTCTCGATGAGCCTGGTGATCAACTCGATCATCTGGGAGATGTATTCGCTGGCGCGAGGGTAATGGGCGGCCGGCCGGATGTTGACGCTGGCCGCATCCTGCATGAACGCATCGGTGTAGAAAGCCGCGATCTCCTCGGGCGACTTCTTCTCCAGGCGCGCGGACACCAGCATCTTGTCCTCGCCTCGGTCGAAGGTGTCGTCGGTCAGGTGGCCGACGTCCGTGATGTTCATCACCTGCTCGGTCTGGTAGCCGAGGTACTCGAGCGACCGGCGCAGAAGGTCGGGGAGCATGAAGGTGCGCAGATTGCCGACGTGGACGTAGCGATACACAGTCGGCCCGCACGAGTACATCCTCACGATCCTGTCTTTCGCCGGGACCAGCGGCTCCTTGGTGCGGGTGAGGGTGTTGTAAAGGCGTATCGGCGCAAGCTCGCCCATTCCAAATCTATGCTGCCAGTAATGGTGCGTCCTGAGCGCTGGTCCAGACCAGCGAGCGTGAGTCTTGTCCGGGTAATCGCCCGAGAGCCCGGTAGCAGGCCCCAGCCGGATGGTGAGAACCGTCAGGCCGAGCGGGGCGTCGAAAGCCTCCGTGGAGGAAGCGAGAGTGCGGGCCGTAGCAACGTGCGAGTCTTGCAGCCTCGACACAGAAACAATGGGGGAGCCGAGCCGCTCATTTCACGGCGAAGGCCATGTCCGGCAGGGCCTCATCGGGCCAGCGTCCTGTCGGGTCCCTCCGGGGTATGGAGATCGGCACGTACTCAAGGTCTGGGTCGGAACAGGAGAGACCCGTCTGTGCAGCCTCGTCAGCAAGGACCGCTCGTATATGCGTGCTTGGAGACGGCGCACGTTGCGAGACGCATTGGCCCAGTCAATCTGGTCCCATTGCAGTCCGTTGTGGAAAGCTGCACCAGGAGAGGGAGGCGCCGATTGTCGGCTGCCCCGCATACGCTCTCCCGCCATCTGCCTTGCCTCCTTTGCCGCTTTGCCCAGCTCTGTCGTGATGAGAGACCTCGCGGAAGTCAGCTCGCTTTCGCGCGGGGCAATGTTGGCGACGGCCTCAACCCCTGTCCGCCCCATTACAGGACAGCGTTCGCTTCCTCCGTGATCCTTTACCCGCAGCCCCGTCGGCTCGCCTCGCGGCTCGCTTTCCCTTTCGGGAGGACTACGGGCTTAACACGTTCCGCACACGCGCCCAGATGGTTTAGGTCCTGCCTCTCCGCCGGTGGCCGCGATGTCTGCGACAGGGCAGTTTTCAATCCCTGCTCCGGGCCACTTACCTTTTGGTTCAAGCCTTCTGCCATTCGGCACAGCACCTTCGGCTTGCGACATGTTGCGACGTTTATCGGCAGTTCGCATTTGCTGACCATGCCATCCAACCCAGCCTCCGACCGCCCAATGCTGGCGGTCGCCATCTCTCCTTGCAGTTCGACGGCCACCCCTTCGAGGGGTGAGACGTACCTTGTCCCGGAGGCTTCGCACTGCGGGGTTGCTCCCGCCGCACGCTCCGGTAGGATCAAGGGGCAGAACCCCAGGTCAGATCCTTATCGCCACCTCCTACTTGATGTGATCAGTTCCGACTGCTACGTATGCGACTTCGTGTCGCACGAGAGGTTCACGTCCGGTTCTGTGAGGGGCGGGGGGTGAGACTCCCCCCGCCTACTCGGCTCGATCCGGCCCGCTGCGGCCGGACTTTTGCCGCCTCACCCCCCCCGCGAAGCTGGTCGACGGTGCTTGGAAGATGCGTGTGTGCGGCACACAGCGTGTCCAGAAGGGCACAAGCGAACGGGAATGCAAGGGAGGTGATGTGTAAGGATCCTGATCGCCGTTGCTCGAAGCTTGCAGCTGCCAGCCGGTGAAAGTCCGGTCCGGGTAGTCGCCAGGAAGCCCGGTAGCATGCTGCCTGCGGGATTGACCTGTGGTCCCGTGCGATGGCCACGCGCAACGGCTCTACCGCTTGCTCCATCATGTCGGAGATAAAGGCCCCATGCAGCCGGTCGATCCCAGCCCGCTCCTCTCCCGCCGGCTGTTCATCGATTTCCTGCTCTATTGCACCTGCGCCTGTAGCGGCCGTCTCTAGGGCCGGTTGAAGCCGGGCGGCAGCCTGGCTGGGAGCCGTTGCGGCTCCGATCCCATCCTCATTCATTGCCTACAGGCACAGGAGTTTCCGTGGCAGCAGATATCGAATACAGCGACGTTCTCATCGTCGGCGGTGGCGCCGCCGGGCTCAGCGTGGCCGCACGGCTCAGGCGGATCGCCCCGCAGCTGGGGGTGAGTGTCGTCGAGCCCTCGCAGCGACACTTCTACCAACCGCTGTGGACGCTGGTCGGAGCCGGCGTGCTGGCCAAGGAAAAGACTGTGCGCCTCCAGGCCTCGGTCGTTCCCCGCGGCGTCCGCTGGATCCAGGAAGCAGCGACGGAGCTCGACCCTGACAACGACCAGATAATCACCGCCGGCGAGGGAAATTGTCAATAGTTGTGGATTGGTCGGCTTGATCACGCGGCGTTCCTCTGGTCTTCGCGCTCGACTTTGACTCCATCCACGAAGGTCGCGCCAGCGCGAACCAGCGCGACCAGGTGGGGTGCGTTGACGCAGCGCCAGCGAGCCTGGGCGGCATCGAGCAGCTTGTACGCCATGGCCAGTCCGGCCGCCCGACTACCGGCGCCCTTGGTCTTGTGGGTGCGCAGCCGGACGGTGGCGAAGGTGGACTCGATGGCATTCGTGCTCCGCAAATGGATCCAGTGCTCGGCGGGGAAGTCGAAGTGGACGAGCAGCGCCTCGCGGTCCTTGAGCAGCTTCTCGACCGCCTTGGGGTACTTGGCGCCGTAGGTCTCCTGGAAGCGGTCGACCGCGGCCTCGGCCGCTTCC